>DATNNV010000054.1:0-48440 GCA_035601655.1 Candidatus Dormiibacterota bacterium
GAAAAAGATCGAGGCGTTTTACGGATTTACGCGCGCTACGCCGCTGGATGTGTCGCGTGCGGCGATGCGGTATGTGGAGCATCGGCTGGAGTTGGGGCGGCTGGAGGAGGAGATTCCGGAGAAGTTTCGGACGGCGATGGAGGGGTATAACGGGGAGGATTGCGTTTCGACGGGGAAATTGCGGGATTGGCTGGAGGCGGAGCGGGAGAAATTGGTGGCCCGCGGAATCGAGGTTTCCCGGCTGCCGGAGAAGAGCGGCGATCCTTCCGAGAAGCTGGAAGAAAAACTGGAGCGGGCTGCGGCGCTGACTGAACGGCTGGTGGCGGGGATCGCTGTGGACCCGAGCGCGCGAACGGAAGAACAAGCTGCGCAATGGCTTTTGGCGCAGCTTTTGAGCTGGCACCGGCGGGAAGACAAGCGCGCCTGGCAAGACGGGTATCGATACGCGGAGATGAATGACGAGGATTTGCTGGACGAGCGAGTCGGGCTGACGAAGATGAATTTTGTGGGGCGAGTGGAACAGGTCGGGCGCGGGAAGCAAGTGCCGACGGACCGCTACTCTTTCGAGCCGCAGCAGGCCAGCAACGTGCGGGCGGAGAAGGAGCTTTATTTCGGCGACGAGAAATTTGGCGAAGTAGTGAGCATCGACCACGTGAGGGGCGTGGTGGATATCAAGAAAACGAAAAAGACGGCGGAAGTGCATCCTCCGACGGTTTATATGTGGGATGCGCCGCTGAATTCGGACGCGCAGGCGGGTTCGTTGTACCGGATGGGCGCGTGGGTGGCGGAGAACGGGATCGATGCGCCGGGACGTTATCGCGCGGGGCGAGATTTATTGTTGCGCAGGCCGCCGCGGCTGGCGGCTGGCGAGAAATTGGAGCAACTGGCGAGCGAGACGGCGGTGAACACGGCGAACCGGATCGCGCTGGCTCTGGGCGATTCGGCGTTTGCGATTCAGGGTCCGCCGGGTTCGGGAAAAACGTACACGGGCGCGCGAATGATCTGCGAGCTGGTGAAACGCGGAATGAAAATCGGCGTCACGGCGTTGAGTCATAAGGTGATTCGCAAGTTGCTGGACGATGTGGTGGAAGCGGCGCATGACGTGGACGTGGACGCAAAGGAAGTGTGTTGCCTGCATCGCGAGAATGAGGGCGAGGAGAGCGACGGCGTGGCGGTGGCGAAGGAGAAGAACGAGGAGGCTTGGGAGGCATTGCAATCGGGCGCAGCGAACGTTGTAGGGGGAACATCGTGGCTGTGGTCGCCGGAGAAGGCCTTTGAAGTGGTGGATGTGTTGTTCATCGATGAAGCCGGGCAGATGTCGCTGGCGGACGTGCTGGCGGTTTCGCAGGCGGCGAAGAAATTGGTGTTGCTGGGCGATCCGCAGCAATTGGAGCGGCCGACGAAGGGGAGTCATCCGGATGGGGCGGAGAAATCGGCGCTGGAGCATTTATTGAATGGGCGAAAGACGATCGCAGCGGATATGGGATTTTTGCTGCCGGAGACGTGGCGGCTGCATCCGAAGGTTTGCGAATACACTTCGGAGTTTTTCTACGATGAGAAGTTGCGTTCCCATGCGCTGGCGCGCAGCCGGGTGATCGAAGGGCATGCGTGGATCGCCGGAGCGGGATTGTGGTTTGTACCGACGGAGCATGAAGGCAACCGGAATTCTTCGGCGGAGGAAGTGGAGATCGTGGCGCGGATTGTGGAGGGGCTGCTGAAGCCGAAGGTGAAATACTTCTACAGCGCGGGGAACAGCCGCCCGCTGAAAGACGACGAGATTCTGGTCGTCGCGCCGTACAACGCGCAGGTTGCGGATTTGAAGACGCGGCTGCCGAAGATGCGGATTGGAACGGTGGACAAGTTTCAGGGGCAAGAGGCGCCGGTAGTGATCTATTCGCTGACGACTTCGTCGCCGGAAGAGGCGCCGCGTGGGATGGAGTTTTTGTATAGTCTGAACCGGTTGAACGTGGCGACTTCGCGGGCCAAGACGGCGGTGATTGTGGTGGGGAGTCCGCGATTGTTTGAGCCGGAGTGCCGGACGCCGCGGCAGATGCAGTTGGCGAACGCATTGTGCGGATATTTGGAGAAGGCGACGGTGGTGCGGGCGGAGGACATTTAGACGTTGCAGAGTTGATCGACGGAGTTGCCGATGCCGCGAATTGTGTCGCACCTACGGTGCTTGGTGTTCTTGCGCTTGCGTACCCAGCGCTTACGCGCTGGGCTAACTTGTGACGCGCCTACGGCGCTAAGGTAGTCAGGCGGGCCGGCATCGGAAACGGCGAGTACATTTCAGTTTGCGGAAAGCCGTATAAATGTTCCGGTCGAAGAAGAAAATCGCACACAATTTGCGGAGAGGACTGTTGGATATGAGGAGACTTATTTTGGTGCTGTTGTTTGCTGCAGGGGCGGTTAGCGCGCAGGAGGTGGCGAAGAATGCGCTGGAAAAGCCGGAGCGGCATGAGTTTGTGATCGAGAATTTCAAGACGGAGAGCGGAGTGACGCTGCCGCGGGCGGTGGTGGTGTACGGGACTTACGGGAAGTTGAACGCGGCGAAAGATAACGTGGTGCTGCTGCCTTCGCATTACATGGCCGACCATCATGGGTATGAGTGGCTGATGGGGCCGGACAAGGCGCTGGATCCGGCGAAATTGTTTCTGGTGGCCACGGAATTGTTTGGAAATGGGAATTCGTCTTCGCCGAGCAATACGCCGGAGCCGTTTCACGGGCCGCGGTTTCCGGTGACGACGATTCGCGACAACGTGGAGGCGGTGCACCGGCTGCTGACGGAGGAGTTGAAGGTTACACATTTGCGGGCGGTGATCGGCTTTTCGATGGGGGCGCAGCAGGCGTTTCAGTGGGCGGTGAGTTATCCGACGTTTGCGGACCGGCTGGTGGCGACTTCGGGTACGGCGAAAAACTACGAGCACGGCACCGTGCGGCTCGAAGGGCAGATCGCTGCGCTTACGGCGGATGATGCGTTTCAAGGTGGCGAGTACAAGACGGAGCCGAAGAAGGGGATCGAAGCATTTGCGATGGTATGGGAAGGCTGGCTGTTTTCGCAGGAATGGTGGCGGAAAGAAATGTGGCGGGAAGGCGCCAAGCCGGGGACTACGTTTGAAAGCTTTGTGAAGGACTTGAAAGAGAATTTTATTCCGGGGGCGGATGCGAATAATTTGATTTTGCAGATGCGGACTTGGGAGAAGCACGACGTGGGGACTACGCCGGGATTTGGCGGGGATGTGGAGAAGGCGTTGAAATCGATCAAGGCGCCGTTTTTGTATATGCCGTCGGAGACGGATTTGTATTTTCCGGTGGGGGACGCGCGGTATGAGGCGCAGTTTATGCCGACGGTGAAGCTGATGCCGATTCCGTCGTTGTGGGGTCATCCTGCGGGTGCGGCGCCGGATGCGGCGGATGCGAAATTTCTGAATGAGAATATTGCGAGGTTTTTGGCGGGGCGTTGAGCGGCGGGGCCTCGCGCGCTGGGACGACAACTCAGAAAAGGACGTACTCGAGTTTGAGACCTTGCCAAGCAGGGGCGCAGCAGTGCTGCGCCCCTACGATTTGCGGGTGGAGCACGGAATTTTCGGGTCGCGGCATGTCTTGGTACAATAGAGGGCTATGATTTCGGTCAATAACATATCTATGCGGTTTGGGGCGCGGGTGTTGTTTGAGGATGTGACATGCAGCTTTATGCCCGGGCGGCGGTATGCGGTGACGGGGCCGAACGGGGCGGGCAAGTCCACGTTCATGAAGATTGTGACAGGAGAGCTGGAGCCGACCAAGGGCAACGTGACGCGGCCGAAGAAGTGCGGCGTGCTGCGGCAGGACCAGTTCGCGTTTGACGAGTTTCGCGTGATCGATACGGTGATCATGGGGAATACGGCACTGTGGACGGCGATGCAGGAGCGCGAAGCGCTGTGGGCCAAGCCGCACGAGCAAATGACGGACGCGGACGGGATGCGGCTGGGCGAGCTCGAAGGAATCATTGGCGAAGAAGGCGGGTACACGGCGGAGCCGGATGCGGGCGTGCTGCTGGATGGCTTAGATGTGCCTGCTGCTTTGCACGAACGGAAGATGAAAGAGCTGCAAGGCGGGCAGAAAGTGCGCGTGCTGTTGGCGCAGGCGCTCTTCGGCAATCCGGCGGCGCTGCTGCTGGACGAGCCTACCAACAACCTGGACTTGGATTCCGTACACTGGCTGCAGGATTATTTGGAAGAATACGAAGGCGTGCTGATCGTGATTTCGCACGACCGGCATTTCTTGAATACGGTGTGCACGCATACGGCGGATATCGACTACGAAACGATCATTCAGTACGTGGGCGGATACGACGAGATGGTGATGGCGAAGACGTCGGTGCGTTCGCGGATCGAATCGGAAAATGCGCAGCGCGAGAAAAAGATCGCGCAATTGCAGGATTTTATCGCGCGGTTCTCGGCCGGCACGCGGTCGGCGCAAGCGACTTCGCGCAAGAAAGAAGTGGAGCGGCTGCAGACTACGGAGTTGGCGCGCAGCAATATTCAACGCCCGTACATTCGCTTTGACATGAAAAAGCCTTCGGGGCGGCATCCGCTGGAGTTCAAGTCGGTGCGGAAGTCGTATGGCGATTTGAAAGTGATCAACGGCTTCACCGCGAATCTGGATCGCGGAGAAAAGATTGCGTTGATGGGCCGGAACGGCATGGGCAAGACCACGCTGCTGAAATCGCTGGTGCGAAATGCGCCGGGATTCATTGATGAATCGGAGCGGCACTTTGGCGTGGACGGCGGGACGGTGCGCTGGGGACACGAAGTGGCGGTGGGCTATTTTGCACAGGATCATACGGACTCGATGGAGAGAAGCAATACGCCGGCGATCGAGTGGCTGTGGCAATTTGACCCGTCGGCTTCGCAGGAAGAACTGCGCGGCTTGCTGGGGCGAATGCTCTTCAGCGGAGAAGACGCCACCAAGCCGACCCGGGCGCTTTCCGGCGGGGAGACGGCGAGGTTGCTGTTCTGCCGGCTGATGCTGCAGAAGCCGAATGTGCTGATGCTGGACGAGCCGACGAACCACCTCGATTTGGAGTCGATCAACGCGCTGAACATCGCGCTGCAAAAATATGAAGGCACGGTGCTGCTGGTGACGCACGATCACGACGTGATCGATGAAGTGGCCACGCGCATCTGGCATTTTCACGACGGCAAAATCGAAGACTTCAAGGGACCGTACGAAGAATGGGCCGTGGCGCAGAAGCGCGCGGCGATGGCGCGTGCGTAGACGCAGCGCGCGACGCTCGCAACGAGGCTGGCCGGACGTACAGTACACAGGCTGAAACCTTACTGAGCTTTTTATTGTGGCGGAGGTTTGCCGGACCTACGATGGCAAGAAGCGAGGTCCGGCATGAACGATCCTCATCGAATGGATGCGCTGCCAAGATTCCTGTTTGGCGGAGAGAGTTTTGCGACGCAGAGCGCGGCGGAATTGAAGCGCGGCCTGATCGTCGACGGGATTTTTCTGCTGCTGTTGCTGCTGGGGCTCGCGGGCGCGGCGTTCGGGCAATCGCAGGATCAGCAGGCGGATCAGAAGAAAGATCAGAAGCCGCCGCAGCAAACCTCAAGCCAGAGTACATCGCAAGCTATGCCGGCGGAACCGGCGCAGACGGAGTCCGTCGCGGATGCGGCGCGCAAATCCAAAGCGAAAAAAGCCAAGGCCGAGAAGAAAGTTTACGGCGAGGAGGATCTCGCTGGAATGAAGGGCGGCGTCTCCGTGGTTGGCGATGGCAGCGTGCCGGCGCGAACGTCCGGCGGCGACGGCAATGCCACGGAAGTTGCAGGCGACAGAGCGGGTGGCGCTGGAGACAAGAATAACGAACAGGAATGGCGGGGCCGAACGCAGCAGATTCATGCACAGATGGACGCTACCGACGAGCAGATCAAGGCGTTAAAGGAAGACATCAAGAAGAACGGCGCTTCGGGGTTCGATCCGCAGAAGGGTCTGAAGGAAAACGTGATTTATATCGACGACAAGAACGCGCGCGTGCAAAAATTGGAAGACAAAAAAAAGAAACTGGAACAGGCGCTCGATGAGTTGGAGGAACAAGGACGCAAAGCCGGTGTACCCTCCGAGTGGGTTCGCTAAAGCGGACTGTTTTCGCCTTACAAACCTCGCACTATAACCCTCGAACAGAACGGAATTCGCGGACGACGGCGGCCGGGTCGCGCTGATCTGCGTCGACGGCGGCGTTGAGGCGGCGCATATCGTCGGCGGAGACTTTGCCGGCGAGATCGACGAGTGCGGCTCGCAGTTGCGGGAATTTGGCGAGGGTGTCCCGCCGGACGATGGGGACGGCGTCGTAGGGCGGGAAATAGTGGCGATCGTCGGCGAGAGGAACGAGGTCGAGTGCGGCGATGAGACCGTCGGTGGAGTTGCCGGCGACGACGTCTACTTTTTTGTCGACGAGCGCGCGGTAGATGAGGCCGAGATCCATGACGCTGGGCCGCGCTGCAAAGTGCAGGCCGTAGCGCTGGCTCCAACCTTGATAGCCGTCGGGGCGCTCGAGGAACTCGAAGCCAAAGCCGGCGCGCCAATGCGGAGCGAACGGGATGATGTCGGAGATGGTGCCGAGGTGATACTGGCGGGCGTCGGCGCCGCGCACGACCATTGCGAAGGTATTCTCGAAGCCGAGCGGCTCGGTGACTTCGAGCGGAAAGCGAGCGCCGTAGCCTTGCTTCACGCGATTGTAGATTATCGATGAGCTGTCGGCGCCGGGGGATTCGCTGAGAACTGCGGTCAAAGCGGTGCCGGTGTATTCCACATAAAGATCGAGATCGCCGGAAAGAAGCGCTTTGTGGCAGAGAAGAGTGCCGCCGAGATTGGATTTGCGAATGACGTGGAGCCCGGTGCGGGCTTCGATGTGCTGCGCGAGGAGTTCGGCGAGGATGACTTGCTCGGTGAAGAATTTCGAGCCGATGGTAATGGTTTGTGAGGGCGGGCGGCATGCGGACAGGAAGTAGAGAATGTTGAGGAGGCAAGAGAAGTAGAGGACGCGGCGCATCGGCTATCGAATGTCTCACGGCGGAGGAGAAAGAAGAAGACGGAAGAAAAAGGATAGCGCAAAGACGGGAGCACAGAGAACACAGAGAAAACGAGGGGGTAGAGAACAGGATTGAAAAGAAGACCGGCTAGGTGATGCGCAGGCGGCGTTCGAGCAGGGCGAGGAGGCCGTCGGCGAGCAGAGCGAGAGCGGCGGCGGGGATGGCGCCGGCGAGGATGACGGCGTCGCTGACCATGGCGACGCCGCGAAAGATGAAAGTGCCGAGGCCGCCCGCACCGATGGCTGCGGCGATGGTGGCAACGCCGATGGTGATCACGGTGGCGGTGCGAATGCCCGCGAGGATGACGGCCATGGCGAGGGGCAGGCGCACGCGCAAGAGGATTTGGGACGGCGTCATGCCCATCGCTTCAGCGGCTTCGAGGACGGCCGGATCGATGCCAGTGAGGCCAACGTAGGTGTTGCGCAGGATGGGCAGAAGGGCGTAGAGCACAAGTGCGACGATAGCGGTGCGCTTGCCGATGCCTCCGAGAAACGGAATCGGGATCAGGAAGCCGAAGAGCGCAAGGCTCGGAATGGTCTGGAAAATGCTGGCGAGCGCGAGCGCGACGGTGCGCAGTCCGGGACGGCGAACGATGAACATGCCGAGCGGAACAGCAATGGCAATGGCGATGAGCATGGCAATGAGCACGAGGGTCATGTGCTCGAGCGTGGCGCCGAGAATCTCCGACCGATGCGCGAGAAAGAAGCGCAGCGGGCTCATGACGGCGCACCCGGTACAGGGGAAAGCGAAGCGACGAAAGCACGGACCTCCGGATGATCGATGCGGAGAAATTCCTGGGGAGCCGCGGCCGCGACGATCTGGCCGGATTCCAACAAAACGATTCGTGACGCGAGGAGCAGCGCCTCGCGCAAATCGTGGGTGACGAAAACGATGGTTTTGCCGAGACGTCGAGCCAAGGCACTGAATTCACGCTGCAATTCAGCGCGTGTGACCGGGTCCAGCGCACCAAACGGCTCATCCATCAGGAGAATCGGCGGATCGGCGGCAAGAGCGCGCGCCACGCCAACGCGCTGGCGCTGACCGCCGGAAAGCTCGCGAGGCAACCGGCCGCCGAATTCCTGCGGATCGAGGCTGACGAGCCGCAGCATTTCGGTGACGCGCGCGGCGACGCGGTCCCCGGGCCAGAGGAGCAACCCCGGGACCAGCGCGATATTTTCCGCAACGGTGAAGTGCGGAAACAAGCCGGCTTCTTGAATGACGTAGCCGATGCCGCGCCGCAGCTGGATGGCGTCCCACTCGGAAGTGGGCCGGCCCGAGACGACAACCTGGCCGCCCGAGGGGAGGAGCAATCGGTTGACCAAACGCAGCAGCGTGGTTTTTCCGCTCCCGCTGCGGCCCAGAAGCACCAGAGTCTCGCCGGCATGCACCTCGAGTGAGACATTTTTGAGAATTCCGCGGTGCGCAATATCGTTGCTGTAATACGAAACCGCGGAAAAGCCAATTGCCGCGGGATTTCCCCGTATTTTCGCATTCATTTCGATTGACATGCGTGGAGCCCGGAGAGACCATCATACGGTATTTAGTGGTCGACCAGCCCCGCCGAGTTTTTTGGCGCATCCTTCACTCGCACAACGCATCCAAAGGAAGGGGAAAACGCCATGGGAGCCGTTGCCAGCGCCGTTCGCATCCGCCAGGATATCCACGCTCGCCTCCTCGAAGCACGCACACGCACCGATGAGATCTTTCGCATGGTTCGCGAAGATGCGCTGTACGAGCGGCCCATCCGCGAGCGCCACCGGATTATTTTCTACGTTGGCCACGTTGAGGCCTTCGACTGGAATCTGCTGGCCGAGCGCGCCTTCGGTCTAAAACCGTTTCAACGGCAATTCGATCAGCTTTTCTCCTTCGGCATCGACCCGGTGGACGGCGGCTTGCCTAGCGATACGCCCGCGGACTGGCCGGAGCGCCGGGATGTCGAGCGTTACGTGACCCGGTTGCGGGACGAACTGGATCGGGCCATCGAACGAGCCCTGGCCGCGCCCGCGGAAGGCCATCCGCAGCTGAACACCATGCTGGAAGTGGCCATCGAGCACCGCATGATGCACGCGGAAACGCTGGCGTACATGCTGCACCGCCTTCCGCTCGATATGAAGATGCCGGGACCCGAGCCGGTGGAATGGCAAGCGCCGCGCGTGAAGTCGCATCTGGTGGAGATTCCGGCGGGCAACGCAACGCTCGGGCTGGCGCGAGGCCATAGCGACGACTTTGGCTGGGACAATGAGCTCGGCGCTCAGAAGGTGGCTGTCGACAAATTCGCGATTGACAATTGCAACGTAACCAACGGCGATTTTCTGCGCTTTATTCAGGCGGGCGGCTATCAACACCGCTCGCTCTGGGACGCCGAAGCGTGGGCCTGGAAACAGCGGGAAGGCATCGAGCATCCCGCGTTTTGGCGGCAAGCCGGCAATTTGTGGATGTATCGCGCGATGTTCCGCGAAGTGCGTTTGCCTCCGGCGTGGCCGGCCTACGTGAGCCATGCGGAGGCCACCGCCTACGCCAAGTGGCTCGGGCGAAAGCTGCCGACCGAGCCGCAATTTCACCGGGCAGCCTTCGGAACGCCCGGCGGGGGCCGCGAACGCGCGTACCCGTGGGGAGACGAAGCGCCGGGCGAGCGCCACGGTAACTTTGATTTTCACCAATGGGATCCGTGCCCGGTGGGAGTGCATCCGGCAGGCGCCAGCGCTTTCGGCGTGCACGATTTGACGGGCAACGGATGGGAATGGACGCGCACACCATTCGCGCCCTTCGAGGGTTTTACGCCGATGCCTTTCTATCCAGGCTATTCGGCGGATTTTTTTGATGGCAAGCATTACGTGATGAAAGGTGGATCGCCGCGAACCGCCGCTTGCATGCTTCGCCGGTCGTTCCGCAACTGGTTCCAGCCGCATTATCCGTACGTCTACGCAACATTCCGTTGCGTCGAGGACTAAGCAGCCGCACTGCGGTTGCGCAACGAACCCACGCCCGGGAGCCAACATGCCGACCACTTCCCTTTCCGCGCGGTACGTGTCTGAATTCGCCGCGGACGTGCGCGAATCCCTGACGAAGCCCGGACAACGGGAGCTGCCGTCGAAGTACCTCTACGATGAAGTGGGATCCGCGCTCTTTGAGACCATTTGCGTGCTGCCGGAGTACGGGTTGACGCGTGCGGACGCGCGGCTGCTGAAGCGCCACGCCGAGGAGATCGTCTCGATGCTGCCTGCGCCCTTCCATGTGGCGGAGTTGGGCAGCGGCAGCGGCAAGAAAACACGCTGGATTCTGGAAGCGCTGTCCCGGCGCCGCCGCACGTATTACTACCCCATCGAGATTTCGCCTTCGGCGCTCGAAGCGTGCGAGAAAGAGCTTGGCCAGATCGACATGGTCAGCATCGTCGGATACGAGCAGCCATACCTGGAAGGTCTGCGAGCGGTGGCGGAAGCGCGCGAGAAGGAAGATCGTCTACTGGTGTTGTTTCTCGGCAGCACCATCGGCAATTTCGACCGCAGCGCCGGAGAAAAGTTTCTTTCGGAAGTGCGCGCGATTTTGAAAGAGGGCGATGCGCTGCTGCTGGGGACGGACCTGGTGAAAGATGTGGCCGTGCAACTGCTCGCTTACGACGATCCCGCGGGAGTTACGCGTGCCTTCAATTTGAATTTGCTGGCGCGCATCAACCGGGAACTCGGCGGCGATTTCGATTTGTCCGCGTTCCGGCATGAAGCGCGGTGGAATGCCGCCGAGCGGCGCATCGAGATGCATTTAGTGTCGATGGAACGCCAGCGCGTAGAGATCCCCGCCGCTGGTTTGCGCGTGATGCTCGATGAAGGAGAAACCATCTGGACGGAGAGCTCCCACAAGTACGGGCCGCAAGAAGTGATCGAAATGGCGCGGCGCACCGGCTTTCGCTGCGAGGGCCAGTGGATCGACCGGGAGTGGCCGTTCGCGCAAAATTTGTTTGTGACCGAATAATCCGTGGGAAAGAGGCGCGTCTCTAGAAGAGCCAGCCGCAGCGCCGCTCAGAACGCTTCGATGCGCCACATCAGGCGCCCGGACCACGACTTGTGCTCGGTCAGCGCAGGCCGCCAGACCGCCAAAATCTGCGAGCCTTGGTAGACGCGCTCGAATCCTTCCTCGGATTCAGAGACGGTTTCGATCGGCGCAATCCAGAATTCTTCCGCGAAGGGAGCGTGCAGCGCGACGCGCACGCGCTGCCAGCCATCTTCCATTTTCAGCATGGGACCCGGAAGCACGCCGCTGAAGCGCAGATTCTCCGGCCCGCTGGAGGTCTCGAAGAAACGGTCCGGCTCCGACGGCGCGAGCAGATTGATGACCGATTCGACGCCGATGACCAGCGGCCGCGACAGCGGTTCGGCCAGGCGCACGCTGATTTCGCAGGCGACTTCGATGCCGCGAGGCGCTGGGCCGAAGGAGAAGCGCTTGGTGAGCGTCAGCGTGTCCGGGGCCATGCTCTCCGGTGTGGCGCTCGCGGCGCCGCCGAACGCGACGGAGCCTCGCCGGACGAGTTCGGCATCGTGCGGGGCGCTGAGCCTGACGGTAAAAACGCCTGCGGCGAAGCTCGCGTCTTCGCGCAGCTCGAGATTCTGATAGTCGGCGTGCGTGCGCTCCGGTTCGAACAGCAAAGCGCGAAAGGCGTGGCGCGGCCAGCGGTCGTAACGCAGGAAGCGCTCGAGGCCCGGTTCCTTGACGCGCGTTTGCTCGTGAATGGTGACCACTTGGCCATCCACTGGTTTGGCCGCGGCTTCGCGCAGCCGCGTGTGGTACGCCTCGGGACGCCGCGCAATGGAATTGATCAGCGTGGCCGCCATGGGACGAAAATCCAGAAACGCTAGCGTGCCCCCATCGGAAGGTTTGAGCAGGGCCTGATATTCCGGCGCGGTAAACAGAAGCTCCGCCGCGCCATCGGCATCGAAGTCCGTGGATTCCACGCGGGCATCGAGAGCGCCAGGCGTATGCCGGTCGGCGAGCGCTTCCGCGCGAATCAGGTTGCGCCACAGATCCGTGCGAAGATGCGGCGCGTACAGCCCGCCGAAGATTCCATGCCAGTAAGCGTCGTTGCACTGCGCGCGATACAGCAAATCGCGCGCTTGCGCAAGCTCCGCAAGCGACACCGGATCGCTGCGCCGCGCCGGAGTGGCCGCCAGGCGCGCCGAAGTGCGCAGCATTTTCTTGTGCAGCAAATTGGACTCGGAATATTTGCGGAAGAAGCCGCGCCAGGAGCCGCCGCGCAGAAACGATAGAATCTCCGGGCGCTGCTGGAACTCTTTCTCGACGGCGGTGTAGCGCTGGCGCACCCGCGTCGGCAGCGACCATTCCATCATTTCCGTGTACGACGCGGTCGGCAGATCGGCGCGCCCGAGCGAAGGGTTGGCGGCAAGATATTCGGCCGGCGTCGAAACGGTCAACCACTCGGCATTCTCTTCCAGCGCGGCAAAGAACTTCTTCAGCCAGCCGTCTTTGAAGCAATGCTCGGCGGTGCCGGGCCACACGCCGAACTTTTCCATGTCGTCGCCCATGGCCGCGGCGCCGCCAGGATGCGCGCCCGCCGAATCTCGCAGATATTTCACGACGTCCGCGACGCCGCCGAACGGAATGAGGTAGCGCAGGCTCTTCTGCCCTGGATAGAGGCGCACCGTGTGGCCGCGATCCTCCGCGATGTACGAACCGAAAAGCTCCTCCGGCTCGAAGCCGGCGGAAAGAAAATGAATGTCGTCAACCAGCGTGTACTCAGCGCCCGCTTCCGCCAGGATGGCAGGCAACTGCGGCTCCCACACGCGCTCCGCCAGCCACGCTCCCGAAGGACGCTTGCCGAAGTGCTGCTCGAGATAAGCGCCCAGGCGCGTGATTTGTTCGTGCTGATCCTGCGGCGGAATCGAAATCAGGATTGGCTCGTAGAACCCGCCGCCGACCAGTTCCACCTGGCCGCGGTCCACGAGCGTCTTGAGCAGCGGGAAATACTTGGGCCGGTTCTCGCCGATCCAGCTCAGCAGCGGCCCGGAGTAGTGCAGACCCATGTGAATCGACGGGTATTTTTCCAGCAGCTCGAGAAACGGCAGGTAACACGTTTCGTACGATTTCTCGAAAACATTGCCAAAATTTCCGCACGGCTGGTGCGCGTGGATCAGCAGAACGAGATGGAAATTCTGGGGCATTGGGGGACAGTTTCTCTAGGCACACATCATACCGTGCGCCCGGAGCTTTCTTTTCGCCGACGTTGCATTCCTGCGCCTAAATCGCAAGATGCACAAATAAGATGCGCAGGGCGAGGGGCCGGGTACGATTGACACCCGCATTGCGCTTGTGAAACGCTAGCTACGGATTAATTTAACATGCGAGTCACCGCAAGAGGCGAGTACGCCACGCAGGCAGTGTTGCATCTCGCGATGCAGTATCCCGAAGTTGTCGCTATTCATGACATCGCGGAGCGCCATCATATTCCCCTGAAATATCTCGAGCAAATCCTGCTGGAGCTGAAGCGCGGCGGCATCCTCGATAGCCGCCGCGGCGTGCACGGCGGCTATACGATGGCGCGCTCCCCCGAACAAATCTCCATCGGCGACGTCCTCCGCCTGGTCGATGGCGCATTCGCCGAATCAAGCTGCACGCACGCCGAGACGCGCCTGGGCTCGGTGTGCGCCGAAGGGCCGAGCTGCGGCCTCAAGCAGGTCTGGCGGGATGTGCAGTACGCCGTGGAAAAGATTCTGTTTGCCACTTCCTTCGAAGAAATCAAAAAGCGCACTTTGCAGCGCGGCGAACGCCCCCGGCAACTCGCGCAGCTCGATGCCTGAGCCGCCTAAACCCCGCCGCAAATAAAAACGGCGCGCCAGAGCACGCCGTTTCCTGCAAAATCCTCGTAGTCTTCCGCGCCGCCTACTTCTTGACGTACCAATTCGAGTTTACCGGAGTAAAGCTCGACCACTTCTCCGGCAAATCCTCCAGCGCAAAAATCGCCGTCACCGGGCAGACCGGCACGCAAGCGCCGCAATCGATGCATTCCGTCGGATTGATGTACAGCTGCGTTTCGCTCTCAAAGCCCGGCTCGTCCTTGCGCGGGTGGATGCAGTCCACCGGGCAAACGTCCACGCACGCGGTGTCTTTGGTGCCGATGCACGGCTCGGCGATTACGTAAGCCATTCAACCTCTCCTTTTTTCGAGACCACAGGCCGGCCGCCGCGCTGAGCGGAATCACCTGCACCGGCAAAATTTTCCTTATACCACGCCGCAGCTTTGGCCAACAAGCGTCGTCTAATGAATTGTACGCGGCGCGAATGGGTTTCTCAACTTCCGCCCGTGCAGCTAAAATAGGGGAGAGGGCAAAGCATGAGAACCGGACTCGCAGCATTTCTTCTTTTCGCGTCTACCACTGGCTTCGCCGCGCCGCAGGCCGCTTCGCCGCAAACGACGGCGCACGCGAAACCCGCGGCCAAAGCCGTACCTGACCCCGAGTTGATCGACGCGCCGGGCTTCCAAAAGCTGCTCGAGCAATATCACGGCAAGCCGCTGCTGGTCACCTTCTGGGCCACCTGGTGCGAGCCTTGCCGCGATGAATATCCCATGCTCAACGAACTCGCCAAGCAATACGCCCCGCAAGGGCTCAACGTTGTCGGCATCAGTCTCGACCAGGACGGCGATTTGATTCTGATGCGCCGCTTCATCGCACGGTACAAGCCCGTCTTCCCCAACCGCCGGAAAAAAGAAGGCGAAGAGGCTGCTTTCATCCAGTCCGTGCTGCCGGGCTGGAATGGGGCGATCCCCGCCTCTTTCTTCTACGCCAGGGACGGCCGCCAGATCGGACACCTGCTCGGCGAAGGCACGCGCGAAACCTACGAAGCCGCGATTCGCACGCTGCTCGAAAAATAATCGCGCTCCATGACTTTCGCGACGAGTCCGCGACACAAACACACTAAGCGCGGACGGTCTACGAGATGCACCCAGGAGAACACCTGTGAATCTCACAAAGAATCTGCGCAGCGGTTACATTCAGGAAGACGTCGAAGACTATCTCTACGAACTGTTGCCGCCTCGCGACTCCGTTATTGGAGAGATGGAAGAGTACGCTGCGCGGCATGACACGCCGATCATCGGCCCGGCGGTCGCGCGCTTGCTGACACTCCTGGTGCAAATTTCGGGCGCAAAACGTATCTTTGAAATGGGCTCGGCCATCGGCTACTCCACCATCTGGCTCGCGCGAGCTGCCGGCCCCAAAGCGCAAATCTTCTACACCGACGGCGACCCGAAAAACGCCGAACGTGCAAGCGAATATTTTCGCCGTGCCGGAGTCGCGAAACGCGTTCGCATTCAAGTCGGTAACGCGCTGGAATTAGTCGGGAAAACGCCCGGAAGGTTTGATCTCATCTTCAACGATGTCGACAAACATCAATACCCGGACGCGCTCAAAGCAGCTCTGCCCAAGCTCAAGCGCGGCGGCCTCTTGATCACCGACAACACCCTGTGGTCCGGCCGCGCCGCACGCCCCGCCGCCCTCGGCGACAAGCACACTCTCGGCGTTCAGGAATTCAACCGCCTCACTTACGCTTCGAAGGAACTCTACGCCGTGCTCCTGCCGCTCCGGGACGGCGTCACCATCTCGCGCAAGCTCTAGCGGTTTCCCAAATACGGGGCGCGCCGCGGCCAGAGCTTGCCATGGCCGCTTTCGGTTCGTCGCGATCGATTCTGTATTGATCTACCGCAGGAAATTCTTCAGGAAAAACGCTACGTTCGCCGGCCGTTCCGCCAGCCGCCGCATAAAGTACGGAAACCAGTCCCGCCCGTACGGAATATAAATCCGCACGCGATACCCGTCCCGCACCAGCCGGTTCTGCAAATCCGTCCGCACGCCATAGAGCATCTGAAACTCGAAATCATCCTTCGAAATCTGTTTTGCTGCCGCGAACCGGATCGTTGCTCCGATCATCTTCGGATCGTGCGTCGCAATCCCATGATAAAACCCGCTCGACAGCAGCATCTGCATCAGCTTCACGTAGTGGGCGTCCACATCCGCTTTGCGCGGAAACGCCACGTCGGCTGATTCCTTGTACGCGCCCTTGCACAGCCGGAACCGGCAGCCGTACGCCAGCAAGTCCTGCACATCCGCTTCGCTGCGGTACAAGTACGACTGAATCACCGTGCCCACCGCCGGATTCCGCGAGCGCACCCGCTTCACCAGTTCAATCGTGCGTTGCGTGTACACCGATCCTTCCATATCCACGCGCAAAAAGTTGTCGTACCCCACCGCGCGCTCCGCGATCGAAAGCAGCAACCCCTCGCAGAACTCCACGCTCAGGTCCAGCCCCAGTTGCGTCAGCTTGCAGGAAACGTTGGCGTGCAGCTTTTCCGTCGAGATGCGCTCGAAAATCTCCAGATACGCGTCGCGCGCTTTCTGCGCATCCGCAGTCGTGGCCACGTTTTCGCCCAGATAGTCCAGGCTCGCCAGCATTCCCGCGTCGTTGCAAGCGCGTGCAGCGGCGATCGCCTCGTCCAGCGTCTCGCCGGCCACGAAGCGATGCGCCATCCGCCGCGTCTTGGCGTTGGAAATTACGAAATTTGCGAAGCCTTTGCTTTCGGACAGCTTGAGCAGAGTCGCGCGTAGCATGGAGACTAGATTATGCCCGTGTGCAAACCGACCGCCTAGCCCTTGTGCTCTTCGAGGAACTTCTCGGCATCCAGCGCCGCCATGCATCCGGAGCCCGCCGCCGTCACCGCCTGCCGGTACCGGTGATCCTGCACATCGCCCGCGATAAACACGCCCGGCACCGCCGTCAAGCTGCCGTGCTTCGCGATCAGGTAGCCGTTCTCATCCGTCTCCAGCTTGCCTTTGAACACCGTCGTGTTCGGATCGTGCCCAATGGCCACAAAAATTCCCTCCACCGGAATCTCCCGCGTCTCCGGCCCCTCAGGATTGCGCACGCGCACGCCCGTCACCACACCTTCCGGCGAAAGAATCTCCTCCACCACCGCCGGCGTTACAAATTCCACTTTCTCGTTAGCTTTCACGCGATCGATCATGATCTTCGACGCGCGAAACTCCTTCCGCCGGTGAATCAAATACACCCGGCTCGCGTACCGCGACAAAAAGTTAGCTTCTTCCATCGCCGAATCGCCCCCGCCCACCACCGCAATCGGTTTCCCGCGGAAAAAATATCCGTCGCACGTCGCGCAGGTAGACAGCCCGCGCCCAATCAATTCCTTCTCGCCCTTCAATCCCAGCAGCCGCGCCGAAGCCCCCGCCGCCACAATTAGCGAATTCGCTTCGTACGTTTCCTTGCCCGCGGTGATCTTGAACGGCCGCTCGCGCAAATCCACTTCCGTCACCGCGCCCGCTTTGAATTCCGCGCCAAATTTCTGCGCTTGCTTGCGCATGTTCTCGATCAGTTCCGGGCCCATGATCCCATCGGGAAAGCCCGGATAATTCTCCACGTGCGTGGTCAGCGAAAGCTGCCCGCCCGGTTCGTGTCCATCCAGCACAATCGGCTTCAGATTCGCCCGCGCCGTATAAATCGCCGCCGTCAGCCCCGCACAGCCACTACCGATAATGACAACATCATTCATTCGTTCACCAGGCCATTAGATTCACAACCGCTCCAGCAGGATACAACCGGGCAAAGCATTGTAACATTCCCTTCCGAATCAGCCGGATGCCGCCAGTACCAGCCCGCGCAGCCGTAGGGGCACGATACATCGTGCCCTCTTCTGCGCGTCTGCAGCCAATCAGTCGTTCCATCCTTGAGCGCATTTCCCCGCCGGAGTAAACTCTCGCTGCTAAACCGGGAGGTGGCAAATGCCACGCATGGTACGCTGCGGTCTCATTCAAGCAAAGTGTGAATGGTCTCCCGAAAAATACACCCTCGCGCAAATCAAGCAAAAGATGATCGCCAAGCACGAAGACCTCATCGCCTCCGCCGCCAAGAAAAAAGTGCAAGTCCTGGGCCTTCAGGAACTCTTCTACGGCCCCTATTTCTGCGCCGAGCAGCAAACCCGCTGGTACGAACTCACCGAGCGCATTCCCGACGGTCCCACCATCACGCTCATGCAAAAGCTCGCCAAAAAACACCAGATGGTCCTCGTCGTCCCCATCTACGAAGTCGAAATGACCGGCCTGTACTACAACACCGCGGCGGTCATCGACGCCGACGGCCGCTACCTCGGTAAATATCGCAAGCACCACATCCCACATTGTCATCCGGGTTTCTGGGAAAAGTTTTATTTCACTCCCGGCAACGCCGGCTATCCCGTTTTCGAAACTCGCTTCGCGCGCGTCGGCGTCTACATCTGCTACGACCGCCATTTCCCCGAAGGCGCCCGCTGCCTCGGCCTCAACGGCGCCGAAATCGTCTACAACCCCTCCGCCACCGTAGCCGGCCTCTCCGAATATCTCTGGGAACTCGAGCAGCCCGCCCACGCCGTAGCCAATCAATACTTCGTCGCCGCCATCAATCGCGTAGGCACCGAAGCGCCCTGGAAAATCGGCGAATTCTACGGCAAAAGTTATTTCTGCGATCCGCGCGGAAAAATAGTAGCGCAAGCCAGCCGCGACAAAGACGAACTCCTCACCGCCGACCTCAATCTCGACGAAATCCAGCAAGTCCGCGACACCTGGCAATTCTTCCGTGACCGCCGCCCCGAATCCTACGGCGAAATCACCCGCACCCGCTCCGCAGAAAAATCCGCCTCCGCCGATTAGCCGTGTCTCACTTCTCCGATTTCGCGCGTCACAGCAACGGTTGTCATTCCGAGCGTAGCGAGGAATCTGCTTTCTTAAACAAGGCCGGCCAGCCTCAAGGTAAACGCCCTCAATGACTGAATCTCACATCGCTCCCCTCACCGCCGACACCATCCGCGAAAGCTCGCTCTACAACCGCGACCTAGCCCCCGTCGAGCCAGCCCGCCGCACCTGGACCACCTACAGCTACGCCGCCCTGTGGATCTCCATGAGCGTCAATATCCCCACCTACCTCCTCGCCAGCGGCATGATCGCCGGCGGCATGAACTGGAAGCAAGCGCTCTTCACCGTTTTCCTCGGCAACGTTCTCGTCCTTATCCCCATGATCCTCAACGCCCACGCCGGCGCGCAATACGGCATTCCCTTCCCCATTTTCGCCCGCGCCTCGTTCGGCGTCCTCGGCGCCAACGTCCCAGCCATCCTCCGCGCCCTGGTAGCCTGCGGCTGGTTCGGCATTCAAACCTGGATCGGCGGCGAAGCCATCAACGCCATGCTCATCGCCCTCATCCCCAGCTGGCAGCACTTCGCGCAAGGCCCCGCCGCCTGCTTCCTCTTCTTCTGGCTCCTCAACGTCGCCGTAATTCTCCGCGGCATCGAAACCATCCGCTTCCTGCAAGGCATCTCCGCTCCGTTCCTTCTTCTAATCGGCCTAGCCTTACTCCTCTGGGCGCGCAACAAAGCCGGCGGCTTCGGCCCCATGCTCGCCACTCCATCCAAATTTCAATCCTTCCCCGAATTCTTCCGCTTCTTCATCCCATCGCTCACCGGCGTAGTCGGCTTCTGGGCCACCGTCTCGCTCAACATCCCCGACTTCACGCGTTACGCCCGCAGCCAGCGCGACCAAATCCTCGGCCAAGCTCTCGGCCTTCCCGCCACCATGACTTTTTACTCTTTCATCGGCATCGCCGTAACTTCCGCCACCATCATCATCTTCGGCGAAGCTCTCTGGGATCCCGTCGCTGTTCTCTCCCGCCTCGGCAATCCCTGGGCCGTAGTCCTCGCGATGATCGCGCTCCTCATCGCCACCCTCAACGTCAACGTAGCCGCCAACGTCGTCTCCCCCGCCAACGATTTCTCCAATCTTTCCCCCCGCCGCATCAGTTTCCGCACCGGCGGCCTCATCACCTGTTTCCTCGGCGTCGCCATGCAACCCTGGAAAATCATGTCCAGCTATGGCAGCTACATTTTTGTCTGGCTCGTCGGCTATTCCGGCTTTCTCGGACCTATAGCCGGCGTCCTGATCTGCGACTATTTCCTAATCCGCAAAAAACATCTCACCGTCGACGACCTCTACCGCCGCAACGGCCAATACGAATACTCGAGCGGCTTCCACTGGCAAGCCCTGGCCGCACTAGCCGCCGGAGCGGCCATAGCCTTCGTCGGCCTCATCGTGCCGCCCCTCCGCGTCCTATACAACTACGCCTGGTTCGTCGGCTTCTTCGTCAGCTTCGTCCTTTACTTTGTCCTGGCACGGCAAATCGCCGCCAGACCGACAATGTAGAGGCCGTCCTTTTAGGGCGGCCGTTCGAAATGCCCCTAGTCACTAATCACTAGTCACCAATCACTAGTCACCCATCACAAATTGAAGTTAAATGTCCGTGCCTCGGAGGCTCCCAATGGACTTCGCCATCACCTTCAAACCCGACATGCCCATCGATCGCATCCTCCGCCTCGCCCAACAAGCCGAATCCGCCGGCTTCTCCTACACCTGGCTATTCGACTCCCACGTCCTCTGGATGGAACCCTTCCCCCTGATGGCTCTGATCGCCGCCAACACCAAAAAAATGCACATCGGCACCTGCGTCACCAATCCCGCCGTTCGCGACGTCACCGTAACCTCCAGCCTTTTCGCCACCCTGAATCTAGCCTCCCAAGGCCGCATGGAAATGGGCATCGGCCGCGGCGACAGCTCCCGCCGCGTCCTCGGCAAAAAGCCCACCACGATCGAGAATCTGGAAGAATTCGTCCGCACCTTCCGCGCTCTGAACGCCGGAAAGTCCGTCGACTACGAAGGCGTGCCCACCCGCTTCCCATGGGCCACCGCAGGCGTCCCCCGCGTCTGGGTCGCCGGCTACGGCCCCAAAGCCCTCCGCACCGCCGGAAGAATCGGCGACGGCGTAATCCTGCAATTCGCCGATCCCGACCTGATCGCCTGGTGCATGGGTTTCGTCCGCGAAGGCGCCCGCGAAGCCGGCCGCAATCCCGCCAAGATCGCAGTCATGTCCGCCGCCCCCGTCTGGGTCTCCGACGACCTGAAAACCGCACGCGAACACGTCCGCTGGTTCCCCGCTCTGGTCTCCAATCACGTCGTCGATCTCGTCTCCCGCTACAAACCCGAAGAACTTCCCGCCTCCCTAACCTCTTTCATCCGCAATCGCCCCGGCTACAACTACCTCCACCACGCCGAAGTAGGCTCCGACAACGCCAGTTTCGTCACCGACGAAATCGTCGACCGCTTCTGCATCATCGGCCCCGCCAGCGCTCACCGCAAAAAACTGGCCGCCCTGGCCGCCGTCGGCGTCACCCAGTTCAACATCTACCTGATGTCCGGCGAAGAAGAAAAAACCCTCGACCTCTATCACCGCGAAATTCTGCAACACGCGGCTCGCTCCTGAAAACAAAACGCGCGATGTTGAATTAAGGAACATGGTTCAAGGTATACTTCCGCAGCCAGTTATCCGAAATGCGAAATCCAGGTGCACAAAGAATGCAAGCACAGCCGCAAGCCCCGCCTGCACACGTCGGCATTCTCCAGTTGCTCATCGGTCCTCACGTCGCCGGTGCGGTCTCCTGCCTCGCCCAACTCGGTATCCCGGATCTCCTCGAGGCCGCTCCCAAATCGGCAGAGGATCTGGCCACGAAGATCGGAGCGGACCCACAAGCGCTCTACCGCCTCATGCGCGCCACCGCCAGCGTTGGAGTGCTCTCGGAAGGCTCCGACGGAAAGTTCTCGCAAACGCCCATGTCCGCGGTTCTGCGCAGCAATGCGACTCCTAGCCTGCGGTCCTTTGCCATCATGGGAGGCCGGGAGTGGCACGGCCGCGGATGGTCTCACCTGGACTATTGCGTGCGCACCGGCAAGCAAGCGCTTGAGCAGATCTACGGCGCGCACATCTTCGAATTTCTAAAGCAGCATCCAGACGAAGGGCAAACTTTCAATGACGCCATGACCGAGCTATCCATGATTGATGGCCCGGCCGTTGCCGATGCCTACAATTTCACCGCCATTCGCTCCATCGTGGACATAGCCGGCGGCCACGGATTTCTTCTGGCGACCATCCTGCAGAGGAATCCGAATATGCGAGGCACGCTCTATGAAATGCCGCACGTTCTCGAGGGAGCCAAAAAAGGGCCACTGCAGCCTCTCATGGAACGCTGCGTCTTTGCCTCCGGCGATATGTTTTCCTCAGTACCCCCGGGTGCGGATGCCTACATCATGAAACACATCATCCACGACTGGACGGACGATCTGTGCCTCCAGATACTCACAGCCTGCCGAAAAGGTGTAAATTCCGGCGGCAAACTTCTCGTCGTTGACACCGTAATTCAGCCAGGCAACGACTTCTCCCCGGGCAAGTTCCTCGATCTGCAAATGCTGATCTTCCCCGGCGGATGCGAGCGCACCGAAAAACAATTTCGCGACTTGTTTGCGGCCGCAGGCTGGCAGTTAAGCCGCATCATCCCCACCGCTGCCGCCGATTCCATCGTCGAGGCAGTTCCGGCATAACGGCCGGACAACCTTTACACCCGCCACTTGGACGGCAAGTCGCGTTAAGGAACATCCGGCTTCGACTTCCATCATGATTTGTGGCCAAGAAAGATCGTGTGGCGCGGCCCGCCCTGTTTTAGCCGGCCACGCGGCCGCTGCACTTGCGCCGCGAATCCGTCATCGCGCAATCGCTGCTCGAATCTTCGATCCTCCCGGGTCGCCCAGACAGCCAGCACCCCCCGCGGCTTGAGAGCCGCGCGGACCGCGCCTATTCCACGCTGGTCGTAGAGCCCGGCGTTGTTCGACGCGGCCACGTCGGCCGGTCCATTGTCCACGTCCAGCAGCACCGCATCGAATTCCCCGAACCGCGAACGGAGTGTCACGGCGACGTCCTCTATCGCCAGCCGCACGCGCTTATCCTGCAGCGGGTGTCCCGCCAACGGCCCGAGCGCCCCTCGATTCCACTCCACCACCGCGGGCACCAGTTCGGCAACGACCACTGTCGCATCCGGTGGCAGCAAATCGAGCGTCGCCCGCAGCGTGAAACCCATTCCCAACCCGCCAATCAGCACGCAAGCCCGCTCTGCCGTCCGCGCCCGCTCGCAGCCCAACGTGGCCAAAGCCTCCTCCGACCCGTGCATCCGGCTGGACATAAGCACCGCGCCGTCGGCAAGAATCAGGTACTCATCGCCCCGACGCACCAGCTTCATAACCGTGCCGTCAGGCGCAACCGTCTGTCCCAGCAACTCGAAAGGCTTCACACTGCGATGCTACAGCACGGCAAAACCGAAGTAAAAATGCAGAAAACGAAACAAGGTGCGAGCAACCGATAGCACCGTGCCGGGTGCCACCGCCTCCGCCCCGGGCAGATCAACTAAACTTCATCCCCAGCTTCCGGCCCCACATTCGGTGCATTCCGAAGAAACTTCATCATTCCGTTACCTTTCGCCTTGCCTGCCCGTTTCTTGAAAAATTCCGCCGCCGTCTCCACAACTCCCACTTTTTGTGCAACCGCCGTCGCAATCCACTGATTTAAGGATACCCCGTCCTCCTTCGCCAACCTCTGTGCCGCCCTCTTGATCGAATGAGGAAGCTTCAGTGGGTAAGTAGCTCTGCTCATGGTTTCACTCTCCTCAAGACCTCGCCCGGCCGGAGCACCGCAATGCCAAAACGCTCCCCCGCAGCGGCAAAATCCCCGGTGTTGTACGTCACCACGGCGTCCGCGCCTCCATTGATGGCTGCTTCGAGCACCATCTCGTCTCCCGGATCCCGTAATTGCGGCCTCCAGCGAAAGTGAAGTTCAACTGGTTCGATCAGAGCCGCGAACTCGCCCAGGAATTCGTCCACCTCTTCCGGCATTAGCCCGTGTGCCAGCCGTTGCTCCGCCCGCTTCAAGACCTCCTCGTACTCCAGGAAAAGCGGCGGAGTCGCCAACGCTACCAAGTAGCGGTTCGCAACCAGACGCATTACCGCATTCCCGGCCCCCGACCTGGTCCGGAGACCTGCGACCACCACGGAAGTGTCGAGAACGATTCTCTGCATGTGACATCCTATAGGATGTCACATGCTATAGGATAGCACAATCTGATCGACGATTCTTTTCCCGCCCGTTCCAGAGCCCGTCCTTTCTGCGGCTTTCGCAGTTGTAGGGCCCCCCTTCTGAGGCGGGCCTTCGGTCACCTCGTCTTGCCGCCAGCCCATCCACGACTTCTTCACTTTCCGCTCCCCATTTGCTATTCTATTGTCTGGACGATAGTTTGGTTCTTCCTGGCGCGGCGGCTTCTCTGCCGCGTTTTTTATTTCCGGCATCTGTTTTCCATTTTTTGCTGCTGCGCTTTTCGCCTGCCGCTCCGCCGAAGTGTGGCCAAGCAATGTGCATACCAAGCCATAAGAGAGTGAGGACCACATGGGGATTCTCGAAGCTGCCAAGCCTGCAATTGTCATTTGCACCCGAGACCGCGCACGCTCTACCGTCTTCTATCGCGACACGCTCGGCCTGTCACTCGCCTTCGAGGACGCCTTCGCCGCCGTCTTCCATATCGGCGGCATCACCTTACGCGTCTCAACCGTGCCCGATTTCAAGCCCCACCAGCACACCATCCTCGGCTTCCACGTGCCGGACGTCCCAGCCACCGTGCAAGCCCTGCGCGAAAAGGGCCTGACCTTCAATATCTATCCAGCCTTCCGTCAGGATGAACTCGGCATCCTTACCGTACCCGGCGGCACCATCCGCGTAGCCTGGTTCAACGATCCCGACGGCAACGTCCTAAGCGTCACAAACGCCTGAGGTTGTAGGGTACGCCTTCTGCCTGCCCGCGACGCGGGAGGCGGACCCTCGGTCGCCAACCGGGTACCGCGCCGCGCCGTGCGTATCCCGGCCGGTTTCCCAGCCGCCGTTCTTCTATCCCCCGGAAGATAAACCACTTACCATATAACACTTGACAAATCTGAAAAATGTGGTATAATGTGCCATTATCGCGAGCGCAGGGATCCCGTGCCTGCCCGCCTTCTTATGTCCCGCCGCCCGGCTGTACTTCTAACTTTCCCACGCCTGATCTCTGACTCCTCGCTCTTTTGCGTCTTTTGCAGTCTCGTGCAAAAGAGCGAAGCGCATCCCCTTCCCTTTCAATCGCTTGCACGCTCTTTGCAAAAACGGCGGCGTGCCTGCCCGCCGGCGCAGGTCATCAACAACGTTTTCCGCTCTCGCCACTCGCCACTTTCTTTCCACAAGTCCTTTAGAATGAACACTTACAAAAGTGTATCAAAACAAAGGACTTTAACCCCCTTTAGAATCAACACTTACACAAAATACGAGGGAGGGAGCACAGCTCAACGCTTGCGAAACTCCTCAAATCCTGCCATAAAGCCAGCGCTCCACCATCTCGAGGACTCCTGATGCGCTTTGACACCATCATCCGCAACGGCACCATCGTCACTTCGACCGACACTTACGTCGCCGACATCGGCATCGCTGAAGAAAAAATCTCCGCCATCGCCACACAGCTCCCCGGTGAAAACGCCGGCCGCGTCCTCGACGCCTCCAACCTCCTCGTTCTCCCCGGCGGCATCGACGTGCACACGCATCTCGACATGCCCTTCGGCGGCACCACCAGCGCCGATGATTTCCAGACCGGCACCACCGCCGCAGCCTTCGGCGGCACCACCACGCTCATCGATTTCGCCATCCAGTACAAAGGCCAAACTCTCCGCCACGCTTTCGACACCTGGATGCAGAAAGCCCAAGGCAAAGCCGTAGCCGACTACGCTTTCCACTGCATCATCACCGACCTCGGCTCCGCGCAACTCGAAGAAATGTCCCAGCTGATCCGCGAAGGCGTCACCAGCTTCAAGCTCTTCATGGCCTACCCCGGCGTCTTCATGCTCGATGACGCCAGCATCTTCCGCGCCATGTCCCAGGCCGCCGACCATGCCGGCTTCATCTGCATGCACGCGGAAAACGGCGGCGCCATCGACGTAATCGTCCAAAAAGCCCTGGCCGAAGGCAAGCGCGCCCCGAAATATCACGCCCTCACCCGCCCCACCACCGCCGAAGCCGAAGCCACCTCCCGCGCCATCGCTCTCGCGGAAATGGCCGGCTGCCCGGTCTACATCGTCCATCTCTCCTGCAATGAAGCTCTCGAAAAAGTGCGCGAAGCCCGCGACCGCGGCCTACCCGTCTTCGCCGAAACCTGCCCGCAATATCTTTATCTCTCGCTGGAGAATATGGACGCGCCCGGCTTTGAAGCCGCCAAATACGTCTTCACCCCGCCCCTCCGCGAAAAATGGCACCAGGAAAAACTCTGGCACGGCCTAACGAACGATCATCTCCAAGTCGTCTCCACCGACCACTGCCCCTTCTGCTTCAAGGAACAAAAAGAACTCGGCAAGGATGACTTCACCAAGATCCCCAACGGCGGCCCCGGCGTCGAGCACCGCCTTAGCCTCATTTACACCGGAGGCGTCCACGGCAAACGTTTCTCCGCCAATCGCTTCGTCGAACTCGTCTCCACCACGCCCGCAAAACTTTTCGGCCTGTACCCCCGCAAAGGCGCCATCGCCGTAGGCTCCGACGCCGACATCGTCCTCTTCGATCCCCACGCCGAACACACCATCAGCGCGAAAACCCATCACATGCGCGTCGACTACTCCATGTTCGAAGGCATAAAAGTAAAAGGCATGCCCAAAACCGTCCTCTCCCGCGGCCGCACCATCATCGACAACAACAAATTCACCGGCCGCCCCGGCGCCGGCCAATTCCTCCGCCGCCAGCCCCACTCCCGCCCATGACCACTATGCCAAACTCGGCACACAAGCCCCGTTGTAGTGGCGCAGCATGCTGCGTCCGTATGGCCACGGCGAATCCAATGTATGCGGCCAAATTGGTGATGCATTTCTCTTTAACGCGCGTTGACCACTCAATTTATCGCCGCTATATTCGAGGAATCTCAGCAGGGGAGAAAAGCTAAATGGACCCGCGCTACCCGGTCGGCAAATTCCAGATGCCCGGCAACATCACTCCTACGCTGCGCCAGCAAGCCATCGACGATATCGCCGCCGCTCCCGCCCATTTCCGCGCCGCGTTCAAAGGCCTCAGCGAATCGCAGCTCGACACGCCCTACCGCGAAGGGGGCTGGACACTGCGCCAGGTCGCGCATCACGTTCCCGACAGCCATATGAACGCCTATTGCCGCCTCAAGTTAGCTCTCACGGAAAACAAGCCCACTATCCGCCCGTACGATGAAAATCTCTGGGCCCATCTCGAAGATACGCGCACCACTCCCGTCGAAGTTTCGCTCACTTTGGTCGAGAATCTTCACACGCGCTGGGATCGCCTGTGGCGCTCGCTCAAATCCGAAGATTTCGCCCGCCCGCTCATCCATCCCGAGCACGGCGAGCGCAACATCGATTGGCTCGTTTTCGTCTACGCCTGGCACGGCCGCCACCACACCGCGCACGTCACCACACTGCGCCAGCAAAAATCCTGGTAGCGCCCAGCTCTTCGCTCCGCATCAAATCGATCATCCTCTGCACCTATTCGGCCCGTTCAAAAAATTGCCTGTCCCGGCTCGTGCCGCTCACTGCTCGCGCAACGCCACCACCGGATCCACTCGCGTAGCGCGCAGTGCCGGAATGTAGCTCGCGACTAAAGCAACCCCGAGCAACAGCGCCGACACCGTCCCCAGGGTCACCAGATCCGTCGATTTCACTCCATACAACACCGAGTGCAATCCACGAAACAACAATAGCGCCAGGACGATGCCCACGCCGGTGCCAATCCCCGCCATGGTCATCCCCTGCCGCAGCACCATGGCCATCACGTTCAATGGCTGCGCTCCCATCGCTGTGCGAATGCCGATTTCCTGGGTCCGCTGGCTCACCGAATAGGACACCACGCCATACACGCCCACCGATGCCAGCACCAAGCCAAGCAAGCCGAACGCGCCCACCAGCATCGCGCCCAGCCGCGCGGGCAGCAGTGGCTTGCCGTATTTTACGTGTGCTTCCATGGTGGATACGCCGTACACCGGCAAAGCCGGGTCAAGTTGCCGGATTTGGTCACGCACCGGCTCTACCAGTTGCCGCGGATCGACTTCGGTATACACCATCAGCGTGGCCACGTTGTTGTAACGCTGGGCCATCGGAAAATAGACGTACTTTTGCGGCGTCTCGTAAAGAAACAGATATTTTCCGGTGGGCGTCATGCCCACGATTTGAATGGGAGGTCCGTCCTTCGCCGTGCGAAAGACTTTGCCGACCGCATCCTGCCCGGGCCAGATTTTCTTGGCAAATGCTTCATTCACAATGGCCACTTTTGGCGACGTCGCGCTATCTGCCTCGGTAAACTCGCGCCCTTCGATCACGGGAACGCCCGCTGCGCGAAAGTACGACGGCTGCACCATGTCGTCGAATGTATCCTCGGTCTGCGCCTTCTCATTGGTGGCTTCGCCTTCGGGATAAACGTTGGTCAGCGAGTTGTCGTAGCCCATGGGAATGAACGAGGTAATGGCCGCATCTCGCACGCCCGGTAACGTTTTCACGCGCTCGCTCAGTTGTTTGTAAAACTGCTGGCCGCGCTCTTCCTTGTAGCCTTGCAAGCCGAGATCGAGAGACATCATCAGCGTGTGGTCCTGGCGAAAGCCCATGTCTTCGCGCGCCGAATTCTGAAAACTGCGGATGAAGAAGCCCGCGCAGGCCAGCAGGAGCAGCGACACCGCCACCTGGCACACCACCAGTGCATTCCGGAAGCGATGATGCCCGGTGGAAGCGCCGCCGGATCGTCCGCCGGCCTTCAGCGTTTCGGCAATGTCGGTTCGCGAGGCTTGCAATGCAGGCACGAGCCCCGCCACTACTCCGGTCGCAAGCGCAATCAGAAAACTGAACGCGAAAATCTTCCAGTCCATCCGCAAATCGAAAAGCTTCAGCGGCAAATCGCCCGGAATATGGATGGACATCAATCCCCACGCTGCCCATCGTGCAAAAGCCAGCCCGACAATTCCTCCGCAAAACGCCAGCAACACACTCTCCGTCAATAGCTGGCGGGCCATGCGCCAGCGGCTGGCGCCCAACGCGGTGCGGGTGGCCATTTCTTTCCTTCGGCCATTGGCGCGGGCCAAAATCAGATTCGCCACGTTGGCGCATGCAATCAGCAGCACCAGCCCGACCAGGGCCATGAACACGGCCGTCGCGGTGGCCATGAAACCGCCCAGGCCAGGCTCCGGCCGGGCGCTGAGTTCGGGGATGACCACGAGGGCCATGCCTTTGTGCGTGTCCGGGAACTCCTGCGCCAGCCGCCGATCCGTGGTTACCGCGGCGGCCACCGCTTGCGCGGGCGTTACTCCGGGTTGCAGGCGGCCCAGGACGCGCAAGTTCGCGGCGCCCCGCCGGTTCAGCATATCTGCATCGTCGGGTTGCAGCAGGCCGACCGTGGTCAGCGGCAGGTACAGATCCGGCTCGAGAAAGTAATACGCTCCGCGATAGTTGGCCGGTATGACTCCGATGATCGTGAACGTATGCTGGTTCATGGTCACGGTTCGCCCGATGGCTTTCGGGTCGCCGCCAAATCTTTTCTGCCAATATTTGTAGCTGAGCACGACCAGCGGGTCTTTGCCCAGCACCCAGCCTTCATCCGCGGCAAACGTGCGTCCGCGCACGGCTTCGATTCCCAGCATTGAGAAATAGTTCCCGCTGACCAACTCGGCCCAGGCGCGCTCTGGCCGGCCTTCCGCGCCAATGTTGACGGGGCTCGGCGCATACGCGATCAGGTCATTGAAGGCGGTCTTGAGTTCGCGATAGTCCAGGAAGTCCGGGTAGGAAAGCTGACCCGGGAAATCGGCGACCGTGCCCTTCGCGGCGACCACCACCAGTTGTTGCGGGTCCTTCACGGGCAGCGGCCGCCACAGCATGCCATTGAAAACGCTGAAGATGGCGGTGTTCGCGCCAATACCCAGCCCCAGCGCGAGCACTGCCACGACCGTAAATCCCGGGCTCTTCACCAGCATCCGCAGGCCGTAGCGCAGGTCTTTCCAGAGGTTTTCCATGGCGACACCCCGTTCCTCGGCTCTTGCCGTAATCCTTATGCTGAGGTTACGAGCCTGGATGCCGGGAAGTTTCCTTTTTTCTTGGCTTCGTCTTGTGTCGGGCGGACCAAGGATTGTCCGTACGGTTTCAGGCGGAAATGGCCGCGGACCGCAGCCAGTGCTCCATCTGCTGGTGGTCCGCTAACCCAGCCTGCTGCATTGCCAAACGCCCGCCAAGAAAGACCGCAAAATTGGGTATGCCTCGAACATTAAAGCGTCCAGCAAGTTGCGGGTATTTCTCGGTATCGACTTTCAGAACCACAGCCTTACCGGCCATGTCCGCGGCAGTTCGCGCCACTTCCGGTGCCGCAGCACGGCAGGGCGCGCACCACTCCGCCCAGAAATCCACGAGCACGGGAACCGTGGCGTTTTGGATGACGTCATCGAAAAGCGCCTCGTCCGCCGCGATGGGTTCCGCGATGGGCGGCAGGGGCGACTTGCAAGCTCCGCAACGCCCAGTGCTGGCCAGATATCTGGCAGGAGTGCGGTTCTTCTGGCCGCAACTGCTGCACGCACGGATGACAGGCATTGAAGACCTCCCTCAATCCTGAATGGACCCTGAGCCTATAGGATGCTGACGACACGGCGCAGGGCTCCTGTAACTCCCAGAGAACCAGCAAGTTGTCCGCCTATTGGGCCGCCCCGGGGGCCGTCCTTTCCTCCACCTTGGGGTACCGCTCCGGCAGTACTTCAGGCCTATTTCCCCCCCACGGCACCGCTCACTACCCTAGTCTCCTCGTGAATCCCACTCGGCGATGGGTCCGATTCTTCCTTGGCCGCACTGTCTCGGACCTGCTCAGGCCGAGGCAATCGAGTTTGCGTCTGCGCACCAAACTGCTGTTGTCCTTCGTGTTCCTGACGGCGGCGCTCACCAGCGCCACGCTTCTGGTGGTGCGCCGAAATGCCCAAGCGCAGGTGCAGCACCAGATCGAGCAAGACACGCGCAACGCTACGCTTACTTTTCAAGTGGTCCAGCATCAGCAGCAGACCGCGCTCAGCCGCAAGGCCGACCTGCTGGCCTCCCTGGCGTACATGCGCGATGGCGATCCCACGGCCATCAAGGACGCCAGCGAAGATCCCTGGCAATCCGACGACTGCAACCTTTTTGTGCTGGCGGACAAAACTGGCAAGATCAAGGCGTTGCACTCGACGGGTCAATCTTTCGCGATCCCGGCGGCACAGCTTTTCGTTTCTCGCTCGGTGGAGCGCGGCGAAACCTCCGGCTGGTGGTTTGACGACAAGAGTTTGTATCAAGTGGTTCTGCAACCGTTTTATGGCGATCCCGTCAAAAAGAAGAACCTGCTGGGCACCGTGGTCATCGGACATTTGATCGATCAGCGCGCCGCCGCCGACCTCGCGCGCATCGCCTCGAGTGACGTGGTCTTCCGTCACGGCAGCGAGGTGGTCATCAGCACTTTTTCTCCGCTCAAAGAAATAGAATTAACGCAGCAACTTCGCGAGCGCTTTAGCACCACGCAGCTAGACCTGGGCGGCGAGCGCTATTTCGCCAGTTCCATCGACCTCACACCGGGCCTGCAGCCCCCGGCAGACTTCATTGTGCTCAAGTCCTACAACGAAGCCGCCGCGTATCTGCAGCGCCTCAATCGCCAGCTTCTCGGCGTTGGACTCGCAGCGCTCCTGGCGGCCGCCGCGCTCATATTCCTGATTTCCGATACCGTCACGCGCCCCCTCGACTCTCTGGTGCAAGGCGTTCAAGCTCTGGAGCGCGGTGACTTCGCCTATCCTCTGGCAGCCGGTGGCCACGATGAATTGTCCGACCTGACCCGGGCGTTTGAGGGCATGCGCGGAACCCTGCAGAAGAATGATGCGCAGCGCGAAGAGCTCGAAGGGCAGCTCCGCCAGGCGCAAAAAATGGAAGCCCTCGGCCGCCTGGCCGGGGGCGTGGCCCACGACTTCAACAACTTGCTGACGGTTATCCGCGGGCACAGCGACCTGCTTCTAGACCGCCTGCAGCCGGGCGACCCGCTGCACAACAATTCGCAGCAAATCCGCAAAACGGCGGACCGCGCCGCCTCACTAACCCGGCAGATGCTGGCTTTCAGCCGCATGCAAGTGCTGCAACCCAAAGTTCTGGACATGAACGAGCTGATCGCGGAAATGGGCAAACTGCTGCGCCGGCTGATTCGCGAAGACATCGAATTCAGCCTTTGCCTGGGTGATTCGCTGGCGCGCGTCAAAGCGGATCCCGGGCAGATAGAACAGGTTCTGCTCAATCTCACGGTGAATGCGAGTGACGCCATGCCTCTGGGCGGCAAGCTGACCATCGAAACGCAAAACGTCATTGTGGACAAGGAGTACGCGCGAACGCGTCCTTCCGTCGAGCCTGGCGCCTACGTGGTTCTCAGCGTTTCCGACAACGGCCACGGTATGGACGCGGCCACCAAAGCGCGCATCTTCGAGCCTTTCTTCACCACCAAGGAACCCGGCAAAGGCACCGGCCTCGGGCTCGCCACGGTCTACGGCGTGGTCAAGCAGAGCGGCGGCTTCATCTGGGTGGAGTCCCGTCCGGGCAACGGCGCAACATTTGAAATCTACCTGCCGCGAACCTCCGCGCAACCCGACTCCGCGCAACCCGTTGCGGTAACCAGCGAATGCTCCGCACGCCGCAAAACCGTTCTGGTTGTCGAAGACGAACGAGAAGTCCGCGAACTGGCCTGCGAATTCCTCAAATCCGCCGGCTACAGCGTGCTTACCGCCGAGGACGGCTCCGAAGCGCTGGAAACCGCCGGGCGCATGGGCAAATCCATTCACGTCGTATTGACCGACATCGTTATGCCCAAGATGCGCGGCCCGGCGCTGGGGCAGCAGCTCAAGGCTCTGCTTCCGCACGTCAAAATCATCTACATGACCGGGTACCTGGAACAAAATGGCAACTCCGCGGACTTTCTGGAAGACGCGTTCTTCCTGCAGAAACCGTTTTCCCGAGAAACGGTAGTGGCGCAAGTCGGCGAAGCGCTAAAGAGCGGCAAAGCGGCCAAGCGCGCGCCGCAAAGCGTGGCGATTCCGGTCTAGCGATGCGCATTAGAGAGCTGCAATTTCCTGGTATCGTTAATTATCTCTAATAATAAATATTATTCTTTTATACTACTTAAACGCGAGGGCGCGTACACTGGTAGCGCCATGGAACCCCTGCAAGATTTGCAAGCCGCCGCCATCGAAGGCGGCTTCGTGCAAGTTGAGGAATGTGAAGAAGGCACGGTTCACTGGCTCCGCAAACAAACTCCCGATCCGGCCACGAGGACGCACCAGCGCATCTGCCTCGATAGCGGCACCAATATCGCCGTTGTTTATTGGATGACCGCTCTGGGAACCGTGGAGTCCAAGACTCTTCGCAGCGTCTCCAGCTTGCAGGATTGGCTGGCCTCGCAACCCGCCCGATGACCACTCGCGAAGCCATGCTTCGTTTTTTGTTCTTGAATCTGCAGAATTCGCGGTGAACGGCTTCGGTCCGCAGCGGCACTTGAATCCGGTGGCGCGCTTTGGAGAAGATCATCAAGAGCATCAATGATTTTGGGGATTTCGGGGATTGCGGGATTTCGGGGATTTCTGGCTGCCGGCAGCGGGCCTGAGGTCGTGGCCGGCGGTTCGTGCAACACAGGTCTCTCAATCGCGGCCCAGGCACTCACGCTTACACCCGGCACATGCGGTGCGGTTCTTCAGCGTAGACGGCACATGTGAAGCGCCGGGCTAGCGTTTCTTGCGCTCGACGGCCTCAGCCGCGGAAAGCTTGCGATCCACGTGCGGCGAAGAGCGCGGCGCTCCCGTATGCAGTGTGCAAAGCCTTCCGACAGCCGCACCGCACGTGGAGCAGGCCACGGAGGACAGCTGTTTGCGCGTTAATTGGCTAATTTTCATCCAGAAACGATACGGCAAGAGGCGTACTTATGTCTGTGCAATTGTGAACACTTTTTAATAAATCGAGGGGCACGCTTCTTGCCAGGCCTGCTTCCGTAGGCTCACTGCCAATATTCTTTAGCCTTGGCGGCGAAACCCGGCGTGAGCTACTGCTCCGGCAGCTTGTCTTCCAGCTCGCTGGCGAGCTTCTGCACATCGGTCGTCTCGCTGAAGCCTTGCACCTGCAGCTTAGTCGATGCGATGTCCACGCCGCTGTGCTGGCAGAGCTTCTGCAGCAGTTGCAGCATCATGGTCAGCTCCTGTTCCGTGAGCATGCCCACCTGCAGATCCAGATGCGAACGCCTCTCGGCCTGCCGGGCCATGCGGTTCTGGCTGATGAGCACAAAAATCGTCAGGAATACGCTTTCGGAGGATACAAAAAGCGCCAAAATTCCGAATGGAAAGGGATCGAAAGCTTTCAGGTGCGGAATCAAGTTCAGATTCGCCAGGCTCCACGCCAGCACCAAAATCACATGCAGGAGCAGGAATTTGGGGCTGCCGATGAATTTTACGATGGCATCGCTGTCCCGCTCGGTTCGGGTGCGCCGCCCTAAGGCTTCCTCTTCCAGCTTGGCAATCGCCGCAATATTGAATTGCGTGGGATTTTTTGCCGCTTGCTCAGACACCGCTTTTTTCATGCTTCGAACTCACCCTGATGCCCGATCGCCGCGCACACCCTGGATTCACACGCGCCTGGCATTCTTCCGTTGCACAGGCTTGCTGAGCGCCGCACGGCCCGGTCACTTGAGAATATGCGAATACTTCTTGGCCCACTGTGCCAATTCGAACATCACCCAGACTGCAGTCCACGTAGCATCGTCTCTGAGCACAATCGCCTGCGGGTGGCAGCGTTCTGCGTCGAGCGAAGATCATAAGGAGCATCAAAATGAAGAAATTGCTGATTACGAGTTCCTGCTTGCTGGGCCTGTTGATTGCCGGCTGCCAAGTCAATCCAGCCGCAACCCCAGCTCCAGGACCTGCCGGGCCCCCGGGCCAAACCGGGCAGAGCGGCCAACCAGGCCAGCCGGGTGATCCGGGACTTTCAGGGCAACCGGGAGATCAGGGCCGTCCAGGAGAGACCGGCGACCGTGGCCGCGCCGGACAGACTGGTCGCCCGGGCGACGCAGGCGACCAAGGCCGGCCGGGACAAACCGGTGACCAGGGCCGCACTGGCGACCGTGGCCGCGAGGGCCAAGCCGCTCCTTGCCCGGCCGGCGAGCATCGCTACACCAACCCCGACTCCGGCCGTACTTCCTGCGTCCGAGACAGAGAGTAATCCGTCTGACTGAAACCCGCGTGCCGGACCTGCAAGTCCGGCACAAGCCCGTGGCAGCGGTCGCGCATACTTTACGCGGCCGCCTTCCTCTGGTATCTGAACTTCTGAACCGAAACCAATAGCAGGACAAAGCCCTCGGTGCGCTGTGGACTTCTTTCGCGAGCATCGCAGGATGACTCGCTACTCTCCGCTGCTTCCTTGCCGGGTTGCTTCCGTGTACGATGGCTACTCTTCTCAAATCCAGGAGAACGCATGAGCAGACCCGCAGGAACGTATGCCATTTTTGAAACTTCGCAAGGCGACATCGTCATCCGCTTGCTGGAAAAAGAAGCACCCAATACGGTGACCAATTTCGTGGGCCTCGCCGAAGGCACCAAGGAATTCGCCAACGAACGCACCGGCAAAAAAGAAAAGCGCCCCTTTTATGACGGCCTGGTCTTTCACCGCGTCATTCCGCAATTCATGATTCAGGGCGGCTGCCCCGAAGGCACCGGCCGCGGCGGACCCGGCTACAAATTCGCGGACGAATTTCAATCCGGCCTCAAGCACAGCAAAGCCGGCAAGCTCTCCATGGCCAACGCCGGACCCGGCACCAACGGCAGCCAGTTTTTCATCACCGTCGCCGCCACTCCCTGGCTCGACAACAAGCACACCATCTTCGGCGAAGTCGTGGAAGGCCAGGACGTCGCGGACAAAATCTCCAATCTCCCGCGCGACGGCAACGACCGCCCGCGCACTGCCGTCACCATCAACAAGCTCCGCATCGAACGCGTTTCCTAGCCGCGGACCGACATGCTGAAGCCAGACCGCTTGATGCACCTCCTGATCGAGCTGATTTTCCTGCTGCTCGGCGGCCTGCTCGTCTGGCTCGGCCTCACTCGCCACATCTTCTTCGATCGAGGGAGCCGCGCCTGGAGCATCTTGAGCGTCGCGCTCATTCTCTGGGGCTTGCGCGCGCTCTACAAACCCGCCCAGTGGTGGGCCCGCTGGCAGATCTGGACCCGAGGCCTCTCCCTCGTACTCCTGGGCGCGCTCATGCTCGCCATCGCGCGCGTCCCCACTCTGTGGGTTGGTAAATTGCTGGCCGTGGCCGGCGTGGTCCTCGCTGCGCGCGGGGTGCTAGGAGCGGCGCTCGTTTTCAGGCCGCGGTGAATGCACAGTTTGCCGCCGTGAAAATGAATGTCGCGCTCCCATTCCTGCTTCCTTCGGATATAATCCGCCGCAAGAGAGCCTTTCTCGCGCCCGGCCCGCGTTTGCAATAAGAAAATAACGCAAGGAGACTTGCCATGCTGAAAGAATTCAAGGAATTCGCCATGCGCGGCAGCGTTGTGGATTTGGCTGTTGGTGTAATCATCGGCGCGGCGTTCGGAAAAGTGATCGCCTCTGCGGTCGACGATTTGATCATGCCACCAATCGGGCTGGTGCTCGGCAAAGTGGATTTCTCGCAGATGTTCGTCAATCTCGGGCATACGCATTACGACACGCTGGCCGCCGCCAAACTCGCGGGCGCGCCCACACTCAACTACGGCCTTTTTCTCACCACCGTCGTCAACTTTTCGATCGTCGCCTTCTGCGTCTACTTGATCGTCATGGCGTTCCGCAAATATTTGATGAAGCCCGCGCCCGTTCCGCCCGCCACGAAGGAATGCCCGCTCTGCGCGATGGTCATTCCCATGCAGGCGAAGAAGTGCGGCCACTGCACTTCTCAGCTCTAACCCAAGAAAAATAAAAGATTCAACACAGAGTTCACAGAGACATCCCAGAAACTGCGGGAAGCTGCCGGGGAAAATAGCATCGCGTCAGGAGGATGACGGCGGTTTCTTTTTCTGGTTGTTTTCCAGATGCACGCGCAGCCGCGTGATTACTTCTTCGTCGCGGCCTTCTTCGAGTTCCTTCTTCACTTCTTCGAGCGCGAAGTGCACCACGTCGTGATGGTGCAGCTCCTTGCCGCCGACGCTTTCGCTGAATCGCAGCCACAGCCGGTGCAGCAAGTTCACTTCGTTCGCCGTCAAATTCGGCGCATGCGGGCCGAGGACTTTATAAACTTTGTCCCCGTTGGGCATGTGAATTTCAAGATTGAATTGCGGCTTGGGATCGCCGAGTTTCTCCCAGGCATCGCCGATCTCGCGCGCTTGTTCTTCCGTGGATTCCTTCGCGGAGCGGCCCAGCACAATCGTGCTCGATTGCAGCGAAGTGGCGGCGCGCAGGATCGCATCCCAAATATCATTCGACGCCACCACCGCGAGGCGGATGGATTTGCCGCGCTTTTCCGCCATAGACAGCGCTTTGGAGAAAAGCTGCTGCTCGATGCTGCCAAAAAGCTGGTCGGCGTCCAATTCGTTCTCGCCGGAAGCGGAGCGCCGCAGCAGGCGAATGTGCAGAACCACGACGTCGCGGCGCCCCGGCTTGATGCGGTCGAGCACGCTCCCTAATTGGTACAAATTGTACTGGTTGCTGATGGGGACCAGGATGTTGCCGGGCCGCGCGCCAACCGCTTCCGGAGTCAGTTCCCCTTCCGACTCGAGATTGAACTGGTCCATCTCTACATGGGCGGCGCCGCCTTTTCTCCCGCGGCGCTCGGAAATCGTGAACACGATGTAAAGAAGAATGGAGAATGCGCCGCCGGCCATGGTGGCAATGGGTTTGGTAAACAGGTTGACGATGGCGATCAGGAAAAGCGTCGTGGTAATCAGGATGAGCCCCACCGGAATCTGCACGCCGTTGATCCGCGGATTGAACGGCACCTGAAATTCGCGCTCGCCCGGATTGGTATAGCGCAGAACCAGCACAGACAGGCCATTCATCGCGAAACTCCAGATCACCCCGAAGGCGTAGAGGTTCGCGAGAAAGGTGACGTCGCCGCGGCTGATCACGATAGTCACAATCTGCAGCAGTACCACGATGTTGATGATGCGGTAGCTGGTGCCGAAGCGCGGGTGCGGCTGGCGAAACCAGTCGCTGAGCACGCCGTCTTCGGACACGCGATTCAGAACGCCGTTCGAGCCCACGATCGCGGTGTTGACCGCGCCCGCGAGAATCAGCGTGCCAACTACAACCACAAAGCCGTGAAAGATCAGCCGCAGCAAGAACGGGCCTTCGAGGTTCATGGCCAGGCCGCCGATCAGGTTCTCGAGAAAACCCTGGCGGACGTCGTCCGGAATAATCATCACCGCGAAAAACGAAACCAGCGAAGTGAACACCAGGCTGTAAACGAAAATAACCGCGCCGGCCTTTTTCAGATTCGGCAATTTCGGCGACTCAATTTCGCGGTATACCTGCGCGAGCGATTCTTCTCCGCTCATGGCCAGCACCGAATGGCCCAGCGCGATGAATATCGCTATGATGCCGAACATGTGCGGCAGCGGACTATGAATCAGCCAGCCCAGCGCGCTGGGACTGAAGTGCAAGTTGCGCGGCTGCGGCAGCGGCGGAAGCGCGGAGTGCCGCACGACGATCGTATACACGCACCAGGCAATCAGCACGATCACCATCACGGTGACCAGCTTCATGATCTTCAGCGCTTTGTCGCTGGATTCGTGCACGCCCTTGGTGTTTTCCCACCAGAAATACACAGTGCAAATGATGGCAAACCCTGCGGAAATTATGCTGACAGTGCGCGGCGCAAAGGGGCCGCTGATTTGGAAGTACTGTGCGGTCTCGCTGAGGAGCCCCGCGAGATACTGGCCTGCAGCCACCCCGCTGATCGGGCCGGTGAGCACGTAATCGAACATCAGCGCGGAAACGCTGAACTTCGCGAGCGTACCGCCGAGCGCCTGCTTGACCGCGCGGTACACTCCGCCGCGCACGAACATGCTGCAGCTTTCCACGTACACCGCGCGAACGGCGTAAGAAAACAGCATGATCGCCAGGATGAACCACGGCGCAGTTTTGCCGATGTACCCTTCCGCTTCGCCTCCGGCGTAGTACGCGGAAGAAGCCAGATCGTTCAGCACGATGGCAGCAGCGCGCCAAAAAGAAATGAAGGTCAGGAGGGCGGTGGTGGCAACGATAACACGCGGGATACCGTTGCCCCGGCTGCTCCTCGCAGCAGGGATGTTAGAAGAGCTATCCATGTATGGGTAGGTGCGACCTGCGACCTAAAATGCTCGCAGATTTCGCAGGTGAAGTCTAGCGCGGTGCCGCGCCGGTAGTGTCCTAATTTGACGCGTGGGCCGCTTTGTTGCATAAGGGAGAGCAAAGGAGAGCTCTGTGGGCGCAAAAGAGAAAACGAGCTCGATTGGCAAGCCAGTGCCGGAGTTGCCGGTCGCTGATGTCGAACGCGCACAACAGCATTACAGAGATGCACTCGGCTTTGAGATTGGATGGCTTTACCCAGGCAAAGAAATTGGGGCTGTGTCACATGGTGGTATGGGGCCGATATTCTTTCGGAAGAAGAAGCCGCCGTTCGAACCTGCCGTTCACTGGGTGTTCGCCCAAGATATCGATGCGTCGTACCAGGAACTGAAGTCGTCAGGTGCGAACATCGTGGATCCTCTGGGAAAAAAGCCTTGGGGACTGAGGCAGTTCGCCGTAAGGGATCTGGACGGGAACCTCTTCTATTTCCACCATGACTGACCAAACGTCGCATTACAAGCGGCTGGAGCGGGCAAGTTAGGACACTACCGCCGCGCCGGCAATGTCTTTCGAGACGCGATTCACCCCAAAATCGCGAGAAGCTCCATCACCCGTTTTGCGCAGCTGAGCGATCTTGTCGTCTCACCGCCCGCGCCCGCAAGCTTCAACACGTCCCATCCCGCTTCCTCTCCTGCGTGTCGAAATTGGCCTCCCTGGTTCGACGTACGGTTGAGCCACGAAAAAGACATGGAACGGGAGGCAGAGATGAGGGGGCGGAACATTTATTCTCAGAAGCGCCAGGCAGTCGTGGGAGCGCCTGTGATCGGGATCGGACTCGGGTTCCTGCTTGCCGCTTGGTCTTGCAAGGTCGTCGGGATGACGGCGCAAGGCTGTGAATTGATGGACAGCACGAAATGGGCGGCGTTGGTGGTCTTACGCTGGATCATGCTGCTAACGGACTGGCACGTAGTGCCAGCCTATCTCTATGATAATGCGGGACTTTTGCAGCACTTGCCAAGACTAGTTGCATCCATCGGGCCGCTGCTTTGCGTCCTGGTCCGCCAGGTCCGGTAAGAAGCAAAGAAAGATGGCGCAGCTGTCGATCTCACTGCCCTTCGTTCGACGTCAAAGTAGAGGTCACATCCTCTTAGCTGGAACAAAAAAGGAGACAACACAATGCGATTCATGGTCATCGTCAAAGCCAGCAAAGAGTCGGAAGCGGGCGTACTGCCCAGCCAAAAGCTCCTAGCGGAAATGGGAAAATTCAACGAAGAGCTGGTAAAAGCCGGGGTGCTGCTGGCCGGCGAGGGGCTGCAGGCAAGTTCGAAGGGCAAGCGCGTGCGCTTCTCGGGAGACAAGCGCACCGTGATCGACGGGCCTTTTACGGAGACCAAGGAGCTGATCGCCGGCTTCTGGCTGTGGCAGGTGCGCTCGCTGGAAGAAGCCCTCGAGTGGGTGAAACGCTGCCCCAATCCGCACGACGGGGAATCGGAAATCGAGATTCGCCAGGTGTTCGAGACCGAGGACTTCGGTCCCAACCTTACTCCCGAGATGAAGAAGCAAGAAGAGTCTTTGCGCGTGCAGGCGGCCGCCAAGAAGAAGTACTCGCCGCCGCCGTGCAACCGGCGCGCGCCGGGCGCCGGTCCAAAAAAAAGTTACCGCCGTTGTCGATTTCGCGAGTTCACGTTCGACGTTAGAGTAGAGCCAGGCTAAACACTCCCGGCTGAAACAGTTCGGAAATTCAGCTCCGGACAAGAAAATAAACCCACAGGAGAGGTGTAACGATGCGATTCATGATGATAGTCAAGCATGCCGAGATCTCCGGCTTCCCGCCCAAGGAGTTGATGGATGCGATTGGGAAGCTGAGCGAAGAGGCCGTGCAAGCCGGCACCATGCTCGGCAGCGGTGGCCTTTGCGCAACCGCCACGGGATCCCGAGTCCGGCTATCCGGAGGAAAGATCGCTGTGATCGACGGACCCTTCACGGAAGCCAAGGAAATCATCGGCGGCTACGCGCAGTTCGAGTTGAAATCGAAGGAAGAGGCGGTCGCTTCCGCGGTGCGCTTCATGGAGCTGCACAAGAAATACTGGCCGGGCTGGGAAGGCGAGACCGAGGTTCGCCAGATGTTCGAGCCCGGCGAGTTCCGGCCAAAACACGCATAGAAGCGTACAAGAAGCACCATTCGCCACCGGGAGCGTCCCGCTTGCGCCGCGGAATTGAAGATGGTGTGATGTTTAGCGGTGACCTCTGCCGCTACACATCGCGCCGCTACACATCGCGCCATCGACGCGGTCTGGCGCATCGAGTCCGCCAGAATCATCGCCGGACTCGCGCGCATCGTCCGCGACGTCGGTCTTGCCGAGGAACTCGCGCAGGACGCCCTGGTCGCCGCGCTCGAACAGTGGCCGCAGTCCGGCATTCCGGATAATCCCGGCGCCTGGCTCATGGCCGCCGCGAAACATCGCGCCATCGACATGTTCCGCCGCAACAAACTCCTCGAGCGCAAACACCAGGAGCTCGGCCGCGAACTGCAAACCCAGCAGGACAACTCCATGCCCGATTTCGCAGCCGCCCTCGACGACCACATCGGCGACGACCTCCTGCGCCTCGTGTTCGTCTCCTGCCATCCCGTTCTCACGACCGAAGCGCGCGTCGCCCTCACACTGCGCCTCCTCGGAGGCCTGACAACCGACGAGATCGCCCGGGCCTTCCTCGTCCCCGAGCCGACCATCGCGCAGCGAATCGTCCGTGCCAAGCGCACGCTGGCCGACGCCCACGTTCCTTTCGAAGTTCCCCGTGGTGCTGAACTCGCCGCACGTCTCGGCTCCGTCCTCGAAGTCATCTACCTCGTCTTCAACGAAGGATACTCCGCGACCTCCGGCGGCGACTGGATGCGCCCCGCCCTCTGCGAAGACGCGCTCCGCCTCGGGCGTATCGTCGCCGAGCTCGCCTCGCAAGAGTCGGAAGTTCACGGCCTGGTCGCGCTCATGGAGATCCAAGCGTCGCGCTCGAAAGCGCGCGTGAATTCCTCGGGCGAACCCATCCTGCTGCTCGAACAAAACCGCGCCCACTGGGACCACTTGCTGATCCGTCGCGGTCTCGCCGCCCTCGCTCGCGCCGAAAAGCTGGGCGGCGCACCAGGCCCCTACGCAGTGCAAGCCGCCATCGCCGCTTGTCACGCTCGAGCGGTCACCGCAGAAGCAACCGATTGGCCACGCATCGCGGCACTCTACGAAACGCTTGCCCAAATCACTCCGTCGCCAATCGTGGAACTGAACCGCGCCGTAGCAGTCGCCATGGCGGAAGGTCCTGCAGCCGGCCTCGAACTCGTCGATCGCCTGACCGCCGACGCCGCCCTCCGCAGCTACCATCTCCTGCCCAGCGTCCGCGGCGACCTGCTGCAAAAACTCAGCCGGTTCGAAGAGGCCCGCGCCGAATTCGTGCGTGCTGCCGACCTGACCCGCAACGACCGTGAACGCAACCTCCTCCTCGCCCGCGCCAAGTCCTGCACCGCGCCGCCAAACTGACAAAAAGCAGCCCCGCCTGCTCTCAAGTGAATCCGCTCGCCTTGGCTTACGCCAAAGTCGCAATACTTCTTGCGCACACTGGCCAAGCGTAGCGGTGGATGCACCACGCACCCTGAGCGATGATTTCAGGATGGAGGAGTTTGCGGCGGCGCTATGCGAAATAAACTTCTGGTCACCATTGGCCTGGTATTGGCGGCGGCTTGCTTGGCGTGGCCTGCAAGGGCCGCGTCGGTCCCGAATGCAGCGAATGCTCCGGCTGATCCCGGCATCGCGGCTGCCATGGACTCGGCGGTCGAATCCTTCCGCAAGATTATTGTGCTGATGGATGGGGCAAGCGCGCTCGACGAGGGCAACCGGGAGCGCGTGGCTACGGCGGGCCGGATTTTGTTCGAGCAGAATGTTGAACGGCTCGGCGGCTTGGGAGAGCAGCTGGACGCGGAACTGAAGAGCAAGAGTACCGTCGGCGTGTCCGCATTTCTCGAGCGTCTCGAGAAGAATGTGGACTATCGCGACGCGGACAAGCTCGAGTTTCGCGATGTGATCGAGCAGCTCGCTGCTGACGCCAAAGAAGAGAACGTCGCGCTGCAGCTGCAAAAGCAAATCGCGGACGATGTCGCGGCGCTCGAGCAAATTCAAGCGCTGTATCAGAAAGAAATCACCCAGATATTCGGCGCGTTGCAATCGCGTGGCATGGAAGTGCACCGCGAGGCTTGGCAGCACTACCTTGCCGGTTTGAAGAGCAAGTATCAGCGCGAAACGATCTTGAAGGAATTGGAAGCAAAGCTGCCCGCGGCGGAGACGCGTGGTGGCGCGAAAAAGAAAAACAAGCTGGAAATGTTTGGCACTGAGTTGCCGGCCAAGACCCTGGTGCTGACGTTTGATGACGGGCCGCACCCCCGCTACACCGACCAGGTGCTGGCGATCCTGAAAAAATACGGAATCCAAGCGGTATTTTTCGAGGTAGGGAAAAATCTCGGCACGGTGGACGAAAAGAACGAAGTGAAGCTTGGGCGCGCGGCTCCAGCGAGCTATCACGTTCTCGAAGCGGGATCCTCCATCGGAAATCACAGCTACAGCCATCCGGTCCTGCCGAAAATGGACGAAGCCGGCTACAGCAAGGAGATTGATTCGACCAACACGCTGCTGGCCTCCATCTTGAAAGGCGATCCGGTGCTGTTCCGTCCGCCGTATGGCGCCAGCAACGAAGATATTTTGATCAAAGTGCAAGCAGACAAGATGAAGACGGTGATCTGGAATATCGATTCGGAGGATTGGGCCGACCCAGTGCCGAATTCCATCGCGCAACGCGTGGTAGCCAGCGTAGAGAGGCAAGGCCGCGGCATTATTTTATTTCACGACATTCACAAGCGCACGCTCGACGTGCTTCCACAGGTGATCGAAGCTCTGCAAGGCGATGGCTACAAGTTTGTCTCGTGGAATGGCAGCGCTTTTGGCGCGCCGGAAACCCGCGGCGGACAGGAGACCGCTGCGGCTGCACCGGCCGTAGCGCCGCCGTATCGCGAAAGCTGGGCCGCCGTGATCGGAATCGATGATTACGACAACTGGCAGAAGCTGCGTTACGCCGCGAATGACGCGCAAGGCGTGCGCGACATGCTGATAGCGAAATACAACTTCAAACCCGATCACATCTTCATGCTGCTGAATAAAGATGCGACGCGCGGAAAAATATTGTCGCTACTCGGCGACAAACTTGCTAACGCGGACCTCGTGAAGCACGGAGACCGCGTGTTTGTGTTTTACGCCGGCCACGGTGCCACGCGAAAGCTCGCTTCGGGACGCGAGCTCGGCTACATCATCCCGGTAGATGCGGACCTGACCAATTACGAAGGCACCGCGATCTCGATGACCAATTTTCAGGACATCGCCGAAGCCATTCCCGCGAAGCACCTCCTCTTCGTCATGGATTCCTGCTACAGCGGCTTGGCGCTAACGCGCGGCGGGGGCATCGGCGCGTCCCGGAATTATTTGACCGAGATCGCGCGGCGCAGCGCCCGGCAAATGTTTACGGCGGGCGGCGCAGACCAGCAAGTCGCCGACAACGGCCCGAACGGCCATTCCGTATTCACCTGGACGCTGCTGCAAGCACTCGATGGCCGCGGCGATTTGAATGGCGACGGCGTGATTACCGCGTCCGAGCTAGCCGCATATGTCGCTCCAGCGGTTTCCGCGCTTTCGCACCAGACACCCACGTTTGGAAATTTGCCCGGAAGCGAAGGCGGCGATTTCATTTTTGACTTGAAACACGAAACCGAGTTCCTGAACGAGAACTCCGCGCAACTCGGCGACGACGCCATCAAAGTAAACGCCGAACTCGAAAAACTGCGCAGCGAAATGCGCGCCGAAGCCCGAAAAAACGAAGACCTACGAAAACAACTAGCAGCAGCCCAGGCGCAACTGAAACAAGGCGGCGCCGCTGGCACCACCACGACGGCTGCCGCTGCTCCGGTTGTGGCCGGTGCTGTGACTACGGCTGCCGGTGCTGCGACTGCCGGTGGTGCGATGGCGCCGGGGACGCTGACCAACGATGCGGCGGCGGCGCTGAATGACGAAGGCATGCGGCTGTACAAAGAAAAGAAATATTTGGACGCAGCAGAGAAATTCTCGGAAGCGTCGAAGCTGCAGCCGGCTTCCGCGCTGTTTGCCAACAATGCCGGTTTCGCGTACTTCAAGATGGAGAAGTACGACGATGCCGTGAAATGGTTTCAGCAGACCATCGCGCTGGACCCGAAACGTTCCGTGGCGTATTTGAATCTGGGCGACGCGTATTGGCAATTGCAGAAGAAGCCTGAAGCTGCGGACGCGTACAAGAAATTTCTGGCCATCGCGCCAGGATCAAAAGCCGCGCCGAGCGTGCAAGAAAAATTGAAGGCGTTGGAATCGAAGCCGTAGTTGCCACGACATCGGCGTTGCGTGGCGGAAAAGCGGCGTCGAGCCGCCGCACTCCAAAGGCGGCCAGCCTGAAGGCTGGCCCTACATAAAAGCGGGATCGTAAATAATTCGCGTGCTTCATTTTAGTTGGGGCGCGGAGTTAGTTTTCCGCGGAGCAGATCTTCTACGTCGCCTAGTTTGTCTTCCAATGAATTGAGTTTGCGCGAGAGGCCCTGGATTTCGGATTCGGAGCGGCGGTTGACGTCGTAATCCAGCTCGCCGCGGAGGCGGTCCTTCGTGTCCTGGCGATTCTGGCTCATCATGATGACGGGAGCCTGGATAGCGGCGAGCATGGAAAGAAAAAGATTGAGAAGAATGAAGGGATAGGGATCCCAAGCGGATCTTCCCAGCACGACGTTCGTGCTGGAATAAATGATGATGGCGGCACCGAACAGGATGATGAAGGTCCACGAGCCGCCGAAGCCCGCGACGATGTCCGCGATGCGCTCGCCGAAAGTGGCTTCTTCCTGAATGACTTCGTTGGGATTGCGCGCGGCGCGGAGGCGCACGAGCGCCTGGGCGGAGTGAAATTGTTTGCCGAGGACGGTGAGCATGTCCATGCCGGCATGGGGCTTGCGCTGAATGAGGGTAAGAATGTCGTTGCGGTCGACTTCCAGGCATTCGGTTGGTTCGAGGGCGATGGCGTTGGTCTGGTGCGGAGTCTGCTCGAGCATGGAAGCGAAGCCGAAGAATTCGCCGTGCGAAGGCTCATCGACGACGACTTCCTGGTGATCTTCGTCGACGGTGGTGACGCGGACTTTTCCCGAGACCATGACGTAGGCGCGGCCGCCGGCGTCGCCGATTTTGTAGATGCGTTCGCGCGGCGCGAATTGTTTAAGTTCGACTTGCGCGGCGAGGACGGCCACTTCGTCATCATCGAGCAGAGCAAAGAGCGGAACATGCTTGAGGGCATCGGGGTTGCACGACATGGTTCACCTCGTCTGAACGCCGGATCGGGAAAACTGCTGGAGCCGGAGCATTCTAACCGAGGGAGCCGGGAGACCAATAGACAAGAGAAAAGCCGAAGGGCTTCGCGGACCGCGCCCTGCGCCACAATCCCGCACCTTGGCATCGCTCGCGCAAAGGCGCACAATCCCAGCCCGAGCATCCCATCCGTTCCCCGGGTCCCGTCGTACTGGTAGGAGACGCCTATGAAAACCGTGCTCTCACTTCTGCTCCCCCTGCTCCTGGCCACCGTGCCGCTGTCCGCGCAAACCCCAGCCGCCGCCAAATCCGAAAAACTCGCTTGGCAGCCCTGGTCCGATTCGGTCTTCGCCCAAGCCAAGCGCGAAAAGCGCTTCGTCCTCCTCGATCTCGAAGCCGTCTGGTGCCACTGGTGCCATGTCATGGACGAAAATACTTACAGCGATCCCGCCGTAATCAAAATGCTCCAGTCCCACTACGTCGTCGTCAAAGCCGATCAAGACGCCCGCCCCGATCTCTCTAACCGCTACGAAGACTTCGGCTGGCCCGCCACTGTCGTCTTCAATGGTGACGGCGAGGAAATCGTCAAACGCCAGGGCTATCTGGCACCAGATGAAATGCTCTCCATGCTCCAGGCCATCCTCGACGATCCGTCGCCCGGCCCGAGCGTTCGCCCCGAATCCAAGCTCGAGCTTCCCGCCAACGCCTTGCTCAGCGACGCCCTGCGCCAGCAGCTCACCAAAAACTATCTCGGCGGATACGACGCTGTCCACGGAAGCTGGGGCACCGACCAGAAATTCCTCGATTGGGATTCCGTCGAATACTCCATCGTCCTGGCCCGCCTCAACCACGACGCCAAAGCCGAACACATGGCCCGCCAAACGCTCACCGAGCAGCTCCACATCCTCGACCCGGCATGGGGAGGCGTCTACCAATACTCGACCGACGGCGATTGGAAATCTCCGCACTTTGAGAAAATCATGCAGATGCAGGCGGAAAATCTCCGCGCCTACTCGCTCGGCTATGCGCAATTCGGCGATCCTGCCTATGTTCACGCCGCGCAGGAAATCCGCCGCTATCTCAAAACGTTCCTCACGTCCCCGCAAGGCGCTTTCTTCACCAGCCAGGACGCCGACCTGATCGAAGGAAAGCACAGCGCCGAATATTTCGCGCTCAGCGATGCCGCCCGCCGCAAGCGCGGCATCCCTCGCGTCGACAAACACATCTACGCCCGCGAAAACGGCTGGGCCATCAACGGCCTGGTCGCACTCTACGACGCCACCGGCGACGTGGCCGTCCTAGCCGATGCCACCCGCGCCGCGCAATGGATTCTCGCCAATCGTGCTCTTCCCGGAGGCGGCTTCCGCCATGGCGAAAAAGACGTCGCCGGACCTTTCCTCGGCGACACGATTGCCATGCAGCGCGCCTTCGTCTCCCTTTACGGCGCCACCGGCGACCGCCAATGGCTCGCGCATGCCGAATCCGCAATGAAATTCATCGACGCGAATTTCCGCGATGCCAACGGCGCCGGTTTCCTCACCACCACAATCCCCACCGACCACGCCTACGTCCCGCACGCCCAGCGCGATGAAAACGTCATGGTCGCCCGCACCTCCACACTGCTCTTCCATTACACCGGCGACGCTCACTACGATGAACTCGCCAAGCAAGCCATGCGC
>DATNNV010000055.1:0-7270 GCA_035601655.1 Candidatus Dormiibacterota bacterium
CGGCGCGACGCTGGTGGTTGCGGTGGGGGGCGGCGGTGCGGGCACACCCGGGCGCTTGACGGCGGCGGTTGGTACGCCCGGCGAGAATGGCGGAAATGCGGCGATGCAGCCGAGTAAAACGGGCATGGCCTCACACTGGGCCGCGGTTTTCCGGCGGGGGCACCGCCGGATCCGCGAGAAAGTTATCGGACACGGATGGTGTGCCCGGACGGCGCAAGTCGTCGCCATGCAAAGCGCCGGCGCACTTCACGGAGCGTTCGCGCTGCTCCATGAGCCAGCGCGCGAGCATGGCGGCGGCATTTTCTTCCAACCACTGATCCAACAAGGCGCCCATCTCCTTGCGGAGATTGGAAGCGTGCGCCAGGCGGGTGAGCTCGTAGCTTTGCAAGGAGTTCTTGGAAGCAGAAAGCAGGAACTCCCAAGGGGGCTGAGTCGAGTAACGGGACAAGGGGGACCTCCCGACAGCTTTCGCAAGAATAATCGTAAAGTAATACATGTCAAGGATGACGATAGAATATCCACTGTGGAAAGTTGTGGAAAAAGGCGGGGTGGCGCGGGGGACCTGTCCTTGAGGGCGCTGCGGGCTAGTACGAAAGGGCGGGGAAATTAACGTGCGCGGATCAGGATGGCGTGCTTGCAGCGCTTGCGCGGGGGATTACGAAGATCCCGAAGGCACGGCGTGGGTGGAACACGAGGCGTTTGAAACGCGCGATGAAGATGATGAAGAGGGGTGCGCGGAGGCGCGTGAGCCGGCGGGGTTTCGTATTCGCGAGGAGTGAAGGGCGGGAGGGAGGCGAAGACGATGCGAAGAAATCGCCTGGCAAGCGACGAGTAGGAACGTTGGAAAAAGGTTCGGCCGCAGTTTTCGCGGGCTTTAGATTTGCAAGCGGGATTCGGTCCTGGCGGAGGAGGAACGATGGGCGTGAAACCGGAACTGGCATTTGATGTGTGCTGGGAAGTGTATCGCGGCGCGCGCGAGGTGCTGGAAGCGAAACGCGGCATCTCGGCGCTGAATTGGGCGGAGACAGGGAAATATTTGTGGCGGCCGGACTTCCGACCGCGACTGAACGAGTGGGTGGCGGATTTTGCGCTGGCGGGGCAAGCGGCGCTGGACGGGCCAGAGCGGGCCTCGCGCATGGTGCTGTTCCGGCTGTATTACCTGGGGCTCGCGCCGTACGAGAGAGCTCGGCATTTTCTGGGGCTGAGCGAGCGCGCGTGGGTGCAGTGGTCGGAGGACGTGCGAGCTCGCTGCGGAAAGGAACTGCTGCGGCGGGGAATGTTTCCACCGCGGAAATACTTTACGAACGCGGCGTAGGGCCGGAAGAATGATCGACAATCACGCTAGCTGTGCGGCTTGGCTGGCTTGGTCCCAGTTTTGCCAGGCTTCGATGAAGCGGCCGTCTTGGATGCGCACGACCGAAGTGCCGGTGATCTGTAAGGGCTTGCCGGTTGATGTTTGGGGGGCGGCTACCGACCAGTGGAGGCAGACCAGATCGCCTTCCGCGAGCGAGATGATCGGCGTGACGCGAAAGTCCGAGAGTTGCGCGCGCAGGGAATCGTAGAAGCGGCAGAATTCGTCGGGTCCGTGGAAGGTTGTGGCGCCGTCATGAAGAACGGCGTCCGGCGCGAAAAGTTCATAGATGGTTTCGCGGCGGCCCTGGTTCCACACTTCGTCGAACCAGCGAAGGATGAGCTGCTTGTTCTGTTGGGTAGTGGTTTGCGCTTGCGCAGTAGACATGGGCTGTAACTCCTGCGGGAAAATGCTGGGAGTATACAGCATTGAGGCGTGGGTCGGCGCCTTATGAGTCGATCGGACGGGCACGGCATGCCGTGCCCCTACTCGGCGCTCGCCTGGCGTATAGAACTTGAGGGCCGGCGACGCTGGACTTGTCTTTCGGTCCACCAGAGCAGCGCATAGACGAGGGCGAGAATTATCGTCGATGCCAGGCAAAACGCCACAGGTGCTTCGAGGGCGTCCTGTAGCCGGTACTCGCTGAGCGACGCGTAGGAGTTTCTGACGGCAGATATGCTCGCGAGTATTTCGCGGGCCATGACGACTGCGAGAAGTAGCGCGAGAAAGCCGACGAGCCGAAGCCGCGACTGGAGTATCGCGGTCCATTTTTGAAAATCGGCGGAATCACCGTGTGTAATGGTGTGGCCGCCCTTTCTGAATAGGCGGCCAAGGATTCGTAAGGTCGACACGCTAATGAATGTCGAGCTAACGAACAAGGCCACGACGTAGGCGCGCATAAATAGACTGACGATGGCCCACAGCATTCGCACATCCCACGAAGTGATGAAGAAGGTTTGGGCGGGTCCGCACATGTTATAAAGACACCGGGGGTTGGAGGAAAGTTCCGCTGGCGTGAGAGTTGGTTGGTTGCTTGCGAGTTGATCGGACGGTCACGGCAATGCTGCCGTGCCCCAATGCGACCGGCGGTGTTGCGATCAGGTCGCGGACTTTTTCAGGAACGTGCCTTTGTCTAGTTCGTTGAAGGCGAGGCGGAGTTGTTCCTGGGTGTTCATTACGATTGGGCCGTACCAGGCTACTGGTTCTTCGAGAGGCTTGCCGGAGACGAGCAGGAAGCGGATGCCGTCGTCGCCGGCTTGGACCATGACTTCGTCGCCGCGATCGAAGAGGACTAGCGAGCGATTGTCGGCGGCGGCGGGCGGCGCGGTTTCGAGCCAGCCGACGCCTTCGGTTGGGACGGCGAGCGGTTCGGAGGCGTTGCAGAATTTGCCGCTGCCGGCGAAGACGTAGGCGAAAGCGTGGCGCGTGGTTTCGACCGGCAGCGTTTTTCTGCGGCCGGGCGGCACGGAAACGTCGATGTAAATCGGGTCGGCGGCGATGCCGTCGACCGGGCCGCGCTTGCCCCAGAAGCTGCCGCAGACCAGGCGCACATGCGTGCCGTCGTTGTCGGTGACTTCGGGAATGTCCGGCGATTTCACTTCCTGATAGCGCGGCGTGGTCATTTTCAGCGAAGACGGAAGATTGGCCCATAGCTGAAAGCCGTGCATGCGGCCAGCCTGATCGCCTTTGGGCATTTCCTGATGAATGATGCCGCTGCCGGCGGTCATCCACTGCACATCGCCGGGAGTGATGGCGCCGTGATTGCCGAGGCTGTCGCCATGTTCGACTGAGCCCGCGAGCACGTAGGTAATCGTTTCGATGCCGCGATGCGGATGCCACGGAAAGCCGGCGAGATAATCCTCAGGAACGTCGTTGCGAAAATCGTCGAGCAACAGGAACGGATCGAATTCGCTGGTATTGCCGAAGCCGAAGGCGCGCCGCAGATGCACGCCTGCGCCTTCGCGCGTAGGCTTGGATTTGATCAGGCGTTTGACGGGTCGAATGGACATGAGGCCTCCTCTAACGAAAGCTTAGATACTAGCAAAGGAATCTGGTTCCCTCGCAACGATACGGGGTGTATAAAGTTGCGTACCGGGCCCTGAAATGGGAAGTCCATCCTAGTCTTACCAACTGCATGCCTGCGAGGAGGTCAATTCCATGCGTTTTAGCCTAGCATTTCTGCTTGCCGCAATATTCGCGATGTTCGCCCAAGCCCAAACGGGACCCTGTACCGAGAAAGCTGTGAAAGACGGAAACTTGCCGAGGGCTGATGATGCATTTTCCTATATGCCACCCTACGGGAAGCCGGTTACCGGAAAGGCGGCGGAGGACAAAGCCGCAGGGAAAAGTTTCGCCGATCGCATCAACCGAAAATTTGAATGGGCCAGCGACCACCGCATTGTGGCCTCGCCATCCGGCGATATGGCCTATGAGCATGGCACGATGCACGTGAGCTACGACGATAAAAGCGACGGCAAGCATCATACATTCAGTGCCGTGATGCTGAACGTCTACCAAGCGAAGGGCGCGGTGTGCCAGCAGGTGGCTGGAACCATGCACCCGCTCGAAGATACGGTTAAACCGTAGCAGGGCCGCGCGCCCTGTTTCTAGCAGACCTAGCCTCACGCGGATTGGACGACGGCTTGTCGTACTTTTCGGCAGGGCAGCCGCCGGTAATCGCGTAGACGTGCGAAGTGGAACTGCGTCTCATCATTTTTGGGTGATTCGTTGTCCGCCGGGCGGGCGCTTTGCGTTAGGCGTTGCATTACGGCTTGGTGGCCCAAGCGGCGAAAGTGGTGTAACCGAACAGGATGCTGCCGAGTTCGATGGCCTCAGCGCGGATGCGTTGTTCCAGCGTGTCAATGTCCACTTCCTCGCGTGTGGCGATTTTGTGCGCTTCGATTGCCGGCAACATGCTGCGCACCACCGCGGTGAACAGTTCGTAGACGTCGCAGTCCGTTCCTCCGCCAAGCATGGTGCGGCAATCCATCCGCGTACCGGCCAGGCCGGCGTCGTGAAACACGCGCAGCAGCGCGGGGCCGCTGTCCATGTTCACGTGGCTGGTGCGAACCACTGCGCGTACCCATTCCGTCGCTTTGCTGTAGAGCGGCGCGAGCGGCTCGGAGCGGAAAGGCAGAGAAAAATCGGGTTCGACAAAAGCTACCACGCCGCCGGAGCGCAAGAATTGCATCAGATGGCGGAGCACGCCTGCCCGATCGGGAAGAAAAAGCAAAATGTAGCGTCCCACGATCGCATCGAACGGCTTGGAGTCGGTGAATTGCGCGATCTCGCTCTGGCGAAAATCAATGTTGGTGAGATTCGCTTGCGCGGCGCGCTCGCGTGCAAAAGCGAGATTCTCTGGATCACGGTCGAGCGCGACAACCGCTCCCGTTGGGCCAACCAAATTCGCGGCGAGCATGGCCACATCGCCGGCTCCGCAGCCGATGTCCAGGACGCGCATTCCCGGCGCAAGTCCGGCGGCGCGAAACGCATCGAGGGTAATCGCGTGCAGCGCCTGTGCCTGCCGCACCAGCCGCTGGCGTTCCGGACCGGACGAGCCCAGCGGGTAACCGACTTCATCGTTAGAACGCGAAGCGTGCGCGGCATGCGATTCCGGCGGCATGACGCTCCTTTCGGCGGGCGGTAGTTGTGGCAAAGAGTAGCGAGAATACTGCAAAACGGACAGCTCCGTCGATGCACGCAGCACGCGGGAGAGATTCGCGTGCAGGAGATCAGGCCAAAACGAGCTTATCGCCGACGCGAAGGGTTTTGCCCGCTTCGCTTGAAGCGACGCGCGTGTTCGTCGAGAAGCGATAGTAGTGGTCGAAGCGCGCTTCCGGCGTCCAGGCAGGGATGCTGCTGCGGCGCATGTCCGTGAATTTGCGGGTGAACTCGGTGTTGATTTCGCCGGTTTGCGGATCGCGCGGCGGCACCGGGCAGCGCGCGCAGGGATTGCTGCCCTCGAAGTTCACTTCGCCGATGCGAAAGCGCACCGCGTAATTTTCGTCGGGACCGAAAAGCTGGTCTTCCCAGAATGCCGGAACGCCATCGACTTCGAGCGTGGCACGAAAACGGCGGCGCGCGTTTTCCAGGCTCATGCCGGGGAAAAGTTCGCAGACCGCTTGCAAGCTGGCGGTTGAGACGATGGTCGGGCCGCTGGCCAGCGTGTCGTCTGGAAATCCGCCGGCGGAGTAGCGCACCACGATGCTCTGCTCAAAATAAACGCTGAACCATTCCGCGGCAGAGTCCGTGTCGCCAGGGAAGGGAATCGTGGCAGCGCGGATCTTGCGCCGGTCGCCGGGCACGGAAAGCGTCACAGTGGAAAGATCGGGAGCATACGCCGCGCGAATCAGGTGAATCGCCGCGGTGCGCTTGCCATTCACCCAGCGGCCGTCGAGAGTGTATAGCGCCCAGGCGCGGTCATGCTCCAGCCCTCCGCTGGGCCCGATGCGCCCCTCAGGCACCTCGACGGGATCAAGCGCCTTGATCGGATGCAGCCGAATCCTGGCTAGTTGCGGCGCGGTAGAAGGGCTTTGCACATCCTAATTGTAGCCGAAGCTCGGTAGCCTGGGTCCTCATCCAACCCGCAGCATCTGATCGGCGGCGTAAACGTACACGGCAAAACACAAGAACATCCAGGCAAAAAGCGCGATAGCGATACCGATGCGCTTTGGTCCCCGCCCAAACCGCACGATGTGAACACAACTCAACACAGTGTAGAAAAAGACTCCTATGAGCGGAACGGGCGCAAGATGAATGCTGATGCCTGCAAGAATGCCGAACAGCGTCAGCACCAAGGCGCTGGTGAAACGCCTGCGTGGCGTGTTTTCGACTGGCGACGACTCGGCGAGGCGCGCTCCCCAAAAAATAGCTGGGTAAACCAGCACCAAAGAAAATACGCCGGGAGTCGCCCACATTCTCTAGTACTTGTCCTGGAGTTTCGGCGGGGCGGGGCGGCTGGTCGGTGGCACCACATTGTTTTCGCGCAGGTAGATGGTCATCTGGCCGTAGTGATCGGCGGCGTGCCAGATGCAAACTTCCGCGAGGCCCAGGCGGGTGTTGGGGGCGGCGTACGGGCCTTCAATGGGGTCATACATATTTTCCGGGGTGATCGCCGCGAAGGATTTTTTCAGCGCGGCGAACGAATCGCGCAGATAGGTGAGCAGCTCGGTGCGCGTCTTGGCTGGACTGGGGCCGCCTTTATCGCAGGCTTCGGGCGGCTTGGTGCCGTCGAGTTCGGCGGAGAATGCGAAATTCGAACAGGCTACGTGCTTGACCTGTTCGGCGAAGGTGCGCACCTGCGGCGGGCCGTACTCCGGCTTTTCATTCTTGAAGTAGGCTGCGGCGGGGCGATAGTCCCATTTGGCGGCGGGCATGGCTTCAGCGGAGGAGCGGACCTCGTATTCCTGAAGCTCGAAGATGCGCGTCACCGCTTTGCCTGCCGTTTCATCGCGGCTCAGTTCCGCAGCGGTGGGATCGTGGGGCGCTGGAGCTGGCGCAGCTGCCGGAGGCGGAGTCGCCGAATCCTGAGTTTTTGTTGGGGTCTGGGTAGGGTTCTGCGAGGTGGCTTGCTGCGGCGAAAGGGAAGCGCCGAATGCGCTCGGGCAGCCGGCCCACAGCGTTGCCACGAGCATCAGCAGGGAGAAAAGTACGATGAGAAACCACTTCGGCAGGGACATTGAACACCTCAAGACCCGAGAATAGCATTCTTTGCAAAAAAGTAGCGTGGCCAAGTCATTGAAAACACTGAGCGGCAAAAAAATCTTTAGGTTGACTGCAGATTTTCCTGTTGTGCCTCGTTGAAAATGTCCCCTTGCGTGCACATTAGAAATGTCCCCTAGACTGCGGCCAGTTGAGGAGGCCGCGGTGGCGAGGACAGCGATGAGCGATAAGGAATTGCAGCGAGTGGAGGTACTGGGG
>DATNNV010000056.1:0-42403 GCA_035601655.1 Candidatus Dormiibacterota bacterium
CCAAAGCGTCCCTGCGGCCGTTCCAGAGCCACCGCCCGTTCCTGTGCCCGTTCCCGAGCCGCCCGAACCGCTCCCGGTGCCTCCACCTCCGCTTCCGCCTGCGCCGCCAAATCCCGGCCCACTTCCGCCGCTGCCGGAGCCGAGCCCGCCGCTTCCCCCCGATGGACCCCGGGCGCTTTCCGCCGCCAGGATCATCTGCAGCAATTTGTTGGGGTCTTCGAAGAAATCGCGATACTTGTCGCCGCTCGCGCCCAGGGCCTTAGCGGTCAGCTGCGCCGCCACCTTGATGCCGGCAGTCGAGGAGTCTTCGGCCACGTAGCGTATCTCGTTGACGCGGATGCTGGTATCCCCAGCCAGCGCGGATTTCAGTTGCTCCGCCAGGGAAGAAGACTTGGCGTTTCCGCTGGGAAACGCGCGCACAAACCGCGCGAATTGCGGCTGCGTCAGAGTAGTCGAAAAGTGAATGCTGGCGATTCCGGAGGTCATCAGCAGCAGCGCGAAACTTCGCTCGCCCGCTGCCGCTCCCAACGGAACGCCGTCCAGCAGGATCTGATTTCCAGAGGCGCCCAGCAGCAAGCCTCCGCCTCCGCTTTCGTCCAGCGCGGCCCGCAGCTCCTTCCAGGTAATCTCGAATTGCGCAGCGGTGCGCGCGTGCCCGAATTCATACAGGCGCGCCAGCTTGAGCAGAATGTTGAGGCTCCGGACAAATGTCCGTGCCCCCCCGCGTGTCTCGGCCATACGTGTCGGCGAGGGGACGTCTGCCCCTCTCCCTATCCTTGTTACCCTCTACAGTAGATTCCCTGCCAATGCGAGACAAGCCTGCGGAAGCGCGATGTACTCATTTCAATAACAGATTGCCTGACAAACGGGACACCCGCCCTCCCGCTCGAAATAATACCAGCATGGTTATTCCTTGCGACATTCCATTGCCCGGATGCGCCACTCTTCGTACAATGAGGCGGATGAGACCTCATGGCCGACCAGCCCACACCTGACCGTTACAAAGCGGAGATGCCGTCCATTCCGGGTGTTTCCGGACCAGGGGGACGCCGCTCGCCCGGCAGCGCCATGGCGGTGAAGCTGGTGGGAGGTTTGCTGGCTCTTCTGCTCGTGCTCGTTCTGGGTACGCGCCTGGTCATGCGCTCGAAACGTGTCGACCCGCCACCCGCTCAGCCGACGCCGCAAATCGAAGTGCCCGCGCCCGCTGTCGACCCGAGCGCCGCCATCCCGAAAGTCAGCGAGTCGTACCCTGGGATTGCCACCGTTTCCGAAATGGCTAAACCCTGGACTACCAAGGAATTCTTCTATCGCAACCGGCTTAGTGGAGAAAATATCCCCGCCCTGTTGATTCGTCTCCCCGGCGGCGCGTCTTCGCAGCCCACCGGGTATTGGGCGCTGGCCCTGACCTCAGCCTATGGCAACTGCCGTCTCGAATACATCGAAGACCTGGACAAGCTCAAGACCGACTACGGATTCCGCGCCGCCAAGCACCCTATGGTCGGCAATCCGTGCAATCGCACGCTCTTTGACCCCACCAGAATGACCAACTTGCCTGGCAACGTCTGGGTCCGCGGCGCCATTGCGCAAGGCTCAGACCTCCGCCCGCCTCTGGGCATCCAGGTCAAGATCGACGGGAAGGACATCCTCGCCCTGCGCATGGAATAGCCGCCCGTTCTACCAGCACACTCAAGCAGCCAACCATCAGCTCCGGATAGACTTCCGCACGCAAAAAAAAGAGGGGATCTGTCTGAGCTCCCCTCTTTCCGTACTCGCGATGTGAACTTACCAGATCAGCTTCAGCCCGAGTTGCATCGTGCGGCTGCCGCCGTTGAACTGGTGTTGGTTCAGGAATTGACTTCCCGAATCTACGAACACGTACGATGCCGCCAAGGGATTGGGGTTGTTTGTGCTATCGATCGCTCCGTTGTTGGTGGGCAGACCGATGCTGAAGTTTCGGTGGTTGAAGGTGTTGAACGTATCGACATGGAATTGCACCGAGAAGCGCTCACTAATCTTGGTGTCCTTGTAGAGGGACATGTTCCAGATGTTGAGGCCGGGTGTACTCACGGTGTTGCGTCCAACGTTCGGCATAGATCCGGTCTGCGCCTGCACGAAGCGCGCGTTCGCATCGAGCGGCCCCAGGTTCTGGCCGACCGTAGCGGGGGCGACCACGTACCCGACGATGTTGGCGTCATTCTCGGCGCCGCACTGCCAGTTTCCCGTTTTCGGATCGAGCCCCACGATCGTGGTGGCCCCGCCGGCGCCCGCGTTGCAAACCGCATTCACGGTTGTGCCTGTGAGCCCCACACCATGCGGATTGAGGATGGTGCGATCACCGGCACCGTCCCCGTTGGCATTTGAGTCCGCATCGGATAGCGCTGTGACCGGCTGCCCGGACTCGGCTATGTACGCCCCGCTCACCTCCCATCCGTGCGCGACTTTCCTCACAAACGCATGATCCGTATGCACGTTGGGAAGTTCATATACCCAGCTGAGGGCAAATTTGTGCGGAACGTTAAGCGCGGAGGGGCCGCGTTCGTTCGCAAAGTTGTAGCCATCCTGGGCGCGCCGCGGATTGACGATGCTGCTGAACAGCTCGTTCGTCGCGTTGTCGATGTTCTTCGCGAAAGTATAGTTGGCCCGGAAATACAGGCCGCGTGTGAAGCGGTGCATGAAATCCACGGAAGCCGCATGGTAGATTCCGGAACCAATAGGCGGAAAAGTGGTTACGTTGCCCAGGAAGCCGTCGACGGACAACGGCTGGGGATTGAATTTATCGAAGTTTTGCAGCGTCGAAGCCGGACTCGTCACTGCAGCTGGAACGTCCGACGCGCTGAGATACGTCGGCAGCGGTGTAAGCCCACCGCCAAGCGACTTGAACTGCGGGTCGAAAGCGGAGGCACTGTTCAAGCGCTTTTGCACCGGCAGTTCCAGGCTCCGCGTGCCCACGTAGCGAACCTCCACGCTGGTGTCGCGGAAGATCTCGTGCTGCACGCCGAGAGTCCAGTTGATGATCTTCGGCGAGACGCGATCCAAAATAATATTTCCAGTTTTGGCGCGTGCCGCGGCCGTCGTCGTCGGAGGAACGTTGGTGGTCAGCAGCCCACCACCCGCCAGGAATCCTTGTCCAGAGTTGACCACGCTGGGGCTGGAATCCCACGTCGCACACCAGGCCGGTTTGCCGGGCAGGCCGCAGGTGATGGCCGGCTTCTGCTCGGTCTGCAGCTCCGGAGGCAACGCGTTGATCGCGAAGTTGTTGGGAATCACGTCGTACGCGACTCCGGCTCCTCCGCGAATCGACCACTTGCCTCTTCCGGTTGGATCGAACGCAAAGCCTAGCCGCGGCGCAAAGTTATTTTTATCGGGTCTTGGCGCGCGGAAGAAAATGCCCAGCGCAGGGTCATCCGCAATGGCGTTGAGCGTCTGTCGCTTGTCACCCAGCGGTACGCCCACATATTCGTATCGCAACCCCGCGTTGATGGTGAGTCGGGAAGTCAGCTTCCAGTCGTCTTGCGCAAACCAATACAACGCGTTGTAGTTTTCCGGAACGCTCCCCGATCCCGCCCCGCGCAGAGCCTTGTTGGGCGAGCCATTGGGAACAAAATCGTTCACCAATTGGCTGAGGTTCGTGTAATCCCACTCGCCGCGGAAGCGCGGAATGCCGTTCGTCGGCGCGATGTATTTCTTGCCTTCGACCCCGAACTTGAAGGAATGCGGTCCGCGAACGTAATTCACGGTGTCCGATATCGAATACGCGTTCTGCGTGTAGGACTGCGGAGCATTCTGCTCGGGGCCAACATTGACAGTAGAAAGATCGTCGATGATCACGTTCGGAAAATCTGCGAACCCCGCCGGAGTGGTAATCTGCGGGCCTTGCAGCCGCGAATACCCGACGCGCAGGTTGTTGATCACCCGGCTGGAAAGACTCCAGACATCCGAAATGATGGCCTTGCGCGCATCCGAGCCATTGGTTCCCAGGAATTGCGGAGCCGGCAATGAGGCATTAAAGTCCGGCGCGCGGAAGTGGTAGTACAGGAACCGCGTATTCAGCTGATGCTTGGAAAGGTTTAAGTCGGAATTGATGATGTAGTCGTGCTGATTGCTGTACGCCGGCGCCACCGTCGTCAGCAAGCCCACCGGAATAGCGGTTCCATTAACGCTTACGGTGCCTGCGTTGTTCGCCGGCGACGTCGGAAACTCTTTGAGGATCTTGCGCACCGCGTCGTCAAACGCCAGCGTCATCAGCGTGTTCAACCCTTCCGACGTGGGCAGCTTCACTTGCGGACTCGAAGCCGCCAGCCCTTCATTTTGAAATTGATAAGCGCCGTAGATAAACAAACGATTGGGAAGTATCGGACCGCCGGCGGACGCGCCAAAACGGTTGTAGTCGAAGCGATCCTTCACGCCGCGATCTTTCTGCTGATTGTCGAGCGCGTCGTAGTTGCGGTTGCGATTGTTCTCCCATCCCGCACCATGCCAAGTGCTGCCGCCCGACTTGGTCACGACGTTAAAGATCCCTCCGGCCGAGTGGCCGTACTCCGCGCTGAACTGATTGGTCAGCAGCGTGAACTCCGCCACCGAATCCTGGATTACCGGCTGCGTCGGACCATTCACATCCAACTTGTTGTCCTCCACGCCGTCGATGTTGAAGCCGTTGAATCGCGGGCGCGTCCCTCCGATCGATCCGCCCGAGCCCAGCACGCCGCCCTGTTGCGTCGTCGTCCCAGGCGCCAGCACCGCTAATTCCTTCACGTCTCCGCCCAGCGTGTTGACCGGCAGGTCCTGCGTCACCTTCCCGCTGAAGGTGGCCTCCAGCGTGGACGAATCCGTCTTGACCAGGTCCGCACCCGCTTCCACGTACAACGTTGAAGTCATTTCTCCAACCTCCAGGCGCATGGATGTGTCCGCCACCTGGTTGGATTCCACCGCCACACCTTTCTTGACCGCCTTCTTGAAACCCGCGCTTTCGACCGTCACCGTGTAGCTGCCCACCAAAAGATTCGGAAACACGTAGGTACCCGCGCTAGAAGCCTTCAGCGTCGTCGAAACGTTGCTCGCCTCGTTTGTTACCGTGACGCTGGCGTCGCCGATGCTGGCATCGCTCGCGTCCGTGACCGTCACGCGAAGCGACCCATCCAATCTTTGTGCTTTTGCTGCTACGGATGCGAATGTACACACGAATACCACGAGGACTATCCCTGCAAATCTGCGCATGCTTCTCTCCTTGGAAAACTTGCGGGGCGGCCAACACACGACGAAAACCTAAATCATCCAAAATGCGGATGGCCCACCCCGCGGTTGTCCCCGCAAGTGCATGCTCGCGGCCACCCTTGGCTGCAATCACCTAAATTTCTTCTCAGGAAGCGTTTTGCTGAACTAAAGGGTTGGATTTGCGGCCATTGTGGACGTCGAAACTTGGATTCATCGCTCTGAAATTCAGCAAAGAATCCGTTGCTAAATTAGAAGTTTCTACAGAGTTTTCTAGCAGTTGGCGATTGACCTTCCATCTTTCCATACCACCGCTAAATCCTGGGGCCACTTTCCTGCCGCGCCGAGGCCACACGCGCTTGAGACCGCGCTAAGCTTGCACCACTAAGTCGCATTTGCCCTCGCGTGTTGCTTGACAACGGAACGACACGCAGATAAACCTCTTCGCCATGTCAAAGCCTTCTCAGCTCGACCCGTTCATCCCGCCGCGGCGCCGATTTTTGCAGCGTTCAGCCACTTTCGCTGCCGCGGCTGCTACCGCCTCTTTCCCTGCTTTGGGCGTGTCCGATTGCGCTCCCGACGTCCTTCCTCCGGCCTTCGCGGCGCTCAAACCTCTCGGCTCGCGCGTTCGCCCCATCACGCCGGAGGAATTCCGCGCGCGCATCGAAAAAGCCCAGAAGCTCATGAACGAAGCGCAGCCGAAGTTCGACGCGCTCTTTCTTGCCCCCGGCACAGGACTCTATTACTTCAGCGGAATTCGCTGGTGGCCCAGCGAACGGCTTCTCGCGCTAATCATTCCGCGCTCGGGCGAGCCCATCATCGTCGTCCCCACCTTCGAAGAAGGGCGCATGCGCGAGCGCCTGAAATTTCCCGCGGAAGTCCGCGTGTGGCAGGAAGACGAAATTCCCACAAAAATCGCAGCGGCCGCTCTGGCCGACCGCGGTATTCGCACCGGCCGCGTCGGCATCGATGAGACCACCTTCTTCACGTTCTACGATCACTTCCGCTCGGCCGCGCCCGGCCTCGAATGCGTTTCCGCTGATCCCATCACCATCGCTTGCCGCGGCATCAAGTCCGCTCACGAGCTCGAGCTGATGCGCCTCGCCTGCGAAGCCACCTTCGACGTGTTTCGCGCCACGTTTGCCTCGCTGAAGCTCGGCATCTCACAGGACGAAATCAACAATCTCATCGAGGCCGGCTTTGTAAAAATGGGTCTTCGCGGCGGCGCGCTGGTGCTCATCGGCGCTTCCGCCGCTCTGCCGCACGGCACCATCAAGCCCGCCACGCTGAAAGAAGGCGACGTCGTGCTCATCGATGGCGGCACCAATGTCGAAGGCTACGATTCAGACGTCACGCGGACCGGCGTGGTCATCGGCAAACCCAGCGAAAAAGTCGCGCGCGTTTACGAAATCGTCCGTAAAGCGCAAGATGCCGCGCTCGACGCTGGCCGTGCGGGCCGCCTCTCCGGCACGGTCGATGACGCCGCTCGCGCCGTCATCGCCTCCAGCGGCTTCGGCCCGGACTACAAATTCCTCACCCACCGCCTCGGCCACGGCATCGGCCTCGACGGCCACGAGCATCCTTATCTTGTGCGTGGGAGCAAAACCGTGCTCGCGCCCGGCATGACCTTCTCGAATGAACCCGGCATCTACATCCCCGGCGAGTTCGGCCTGCGCTGCGAAGACGACATGGTCATCGCCACCGACGGCCCAGCCCAACTCCTGACCGCAGCCTTCCAAGTCTCCCTGGAAAAACCCCTAGGCTAGGTGGCACAGCCATTCCTGGCTGGGCTCCGGCGACCACTGATTTCAATCGGGTCACGAATCGATGCCGGACAAAACTCCTCGCGAAATCTCCCCGCTCCGACCCTCGGTGCTTACACCTTCCGGTGCGCATCGCAAAACTCCACAATCCTCGCCTCCGCCCAAAACCGCTCGCTCCCCGCGAATCTCGAAATAAATCCGCAATGCCCGCCATGCTGCGGCGCATGGAAGCGAATCGCCGGATATCGTTCCAGACGCAGCGCAGCAAAACTCGCGAACGGCACGAACGGATCATCCTCCGCCGTAATCAACAAAAACGGGATGCGCACCCGGTCAATCACCTTCTTCGCGCCTACTGCTTCGTAATACTCGTCCGCGTCGCGAAACCCAAATTGCGGCGCCGTAATCACATCATCGAATTCCCGCACCGTGCGAACCGGCCTCAAACCATTCATCGGATAGCGGCTCGGAAACAACTTCGCTTTGCGCGCGTACCGGCTCATCAGTCCGTTCACAAAATGCCGCTGATACAAATAATTGTCGCGCCGCTCCAGCGCATCCGCGCAAGCCGCCAAATCCAGCGCCGGACACACCGCGCAAACCCCCTTCAACGCCGCGGGCGCGTCCTCGCCAAACTCCCCCGCCATTTTCGTCACCAGATTCCCGCCCATCGAATAGCCGGCAAAGAAAATCTGCTCGAAGCCATCTCTCTCGATCAATTCCTCGAGCACCATCCGGTAATCGCCGCTCATCCCGGAGTTATACAAGGTCGGCGTCAGCTCTTCCGTGCCTCCGCAGTTGCGTTGGTTCATGCGCACCACGTGATAACCGCGCAGATAGGCCTTTTCCGCGATACCGCGCACATAGTTGGAATCGCTCGACCCTTCCAGCCCGTGCACGATCACCAGCACCGGATTCTCGCGCTTCTTCCCCGCCTGCCAGTGGCACTGCCCCAGCAGCTTCGACCACGCGTCCACCTGGAAAAGCCGGTTCTCCGCCCGCGGCAAATCAAACTTCCGCGGAACAAACGCTGCCGCCAAAGTCTGCGCATGTCCGTTACTCAGCAGGGGATGCGATTCGAACGCAATCTCAGTCATGGCGAGCATCACTGTAGTGGACCGAGGCAGCCGCGGCAAGCGCGTGCCGCTCCTCAAGCTCATCCCCGCGCCCATTTTCCCTTGTTAACACTCATCATGTCGCAGCCGTCTACGTTATCGGAGAGTCGTGTCCCTACGGAATGCGCTCATGCCGCTCATGCCCCTTTTGCAAGGTACACTCGAGTTCCGTGCCGCATTCCTGGAGCATCCCCGGGTAATGGAAACGCCAGCCATCCTGCACGATTCCGATGACGCGCTGGTCAGTGCCTCGCAGCAGGGCGATACCGAGGCTTTTGGACAGCTCTATCGCCGCTACGCCCGCATGGTGCACGGCGTCCTACTCAGCCGGGTGCGCCCCGCTGAAGTCGAGGACCTGGTGCAAGACGTCTTTCTGCGCGCGCTTCCTCGCCTTCGCGCCTTGCGCGACACCGCACGGTTCGGCGCCTGGCTCGCCGCCATCGCGCGAAACATCGCCACCGACTACTACCGCCGTTCGCAAACGCAACCCGCAACGCCCGGCGACGCAAGCGACCCGGACGAACAGCAGTCGAAATCCGGCGTTTCCGGAACCACTGAAGCAGCGGAAATTCTCGAGTGCATCCGCAGCTTGCCCGAGGCGTACCGCGAGACTCTGATCCTCCGCTTGGTCGAGGGCATGACCGGTCCGGAAATTGCCGCCAGGACAGGCCTCTCGCACGGTTCCGTGCGCGTGAATCTTCATCGCGGCATGCATCAATTGCGCCAGAAGCTCGCCGAATGCGAATTGCGGACTACCAATAAGCGCAGAGTGGACGACAGGCAGATATGAACGAGTCACACAAAAAGTATTCCGGGCAGAACGATTACCTCTGGGACCGCTCCGGCGAGCCCGATGCCGAAATTCTTGGCTTAGAGCGCGTTCTCGAGGAGTTCCGCGCCACTAATCTCGTGCCTCCGGCTTTCCCGCGCATCGATTCTGCGCCGCAGCGTTCTTCTTGGTGGTCAGCGATCGCTGCAAACGCCTGGGCGCCGAGGTTCGCAGCTGCAACTCTGATTGTGGCCGGCGTCACACTGGCGCTCCTTCTCTCAACGCGCAATTCGCCGCCTCTGGGCACCGACAATAGTTGGAGTGTCGAGCTCACCGCAGCAAATTCAGATAGTTCCCACACCCCCGCCATGCCCAAAAGAAAGGCCCGGCTGCAAGTCGGCGAAGCACTAGAAACGGATTCTGTTTCCGTCGCCAGCATCGCCGTCGCCGATATCGGCCGCCTCGATCTCGAGCCCAGCACGCGCCTGCGTTTGCTGCAATCCACCGACGGCCGTAAACGCGTGGCCCTCGATCGCGGCACCATCCATGCCGCCATCTGGGCTCCGCCCGGAGAGTTTGTGATGGACACACCGTCCGCCGTCGCCGTCGACCTCGGTTGTATGTACACGCTACACGTGGACGAAACCGGCGGCGGCCTTCTGCGCACCACGCTCGGCTGGGTCGGCTTCCAGAGCCACGGCCGCGAATCCTTCATTCCCGCGGGCGCGGCCGCCGCCACTTACGCGCAGACCGGACCCGGCTTACCTTATTTTGAAGACGCGACGGATGTTTTTCGCTTCGCCGTCTCGCAGTTTGACTCAGCAGAGGAGCCTTCCGCCCAGCGCACGACCGCAGTGCAAGTCATCCTCCGCGCGGCACGACCGCGTGACGCCCTCACGCTCTGGCATCTGCTCCCGCGCGTCAGCGAAGGCGATCGGGCGGCTGTCTATGACCGGCTGGCCGCGCTGGTGCCTCCCCCGCCCGGCGCTACCCGCGAAGGCGTCCTTCAACTTGATCGCGCCATGCTCGACTCCTGGTGGACCGCCCTCGATCTCGGCGACATCGCGCTCTGGCGCCACTTCGAGCAATCCTGGCCAAGCCCAAACACCGTCCCAAGGACAATCAAGGAAAGCCAGCCGAAGTGAGTCCCCTGTTAACACTTGCCGAATTTGAGCGTCTCCATAAGTGACATAGGAACTTTATTCGCAAGGAGCCTACATGAAGATTCAGTGCTTCAGGAAGATCACCCTTTCCACCTGGTTGCGATTCTCCATCATCTCCACACTACTCTTCCTCATCGCCACCGCAGTCCTTGCCGGCCCGCCGCTCATCTGCCACAGCTTCGACATTGGCTCCGCAAAGTCCCTCCCGTGGATCAGCCACAGTTGGAATCTCTCCGGCGCTGAGACCTATGACACCTCCAAGCTTGCTAACGACACGATCTCCATCCTCGCCGCAGACCACACCGTCCTCGTGCACATGGAAACGCTGCGCCGCGCCACTCTCTACGCTCGCAAAGATCCCGCCGCCGCCAAGCAACTCCTCACCCGCATCACCATGGGAACAAAAACCGCCCAGCCCAGCAACGATTCGCAGGCGCTCACTTATTTCGATACCGGCTACCTCGCGGAAGCTTACAAGCAATGGCTTGGCGACGCTTCTCACAATCCCGCCGCCGGCCTCGACGGCTACGCGCTCATCAAGGAAGCCATCCAGCTTCGCGGCAACGATCCGCAAATGGAGCTGGCCGCCGCGCTGGTCACTCAGTCCGGCCCGGCATCCGAACATCAAGCGCACGCGCAGAAGGCGATTGCCGGAGCCAAGAGCGATCCCCTCCTGGCTCGCAATCTCGCCAGCCATTTCATCGGCAACGAAGGCCAGACCATCGCCGAGATGCTCACCAAAACAACGGTGGCTGAGCAAAAGCCATGAATCCGCTAGGGCACAACAAACTCCCAGCATCAGCACGCCGATTCGCTGCCCTGGCCGCTGCACTCCTCGCCGCATTCTTCGCCGTTAGCTTGGTGCGCCACGCATCGGCGAAGCAGCTAACCGATTCCTCTTTAGTCGTCCACGAATGGGGCACCTTCACCTCCATCGCCGGCGCCGACGGTGCCGCTGTCGAATGGCTTCCCTTCCCTGCAAAGTCCGACCTGCCAACCTTCGTCGAACACAGCGCCAGCGCCAGTTTCAAGGGCGGCCTTCGCGGCACTGTACGCATGGAAACGCCGGTCATTTATTTCTACTCGCCCCGGCAAACCACCGTCTCAGTCGACGTGCGCTTCGGCAAAGGCCTGATCACCGAATGGTTTCCCCACGCCAATCGCGTCCGTTCTTCGGATTCTCATCCCATCATTCTGGACGCAAAAACTTCCGGCACCATCGCTTGGCATGCCGTCACCATTACGCCCGCAGCGAACAGCAGTTTCCCTCGCGAGAGCGCGCCCAGCCACTACTACGCCGCGCGCGAAACCTCCGCGAACACTGTGTCCATCCCGTCCCCTGCCGGCAACCAACTCGAAAAATTTCTTTTCTACCGTGGTGTCGCCGCGTTCTCTCCGCCGCTCTCCGCAAAAGTCCTGCCGGACGGCCAACTCCAACTGCAAAACAATGCCGGGCCAAGCCCTACGCTCATCCTCTTCGAGCGCCGCGGCGACAAGCTCGGCTATCGCGTGATTCCCTCTCTCGAAGCCAGCGTCACTTTGAACACTCCCTCCACCAGCGGCACTCTCGATTCTCTCCGCAACGACTTCGCAGACATCCTCACCGCCCAGGGCCTCTTCCGCGACGAAGCCCGCGCCATGCTCGAAACCTGGCGCGACTCCTGGTTCGAGGAAGGCAGCCGCCTCTTCTACATCGTTCCACGCCCGTTCGTCGATGCGGTCCTGCCGCTCTCGATCCATCCCGCTCCCAGCCAGCTCACCCGCGTCTTCGTCGGCCGCATCGAACTTGTCACCTCCGCCACCGAGAATGCCGTCGAAGCCGCTCTTCTCTCCGCAGACCACGAAACGCTGCAAAAATACGGCCGCTTCCTCGAGCCCATCGTCGAAATCATCGCCGCAAAGCACACGGAGCCGGCTCGCGCCAATCGCTTGCGCGAAGCTCTCGGCTCCTACTACCGTTGGCTCTACTCCCCTCCTGGATCGCCTCGCTGACTTGACCCTTTCCCCCTCCGCCTCTACAATTGATCTTTCACGGTGATGCGTTATTTCAATTTGATGAATTGCATTCGCGGCCCGGCGGCCACCCGCTGGGCTGCGCTGTTTTTAGGGCGGTACTCCCCGCTCAATTCTTTTGCGAGGACGGAATGACCGAAAGCTTGATTCCCGAAGGTCTTACTTTCGACGATGTGTTGCTGCTCCCCGGCAAATCCAGCGTCTTGCCGAACGAAGTCGATACCCGCACCTGCTTCACCCGCAAGCTCGCCATCAATGTCCCGCTCGCGTCCGCCGCCATGGACACTGTCACTGAATCCCGCCTGGCCATCGCCATCGCGCGCCAGGGCGGCATCGGCATCGTGCACCGCAACATGGCCATCGACCGCCAGGGCGAGGAAGTCGACCGCGTCAAACGCTCGGAAAGCGGCATGATCGTCGACCCCGTCACCATCTCCCCGGACATCACTCTCCGCCAAGCGCTCGAAATCATGACCAAGTACCGCATCTCCGGCCTGCCGGTCACTCGCGGCACTCGCCTTGCCGGCATTCTCACCAATCGCGATCTGCGCTTCGAGAAAAATCATTCCCAGCTCGTCAGCCAAGTGATGACCAAGGAAAATCTCGTCACCGTCGCCGTTGGCACCACTCTCGAGGAAGCCGAGCGCATCCTCCAGCACCATCGCATCGAAAAGCTCCTCGTCGTCGATCAGGACTTCAACCTCAAAGGCCTCATCACCGTAAAAGACATCCAGAAAAAACTCGAGTATCCGTATTCAGCGAAAGACGAACAAGGCCGCCTCCGCGTCGGCGCTGCCGTCGGCGCCACCGGCGATTTCCTCGAACGCGCCGTCGAAATGGCCAAAGCCAAAACCGATGTCCTGGCTATCGACACCGCGCACGGCCACACCGAGCGCGTCATGGAAGCCATCAAAGCCATTCGCCACCGCCTCCCCGAGATGCAGATCATCGCCGGCAACGTCGCCACTTACGAGGGAGCAAAAGAGCTCATCGCTCTCGGGATCGACGGCCTCAAAGTCGGCATCGGCCCCGGCTCCATCTGCACCACTCGCGTCGTCACCGGCGCCGGCGTCCCGCAGCTCACCGCCATTATGGAAGCGGCCCGCGCCGCCGATGGTACCGGCGTGCCCATCATCGCCGACGGTGGCATCAAGTATTCCGGCGACATTACCAAAGCCATTGCTGCCGGCGCTTCCTGCGTCATGATCGGCAGCCTTTTCGCCGGCACCGAAGAATCTCCCGGCGAAACCATTCTCTTTCAGGGCCGCACTTTCAAGTCTTACCGCGGTATGGGCTCCACCGGGGCCATGAACGCCGGCTCCGACCGCTACTCCGTCGTGCAGGACACCAGCGAGAGCGGCAAATCCGTTCCCGAAGGCGTCGAAGGCCGCGTGCCGTACAAAGGCCCACTCGCCGCGCTCAGCGATCAATTAATCGGCGGCCTGAAAAGCGGCATGGGCTATGTGGGCGCAAGCACGCTTAAAGATTTATCCGCAAAAGCCCGTTTCGTGCGCATAACTGCCGCCGGCCTCCGCGAATCCCACGTCCACGACGTCGTCATCACCCGCGAAGCCCCCAACTACCGCATGGAATAGCCATGACCCCTCTCCTCCGCGCCTGGTGGCCCGCCATCCTCTGGGCCGCCCTCATCTTCTCCATGTCCACGGACACCTTCTCGTCCGAGCACACCGCCAGCATTTTTTCTCCGCTCCTTCACTGGCTTCTTCCGCATCTCTCCGATCAGCAGTTCAGCACCACCCATAACTTCATCCGCAAGAGCGCCCATTTCACCGAATACTTCATCTTCTACCTGTTCCTGTATCGCGGCGTTCGCGGCGCGCGCACCGGTTGGCGCTGGATTTGGGGACTCTCCGCCTGGTTCGTCGCGGCAGGATATTCCGCGCTCGATGAAATCCACCAGGCCTTCGTCGTCAGCCGCACCGCCTCCGCCTACGATTCCTTGCTCGACTCCATCGGCGCCTTGTTCGGCCTAGCCATCCTCTACCTCTGGTTCCGCCTCCGCCGCCAGCGCTCAAGCCTCCCCGCGCAAGAGCTGGCGCCTCAACGCGTGACAAACGACTCCCCGCAGCGTCAATAGAGCAGCGCCAACCGCGATCTTGTCGCTCCGCGCGCGGCCTCCCTGCGTTGGTGAACTTGGGAACTCCCAGCGAATGAGCTTCGTACAGTTCCAAGAGGTGTCCGATGCCAGTGCGATTCCTTCCAGGCAGTCTGCGCTACGCCTTCCGCCAATTCTGGCTCTCGCCCGTTTTTACTGCCGCGGCAGTGCTGACTCTGGCTTTGGGAATCGGCGGAACCACCGCCATCTTCACCTTAATTCACGCGGTCATGCTCCGCTCCCTGCCAGTTTCCGATTTCAGCCGCCTCTACCGCGTCGGTCAAGGCGACAATTGCTGCGTGCAAAGCGGTCCCCAGCACGACTGGGGAATGTATTGGCTCGCTGTTACAGGGTACGGCAGTTGAACGACAAAGGAAGAAAAGGGCGGCGCTGGCGCGATCCCATGGAACGACGAGCCGGGGCCTCAGCTTCGCAGGTACAGACAAATTCCGTAAATGATTACGCCGAAGCCGCCCAGGAAGAGTGCCAGTGTGCCGTAGTCGGTGACGACCGGAGGAACCGTGACCGGCAGAGTCAGTCCGCTATACCCTGCTGCGAAATAGTGCAGGATGCCGGCAAGCAGGACGTAGAGCAGGCCGCGGCGGATTTTAGCGCGGCCCTCGGGAGCGAAAGCGCGAGCCGCCGCCACGCGAACTTCCGGAATTGCTTCCCGGCAGAACGGGCACTGTGCGAGCGAGACGCGAATGGACTTGCCGCAATACGGGCAGCCACGCATCATCTGCGAATCGCCTTGACGGGGACGGGCCATACAGGACAGAACCCTCTGGAACCAGACTAGTTTTGCTTTGCAGGAATGGTCAAGCCATGTGGGGCGGGAGAGTAAACAATGGGTGGAAAGCGGCTTCCGCCCGCCAACAGGCACGCCCTGCGTCGGCGATGAGAAGCCAGGAGGGCATGCGCTCGTGATACAGGCGCGAGGCAGGTGTATTAGAATAAGGACAGGCCGACGGGGCTGTAGCTCAGATGGATAGAGCAACGGTTTCCTAAACCGTTTGTCGGGAGTTCGAATCTCCCCAGCCCCACCATATCGAGCCATTCACCTGCAACAATTTTCCTGTTTCTGCGCGAATTCTAGTCGACAGATTTGACGTCTTCGAGCAGCGCGAAGAAGCCTTCGGCGAGAGTGGGATGGATGAACACAGCACCTTTAAGCAGCGTATACGGCTGATGGGCGAGCATGAGCGCGCCGAGGATTTGTACGAGTTCGCCGCCCTCGGCGCAGAGAATGGAAGCGCCGAGAATGCGGTCATTGGAAGCATCGACCACGATTTTCATCAAGCCGGCGGTTTCGTCGCGCTCGATGGCCCGCGCCACGCGAGACATCGGAATCTGGCCGATCTTAAGTTTGAAGCCTTTGGCGCGCGCGGCCTTTTCGGTGAGGCCGACGCCACCAAGCTGCGGATCGGTGAACACGCAGTAAGGAACATAGCGGTCGGCGATCGAGAGATTCTTTCCTTCGACCAGGTTGCCGAAGATGATCTGGAAATCGTTGTAGGAAATGTGCGTGAAAGCCGGGACCCCTTTGCAATCGCCCAGCGCCCACATTCCGGAGACATTGGTTTCAAGACGATCGTTGACCTTGATATACCCGGACTTGTCAGTGGCAATGCCAGCTTTGTCGAGTCCGAGGTCATCGGTGTTGGGGCGGCGACCTGTGGCCACAAGCAAGTGCGAGCCGGTGACCGTGGCGGATTTTCCTGCAGTGCGGTAGGAAAGGATGACGTCGGGGCTTTTGTTTTCGACCCGCTCCGTTTCCGCGCTGAGCACGAACTGGACGCCTTCGGCTTCCAGCGCTTTCTGCAGTTCGGCGGAGACTTCGGGATCTTCGGTGGAAACAATTTGCGGGCCGCGGTGCAAAATGGTGACGTGACTGCCGTAGCGGCGGAACATCTGGGCAAATTCAAGGCCGATGTACCCGCCGCCGAGAATGAGGAGATGTTCGGGAAGAGCACTAAGCTCCATGACGGTTTCGTTGGTCAGGCAAGGCACGGAGTCGAGGCCGGGGATGGGCGGAATCGTGGGACGCCCGCCGACGTCGATGAAGATTTTTTCGCTTTCCAGCAGGTCGTCGTTGACTTCGATTTGGTGCGGGCCGGTGAAGCGGGCATGGCCGCGATGCAAATGCAGCGTCAGGCGCTTTTTGACCTGGCTCTCCTGGCTGTTGCGGAAACTGAGAACGACTTTGTCTTTCTGCGCGATGATTTTGGGCAGATCGACGCTGACGTTGCTGGCGTTGACGCCCCAGCGCGATGCGTTGCGAGCGTAGTGCGCCACTTGAGCGCGATGGACCATGGTCTTCGTGGGCGTGCAGCCGGTGTTGATGCAGGTGCCGCCGAGAAATCTCTCCTCGACGAGCGCAACGCTCCACCCGAGATCCGCGAGACGATGCGCCAGCGGATTGCCTCCCTGCCCGGAGCCGAGGATGATAGCGTCGTATTTCATCGCGCGAGCCTCCTCTGCGAGTGAGAGGAGGGTAACACCACCAGTGCAGTTGATGCGTGAACAGTTGATGCGGGTCGAGTTGACATCGAAATCGGAGGCCAAGAGGCGACAAGGGGATCGAATCGGTCCGACTGAGGTTGGGCTGTATCCCTGTATCAACGAAGACGACGGCAGCATCAGAGAGTTCGTGCGACAATATCCGACCAAGAGCCGGCGCCGCGGAGCCTTCCGCGCACGAGCAGCTCTGACCGCTCGATTTCCTGGAGTGCTCGATGGAACACGCACTCGATGTGCACCGGCTGCATTTCGCGTTCACGATCACATTCCATTACATTTTCCCTCAGTTGACGATGGGACTCGCGCTGCTGCTGGTCTATCTGAAGACGAAGTTCCTGCGCACGGGCGATGAACATTACAATCGCGCGGCACGCTTCTGGGCGCGCATCTTCGGGATCAATTTTGCGCTGGGAGTGGTGACCGGAATTCCGATGGAATTTCAGTTTGGCACGAACTGGGCCGCCTTTTCGAAGGCGGCGGGCGGAGTGATCGGACAGACACTGGCGATGGAAGGAGTTTTTTCGTTTTTTCTGGAGTCCAGCTTCCTGGGACTCTTTCTCTTTGGCGAAAAGCGCTTGGGGCGCATGGGGCACTGGTGGGCCGCGTTTCTGGTGTGGCTCGGCTCGTGGCTCTCAGGCTACTTTATTGTGGCGACGGACGCATGGATGCAACACCCCATGGGATACCGGATCGCGGCCAACGGGCAGATCGAGCTGGCGAGCTTTTGGGATTTGCTGTTGAACAAGTGGGCGGCGGCGCAGTACGCACACACCATGCTGGGCGCGGTGCAGACCGGCTGTTTTGTGATGGCGGCGGTCGGAGCGTTCTACCTGCTTACGAAGCGCGACGAAGCGTACGGCCGAACCTTCGTGCGTGCGGGCGTGCTGGTCGGCGTGATCGCCGCAGTGCTGCAGCTTTTCCCGACGGGAGACTGGCAAGGAAAAATGATCGCGGAACATCAGCAGCCAACGCTGGCCGCGATGGAGGGACTGTTCAGGTCGACGGATGAGGCGCCTCTGGTGATTTTAGGGCAGCCGAACGTGGAGAAACGCAAACTGGAAAATCCACTGGAAATTCCGAACATGCTGAGTTTTCTCACCTACAGGCGTTGGATCGCACACGTGAACGGGCTGGATGCTTTCCCGGAGGATCAATGGCCGGACCGTATCTCCATGCTGTACTTCAGCTACCACATCATGGTGGGACTGGGGACGATCTTCATCGCGGTGATGGCATTGGCTGCGCTGCTTTTGTGGCGCGGCAATCTCTATCAATCGCGGTGGATGTTGTGGGCCTTGCTCCTGTGCGTGCCGCTGCCGTACATCGCAAACACCGCCGGGTGGATGACGGCGGAGCTGGGCCGGCAGCCTTGGCTGATTTACGGGCTGATGCGGACGGCGCACGGGGTATCGCCGCGGGTAGGCGCGGGCAACGTCTGGTTCACCTTGCTGGGGTTCATGGGAATGTATGCCGTGCTGGCGATTTTGTGGCTCTTCCTGGTGTGGCGTGAAATCGAAATCGGCCCTGAGCCGCCGGAGATAATGCACGGTGAAATCCCGGCTTCCGTGTTGGGCGCGGACTGAGGAGGGACGATGGGCACGCTTTGGTTCTGTCTGGTCGCCATGATGCTCGCGATGTACGTGTTGCTGGATGGATTCGATCTGGGGGCCGGAGCGATTCATCTGTGGGTGGCGAAGACCGACGACGAGCGGCGGCAAGTGCTGGCGAGCATCGGGCCGGTGTGGGACGGCAATGAAGTGTGGCTGCTCGCCGCGGCCGGCACGCTGTATTTCGCCTTCCCGGCCTTGTACGCGAGCGGCTTCAGCGGATTTTATCTTCCGCTGATGATGGTGCTGTGGCTGCTGATCCTGCGCGGCACCTCGATTGAGTTTCGGAATCACATTCACAGTGCGGTTTGGGAGCCCTTGTGGGACTTTTTGTTTTGTGGTTCCAGCGCACTGCTGGCGGTGTTCTTCGGCGCCGCGCTTGGCAACGTGGTGCGCGGAGTGCCGCTAGATGCGAGCGGATACTTCTTCGAGTCGTTGTGGACGGATTTCCGGCTGGGCGAGCAAACGGGAATTCTGGACTGGTACACGATTCTGACCGGGGTGCTGGCGTTGCTCGCGCTGGTGATGCACGGCAGTTTGTGGGTGCGCATGAAAACGAGCGGGGCGGTGAGCGAGCGCGCTGCGAAACTGGGCGGGCAATCGTGGTGGGGCGTGCTGGCGCTGACGGCGGTGGTTACCGGCATTACCTTCCAGGTGCAACCGCAGATTCTGACGAATTTCAAAACGTGGACGTGGGGGTTTGTTTTTCCGGCGCTGGCGGTTGCCGGTCTGGCAGGAGTGGCGTTTGAACTCTTCAAGAAGGATGAAAGGAAGGCGTTCCTGGCGTCCTGCGCGTATCTGGCTGGCATGCTGACCAGCGCGGTGTTTGGCCTCTATCCGATGGTGATGCCGGCGCGCAACCCGGTTTATTCGATGACGGTGGCCAGCGCCAAGGCCGCCGATTACGGTTTGAAGGTTGGGCTCGCGTGGTGGATCGTGGGAATAATCCTGGCGACAGGGTATTTCCGGTTTGTGTACCGATCGTTCGCGGGAAAAGTTCCCACCGACGATAACCCACATGGCTACGGCCACTGAGGACATCGGTTGACGCTCTCCGTGCAAAGGCGTAAGTTTATTTTATGATGCTGAGCAGCACGCATGAAGTGTTTCACAGATGGTACTCAGTGGGTGGGGCGATTTTAGCTGCGCTCGCGATGCTTACCCCGCCTTCTGCGCGCCGATTTGCGCTGCCAGGCATTGTGCGGAGGAAACCGGAGCCAGTGCCGCTATGATGCATTGCAGTGGTGACGGCGAGCAGACTGAACTTTCGGTCGCTGCGCAAAGGCACGCTTGTCCTTCACCGGAGGCGCTGCCGGCAACTCAAAGCGTGGACCGCCAACTGCGTCGGCGCGCCGGAGCGAACACCACGCAGGCAGCGCGCTTCTCGACTGGCTTGCAAGGTTTGCGCGCTGAGTCCGAACCTGCCGCTGCGTTTTTCGTTTTTATCCCGCCGTCTCCGCAACAGAGCGGCAGCTCCTTGTCCGCTTCTGCCGTCCTTCGCGTGTAGTTGGCCCATCTTTTCCAAACTTCCTCCACATTTAGCAAAGATATTTGCTTGCGCGTTGCGGGAGGATCCGGTGCGCGGACTTCCGTCGAACGATCGCGATTTCTCGTAGTACATCGAGAGGAACTCATGAGCGGAACACGAAGACGATTCTTTCAAGATGCAGCGAAGCTGAGCGCGGGGTTTCTCGGGCTGGCGCAATCTCTGCGCGGAGCTTCAGCAAGCAACGGCGCGCAGGCAGCGAGCGGCGCCGAAAACGCCATGCAGTACCACCACATGCATGACCAGCACACAAAGCGGAAAGGATCAGCCGGCCGGGACGCGTATCGGCCGATGGTCGCGCCCGACATCGCGGACTTGCCGTTCGAGATGGACGGCGGCGTGAAAGTGTTTCGGCTAATCGCCGAGCCGGTGAAGCGCAAAATAGCCCCGTGGAAAACGATCGACGCCTGGGGCTACAACGGAAGTTGCCCGGGCCCGACGATTCAAGTGCAACAAGGCGATCGCGTGCGCATTTTGTTCGAGAACCGGCTGCCGGAATCAACTTCGCTGCACTGGCACGGCTTGGAAGTTCCCATCGAGCAAGACGGAGTGCCATGGATCAGCCAGAAACCCGTGGCGCCCGGCGAAGAGTACACCTACGAATTCACGGTGCATCAGGAAGGCACGTATTTCTATCACGCGCACAGCGCCATGCAGGAAATGATCGGGCTGCTTGGTTTTTTCATCGCGCATCCGGAACGCGCGTACAAGCCGGCGGCCGATTACGACTACGGACTGATCCTGCAAGAGTGGGCGGTGCTGCCGGGAAACTCCGTGCCCAACACCGCGGCCATGGAATACAACTGGCTTACGTTCAATGGCGTGTCCGCGCCGCTGACCACGCCGTTGATCGCGCGGCTGGGCAGCCGCGTGCGCATTCGCATCGTGAATCTGGGCATGGATCATCATCCGATCCATCTGCACGGCCACCAATTCGTGGTCACCGGCACGGAAGGCGGCCGCGCTCCGGAATCGACATGGTGTCCGATGAACACGGTTCTCGTGGGCGTGGCGCAAGCGCGCGTCGTCGAGTTCGAAGCGAAATATCCGGGCGCGTGGATGATCCACTGCCATCTGCCGCACCACATGATGAATACGATGATGGACCTGCTCGCTGACCGCCAGATTCAGACGGCGGATCAGACCGACGTGAAAGCGCTGCAGCAAATGGAAACGCTGGCGCACAGCGTGCCGTTCGAACATGTGCATCATTCCCCGATCGCGGCGAATGCCAATTCCGTTCCCGGCTTTCCGCAGGACGCGTTCATGGAAATGGGCATGGATGAAGTGGCGCAGAAACCGGAAACCTTCGGCCTTCCGCCGAACTGGAGCGCCGGAATGATGGGGATGATGACGCTGATCCGCGTGCTGCCGGACAAGGAATACGACCACTTTCTCGCGCGCAAGAAGGACGGCGCGCCGCCAGAAAAGCACGAGCACGAACATCATCACGAGTCGTAAGGTCATTTCGAGATTGCAGCAGGAGAGCACGCAATGAATCGAATCAAGCTGGCAGCATTTCTTGCTTCGCAACTCGCGCTGGCGGCGGCTCTCGCCGCACAGCAAGCTCCGCCGCCGCAGGAACACCCGGAGCACGCCGGGCACCATCACGGCGACATTCCGCCGCTCGAGCCGAAGTTTCCGCGGATGGGCCGCGCGCAGGAAAATTCGCAAGGCGCGCGAGTGACGCTCGAGCAAGCGCAGCAAATCGCGCGCGACAATAATCCCACGCTGCGGCAAGCCGAAGCGGAAATCCGCGCCGCCAAAGCGCGCCAGCAGCAAGCCGGCCTTTATCCGAATCCCACGGTGGGCTACACCGGAGACGAAATCCGCGGCGGCTCCGTCGGCGGCGGCAAACAAGGATTTTTCGTGCAGCAGACGATTGTCACTGGCGGGAAGCGTTCGCTGGCCCGCGAGGTCTTCGGCAAAGAAGCGAAGCTCGCGGAAATCGAAGCCGAAGAACAAAAGATCCGCGTGCAAAGCGCGGTGAAGATGGCGTTCATCCGCTTTCTGGCCGCGCAAGAACTGCTCGATGCGCGCCGTGATCTGGCCGCCATTGAGGAAGACAGCGCGGAAACACAGCGCCGCCTGGCCAATACCGGCCAGGCGGACGACACCGAAGTCCTCACGGCGGAAGTGGACGCGCAGCGCATGCGCATGGCCGCGCGCATGCAAGAAAACACGTTGCGCGAGGAATGGCGTTCGCTGGCAGCAGTGCTCGGCCAGCCGGATTTGCCGCTCACCACGGCGGCCGGAGAGTTGCAACGCAATTGGCCGGAATTGAACGAAGAGCAAGTGGTGGAAACGATTGCGAAGGAGAGTCCCGCCATCGCCATCGCGGACACCAATGCGCTGCGAGCGCTGGCCGTTCTGGCGCGCGCGCGCAAGGAAAGCGTTCCGGATATCCAGTTTCGCGCTGGGGCTGAGTACAACCATGAAACGCTGGGCAGCGTGCCGTTTGCGAAAGGATGGGAAGGTATCGCGGAGCTCAGCGTGGAACTTCCGATCTTCAACCGCAATCAAGGAAATGTGGCTGCTTCGCGGGCGGACATCGAACGCACGGAGCAGGAACGCAAGCGCATCGCACTAACGCTGCGCGAGCGCGCCGCTTCAGCCGTCGATCAATACGCCAACGCCCGGCTGATGGCCACGGTGTACCGCGACGACATGCTTCCGCGCGCGAAAAAGGCCTACTCCTTGATGTTCGAGAAGTACGGCCAGATGCTGGCCTCCTATCCACGCGTGCTGGAAGTGCAGCGCAAGCTCTACGAGCTGCAAACCGAATACATCATGGCCCTCGAAGCGGTGTGGACTAACGGCATCGCGCTGCAAGGCTACCTGCTGACCGACGGTCTCGAAGCTCCCGCGCGTCCCGGCGACGTCGATCGCCCCATCCGCGAGACCAACGTGCCAATGCCGGAGCGCACCATGGCTCCCGCCGAGCGGTCGATGCCCCGGCCTTAGCGCGCAACAATCGTAGGCCTCGCGAGCCTACCTACGTATCGACTCCGCAACACTAGTACCGTGGTAGCGTTGACCGCATGAAATTCCGATGGGTACTGTCGCTAGTAGGGCGCCCGGGTGTCGGCGGACGTGTATCCGCTAAAACCTTAAGAAAATGAGCGAATTCAGGCTGGAAATGTAATGACAACGACCACCAAAGCGGGTCGTTACGAAATCGTCGGCGAACTCGGCCGCGGCGCCATGGGTGTGGTTTACAAGGCGCTGGACCCGGTCATCGGCCGCACCGTTGCCGTCAAAACCATACGGCTTAGCGAAGAAGGCTCGGGCCTCACGCGCCCGGAACTTCTCGCGCGCTTCCAGACGGAAGCCCGCGCCGCCGGTCTGCTGACGCATCCTAATATTGTGGTGGTTTTCGACGCCGGCGAAGAAGACGGCATTTATTACATCACTATGGAATTGGTGGAAGGCAAGAGCTTGCAAGCGCTGCTGGACGCCCGGCAAAGCTTCCCGCTGCCGCGAATCCTGCGCTTGATGGAACAGACCTGCAGCGCGTTGCAGTTTGCGCATGAACGCAACGTCGTGCATCGCGACATCAAGCCCGCCAACTTGATGCTCACGGGCGACGACACCGTCAAAGTCACCGACTTCGGCACCGCGAAAATCCTGCAATTCGGAAGCGTGCAGCAGACGGCGCATGTAATGGGCACACCGAGTTACATGTCGCCGGAACAGGTCAAGGGCCGCGCGGTCGACGGGCGCACCGATATCTTTTCGCTAGGCGTGATGCTTTACGAGATGGTCACCGGCGAAAAACCCTTCCCGGGCCAGAACATCACCACGGTCATCTATAAGATCGTCAACGAAGATCCGGTTCCGCCGCGCCAAATCGATCCGTCGATCCATCCGGGCATCAGCGCGGTGGTCATGAAAGCGCTGGCCAAAGAGCCGGAACAGCGCTACCAGAGCTGCCGCGAAATGCTCGAGGACCTGCGAAATTATCGAGCGGTGGCAAGCTCGAGCAACCTTCAAGCCACGGGCGTTTTGAACAATGCGAACTCACCCTCTTCCACACTGCCTCTGAACGCCATGATGAGCGGGCGCGGGGCGGTGGTTGAGGATCCCGCAACGTCCGCCACGGTGCATTCGCTTTCTACGAGCGCTGCGACTCCGACGCAAACGCCGGTGGTGCGCCGCACCGGAACGATCGCACCGGTCGTTCCACCGAAGAAAAAGAGTATGGCCGCGACGATTTTTCTGGGACTGCTCCTCGTAGGCGTGATCGCCTACGGCGCTTACAAACTGCGCCCGGTCTGGCAAGACGCGCAACAACTGCACCAGGAACAGCAAAAGACCGCGGCTGCCCAGGTTCCCGCATCGCCGGACCCGGCGCCGGCACCCGTCGGCGAAAGCAACGGCACCGAGGCTGCTGCTCAGCCCAACGACAATCGCGCCGCATCCACGCCGCCACCGATCGCCGCAGTTCCCGAAACGAAGAAACCGGAAGTGCCGGCACTCAAGCCCGAGTCCAAAAAGCCTGCAGAACCCGCGCTTACCACCAGAGCCGCGGAATACAAGGGGCACATCGAAGAGGCTATTTCCGAGCGCGGTCTGACCGGCCGCGCGCGGGTACAAGGCTCCGGGAATACGCTGACGCTCTCCGGAAAGCTGAAGCCGGCCGAGCATGGAGCGCTGCTGAGCTTTTTGCGAAATGCGCCTGCAGAAGTGCACGTGGTCGATCACGTCGAGTACGACGACGCACCTGCCACGGGCGCCGGCGGAGCTCCGGAAGGCAGCCATCCGGTGCCCGGCGCGGGACGCGGCGCCATTCACGTGGTCACCGACGTCATTGGCGCCACCGCCGTTTTGCGTGGACCCGCTGGCCGCGTGCTCAACAAGTGCCAGACCCCTTGCAGCTTCAACGATCTTTTCCCGCAGCAATACGGTCTGGAAGTGACCAAAGACGGTTACCAGCCGCTGCAGACCGCTTTGACGGTCAAGGCCGGCGACGTCAAAGATCAAAAGGTAGCACTCGAGTCGCTGGCCAAAGGACTCTTTATTGCCACTCAACCCCCAGGCGCAGACGTCTTCATCAACGGTGCCAAGCAATCGGGCCAGACGCCCGTCACACTGCCGCTGGCGCCCGGTAACTACAACCTGGTCTTGCGGCTCCCGGGGTATGAAGCCTATGCCGGGCCTATTCAGATCAAGAGCAATGTGCAGACGCAGTTGAACATTCCCTTAACCGAGCACAACTCCAGTCACGTGGCCTGGGCGCAGGTCGAAAGCGATCCCAAGGGCGCGGAAATCTTCGTGGATGGCAATCCCACCGGGCAAACGACTCCAGCCCGTGTGCAAGTTCCCTCCGGAACGCATCGCATCGTGCTCAAGTTGGGCGGTTACCAGCAGGCCCGCCGCACTTTCCAGGTCAGCGAAGGCGGGTCCGTTTTCATCTCCGAACCGCTCAAAGCCACAGATTAGCCGCTGCGCAGAGCATACCCTAAGTGTAACTTTTCGTTACATCCAGGCGATCCCAGTCCTAGGACTACCTGCGTTACGTATTGAAAACATTGGACTTACACATTACCCCCTTGGGCGGGCGGCGTGCTTGCTTCTTCTACAGGGATACTCCGCGCTCGGCGTCCTGCCCACGCCCTCCGCAGACCCCAACCCGCCGCCAAGCGGGTGAACCGCAGTGGCAAGAAGCAAGAGGGGATTGGTTTGGTTCTTCGGGCGGCCCAGCAAGTCAACCGGCACGGCTACGTCACTTCGGCGAGTTCGTCGAATGCCGAAGACGTTCCGCACCTGGTCGCCAAGCCGCTGGTCGGCGGAGTTGGCGGCGGTTGGATGGGTGCCACCGAAACCAAAAGCGCGGACATGCACCGCGCGCTGCGGCAGCTTCACCTCCTTCTGCGCTCCGGCCGCTTGTACGACAAGAATCATCCGCGCCGCCTGCAAAGCCTGGAAGATGCTTATGAATCCCTGCGCGCCCTCGCCGTGGACCTGAACGGTATTGAAATCGAGATCCAGCGCGGCGGCGTGATCGTCCCCAAAATCGGCGAGCACCAAATACCGGACCTCAAAGGCGACATGGCCGGCCTGGCCGCCGATCTGCAGCGCTCCGGCATCAACACTTTGGTTTTCGCAGCCAAGTTTCATGTAGGCGAACTGGACACGCTCGCGCGACTCACCAAGGATTCGCTGCTAGTATCGGGAGAGTCCAGCAAACGCGGGAAAAACGCCTGGTGGGTGGCGCGTCTCTTGGAGAGCGGAGTGGAAGGCATTTCGGTCAACACACAAACCGAGCGCAAGGTCGATGCCGTGCTCGCGAGCCTCATCGCGGCTCTGGTGGCTTACGGCGGCACGTCGCCCCGCGACAGCGGCGAGGTGGCCATTCGAACGCCGGACTTCGACGACCTCGTCGCTGCTTTGCGGCTCCTCGCGCGCCTCACTCCTCCTCTTGAAACAGCCCGCGGCCTTTCTCCCGAAGAAGGCGCCCGCGCGGTCCACACCGCCATGGAACAGGCCAGCCGCGACACCGTGCGCATGCTTCTTGGCTCCGTCTCGCAATATGCGCCACGCGAAGGCGAACATCCGCAGCCTTATTTGCTGCGCTTGTCGCAAAGCCTGATCTTCGAATTTCTCGCCGCAGAATTTTCCGCCGGGACGCTCACACCCAGTACCGTGCGCTCTACCTTTGACCGCTTCGCGGACGTAGTCGTCGACGCCGGTGCCTACACCGGTCCGCACTCTTCGCAACATCTTTCTGCCCTGGCACTCACTTGGGCCAGCGATACGCACCGCGAGCAGCTCGTCGAAAAATTCTGGCTGGACCTGGCGCCGCGCGAGAAATCCGCGGTGTTGCGCAGCCCTGAAGTCTGGTGCGTTCCTGTGGTCGCCTTGCGGCAAACTCTCGGGCAACTCGCCGAGGCCGGCGCCGACGCGCCGCGCCGCGAAGCCCGCAACATCGTTCTCAATTATAGCCGTCGCATCGAGCTGGAAGATGCCGCCGCGCGCCGCTCCGTCGCAGCCGGACTGAATGAATTGACTCCCATCATCGAGTCTCTTTGGCCCAATCAGTTGCCCGAAGACTTGCACCGCAGCGCCAGGAAAGCGCTCGAACAGGAAACCGTTCCGGAAACCGCCGCGCTGCTTGCCGCGTTTATCGAATCGCTCGGCCGCATTGCCGTGAGCCGCGCGGATTACGCCGGCTTCGAAACTATTCTCGATTCTCTCGAGCGCGCTCCCCGCGATGCGGCCCACGATCATCTGGCTGCACTCGCACATCGCCTCGTCGCGCAGGACCGCTGGCTGCTCCTCGTTGACGCCGCGCTCGCCAATCGCGCCCTCGATCCGGTTCTTCCGCGACTGCTGCAACGCGATCCCGAGCGCCTGCTCGATCGCATGACTCTTCTTCTCACCGACCCGCGGGGCGCCGACATGGTGCCCGCCATGGCCCGCTTGCTGCGCACCATCGGCGTGCCCGTCTTGAATCTGCTCGAAACGCGCCTCTACGAAGCGCGCCGCCAGCGCGTCAGCGCGGCCATCAAGCTGCTCGCCGCTGCGGACGCCGACCGTCTTCTCCGCGGCCTTGCGCGCGCCCTCGCCAGTTGGGAGTGGAATCTCCAGGATCTCGCCATCAGCGAATTAGCTCGCCCGACCAATTCCGCGTCCGCGCAAAGCTCTGCCTTCGTTTTCTCCGCCGTCTTGGCCGACGCGCACCCTCTCGTCGTTCCCATGATGATCGACCAGATCGGTCTCGCACAGGAAACTACCGCCGTCGCGCAGCTCATGGAAATTGCCGCCGGCGAACACGAAACCCTCCGAGACCAGTTCGTGCGCATCAAAGCCATTGAAGCTCTCGGGCGCATGCAAGCCGTCGAAGCCATCGAGTTGCTCCGCCAGCTCGCCGAGCGCCGTGAAGGATTGGCCTACGCCGAGCCCGCCGGCCTCCGCGCCGCCGCCGAAGATGCTCTCGCCATGCTCGAGAATCGCCCCTCATCTGCGCGCGTCCGCGCCGCTTACGAAGCCGCCGCGCAAACCGCCTCCAGCTATGTTGTTCCGCGCCGCTATGTGCGCGTTCCGCTCGAATCGCCTCTCCGCGCGCACATCGCCGGAGCATCTGCCGGCCTCGCTCGCGTCAAAACTATCAGCCTGGGCGGCGCCTATCTCGAATCCCCCGGCAAGCTCAACGTCGGCGATTCCATCAAACTCGAAGTTCGCGCCGGTCTCCGCAAAATTAATTTCACCGCCGTGGTCCGCAACATCGGCCCGGACGGCAACGGCGTCGAGTTCGTCCATATGAAAGACGAAGACCGCGACAAGCTGCGCAGGCTCGTGCAGCGCCACCTGCACATCTGATCGTTTCCCGCCCTTAAAGCCCGCCAGCCCTTTTCGTACTCCGTCCATGGTCCGCCCCTTCCGCCCGTCAAAGAACTATTTTCCTGTTGAAATGCATCTGATATTCCAGTACAAGCCAAGTATTCAATTGACGAAGCCAGGTTTAGCGCGGGCACGAGCCCGCCGCCGCGCGGGGAAGCGGAGATTTGGCTGTTTCCACAACCAGGGAGGACGTATGCAACGCAGGCAGGGTGTGTTTGCGCTGGCCGCTTCGCGGCTGGCATTAATGCTGATCGTGTTGTGCTTGTTGATGCTTGGCTTGGGCTCGAACGCGCTCGCGCAAGTCAACACCGCCGCGCTTTCCGGCACCGTGGTCGATCCGCAGGGCCTCGCCGTAAAAGGCGCCAGGCTCACGCTCACCAGCTCCGCCACCGCCGCCGAACGCACCGCCGTCGCCGACGACTCCGGCCACTACAATTTCGTCGGCGTGCCTCCCGGCAAATACAAGCTCATCGTCGATGGCGGCGCCAGCTTCGCCTCGTTTGAAGCCTCCGCCGTCACTCTCACCGTCGGCGAAGATGCCAACTTCGATCCCCGCCTCGAACTTCGCGGCGTCCAGCAAACCATCACCGTCTCCTCCGACACTGCTCCCATCGAAACCACCAAAACCGAAGTCTCCCAGACCATCGAGCAGCGCCGCATCGACAATCTCCCCATCAATGGCCGCAACTACATCAACTTCACGCTCACAAATTCGCAGACCACGCGCGACGTTTCCCCCACCATCGGTCCTGCTCCCAACAGCGGCCTCAGTATTGGTGGGTCCCGCGCCCGCGGCAACCTGGTCAGCGTCGACGGCGCGGACGCCGGTGATAATTCCGTCAACGGCATCCGCTCCACGATTTCTCAGGAAGGCGTCCAGGAATTTCAGCTCATCCTCAGCAACTACAACGCCGAATACGGCCGCGCCACCGGCGGCGTCATCAATATCGTTACCAAAAGCGGCGGCAACGATTTTCATGGTGATGTTTTCGGTTTTTTCCGCAACAAATCTTTCCAGTCGCGCAATTCTTTCTCCGGCGAAATCGATCCCATAACGGGCGCCCTCGATCCCATCAAACAGGCTTACACGCGCGTCCAGACTGGTTTGACTTTCGGCGGCCCGCTCAAGAAGGACAAAACCTTCTACTTCTTTTCCTATGAATACACGCAACGCGAAGAAAGCGGGTTCGCCAGCATCGGTCTCGGAAACTTCGGCCTTACCACCGGACTCATTCCCTGCATTCCATTCCCTCTCAGCTTGACCGCTGATGTTGGCAATCAGCCCGGCCAGCTCACTACCTACCAGCAAATTCTCACGGGCGCGCTAAATGCCGGCGCCAGTTGTGGCGACGCCACCACCGGCCCCATCCTGAAGGCCGCCTTGGCAACGGCCGCGTCCTCCAACGTTGCTCTCAGCGGTGACATCAACCGCAACGTTAACGGCGTCTCCGTCCCCCTCGCCTCCACTCTTGGTCTTCCTTTCCCGGGCACCTCCCCAGTTCCATTTTTCCCAGGCCCCGTTCCTTGTGCGACTGGCGGCGCACAGGTAAACCGTGTCCTCTGCGGCCCGGGCGGCATGGGCCTCGTACCCTTGCCGGCTTCCTTCGTACCTCTGAATTCCACTCGCGGAAATTATCCGGTTACCGAAAAGACCAGCCTGTGGTCCGCCAGGCTCGATCAGCGCTGGAGCAACCGCAATAATTCTTTCCTTCGCGTCGGCGTTTCGCCCTCGCTCGCCACCGGGCTGCCTTCCACTTCCCAGAACCAGGTCTTCGGTCAAAACGCCGGCTCGCGCACGGGCTTGAATCAATCCCGTGACCTCAGCATCACCGCCCAGCACGACACCATCATCTCCGCCACTGCCTTCAACGAATTTCGCTTTCAGTACGCCCGCCGCGGCTTGCACTTCGGCTTCTCTGAGCTTCCCGGCGGTGACCGGATTGCCGTCAATATTCCCGGCTTTGCCTACTTCGGCCGCGAGCCCTATTCTCCCGTCAACCGCATCGAGCGCCGCACCGAATTCACCGATCACGTCACGCTGATCCGCGGCAAACACACCTTCAAGATCGGCGGAGACGGAAATTTGATTCAACTCCGCTCCTCCAAAAAGCAAATCTTCGAGCTCGATTTCGGCGGTGATGTTACCTTCGGCGGACTGGCTCTTTTTGGCCCACTGCCTTCCACCACCGGCTTTCAATCCTACGGCCTTGGCCTCCCTACCACGTACATCCAAGGCATCGGCAATTCCAACTCCCCCTTCGACAACCTGCCCTTCGGCTTCTTCGCCCAGGATTCCTGGCGCGTCAACCGCAAGCTCGCTCTCAATTTCGGTGTCCGTTACGACGTCGAGATTTCTCCGCTATTCACGCCCGCCACGGCGGTCAATGCTGCCGCGGAAAAAGCCCTTGGCGTGGTCGAAGGCATTCCCCGTAACTACAAGAATGTCGCTCCCCGCTTCGGCCTCGCCTGGGATCCCCTCGGCGACGGCAAGACCGTGATCCGCGCCGGCTACGGCCTCTTCTACGATCACCCGCTACTCGCCGTGGCGTTTGACGCTGCCACCGCCGATGGCGGACGGTCCGTCCAGTTGCTCTCCGCCATAGGCAACCCATCCGCTTGCGGGCTGCTGCCTCCGCCGGCGCCCGCGGTTTGCGGACCCGGCCTGGATGGTCCGCAGAACCTCAACGGTTCTTCGATCTTTCAAGGCGTGCTCAATGCCGATTCGATCCATCCGGCATTCCCGAGCGCTCTGACGCTCGGCTATTTCCCGGATCAGCAGCGCTTCGATCCCTTCGCGGCAGGCTCGCTACTCGCTAATCAGAATTACCTCGCCGCTGGCTTTCCGCTGCCGATTCTCCCGTTCACCCTGCCGGTTGCAAAAGACTTCAAGTACGCCTACGCCCAGCAAGCCAACTTGACCGTCGAGCGCCAGATCGCCAGTTCCTGGAAGATCAGCGTCGGCTATCAATTCACCCGCGGTATCCACCTGAACGGCCCCGTCGACGTCAATTCCACCGACCCGCAGCTCATGGCCGTAAACTTCGCCGATTGCCTGGCCGCTGGTCTGACCACCTGCGGGCCCTCCCCGATTCTGACCTCGGTTCCTGCGACCACCGTTACCACTAAGAACGGCTGCACCTTCAATCCCGCGCCCGGTCTCGCCGGAGCGCTCGGGTTCCTCAGCGGATGCCCGGGCCCGCTCGCCATCCTCAACAACACGCCAGTCGCCACGCCCGGCGTTTTCAATTACTTCCGCCCCTCTGGGCCCAATCCGTCCTTCGCCGGCCCCGGCGCTGCGTTCTATCCACAATTGGTCGGCGCCGCAGCCGCCTCTTGTTTCCCGGCTGGCTTTCTCGGTTCTGGTGCGCCGGCCAAGTGCTATCCCACCGGTTTCCGCAGCGCTTCGGGAACTCCCATCCCGGTGCCGTTCAACAGCGTCGACGCGCAGCTCTCCATCGGCAATTCCAATTACCATGGCATGACCCTCAACGTTTCCAAGCGCTTTTCCAGAGGGTTCGAGTTCCTTTCCAGCTATACCTGGTCGCACTCCATCGACGATTCCACCGACCTGCAATCTCCTCTCGAGCCCCAGGACAGCCGCTTTCCTCACAATGAGCGCGCCAATTCCGTCAACGACCAGCGTCATCGCTGGGTCACCAGCGCGGTTTTCCAGAGTCCCACCGCCAAATCCGGCGACGGATTCTTTAGCCACTTGATCGCCGACTTCAGCCTCTCCCCCATCGTGGAAGTCTCCTCCGGCCGCCCCTTTAACATCATCGTCGCAGGGGACACCCGCCTGGACTTGGGCGCTTCCCAGGATCGCCCGTCGGTCGGCGGTACCGTTTCGTCTCCTTTCATTCCAGGTGTGACCTTCACTCCCGCCAACGTTTGCCTCGACAACAGCGGCCAGCCGTTCACTACTATCGTCCCGGGCGTGACCCCGTCGCAGGGCTGCACGGGAAACCTCGGCCGCAATCGCTTCAACACTTCCGGTTTCTTCACCTGGGATATGCGTCTTTCCCGCCGCATCTCGCTCGGCGAGCGCCTCAAGCTCGACCTCATCGGCGACGCCTTCAACCTCTTCAACCGCACCAACATCGCCGCCGTCAACCAGCTCTGCGATCCCAGCGCCGCCTGCCTCGCTGGCCAACCCACCGCCTCCTACGACGCCCGGCAATTCCAGTTCGCCCTAAAGGTGAGCTGGTAAGCAAAAACGCGCGGTTTGCGCGGCATACTTTGTGCCAGACGGTGGGCGTGAGCGTGGCTGCAGCGGGCGGGGCGAGCCCCGCCCCTATTGGTTTGAACCGCAGCTCTGGGATGGCAGAGCCTGTCGCGAAGCCGGGCTGGAACGAGGAGCTGGTTAACATAACGTCCCCCACCCCCCTGCTTTTTTCGCAAGTGCGGATTCTAAAGGGGTTACACGACGATTTCTGGTAAGTGCGGATTCTAAAGGAGTTACGGACGGACAATTGCGGCTGATTTCGGTCAAAACGCGGTGTTTGGCTGTAAGTGTGGATTCTAAAAGGGTTACACGGCGAGGGCCTGGCCGCGGGGAGTTGAGAAGTGCTCCCGGGTGGCATCCCGGGTGTTTTTGCAAAAGAGTGCGCAAAGTATTGAAACGGAAAGGGCTGAGCTTCGATCTGGTGGTAAAGAATCTGGTAGTAAAGAGTCGGGATGAGAGGCGGAGCTATGCTCGCCGCCCTAAAAGGACGGCGTCTACAGGGGAATCCGAGGGATTCGGTGGCGATCGCCCAGAAGGCCGTGCTGCTGGTCAGAGCTTGCATTGTGGAGCCAGTATGGCGTGGATCGGCGAAGATGTCTGCTGGCCGGAGTGCTCGAATCTGGAACCTGTCCGGTGGAACAGGGTGGCGGCCCGCTGCGTCGGGGGACGCAAAAACAAAAAGCCCGCTGGGAGATTTCCCAGCGGGCAGCAAATGGCAGGGTCGCCAATCAGCTTTTGGCGCTGGCTTCTTCGACGGGTTCTTCCTTCTTGGTTTTTCCTTTCTTTTCCTTGGTCTTGAACTCATAGTCCACCAGTTCGAGGATGGCGACTTTGGCGCCGTCGCCGACGCGGTTGCCCGCGAGAATGATGCGGGTGTAGCCGCCGGCGCGGTCCGCGAATTTCGGCGCGATCTCGCCGAACAGTTTTTGCGTAACGCCCGGCGTCATGATGTACGAAGCGGCTTGCCGCCGCGACTGCAGGGTGTCTTTTTTGCCGAGGGTGATCATCTTTTCCGCCACTGGACGTGCCGCTTTGGCGCGCGTCAGCGTGGTGGTAATTCGTCCGTGTTCCAGCAGGTTGGTCACGAGGTTCCGCAGCGTCGCGCGGCGATGCCACGGATTGCGTCCCAGCTTCGATCCAGACTTGAGGTGTCGCATCGTCTCCCTATTCCTTCGTCTCGCGCCGCCCGCGAAAGCCGGCGCGAAAATTCCGATTCCTTAGGAGGCCGGGGCTTAAGCCCCGGCATAACCGCTTCGCTTAAGGGGGCTTTAGCCCCCGAAGAAAGCCTTCGACTATGAAGTACCGACTACCGCTACAGCCCGACGTTCTCTTCCGACGTCGGCGGCGCGGTTTGGCTCGGCAGCGGCGGCCAGATAATGCGGCCGTGCTCGTCGAACTTCATGCCCAGCGCGAGGCCCATCTTCACCAGTATATCTTTGATCTCGTTCAGGGACTTGCGGCCGAAGTTCTTGGTCTTGAGCATTTCGTTTTCGCTCTTCTGCACCAGTTCGCGAATGGTCTGGATATTCGCGTTCTTCAGGCAGTTGTAAGAGCGCACGGAAAGCTCGAGTTCCTCGACGGAGCGGTCCAGATGCTCGAGGCGCGGATCGTGCACGATGTCCGGCGGCGGCTCGATGGTGTCCACCGGCTCTTCAAAGTTGATGAAGATGCTCATGTGGTCCTTGACGAGCTTCGCAGCGAGACCGATGGAGTCCTGCGGAGTCAGCGCGCCGTTGGTCCACACTTCGATCATCAGCTTTTCGTAGTCGGTCATTTGGCCGAGACGCGCGGATTCGACCGAGTAGTTGACCTTGCGCACCGGCGAGTGCACGCTGTCCACCGGAATGTACCCGATGGGCAGGTCTTCGTCGTAGTTGCGGTCCGCTGCCACGTACCCGCGGCCGTTCTTCACGCGCATTTCGATTTGCAGCTTGCCGCCTTCGCTGACCGTGGCGATGTACACGCTCTTGTCCAGGATGGCGAAGTCCGCATCTTCTTCGATCTGCGCGGAAGTAACCGGGCCCGGCTGCTCGATGTTCACGTAAATGGTCTTCGGCAGGTCCGTGTTGAGCTTGATGGGCACCTGCTTCAGGTTGAGGATAATGTCGGTGGCATCCTCGACCACGCCCGGAATCGAAGAAAATTCGTGCAGCACTCCTTCGATTTTTACCGCGGTGATCGCCGCTCCTTCGATCGAACTAAGCAGCGCGCGGCGCAGCGCGTTGCCGACCGTGGTTCCCCAGCCGCGCTCAAACGGCTGTGCGGAAAAGCGGCCGTACTTTTCGGTCAGCGATTCCAGCTCGGACGCGAGACGCTTTGGCTTTTGAAATCCCTTCCACATCGTGTTCCTTCCTTCTGGGCTTCCACTTTGGAGGCCCGTAAAACCGCGGCGCTCGACACGCCGGCTAAAATTTCTAGGGGCGGCTTTACGCCGCCTTCTTCGCTGTCGCCCTCGCGCTTACTTCGAGTACAGCTCGACGATCAACTGCTCGTTGAACGACGCATTCTGCACGTCATCCCGCTTGGGCAGGGCCACGACCTTGGCCTTGAAATTCTCGCGGTCCATCTCCAGCCACGGCACCCCGCTCTGGCTCTGCGCCACGTTGCGCGCATCGAGAACCATGGCGTTCTGGTGCATGTTGTCCTTGATGGTGATTTCGTCGGCCACTTTCACGAGATACGAAGGGATATTGACCTTCTTCCCGTTCACGCGGACGTGTCCGTGCAAAATGAATTGCCGGGCTTGCGCGTGCGAAGACGCGAAGCCGGCGCGCCGCAGCGCGTTATCAAGGCGACGCTCCAGCATGATGATCAGGTTTTCGCCCGTCGGCCCCTTGGCGCGCACGGCTTTCTCGAAATACCCGCGAAATTGCCGTTCCAGCAGCCCGTAGGTGCGCTTTACCTTCTGCTTCTCGCGCAACTGCAAGCCGTAGCCGGCTACTTTAGGGCGCCGGGATTGCCCGTGCTGCCCCGGAACGAAGTTGCGCTTCTCAATCGCGCACTTCTCGGTAAAGCACCGCAGACCTTTTAGGAACAGCTTCTGCCCTTCCCGGCGGCACAGGCGGCACACTGCTTCACGATGTCTTGCCAACTTCTATTCTCCCTTCCCGAATCTTTTCAAACGAAATTCCATAGCCAGGCGTATCAAACGCGCCGGCGCTTCGGCGGACGGCAGCCGTTGTGCGGAATCGGCGTGACGTCGCGGATCACCACGATGTGGATACCCGCGGCAGCCAGCGCGCGGACCGCGGATTCGCGTCCCGAGCCGGGCCCCTGGATTTTCACTTCGACGGACTTTACTCCGTACTGGTCGCGCGCGGTGCCCGCGGCGGAAAGCGAAGCCTGCTGCGCGGCGTACGGCGTGCCCTTGCGCGAGCCTTTGAAGCCGATCGCGCCCGCGGAAGACCAGCACAGCACCCGGCCGTCCGGATCGGTGATGGTGATCTGCGTGTTGTTGAACGTCGCGGCGATGTGCACCACGCCGTGCGGCACGATGCGCTTCTCGCGCTTCTTCTTGAACTCTTTTTTGCGCTTTGCCGCCGCTCCCGTTTTTGCCGGTGCTCCGGGTTTTGCCGGTGCTCCGGTGTCGGGCGTTGCGCCTTGCTGCTCTTTTGCCACGTGTGACTCCGTTCCTTGTCGCGAATCTTAAATCTTGCCGAGATGGGGCGCAGCAGTGCTGCGCCCCTGCTGGCGAAACTGTTAGCCCTTCTTGCCTGTGGTCTTCTTCTTGGCCGCCACTGCGCCGCGCCGCGGACCCTTACGGGTACGCGCGTTGGTGTGCGTGCGCTGGCCGTGCACTGGAAGGTTGCGGCGGTGGCGGATGCCCCGGTAAGCCTGAATTTCAATCAGGCGCCGGATATTCATCTGAATCTCCTTGCGGAGATCGCCTTCGACGCGGCCTTCCTGCTCGATGACCTGGCGGATGTGATTGATTTCATCTTCCGTCAGGTCGCGAATCTTTTTGGTGTGATCGACGTTGGCCTTTTCCGCGATTTTGACGGCGCGATGCTGACCGATGCCATAAATGGCGGTCAGGCCGACCCAAAGGCGCTTCTGCGGCGGAAGATCAACACCTGCAATGCGTGCCATGCTTTTTCTCCTAAGTCCTTTGCTGCTCTTAACTCAGTCAATCTCGGTGTTTGGGGCGCAGGAGTCCTGCGCCCTTACTCGTAATTATCCCTGGCGCTGCTTGTGCTTCGGATTGGTGCAGATTACGCGCACCACTCCGCGGCGGTGAATCACCTTGCACTTATCGCAAATCTTTTTGACGCTTGCCCGGACTTTCATACCGCTTGCTCCTTGTTCCCATCGGCCCATACCTCAAGAATCGGGCCAAGTCTTATTAGATGCTACTTGTACCGGTAGACGATTCTTCCCCGGGTCAGGTCGTAGGGCGAAAGCTCGACCGCTACTTTGTCTCCGGACAGGATGCGGATGAAATTCTTGCGCATCTTGCCGGAAACGTGCGCCAGGACCTTGTGCTTGTTCTCCAGCTCGACGCGGAACATGGCATTGGGCAACGGCTCGATGACGGTCGCCATCACCTCGATGGCGTCCTCCTTGGAGTTGCCGGAGTCGTCCTTCTTCTTATCTTTTGGTTCGTCGAACCGCCGCTTCGCCATATGCTCCTGTTTCTACTCCCTTGCTAGACTGGCGCAGCCAGCTGCGCCACTACAAAGACTTTCGCTGCACCGCCTGCGAGCTGCGCTCGACGGTTCGCCGGGCTTACCAGGCTGGCCCGGTCATTTCTTTCGGCCGGGTCAGGATCCAGGGCCCGTTGGCGGTTACAGCGATGGTGTGCTCGAAGTGAGCGGAAGGGCTGCCATCGGCCGTCTCCGCCACCCACTCGTCGCGCATCCTTACTTCCGGGCCGCCGGCATTGACCATCGGCTCCACAGCGATGACCATGCCTTCCTGCAACCGAGCGCCGCGTCCTGCTTCGCCGTAATTCGGCAGATTAGGCTCGTCGTGCATCTTGGTACCGATGCCATGCCCGACGAACTCGCGCACCACCGAAAAACCGTTCGCTTCCACCAGGCTCTGTACTGCGTGGCCAACATCGCCGAGCCGGTTGCCCGCGCGCATCTTATCGATGGCGCGGTCGAGCGAATCGCGGGTGACATCCAGCAGCTTCTGCACTTCCGGCCGAATGTTCCCGACCGGCACAGTGACCGCCGAATCCGCGTAATACCCGTCCACTTCCATCCCGAAATCGATCGAAACGATCTCGCCTTCGCGCAATTTGCGCTTGGGCGACGGGATGCCGTGAACGATCTCGCTGTTCACCGAGGTGCAGAGCACGCACGGATAACCGCGATACCCTTTGAACGCCGCATGGCCTGGCTTGCCGGCGATTTTTTCCTCGGCGAACTTCTCGAGGTCCATCGTCGTCAATCCGGGGCGCACAAAACCGCGCAGCGCCGTCAAAACTTCGTGCACGAGCAGGCCAGCGCGGTGCATCTTTTCCAGCTCATCCGCGCTTCGGAGATGTATCGCCATCTTCCATTCTCCCAGCCTGGCACCTGGCCGGGTTACTTGGCCCCGCGTACAATTTCGAGCACTTGCTTGGTCACTTCGCCGACGCTTTTCGAGGCGTCCACGTCGTGCAAGCGGCCCAGCCGCTTGTAATAAGCGACCAGCGGCGCGGTTTGCGCGGCGTAGGCTGCCAGCCGGGGAGCCACGATTTCCTCGCGGTCATCCGGCCGCTGCTCGAGCTCACCGCCGTCGCTATCGCACCGGCCTTCGACTTTGGTGCGGCGCTCGTAAATATTGTAAATCTCGCCGCCCACTTTGCACATCCGCCGGCCGGTAATCCGCCGCATCAGCAGCGCCGGATCGATAGCAAAATGCACCACCACCGGCTGCTTGTAACCATGCTGCTTGAGCAGCTCTCCGAGAAACTGCGCTTGCGTAACCGTCCTCGGAAATCCGTCAAACACAAAACCGTCGGTACAATCCGGGCACTCGATGCGGTGCGCGACCATCTTGAGGATGATCGAATCCGGAACGAGTTCCCCGCGCTGCATGACCGGCTTCGCTTGCACGCCCAGAGGAGTTCCCTGGCTGATGTGCTCGCGAAGCATGTCCCCGGTCGAAAGATGCGGGACACCGTACTGCCGTGCCAGCTCTTTCGCCTGTGTGCCTTTTCCCGCGCCCGGAGGCCCGAGAAAAATCACCGCGCGGTGCAACTTCTCCAGCGGGAGCGCGCCCGCCACTCCGCCCGTCTCCATCTGCTAGCGCCGGCCGCGCAGCCGGCCCTTCCGAGCGAAACCTTCGTAATTGCGCATAACCAACTGCGCTTCGAGCTGCTGGACGGTGTCCATGGCTACACCCACGACGATCAGCAGCGACGTACCGCCAAAATAAAACTGCACGCCCAGGCCTTTAAGGAACCAGACCGGGAAGTGGCGGTCGAACCAGGAGCCAATACCCAAAATATTGATGTGGTCGAGATGGATGCCCGCAATCATCCATTCGGGGAGCAAGCAAACCACCGCGAGATACACCGCGCCGATGAACGTGAGCCGCTTCAAGATTCTGCTGACATGCTCGGAAGTGTTGCGGCCCGGCCGAATGCCGGGAATAAAACCGCCGTTCTTGCGCATATTGTCGGCAAGTTCGGTGGGGTTGAAGACGATGCCCACATAGAAAAAGGCGAAGAGCAAAATCATGGTGACGTACAAAAGGGTGTACAGCGGCTCGCCCCATTTCAAAGCTTCGGCGATGCCTTTCACAAAGGGCCAACGGGTGCCGAAGAGAAGCGCAGCAGTAGCGGGAAAGGCCAGCAAAGAACTGGCAAAGATCGGGGGAATGACGCCGCTGGAATTAACGCGCAGCGGGAGATACGAAGATTGTCCGCCCATAACACGGCGGCCGACTACGCGCTTGGCGTATTGCACCGGGATGCGCCGCTGGCCACCTTCGACGAAGACGATGAAGGCGACGACAGCGATCATGAGCGCGACAAGGAAGATCAAAGCGAGCGGAGTAAACGGCCCCCAAGCCTGGGTTTTGGCTTTTTCGTACAGATCGAAGATGGCGTGCGGCAAGCCTACGACGATGCCGACAAAGATGATGAGCGACATACCGTTGCCGATGCCGCGCTCGCTGATCTGCTCGCCAAGCCACATGATGAAAGCGGAGCCGGTGGTGAGCGTTAGCACGGTCATGAGCGTGAACGCCAGGCCGGGGTGATAAACGAGCGACTGGCCGCCGACATTGGCGCTGGGGGCTTGCAGGGTGCCGGCGATAGAGAGCGATTGCACGATGCTGAGAACGATGGTCAAGTAGCGCGTGTATTGCGTGATTTTGCGGCGGCCGAGCTCGCCTTCTTTTTGCAGGCGCTCGAGGTACGGGAAAACGACGGTCATCAATTGCAGGATGATCGACGAAGTGATGTACGGCATGATGCCGAGCGCAAAAATGGTGAGACGGCGGAAATTGCCGCCGCTGAAGAGATCGAAGATGCCGAGTACGGAGCCCGCAGACTGCTTGAAGATTTCCTCGAGCACGGCGGTATTGATGCCGGGCGTGGGGATGTGCGCGCCAATGCGGTAAACCGCCAGGAGAGCTAGCGTGAACAAGACGCGGGTCCGCAAGTCTTGAATGCGGAACATATTCTTGACAGCTTCGATGAATCGATTCATACGATGATCCCGCTCGTTTTCCTTACCGCGCTACAAGCTCGAACGAACCACCTGCTTTAGCAATCTTTTCCTTGGCCGACGCGCTGAAAGCATGCGCGTGAATGGCTAATTTGACGGTCAATTCGCCGTCGCCGAGGACCTTAATGGGGTCAGTGACGCGGCGGATGAAACCGTGAGCGCGCAACAGGTCCGGCGTAACCGTTTCGCCTTCCGGGAAGACATTAAGCTCTTCCAGGTTGACGACCGAGTAGCTGACACCAAACGGATTGTGAAAGCCGCGCTTGGGCATGCGGCGATGCAACGGCATCTGGCCGCCTTCAAAACCACGGCGGCGCGAATAGCCGCGGCGGGATTTCTGGCCTTTGTTGCCGGCGCCGGCGGTCTTGCCGAGCTTGGAACCCATGCCGCGGCCGACGCGGACTTTCTTTTTGCGCGAGCCAGGAGCCGGATGCAAGTTGGAAAGAGTGTAAGTCTTGCGCGCACCCTTTACCGGAGCTGCGGGCTTGTGCTGGCCGCGTTTGCGCGACCCGCGAGGGCCGCTGGGATTTTTTCTAGGCATCGATTACTCCACCACTTCCACGAGATGGCGCACCTTATGGATCATGCCGCGGGTTTCCGGCGTATCCTGGCGCTCGACCACATGATGCAATCTGCGCAAGCCGAGGCCGCGAATGGTTGCGCGCATGTCGTCAGTACAGCTGATGAAGCTGACTACCCATTTGATTTTCACGGTGCCGGAAGATTTTGCCGGAGCTTTCTTCTGGGCGCTCATGAATGGCTCTCACTGCCGGCGGCTTTTTCTTTTTGCCGGCCGCTGATTTCGTCGACGGTTTTGGAACGCGTTTCGGCCACTTGTGCCGCGTCCTTCAAGCTGAGCAAAGCCGAAAACGTGGCTTTGATGACGTTGTGCGGATTCGAGGTGCCCAGCGACTTGGTCAGCACATTGTGAATTCCCGCAACTTGCATGACTTTGCGGACCGGGCCACCGGCAATTACGCCAGTGCCTTCGGAAGCGGGCTTGAGGAGCACTTCCGCCGATCCGTAACGCCCGAGCACCTGATGCGGAATCGTTGTGCCTTTGAGGTTGAGCTTAATCAAATTCTTCTTGGCTTGCTCGATGGCTTTCTTGATGGCCATGGGCACTTCGCGCGCTTTGCCCATGCCGAATCCGGCATGGCCATGATGATCGCCGACCACGACAAGCGCGGAGAAGCTGAGATTCTTGCCGCCTTTGACTACCTTGGTGACGCGGTTGATGGCGATGACGTCGTCCTTAAGATCGGACGGATTCACCTCCAGAAGCCTGCGCACCGCTAGACTATCGCGTAAAAGTTGCTTCGACATAGGCTTAGAACTGTAACCCCGCTTCCCGCGCCGCATCCGCGAGCGCCTTGACGCGGCCGTGATACTTGTAACCGCCGCGATCGAAAACCACTTTGTTGACTCCAGCCGCTTTGGCGCGCTCGGCGACGAGCTTGCCAATCACTTTGGCCGCCGCCACGTTGCCGCCGCCTTTGACGCTCTTTTTGGACTCGGTGTCCACGGAGCTGGCGGAGACCAGCGTCTTGCCGGAATGATCGTCAATCACTTGCGCATAAATGTGATCGAGCGAGCGGTACACCGCGAGGCGCGGGCGCTCCGGCGTACCGGAGACGCGCATGCGCAACCGGGCATGCACCTTGATGCGATGCTGATCGCGAGATAGCTTACGAGCTTTTACGCCTGCCACTGTTGTTCTCCTGGTGCCTACATCTTGCTAAGCATCTACGTCTTGCCAAGATGGGGCGCAGCGGTGCTGCACCCCTACATATGAAAATTATGCGGTGGTCTTGGCTCCTGCCTTGCCGGCCTTCTTCTTCAGACGTTCGCCGCTGATGCGAATGCCTTTCTGCTTGTACGGATCGGGCGGGCGCAGCGAACGAATGTCCGCAGCCACCTGTCCGACCTGGCCCTTGTCCGCGCCGCTGACGACCAGATGGGTCTGCTTCTCGACGGAAATCTGCACGCCTTCGGGAATCGTAAACTCGATGGGGTGCGACTTGCCGAGCGCGAAATTGACGGCTTTGCCTTTGAGCTCAGCGCGGTAACCGACACCCACGATGTCGAGCTCTTTTTTGAAGCCGAGCGTGACGCCATGAACGGCGTTGGCGACCAGAGCGCGCGCCAGACCGTGCAGCGCGCGATGCTCTTCGCTGTCGCGCTTGACGTTGAGAATGCCGTCCTTCTGTTCGAAGGAGATGCCGCGCGGGACCGGCACGGAGAGCTTGCCCTTGGGCCCTTGCACGTCAATCTGTGTGGCGGCGAGAGCGATTTTTACGCCCTGCGGCACGGGAATTGGTTTGTTGCCGATACGTGACATCTTTTAGTCCTTG
>DATNNV010000057.1:0-37999 GCA_035601655.1 Candidatus Dormiibacterota bacterium
AAGCCTCGCGTCTGCTCCCGCCGCCGCGCCACCCCCGTCTACTCTCGCCGCCGCGCCACGCGCCAAACACTCCTGGCTGAGCCGGCCTTTTCAGCGCCGCGACCTGTGGACCATGGCCGCCGCTCTGTTCTTGCTCATTTCCGCCGCGTCGATTGCCCGCACCCTGCGCGGACACGCGATCGCCGATTCGCCTGCCTCTGCGGCCGCCTCTGCTGCCACGGTCCCGCTATCATCCGTCGCCCCGGCCCGCACCCCACCGCCTGAACCTGGCACGGCTTCCGCGAGCATCGTCACTTCCTCTACAGATCTCAATTCTTCTTCCCTGCAAGACTCGTCTTCTCCCTCAGCGCCATCGCCATCGGCGCTTCCCGACCTGTCCAAGCCCGCAGCCGCCTTGCCAGCTTCTCCGCGTAGAAAATCCCGCGTCGCCCGTCCGCAAACCGCTACTGTGTCGTCTACGCCAGCCCACGAGTCGTCTGCGGAACAACCTCCCGCCCCCGCCCCGTCCGCCAGTCCTCAGCCCCGCGCTCCGCAACCCGCTACTCTCCGCGTCGACATCGTCTCCGCCATTGCGGAAGAGACCCTCACGGTCTACGCCGGACAAGACGTCCTCTTCACCACCCGCCTCGAAGCCGCACATCTGGGCGAACCGCTCCATTTCGATTGCCCTCTAGCCCTCGGCGCGCACCCCCTGCGCGTGGCCCTCTACCACGCCGACGAAAGCCTGCACCTGCAAAAAGAAGGCTTCGCCGAAATCCTCCCCCAAGGCTCCAACACCCTGGCCATCCACATCGCCCGCCGCGCCAAACTCCTCATCCGCAAGGAAACCGCCCTCGAAGTCACCTGGCCCAACCCGCATTCCGAATACACTCCCGCAACCTCCGCCTCCGCCCTCAGTCCCTCTTCGTCCAAGTAATCCCGGGAACGCCTCTCCCGATTAGCGTGCTCCCGCTCTTCTCTCTTTGTTTCTCGTGCGCGTTTGCAGCGGCCTGGCTTGGATTTACTACTGCGGCGGACTCAAATGGAATCCGTCGAAAACTTCTAATGGCTCGGATGCCCCGCCGGACTTCGATTTCGTCAGTGCCCATCCGTGGTGGCTGCCGTGCCGTCCGACCACTTGGCCACGGGAACCAAAAACACGGTATGTCGCTCCGCAGTGTTAGTAAATGCATCAACCACCGGGGAACCCGGCAAGCCTGCTCCCCAGCTTGCAGACTCCGTTAGTGGAACGAAAAACATCAGATGTGGACGCCAGTGCCCGGCACTGTCGTCCAAGTATCCTTGCTTGGACAGCATGTAGCACATGGCGCCGGGTTCCAGCGCCGGGAATTCCTTCTTATCGAAAGCGCTACTGATATCCGCGAACACCTGAGATTTGGATCGCCCCGCCAGGATCAGTTCGGTTCTCTTGACCGTCAGTGGGACATTGAATCGCGCGGCGGGCGGATTCAAGCACACCGGACCGCGCAGCTTGGGATTCCAAAAGTTGGGATCGTCGATTCCGGAGGCCCATGAGCGCCAAACAAAACACACGAAGCCGTTCTTGCCTTTCACCGCGGTTTCGTAACCGTGCCGTCCGAGGACCATGACCTCGGCATCACCTGAGATGGAGTCCGGTGCCGCGCTCCGTGCCAGCGCTATCTCCGCATTTCGGTCCATCAAATATTGTTCCAGCGGCGCCATGTTCGGATACGGTGCTTTGGCATCCTGAGCTCGCGCCTGCCCTGCCCCGCTGAGCACGACCAGCATCGCAAAGCTTCCCAATGCAATCATCCTGAGAATTTTTCGCTCCATTGGTTCCCCCCGAGACACAGGATTCTTGTCAGACCAACCGCATGGCCCGTCCTGCTCTCCTTCTGAGCTTCCTGGCAATATACCTTGATACCATTCCAAGGCGTCACGGGAACTTAGGGCAGTTCGGCTCGTCATCAAGGGCGCTAGGCCGCCAGCGCTGGACGCGACAGCCTCATCGTCGGCGGCTGGCCCCGGCCTTGGGGAATCAATGATTGCGGCCATCAGGATTGTGGCGGCAATACCACCGCCGGATTTCTCAAGAAAGTACAGAGAGGCGGAGGGTGCCCCTCCATAAGAAGGTTCGTTGTTGGAACCTGGGTCTTGCGGTTGACCTTCCTTCCGTCCCGGCGTTCAGACGTTTCAACGTTCAGACGTTCGGACGATTTCTCCCCGAGTTTCTCAGCCCACCCGTTGCCGAGAAAAACAGTTAGTGGAAGCCTACGGCTCCCGCGACGGCCTCAGCTAGTTTCTTGGGGTCGTAGGCTATGCCGTCTTTGAAGACTAGCTCAACATTTTCTATGTCTTCGATTTTGCGGCTGGGATCACCCTTCAACACGACTATGTCGGCGCGGTGGCCGGATTTCAGGGTGCCGATGCGATCGGATTCGCCGAGGAAGTCAGCACCGTTTTGCGTGGCGATGTGAATAGCTTCGAGCGGAGTGAAGCCGGCTTCGACGAGCAGCTCGACTTGGCGCTGGTCGCCGTAGCCGGCCAGGACGCCGCCGTAACCGGTGGGGTCTTCTCCGGAGAGGAGCACTCCGCCGGCTTTGACGAAAGCGTACTCGAACTGCATTTCTTTTTTTAGCAGATTAACGGAGGGCGGTGGGCCCTCAGCGATTTGGGTGCGGACGGCGAGATAGTCCACGCGCGAGGGTTGCGAGAGCGCTTGCAGGACGCGCTGCTGCAGCGGCGGTCGATTTTGCTGGAAGGTCTCGAAAATGACCAGCGTCGACGTTATGGCTACGTGGTGCTCGACCAGTTTGCGGATCATCGCTTGGACCGGCGCACTCTCGATATCGACATTTTCTATTGCCGTGCCGGCGTCTGGCGGGCACTGATCGAGCTGCTTGCGCGGATTGAACTCCTCGTCGACGATGATGCCGTGCTCAAGATTGTCGATGCCGAGGTCGGCAGCTTCGGTGAAGCCTACGGAGCAGAGATGGCCGGTGACTTTGATGCCGCGCGCGTGAGCGGCTTTGATGGCGGCGCCGAGTTCGGCGCGCGTGATGTGCATGAACGCTTTGAACGAAGTGGCGCCGGTGTCGATCCAATAATTGACCATGCGAGTGGCTTCTTCGGGGCCAGAGAGTTCGTGAAACTGTGGAACGAAAGACCCTAGGCCTTCAAGGTACGGGCCGGTGATGTGCATCTTGGGGCCGGGTTGCTGACCGGTGTCGATTAACTTCTTTAGGGCGAGATCGGTGTACGGCTCGATACTGCCCGCGGTGCGGATGGTGGTGACGCCGCCGGCGAGATACAAGCGCGGAAAACTGAAACCCATTTCGTTCAAGAGCCCGGGAGCGCCGGGAACCGGTCCGCTGCCCGAGGGTGCGGGATAATACATGTGCTCATGCATGCCGACGAGGCCGGGGATAGCGGAGCGGCCGGAGAGGTCGACAATTTTTGCGCCTTCGGGGATCTTGACCGACGCATCGGGGCCGAGTTCGCGGATGTTGCCCTGGTCGATGAGCACGGTTTGGTTTTCGGTGGCAGGCGCGCCAGTGCCGTCAATGACTCGGACGTGCTGGAGAGCGATTACCGGCGCATCGATAGCAACGAAGGATCTTGTGACCGCCGAGAGCGCGGACTTTTCCTGCGCTGAGAGACCAGCGGCGAGACTTGCGACAAGAAGAATTGCGGCTGAGAGTTGGCGCATGCGTTTTCCTCTGACAGGGATCCTATGTTATCAGCGTGAAAAAATCAGGGTGAAAGGGGGGGCTAGCGGGGAACTAGGGACGGGACTCGGGACCGCCGGGACGCTTTCCGACATTTTTCTGACATGGCTAGTTTGGCTCGTGTTTGTTCAAGTCTCAAGAAAAGGGAAACTTCCCGTCTGTCCCCATCTGTCCGGCAAGCACGTTTTATCCGGCACTGGGCTCTTCTTAGCTTGATTGATGCGGGCGCAACGGATGCGTCCTTCAGGCTTCTCCGGCAGGTTCCTTAGGAAGGTCACTCCACATCAGCGCCCCCACGATGTACCCCATTGCAGACCAGACGACCAACGAGACTAAGATACGGGCGGACAAATGTCCCCTTTGGGGAGGGATATGCCGCGCATAATGGTCATACAACCGCAAAAGTGCTGTGAGCAGAAACGGCGGTAATCCGAACCCCAGGACGCCTCTGTAAAAGATATAGTGTCTGCGGCCTTTCGCCCGAATCGTGCGAAGGCGCTCGGCTTCACTCGGAGAAAGCAGGCGTGGCTCGAATAACTTCACTGGAGGGACTCTCGAAGCACAGTCTATCAGCAATCGCTTGATAAGTTGGGCGGGTGGCCGCGCTTTAATTCCGAAAAACGCCTTTGGGTGGGCGGGTGGCACAGACAATAAATCCTAAGACGATTTTGGGTGCCGCATACGCCGATTTTGCGTGTGCGGATTTTGACTTTCTCCCTCTCGCCCCACCCGTAGGGGCACGATACATCGTGCCCTCTTCGCCACCGCTCTCGTAACCTCGCGGATGCGCGGGTGCCGCACCCTTCGATTCCAAGGGTGCGGATTCTGACTCTCTCCCTCTCACCGCAACCCGTAGGGGCACGATACATCGTGCCCTCTTCGCCGCCGCCCTCGTAACCTCGCGGGTGCCGCACCCTTCGATTCCAAGGGTGCGGATTTTGACTTTCTCCTCTCGCCCCACCCGCAGGGGCACGATACATCGTGCCCTCTTCGCCGCCGCTCTCGTAACCTCGCGGATGCGCGGGTGCCGCACCCTTCGATTCCAAGGGTGCGGATTCTGACTCTCTCCCTCTCACCGCAACCCGTAGGAGCACGATACATCGTGCCCTCTTCGCCGCCGCCCTTGTACGGGCACGGCACTGCCGTGCCCATCTGCCCAGGACGGGTGGCCCGGACGCCTTTGGGTTCTTTCCTCTGCCGACAATCGATCCGCAAGCACAAACTGTTTCGTCGCAGACAACTCACAACCGACCCCTCGGTTTGTGAGGGTGGGTCTTGGGGTCGCCTTTCCGCATTCGGTCAGGCGCTGCTCTCTTCCGCGCCGCCGCCAAAAGCCCCTCGCATCTTAGTATCTGCGTTTTTTTTTGCATCCCCGTGGTCCGTACCGGGACGCGACGATTCACCAGCGCGTGCGGTCGGAGATTTCCCGAAAGGGGAATCGGAGACTCCGGCCCTGGCCGGAGAGACTCTTCCGCCGTCCCGTTTTGGGAATTCAGCGCCTCGCGGCCTCTCGGTCTCCATGCCCGCTCCTTTATCTCTCAGAAGACAAACCACTTACCAGATACCACTTGACAAATCCTAAAAATGTGATATAATGTGCTATCATTGCGGGTGCGGATCTCATCCCTGCCCGCCACTTTATGCCTCGCCGCCCGGCTGTACTTCTAACTTCCCCACACTACATCCCTGACTCCTCGCTCTTTCTTGCCCTGCCTGCCCTGTTTACCCTGACGCAGGAAGGGAGCCTCGAACGGAGCTGCGGAGGGTGCTCTTCTTGCACCCCTGCGCAAAAGAGCGAAGCGCATCCCCTTCCTTTTCAACCCGTTGCGCGCTCTTTGCAAAAACGCCGGGTGTGGCGCCAAGAGCGTTCCTTAAGCTCTCTAACTTTAAACCATTCCACTTTCACACCCATAACTCCTTTAGAATCAGCACTTACAGACGATCTCCGCGTTTTAGCCGAAATCAGCCGAAATCGTCCGCGCGCAACTCCTTTAGAATCTGCACTTACGAGATTCTCGTTTATAACCTCTTTAGAATCCGCACTTACAAAAAAACCGGGGGAGGGGCAGCATGGTGTTAACTAGCTCCCTTTGGAGTGCGGGAGCTCGCTCCCGCTTTTCCGTCGTCTCCGGCGTTCAACCCTTGTCGCAAAGGTGTCTCGCTTCTCCCAACCGTTCCTGCAGCCGCCAAATGGATCTTCTCGCTCGCCACTCCTCACTCGCCACTCACCGCTTTTTGCCGACCAACCGCTGTCTACCCCTTGCATCTCGCTGCATCTAATGAAAACCTATCGCGCAGCGCCCGCGCTATGGACGATCTCGCCAAACTCGGTAGCTTCCTTCTCGGTGACGCTGAATCCGTCCCCGAAAGCCTGCTGGCCTCGTTTCCCGAGCAAGCCAAGACGCTTACGCTGCTGCACGATGTCAGCCGCGAGCTCACGGCGATCCTGGACCGCGAAGAACTCCTTCGCCGCATCGCCGAGCGCGTCAAGAAACTCGTCAACTATCATCTTTTCACCGTCATGCTCTGGAACGAGCAGACCCAGCTCCTCGAAGGCATCTTCGCCATGCACTACGAAGATTCCATTCCCACGCGCTTTCGCGTGCCTCTGCACAAAGGCATTACCGGAGCCGCTGCCGGCGAGCGCCGCGCCGTGCGCATCGGCGACGTTCAGCTCGATCCACGCTATATCGGCAATTGCGGGGGTATCGAGGACCTCGTCCCGGTGCGTTCGGAACTGGTCGTCCCGCTGTTGCTGCGTGACCGCCTGGTTGGCGTGCTCGATCTCGAAAGTATCGAGCCCCACGCTTTTACCGCGGAGCACGAGCGCATGCTCACGACCCTCGGCTCGTACATCGCCATCGCGCTGGAAAACAGCAGGCTGTACCAGCAAGCGCGCGAAAACGAGCAGCGCCTGCTCAGCGATCTGGAGACTGCGCGCGAAATCCAGCGCCAGCTTCTGCCCACTGGCGCGCGGGAAATCCCTGGCATCGATCTTGCGCCGGGCTACGCTCCGGCGCGCGAACTGGGCGGCGATTTCTACGACTTCTTGCCCTACGGCGAAGGCCGCCTCGGCTTCGCTCTCGGTGACGTCTCCGGCAAAGGCACCGCTGCGGCTCTCTATGGCTCGCTGGCTATCGGCGCCTTGCGCGAGCATTCCGCCGAACATCGCTGTCCGCCGTCCGAGTTGCTGGAGATGCTCAATCGCCGCTTGTACGCGCCGCGCCTGGACACCCGCTTCATCGCCATGGTCTTCGGCGTGTACGACGCGCGCACGCGCACTCTTCAACTGGCTAACGCCGGCTCACCCTATCCACTTCTGGTGCGCGACGGTGTCATCCAGGAAATTCGTATTGCCGGTGTGCCGCTCGGCCTGTTCCAGGAAACGACCTACGAGGAGGTCACCCTCGAGCTGCGTCCCGGCGATCTGCTGCTCTTTGCCTCCGACGGCATTCTCGAGTCCGAAGACGCCGCGCAGGAAGCCTTCGGCTCCGCGCGCCTCAATGCCCTTCTTTCTACATTCTCTCCGGAGGACTCGGCGGAATCGGTGGCCGCAAGCATCCTCGCCGCCACCGATTCCTATTCCAGCGCCGCCTCCACTCCGCACGACGACCGCACGCTGTTGGTCCTCCGCGTAACCGACGAATCCGCCGCCGACTACTCGAAGATGCCAATCATTTATTAAGCGCGCGGCATGAACTATTTGGGAAAGAGGTAAGGAGAAGGTTTTCGTTGCATGCGGATGGTTTCGGCGAAAGGCAGGACTCAGCGGCCGGGCGCAGCGGCGGCGCTAGGCACGTTAGCTTGCAACAACTCCGGATTCTTCAGCAGCGGCAGATATTTTTCGCGGACGGCCGCGAATTCCGGCCAGTTCTTCTTGGTGATCGGATCCGAAGGCGGCAAGCCCAGTCTCTCGAAATTCTTGTACTGCCCCTTCCGCAGAATGCGGAAATCGAGATGCGGCCCCGTGGAAAGCCCCGTGCTGCCGACGAGGCCGATGGTCTTGCCAATCTCGATGTGTTCGCCGGCGCGCACGAACATGCGCGAGAGATGCAAATACATGGTCTCGTAGCCGTTGCCGTGCACGACATGCACCATGTTGCCCTCGCCGCCTTTGCGCCCGGCGAAGAGCACGCGACCGCTGCCGATGGTCTGCACCGGAGTGCCGATGGGGGCGCCGTAGTCCGTGCCCATGTGCGCGCGGTAGGTCTTCAAAATTGGATGGAAGCGCGCGCGGCTGAAATGCGAAGTGACCGGAGCTCCGAATTTTAGCGGCGAGCGCAAAAACATTTTTTGCAGCGAGCGGCCGTCGGAATTGTAGTAGCCGGGCTGGCCGGCGGGATCGTGAAAGAGCAGGGCTTGGTATTTTTTTCCGCCGTTGTCGTATTCGGCGGCGAGGATTTTTCCGTAACCCGCGATGAGGCCGTTCGCGTATTTCTTCTTTTCGAGAATGATGCGGAAGGTGTCGCCTTTGCGCGGGTCGGTGTAGAAATCGAGATCGTAGCCGAAGATTTGCGCCAGACGCAGGGCCAGGTCGGGTGATTCGCCGGAGTCTTCCACGGCATTGAAAAGCGAATCGTCGATCGTGCCGGTGACGGCGGCAACTTCCACTTTCGAGGGAATCTCGCGCACCTGCGCGGAAAAGCCGGAATCTTGGGGAACGATGCGCAACATGCGGTCGGCGTCGATCTTATAGTCGATCTCGCGGAGATTGCCTTCGACGGAGCGATTGACGGTGATGGTGTTGCCGGCGCGCACCTGGCGCAGATTGAAAGCATGCTGCGCGGCCGCGGAAGCATTCGCCGCTTCTTCCGGTGTAAGGCCGAATTTCTGGAGAGCGGCGGTAAAGTTTTCGCCCGCGGGAACTCTCTTTTCGGTGGGTACGATGGTTTGTTCGCGAATGCGCTGCGCTTCGGCTTGCGCGAGCTGCACCTGATGGTCGAATTCCTCGGCGGTCGCAAGGCGCAGCCGGAACACGTAAGCGAGCGAAAAGCCGCCGGCGCCGAACACCACAGCCAGAATCAATAGAAATCGGCGATGCACTTTCCCCCCAAACGGCCACTCGCGGCTCTTGCGTTGGTGCCGCACGCAGAGCCGAAGCAAGACTAGCGCACCCGGCGGCAGGCCTCAACCGGTAAGGTGCGGCGCGCATCGCTACTTGATTAATGGAGACGGACGGAGACAACGGAGCGGCGAGCGACGGTCCGCCCTCCGGCCACGATTGCCATGAACATGTGAATATTTTGATGCGGAGGGGAACTAACCTTCGGCTACTAACGTAGTCTATCTATGGTATAAGCGTAGGCGGTCTATGGCAGGAAGGGCGAGGTGAAGGAAGTAAAGGAAGTAAAGGAAGTAAAGGAAATAGAGGATGTGGGGAATTGGAGGCGAGTTTTGAGCCGAGAAGAGATTATGCCGGGGACGCTGGATTTATTGATTTTGCGGACTCTAGCGCGGGATGGGGAGAAGCACGGGTACGAGATTGCGCGGGCGATTCAGCAGCGGTCGGAGGATGTGCTGCAGGTGGAGGAAGGGTCGCTGTATCCGGCGCTGCAGCGGATGTTGATCAAGGGCTGGGTGAAAGCGGAGTGGGGCGTGACGGGAGAAAACCGGCGGGCGCGGTACTACAAACTGACCGCGGCGGGACGAAAACAACTGGAGGCGGAGCTTTCGCAATTTGAGCGGGTGATTGGGGCGGTTCGGAGAGTGATACAGACGGCTTGAAGAGAGGAAGTAACCAGGTAATGAAATAACGACGTAAAGAGATGCGGAAGGAGAAGAGAAAAGATAGCGCAGAGACGCCGAGGGCGCTGAGGAAACGCAGAGAAAGAAGAAGGAAGAAGACGAGAGAAGCGGCAACGAGGGCGGAGATGAGCTGGATTGGGGAAATATGGCGGCGGGTGGGAATGTTGATGCGCGGGGAGCGGTTTGCGCGCGAGCTGGAGGAGGAGATGCGGGCACACCGGGAGATGAAGGAGCGGGAGTTGCGCGACGCAGGCGTGAACGAGGAAGAAGCGCGCTACGCGGCGAGCCGCGCGTTTGGAAACACGGCGGTGCTGCGAGAGCGGAGCAGCGATTCGTGGGGATGGCGGTGGCTGGAAGACTTTGCGCAGGATTTGCGGCTGGCAGGGCGAATGCTGGTGAAGAGTCCAGGATTCACGATTGTGACGGCGCTCACGTTGGGGCTGGGAATAGCCCTGAACGCCACGATCTTCAGCATGGTGAGCGCTTTTCTACTTAGGCGTCCGCCGGTCCGGGAACCGGAACGAGTCGTGGTGATTTCCGCGGTGAGCCCCAACCCAGTTTTTCTGCCGGACGCATTTCCTGTTTCCACGCCGAATTATCTGGCTTGGCGGGAAGCGAACCACGTGTTTGCTGAGGTGGCTGCCGCAAACGAATCTGGCAGCGTTAGCCTGACGGGGCAAGGTCAGCCGGAGATTCTGCGTTCAGCGGAGGTAACGCCCAACTACTTCAGCGTGCTTGGCGTTTCCCCGAAGCTCGGGCGCGCCTTTGTCGATGGAGAGGGCCATCGCGGACAGGACCATGTGGTCATCCTGAGTCACGACTTGTGGGAGCGCCGGTGCGGCTCAGATCCTGCCATCGTGCAAGGCACGATTCGCTTGAATCGGGAAAATTACAACGTAGTGGGAGTAATGCCGGCGAATTTTCAGCTACTCGGCTTCACGCCGCAGTTGTGGACTCCCTTGGTGCTGAACGAAGCGGATCAGACGGCTGATGCGCGCCAGCAGCGTTTCTTGCAAATGTTCGCACGATTGAAGGCCGGCGTAACTCTCGAGCAGGCGCAAGCGGAGATAACTGCTCTAGGGCGGCGCGCGGAGGAGAGTTTTCCCGAAGTGGAAAAAGGGTGGGGCACGGCCGTGCGCACGCTGCCCGATTTCCTGGTGCATGCTTTCGCGATTCGCGGCGCACTAGCGGTGATGATGGCCGCAGTCGGTTTTGTGCTGATGCTGGCGTGCGCCAATGTAGCGGGGCTGCTGCTGGCGCGCACCGCCGGCCGCCGCAATGAAATGGCCATTCGCGTTTCGCTAGGGGCCAGCCGGCTGCGAATTGTGCGGCAATTCCTGACCGAAGGGTTGCTGCTCGCGCTGATTGGAGGAGGGATCGGTGTGCTGCTGGCGTACTGGAGCGTGCCCTTTGTCCGGTCCAAGCTGAGCTTCAACGAAGCGATCAGAGCCGTACCGTTGCAGCTCGATGGGAACGTGCTGCTGTTCGCGCTGGGCGTATCGGTGTTTTCGGCGGTGCTGTGCGGCTTGGCGCCGGCGCTCAAAGCCGCGCGGGCGGATATCAATGCGAGCCTGAAGGATGGTAGCCGGGCGGCCTCAGTTGGCCGCTCGCAGAGCCGCCTGCGGACGGTATTGGTCGCCGGCGAAGTCGCGCTGGCGTTGTTTCTGCTGATCGGGACCGGACTGCTTACCCGCGGACTCTTTCTTGTCGAACATCAAACACTGGGCTTCCAGGCGGAACCGTTGCTGACCGCGGATTTGAAGCTGGACCAAGCGCAATATAAGGATGCGTCCAAGCAAAGTCTGTTCGTCAGCAACCTCTTCGCGCGCCTTCAAGAGATTCCCGGTGTTGAGGCCATCGCGGCTGCTTCGGACTTGCCGGCAACCGGGCCAGACAGCGTGAATTTCCTAATCAAGGGCCAGCCTGAATTGCCTGCCGGTCAGCAACTCAGTGCGCTGGACGTTGTGGTGACCGCCGATTACTTCCGAACCGCGGGAATACCGCTGGTACGCGGCCGAACATTTACGGAGATGGATAACCCCACGGCGCCGCGCGTGGTGCTGGTCAATCAAGAGTTTGTGCATCGCCATTTCAAAGACGGGGAAGCACTCGGACGGCAAATCCGGTTGAACGTAGGCGGCACGACGCCGGAATGGAGCGAGATCGTTGGAGTGGTAGGGAATGTGAAGACGTATTCGGAAGAGACTCGAGACGATCCCGAGATCTATGAGGCGTTTCTTCAGCGACCGGTGCCATCGTTTTCTCTGATGGTGCGGTCGAGTTCCGATCCGAACGGACTCGCGCCGGCGGTGCGCGAGGCGGTTGGAAAAATCGATGCCGAGCTCCCGTTGGCGCGGGTGATGAGCATGCCGACTCTGATCGAGCGGCAAAGAGGAGGAGGGCCGTTTTTGGCGCGTGCTCTTGGCAGCTTCGCCATCCTGGCACTGATCCTGGCGGGCATTGGAATTTATGGGCTGGTGGCTTTTTCGGTGGGCCAGCGAACGCACGAAATCGGAATGCGCATGGCGCTGGGAGCGCGCGGTAGGGACGTGCAACGCATGATCTTGTGGCAAGGGACAAAGATGACGGGAATCGGAGCGGCCATCGGACTGGCGATGGCAGTGCCGCTGCCAAAAGTGTTCGACGCGGCTTTCTACGGCTTGCATGTCCGCGAGCCGCTTCTTTACCTCATTGTGCCGGTGGTGATTTTGGCGGTCGCGGCGCTGGCCACGTATGTGCCGGCACGGCGGGCTACGCGAGTTGATCCGATGAGGGCGTTGCGAATGGAGTAGGAAAGCAGCGAAAGCTGGAGCACTTCTAGGTGTTGGGAGGACCGTTCGATGGCGTGGCTGAGAGAATTCGCGCGGCGCGTAATGATGCAGCTCAAGCGAACGAAGTTTGCGCGCGAGCTGGATGAAGAGATGCGGGCGCATCGAGAGATGAAGGAGCGGGAGTTGCGCGAGGCAGGCGTGAGCGGGGAGGAAGCGCGCTACGCCGCGAGCCGCGCGTTTGGAAACGCGACGGCGTTGCAGGAACGAAGCAGCGAAACGTGGGGATGGCGATGGCTGCAGGACTTGGGCCAGGACATGCGATTCGGCGCGCGAATGTTGCGGAAGAATGCGGGCTTCACGGCGGTGGGAGTGCTGACGCTGGCGCTGGGGATTGGAGCGAATACGGCGATCTTCAGCATCGTGAATGCGGTGATTCTGCGGCCGCTGCCGTACAAGGATTCGGCGCGGATGGTGCTGTTCCACACGAAGACGGCGATGTTTCCGACATTCACTCTGAATCTCTCGTGGCCGGCGTTTGAGGAAATTCGAGATCATTCCGGATCGTTGGAAGAGGCTGCCGCTTATTCGGAGATGGATCGGACGCTGACCGGAACCGGACAGGCGGCGGTGTTGACGGCGGCGGAGGTTTCGCGCGGTTTCTTTGAAGAAATGGGAGCCGCTGCAGAACAAGGGCGTTTGTTGTCGGACGCGGACCTGGCGTCTGGGGCAAATCCCGTGGCGGTGATCAGCGACGCCATGTGGCGCACGCGATTTGCGGCGGATCCGGGGATCGTCGGACGCCTACTGATTTTGGACCAGCAGGCGTACACGGTCGTAGGAGTTACCGGCCGGGGATTCGCATTCCCAGAGCGAGTGGAGGTTTGGCTGGCCGCGGCGCCGACGGCTGAAGTGAAAGCGAACCCGACATTTTTTATGTTGAGCGTGGTGGGAAAGCTGCGCAAGGGAGCAAAGATCGAGACGCTGCAGGCCGAATTGGGAACGATGGCGTCGCGGCTGGCGAAGGATCTGAAGGCGAAGAAACCGGAACTGGCGGGAGATTACACCCTGAATGCCCAATCCTTGCTGGAAAACCGGGTGGGCTACGCACGGGAAGGCTATTGGGTCTTGCTGGCGGCAGCGACGCTGGTGCTGCTGATCGCGTGCACGAATTTAACGAGCTTGTTGCTGGCGCGCGGCTGGGGCCGGCAGCGGGAGATGGCCTTGCGCGGCGCGCTGGGCGCCTCACCGGGAAGGCTGCGGAGGCAAGGATTGGTGGAGAGCTGCCTGCTGGGTTTGCTGGGCGGAGCCGCGGGGATCAGCGTGGCGGTAGGCGGTGTGCAGGTCTTTCGGGCGATCGCGCCGGGGGAAACCCCACGGCTGAATGAAATCTCGGCGGACTGGACGGTATTGTGGTTTGCGCTGGGAAGCTCATTGTTGTGCGGTGTGTTGTTCGGGCTGGCGCCGGCACGCAATGCGTCGCGTATCACGCCAGGCGAAGTGCTTAAGGAAGGAACGGGCGGCAGCGTCGCACGGACATCGCGGTTCGGGAGCGCGCTGGTGATCCTGGAAGTGGCGCTGGCTTTTGTTCTGCTGATCGGCTCGACGCTGATGATGCAAACCTTGGCGCATTTGCTGCGGCAGAATCCGGGGTTCCGCACCGACCGTCTGCTGACCCTGGACCTGCCGCAGCCGCCCGATCGGGAGCAAAAGGACTCGGACAAGCGCGCCGCAGGGCAGATCGCCCGCGTACAGGAAATCCTGGCGGAGGTGCGAGCAACGCCCGGCGTCGAGGATGCGGTAGCGGCGGACCATGGAATTCTGAACGGGATGAGATTCTCCCACGCGGGATTGAAGCTGGAAGGAGCGCTACCGGAAAAAGAGGCGGTAACCCAGGGTGTGGTGTCGCGATATCTCTCGCCGGGATATTTCCGGATGCTGGGCGTGGCACTCCTGCGCGGGCGGGAGTTCAACGAGCGGGACACGCTGGGAGCGCCCAAAGTGATTCTGGTAAACGAAGCGATGGCTCGGAAGTTCTGGGGCACGCTGGAGGTCACCGGAAGGCGAATGAGTTTTTCAAAAGACGCACAGGGCCAGCAGGTGTGGCGGGAGATCGTCGGAGTGGTGGCAAACGCTCGAGACCTGGACATTCAGAGCGAAGCGGACCCGGAATATTTTCCAGCGCTGCTGCAGTCGGAGACGAATTCCTATCATTTGATGCTGCGAACACGTGGGAATCCGGAGGCGCTGGCCGACACGATTTCGCAGCGGATCTGGACGAAAAATCCGGAGCAGCCGGTGACCAACGTCACGACAGTGGCGCGGACGGTCGCCGAATCCGTGGGAGACCAACGAATGCACACGACGCTACTGGGGATTTTTGCGAGTGTTGGATTGGTGCTGGCGCTGCTGGGAGTCTATGGCGTGGTGTCGTATTCGGTGGAACGGCAGACGCGGGAGATCGGCGTGCGCATGGCGCTGGGCGCGGAACGGCCGGATGTGTTGGGAATGGTGATGCGGCGAGGACTGCTGCTGCTGGCTTCAGGCGCGGCGATCGGCGCTCTCGGGGCGGTGGGCGCAGTGCGAGTGATTGCCAGCGAATTGTATGGGGTGAAGCCGAGCGATCCGTGGACATTCGCAGGGAGCGCGCTGCTGATTCTGCTGGTGGGAAGCCTGGCATGCTACATCCCGGCGCGCCGGGCGATGCGGGTCGATCCGGTGGTGGCGCTGCGTTACGAGTGATAGTGGAGACGGAGGGAAGGGCCGAGATGAGGATTCTCCAATCTGGCGGGATGGCGCGGCAGGAGCTAAAGAAAATCGGTGCGGGGCCGATAGAGCATTCAGGGGACTCGCCAGCATGAGCACCAGCGCCACGATTCGCACGAACAAGAATCTGAAGGCCCGACGCAGCCAGCGGGTTTTTCTGGGTATGGATGTGATCGTAGCAGGAGAAAGAACGGTGGGCACGAAGTTCGCCGAACACACGACGACGGTGGTGGTGAATGCGCACGGCGCGCTGGTGCTGCTGAAAGAAATGGTACGCGAGGAACAACTGCTGAGGATTCGCAATGAGAAAACAGGCGACGAGCAGCCGTGCAGGGTGGTGGTCGTGGGCGAGACCAGAGAAGGAAAGACGGAAGTAGGGATCGAGTTTCTTGAGCCGGCGCCGCGCTTCTGGCGGATTGCGTTTCCGCCGGAGGACTGGAACTCGAGCAGCCCGGAAGCCAAACGCTACGAGAAACTGCCCAAGACCGAGCTGAAGAAGGTTGGTCCTTCGCAATAGCGGTGCATTCGTGCCACGCGCGGCCGGAACGGCGGTCAGACCGCAACCCTGCCGCAGAGTGAAATCCTAGTTTAGAAACAATTGCGGACTAACCGGCTTCAGTTGCCGGAACGAATCGAGGACGAAAGCTGCAGTCCCGCGAAATAGTTCTGTTCGCGGAGACGGCGATAAATGTGGCCGGCAACGCCTGCGGCGAGCGGGCCCTTGATGCGCGAACTGCTGCCGCGAATGAGCACCGCGAGAGCGATGCGCGGGTGGAGTTCGTCGGCGTAAGTGAGGAACCAGCCGACATGAGAAGTCTGGTCGGAGCAGGTGCCGGTCTTGCCGAGAGGAAGTTCGTCGCCGCCAGAATCAAAACTGCGCTTGCCGGTGCCGTAGAGCACTGCGGCGAGCATGCCTTCGCGAAGCTCCGGAAGCAGCGCGCCGATATTCAGCTCACGCTTGACGCGCGGCTCGAAAGCGGAAAGCTCCGCGCCGGGCTTGGGATATTGCAGATAGTAGAGCGTGCCGCCATTGGCGAACGCGGCTGCCAGAGAAGCGAGCTGGAATGGCGTAACCTGAATGCCTTCGCCGAAACTGGACATGCGCGCGATGCCGCCGTGCACCGGCGGAGCGGAAGGAAACGCGCCGGGATGCTCGTTTTCGAGGCCGTAGCCGGCGAGTTCGCCGATGCCGAGAAGCCGCGCGTATTTAGAAACAGTGTCGAAGCCCATGCGGGTGCCCAGCGCTTCGAAGAATTGATTGTTGGAATGCGCCATGGCTTCGGTCAAATTCATGTATTTGCGGCGGCCGACTTTGAGCATGGTGTCGCGGGTGATGACGTTCTCTTCAAGAGCGGCGACGGCGATGGTCGGCTTGATGGTGGAGCAAGGAATGGCACCGTCAGAATAAGCCAGCCTTTGATTGACCACGGTAAGGATGCGGCCCGAGCTCGGATCGACGGCGACTACGGAACCGTTGTAGCGGCCCAGCGCTTCGATAGCAGCGGCGCGAACGATGGGATCATCGAAGTCCGCGACATCACCGACGGTGGGATCAACGCCCTTTTCGCGCGTGACGCGATGACGGGAAACGTGCTTCACAGGAGGCTTGGCGGCGGCCTTGGCTCCGGGCGTAGCAGGAAGCGGCGCGCCCTGCGCGGGAAACGCGCAAAGAGCGGCGAGCGCGACGGCCAAAATCATTTTTGTCGTTTGCAAAGCTTGCTTCAATTTTCCCATCCTGCTTGGAATTCGCGCCTTCGCATTTCTACTGTGCACTTCATCCTGGGGGCGCCTTTGTACCTCAGCCTGTCCGGGCGGTCAACGCCAAATCCGACCACTCGTGCGCTGCGAAACAACGCGGACAGTCTGCGAGTGTAAGAGGTAGCACCTAACCAGCCAAAATCGATCCGATTGATTAGATGCGACTTAGCGGCCGGTTGATTATGCGTCTCCATTCCCATGAGAAACTGTTTCTCTGATGGTGAGACAAAGTTTAGACCGGAACGCGGGGCCCGGCAATAGGCGGTGCGGCCCAGTACGAAGCTATGTGCTTTATTTTGAATAGGCTGGCCGGGAGTACAGGCGAGGGAAAATACCTGCCCATGTGTCCGGCAAGAGTAAGAACCCCCAGGAAGCTTGAAGGGAAGCAAATGGGTGGTGAGACGAAGGTCAGTCAGCGACCGCACCAGTTCGAGCGGGCCTACGGGTCGCCTATTTGGGAAGGGGCGCGGTGAATTGCGCCCCTCGGGCTCTATGAATTGAGGCGTCGCCTAGGAACGCCGGACAGCGCCCCCTAACGCGATGGGCGCTTGGCGTCTGCGGCCGAGGCGGAAGCCGTGGCGGCAGCGGCTTTCACTTGTGGCTTGTCGGTTGCCGGAGCGGTGGCGATCGCGCCGTTGGTGCCGTGAGAAGCGGCGTGGTTGTGGCCGACTGGGGTGAGTTCGAGTTTCTTGCGCAGGGCGGCTTCGAGTTTGTCGCGGATGTCTTTGTTTTCCTTGAGGAAGACGCGGGCGTTGTCGCGGCCCTGGCCGAGGCGCTCGCCGCCGTAACTGATCCACGTGCCGGATTTTTCCAGGACGCCTTTGTCGACGCCGAGGTCGATCAGATCGCCTTCGCGGGAGATGCCTTCGCCGTAGAGAATGTCGAATTCCGCTTCGCGGAAAGGCGCGGCCACTTTGTTTTTCACGACTTTAGCGCGGGTGCGCGAGCCGATCACGCGATCGCCTTCTTTGATGGCTTGAATGCGGCGGATGTCCACGCGCATGGAAGCGTAGAACTTGAGTGCGCGGCCGCCGGTAGTGGTTTCCGGATTGCCGAACATCACGCCGATTTTTTCGCGGATCTGGTTGATGAAGATCAGGCAGGTGCGCGACTTGGAGACGATGGCAGTGAGTTTGCGCAGCGCTTGCGACATCAAGCGCGCTTGCAGGCCCATTTGCGGGTCGCCCATATCGCCTTCGAGCTCGGCCTTAGGGACGAGCGCGGCGACCGAGTCAACCACAACGACATCGACGCTGCCGGAGCGAATCAGCGTCTCGGCGATCTCGAGCGCTTGCTCGCCGTTGTCCGGCTGCGAGACCAGCAGATTATCGACGTCCACGCCGAGCTTGCGCGCGTACACCGGGTCGAGCGCGTGTTCCGCGTCGATGAACGCGGCCAACCCGCCGAGCTTCTGCGCTTCAGCGATTACGTGCAGCGTCATCGTAGTCTTACCGCCGGATTCCGGGCCGTAAATCTCGATCACGCGGCCGCGCGGAAAGCCGCCAACTCCGAGAGCGGCATCGATCGAAAGGCAACTCGAAGGAATCACGCTGACGGGCACGAGCACGTCCCGGCTGCCCAGCCGCATGATCGAGCCTTTGCCGTAAGACTTTTCGATTTGCGCTATCGCCGCTTCCAGCATTTTCGTTTTGTCGTCTGTCATTTCACACCTCAATAGAGGAAAGTAGGAATTCTTTCGTGCTGAGCCTGGGCTGGGGGTCTTGCGCCGGGAAAGCGCAAGGTCCGCAGCCTTTTTTCGAAACGCGGCCGGAAACAGCCTGGAACATAGCGGATGCTAAAGTTTACCATCTAATTTATCCAGCCGCTAGACCTTTTTCGCGGCGTTCGTTGGTATGAACCCGGCGTGTCCGGCGGCATGCTCTTTCGCCCGGGCGATAACCATGGCCACCCGGTCGGCGAGCTTCTTTTCCTCGACGGCGTTCAGGCGCCGCAACCTCGTCAGGTTGCGCATGCGATCCCGCGCTTCGAGGAACTCCACCTCCAGCCTCTCGCATTCGGCACACCGCGCAGCGGCAGAACCGCCGACACAGCTTACCGCAAGCAAGAGGGAGGAAAGCATCACACACCTGTTGAAAACCGCGAGGGGCAGAGTAGCAATAAGGCGAAGACAAAGCAAACATTATTTTTCGCCTTAGTTTCGCCTATGCCGACGCTCCATCACTCACCGCCGATCCTGACGATTTGGCCGGACTCGATGGATTCGAGGTGGGCGAGGCAAACGGGAACCAGGGGCAGGAGGTCTTCCAGCAAGACCGACTTTCCACAAAAAATAATAACCGCGATCTTTCGCTGCTCCAGATTCTGTTGGTATTCGAATCCGCGATCGACGGTCAGGACAACGTCAAATTTTGCCGTCTCCGCGGCGGTCAAAAGCTGGCCATTTTCAAGCCCGGCAAAGCCGGCATATCGGGCTGTTTGGCAATCATGGCCGGCAAGGTAGTTGCGCAGTCCCTCGCTCACGCACTCATCGAGAAGAACCCTCATTCATGCCTTGGCGGATAGAAGCTGTTGAGCCTCTTGGAGCGCGGCGACGGCCATCTCTCGCGAAACGGTGGGGTAACCCTGGAGGAATTGTTCGAGCGTGTGACCTCGTTCCAGGGAGTCGAAGAGCAGTTGAAGGGGGACTCGCGTCCCACGAAAGACGGGCGTGCCACTCAAAATCTTCGGATTTTTGACGATGACGCTATCCGTGGAAGCCATAGCCGTCTCCCTTGCGGACAGTATACCACCGTGGGAGAACTGGTCTCGGATCAGGATGTATGCGTGTAAAAGCCGCGGCCGGATTTGCGGCCGAGCCAGCCGGCGGCGACATATTTCTTGAGCAGCGGGCAGGCGCGGTATTTGGGATCGCCGAGGCCATCGTGGAGGACGTGCATGATATCGACGCACACGTCGAGGCCGATGAAGTCAGCAAGCTCGAGCGGGCCCATCGGATGATTCATGCCCAGCTTCATCACCGCGTCGACAGCTTCCGGCGTGGCCACGCCTTCCATCACGCAATACGCAGCTTCGTTGATGAGCGGCATGAGCACGCGGTTCGAGACGAAGCCAGGCGCGTCATTGACGGCGACCGGCGTCTTGCCCAGTTTCTTCGCCAGCTCCATCGTGAGGTTGAAAGTCGCGTCGCTGGTTTGCAGCGCGCGAATCACTTCCACCAGCACCATCACCGGGACCGGATTCATAAAGTGCATGCCCACGAAGCGGTCGGGGCGCTTGGTAAGGGCGGCGAGCGTTGTCATGGCGATCGACGAAGTATTGCTGGCGAGAATGACGTCATCGCGCAGCAACCGGTCTGCTTCGCCAAGCACCGCGCGCTTGATTTCGATTTTTTCGGGTACCGCTTCCACGGCAAAATCCGCGTTGGCTACGGCGGACATATCCGTAACCGGAATCACGCGAGCCAGCACGCTTCCCTTCTCCGCTTCCGCCAACTTGCCTTTCTTGATTTCCCGGTCGAGATTCTTGGCGATGGCGTCCAGCCCGCGGTCCAGAAAGCGCTGCTCCACATCCCGCAAAATCACTTTGTAGCCCGCCCGCGCAAACACATGCGCGATACCGTTGCCCATGGTGCCCGCGCCAAGCACCGCGACGGTCTTGATGGAATCAATCGACAAGAAGAAGCCTCCGGAAAACGAAGAAGCAAGTTAGCTGGAGCTAAGGAAGTAAAGCAGTGTACTACGTTTTTTTTCCAGCCGAGAGCGAGAGCCACGCGACCAGGGCGGCGAACTTCTCGTCCTGCGACCATGGCGCGCCGAATGGCTTGCCGAGAGCGGTCAGGCGGCGCGTAAGTGCGTCTCGCCTTACGCCAAGGGTTCGCGAAGCGGTGTCGACGAGTTCGCGCTCTTTGACCGTGAATGGCGCCAGGCCGCAGCTCCTGCTCGCATCGAGCAGCGCTTGGCGAAAGAGTTCGCCGTCGGCCGTATGAATCAGCGCATGCGACGCGAGAATCTTGTCGAGGCTGGGCAGCACTCTTCCGGAAGCGAGAAGAAGCCCGCAGCGGCTTAGTTCGTAGTTCTCTTTACGCAGGCTACTCTGCAGCGAGCGAATGGCTTCCTCAGCGAGCCGCTTGGCCCGCGATGCCACGCCGGAAATGAACTCGCCACCCTTATCTGCGCCTATCCTTTTAGCGGTGTGGTACGGCTGCCGGAAATAGTAGGTAAAGGTCTCAACCAGTTGGATGCGCTGGCGCGCCAGCACGCGCGGCTCGGCTTTCTCCAGGGCTACCGCAACGACCGCAGTCCAACCGGAATGTACGCGAAAACCAACGGCAGCGTGCTTCACGAGAACCTCCGCGGCAGTGGCTGAACGGGGTTTCCAGCATGCCGCGCCAGCGAGCTAATTGCAATGTTTCCAAGTATTTACCCGCGGGCCTGCAGGAGAATGCGTCTTTTCGGGCGGCTCACCCGTAATGACAGTAGAATGAGCGCGACTTCTTTATCAGCGGGTTTGGCGAATGGACTCTTCAGCGCGGGGCGGCCAGCCCTTTTATTCTCCTCGATGATGGATGACGACGCCAAAGAGCTGGTGCGTGGCCTGCAGCGCCGTGATCCCGACCTCCTGGACCGGCTGATCGAACAGTATCAATACCGGTTGTTCCGCTATCTGGTGCATTTGACCGGCAACCGCGAACGCGCCGAAGATTTCTTCCAGGAAACCTGGGTGCGCGTGCTGGAGCGCGGCCACCAGTACGAGGGCAAATGGAAATTCGAGACCTGGCTCTTCGCCATTGCGCGTAATCTGGTGATTGACTGGCAGCGCCGCAAGAAACCCGCCAGCCTGGACGAATTGATGGAACCGCGCGAAGATGCCACGCCGTTCGAGCCGGCGACCGCTGCGGAAGACTCGCCGCTGGCGCAGGCGATGCAGCGGCAGGGCGAAAGCGAAATGCAAGTGTCGCTCACACAACTTCCCGTGATCTACCGCGAAGTGCTGCTGCTGCGCTTCCAGGAAGAAATGGGACTTGAGGAAATCGCCACGGTAATGAGCACCCCACTTTCTACTGTCAAATCGCGTCTTTACCGCGGGCTCGAGGAATTGCGCAAATCGATCACGGAGGCGAGAGCATGAACCATGAACTGCATGTTCGCGCCGAGCGGTTGATCGCGCAAGAGCGCATCGAAGAAATTTCGGCTACCGAGCGCGCGTGGCTGGCAAAGCATCTCGACGAATGCACGCGTTGCGCAGCAATGGCCAGCTCCACGCAGCAAGCGCTCGCTTCGCTGCGTGCATCCAGCGTCGATCTGCCGCGCGGCCTTGCTAGCCGCACGCAAATGCGTGTGCGCATGCGCGCCGAAGAGCTTCGCGAACGCGCTCCGGGCAAAAAAATCCTCTGGGCCATCACCGCCGTATCGTGGGGACTCGGCGTAGCCACCGCCCCATGGGTCTGGCACGGATTCGAGTGGCTCGGCCAGCACACCGGGGTGCCCAAGCCGTTCTGGGAGATGGGCTTTGTCCTATGGTGGGCGATACCGGCGATCATCGCCGCAGGAGCCGTGATCCTCGAGAAAAAAGACGAGCAGCAGATCATCTAAAGGTTTTGCAGAGGCAGCAGCGAGTGCAAATTCGTGGAGAGCGAGCGGCAATGAACGGCATGGCACCAAATATGGGACCCGGCAGTGGCACCAGCGCCTGGCAGGAACGTATGCGGCTGATTCGTTTTCGCCGGAAACGCGAAAGTCTCCGCTTCTGGAACGAATTCAAGCTCATCCCGCGTTGGGTGATCGGGCTAGTGGTAGTGCTGTTCCTGCTCGCGCAAGGCATCGCGCTGGTTGTCAATCTGGATGTCTTTCATGTCCAGCAGGACCATCAGATATTTCCGCCCGACCTCCAGGGCAATCCTGTGCTGGCGTCATGGGCCCTCGCCGCCCTCGTCACCGGGATGTCGCTCGTTGTCGCCTCCATCATCTTTATGGCCGTGTACGTGAATCAGGACGCCAAGCGCCGCGGCATGAACTCGGCCGTATGGACCTTGGTCTACTTAATCCTGATCCCGGGTTACTTCGTCCTCGGATTCATCATTTACCTGCTGATGCGCGAGCCGCTGCCCTATCCCTGTCCCAAATGCAGCGCCACCGTGGGCGCGCGATTCAACTTCTGCCCCAACTGCAAATGCAATCTGCATCCCGCCTGCCCGCAGTGCAAACAGGAAGTCGCCGAGACCGATCGCTTCTGCCCCAACTGCGCTTACGAACTTGCACCGCAAAGAGCGAGCGATTCGGAACCCAGCGTTGCGGGATGATTGCGGGATGACCACCAAGGTTCGAGGGATGACGGGAAACCAGGGCTGGCGTTATTTCGGCGGCGTTCCCTGCGTGACTTCCTGAATGATTTCTCGCGCCCGGGCTTCCGAAGTGGGGGGTACGAGGATGGCGGTCACTTCGCCGGATTTTTCCGCACGTACCGTAATTTCGTTTTCGCGCAACGAATCCTCCACAAATTTCGCCATGTGCGCATCGCCGCCGGCCCAAACGCGCAACGTTGCCGCTCCATCGCTGCTCGACGGCGTTTGCGTCGCTGCTATGTCTCCATCGTCCGCCGCCGGAAGTTCCGCGAGTTGCTCGATATTCTGGTCCAGAAGCCGCTCCAGAATAACTTTGCCGGCAGCTTCCTTGCTCGAGGGAACCGCGACCTGAAAACCGAATCGCGCCTTCAGCTCAACGGGTAAGATATCCGCTGTGCTTTCCTCGCCGATCGGCCGGTCGCCAAACGGAATTCCCGCCTGCGCCAGTTGCTCAACAAGCGCTTCGTGAAGCATTTCGTTTTCGCCGGCCCACAAAATCACAAACCCTTCTTCAGGAGCCGGAACGGGAGAAGATGTCATCGTGGACCTCCAGGAAGCCAGCCGCCGAGCGGAGCGCCAGAGAGGGAGGCGTTCGACGCGAATGCCCGCGGGTTCTTCGCCCGCCAAGCCAGTGTACTACAGGAGGTCGCAGCGCCCGCGAACGCGCCACCACGAACTACTCGGGAGCATTGCTTTCGATGATTTCGCGCACGATTTCCCTGGCGCGGGTTTCGTTCTCGGCCCGCACGAACAGGGCGCAGCGCCCTTCTCGAATCTCGCTGCGCGAGCGAATCCCGTTTTCATTCAGCGCCGCGATCAGCATCTCCGGATAAGACGGCTCGTCGCTGGACCAGATTTTCGCGGTAGCGTTTTCGCCATGCCACTCCGAATCGTCGCCCGGCGCCGGCGGACCCGGAATCGCTTCGTTGGCCCGCGGTGACAATAGCGCAGGAAGCTCCCAAAGCGTTCCAGAAGTTTCCGGCAGCAATGCTCGGGGAGTAAGCGATTGCACCGCGTCCGGATCCGCGGCATCGAGCTCGAAAGCAGCTTTCACCGCCAGCTCCGCTTTTTCAAACAAAGAAAAGGGCACACCGATTTGAAACGCGGCATAGTTCTTCAGATTGAAAAGATGGTCGCTGCGCCGCACCGTCTTATAGGGAATGGAAGCTTCTTCGAGAACGGCGGAAAGCTCCAGGTGCAGGCGCGGGTCGTCGCCATGCCAGAACTCACAGTAGGGATCTTCGTTCGGATCGCCCGGCATAGCCGGAGCACGCGGAGCTTCGAGCCCAGCGTCGAGCGAAGACCCGCCGGCTTCGGGCCCATGCACGAGAGGAACGTCGCAGTCCGCGCAAACGCTGAACCCCTCGCGATATTCGGTCTTGCATTGCGGACAAATCATCCCACAGGGCCCGTTACGCGCCGGGGCTAAAAACGCTCGACCGCGACCGCCACGGCGTTTCCGCCGCCAAGGCAGAGCGCGGCGATGCCGCGCTTCAGGTTGCGCCGTTGCAATTCATAAAGCAGCGTCACCAAAATGCGCGCGCCGCTTGCGCCAATCGGATGGCCTAGCGCCACTGCGCCGCCGTTCACATTCACTTTCTCGGGATTGAGTTTGAGCTGACGGGTCACCGCGATCGCGGCCACAGCGAACGCCTCATTTAACTCCACGAGGTCGACATCCTTGTCGCGGTCCCAGCCGGTCTTCGCCAGCAATTTTTCCACCGCATCCACCGGAGCCATCATCACCCACTTGGGCTCGACTCCGCTCACGGCCTGCGCCACAATGCGTGCCATCGGCTGCTTCCCGAGCCGCGCAGCATTCCGCTCGCTCGTAATCACCAGCGCCGCCGCTCCGTCGTTCGTTCCCGGCGCGTTGCCCGCGGTCACCGTGCCGTCCTTCTTAAACGCGGGCTTCAGCTTTCCCAGCGCTTCCATGGACGTATCTTCCCGCGGTGATTCGTCGTATTGCACCACCAGCGGCTCGCCTTTTTTCTGCGGCACCTCGATCGGCAAAATCTGCGCCTGAAAGAAACAAGATTTTCGCGCCCGCACCGCTTTTTGGTGCGACTCTACCGCGAAGCGGTCCTGCTCCTCGCGCGTAATTCCGTATTTCTCAGCGACCAACTCGCCGGTCATGCCCATGTGGAAATCTTCGTACGCATCCCACAAACCGTCGTGAATCATTGAGTCCACGACTTTTTGGTCGCCGAGTCGGTAGCCCGTGCGCGCGTTCGGCAGCAGATACGGGCAATTCGACATCGACTCCATCCCGCCAGCCACCACGATTTCCGAGTCCCCGGTGATCACCGCCTGAGCCGCCAGCGCCACCGCTTTCAGCCCCGATCCGCAGACCTTGTTAATCGTCATCGCCGCGACGCGCGGATCGCAGCCGCCTTTTAGTGCCGCCTGCCGCGCAGGATTCTGGCCAAGCCCCGCCTGCACCACATTTCCGAGAATCGCTTCGTCGATTAGCTTGCCGTCCAGCCCAGCGCGGCGGATCGCTTCTGCCACAACTTTGCCGCCTAGCTCAGTCGCCGCAAAGCCGGCCAGCCCGCCCTGAAATTTGCCCACAGGCGTGCGCACGCCAGAAAGAATCACCGGAGATTCCATCGTGTCCTCCAACCGAATCCCCATTATACCGCGATTGTGAAACGGGTCGCGACGCCGGGCGGCACAAAAAAGCGCGGAGGCTGGCGTTGCCGCCTGCCTCCGCGCTTGAAATGAGTTGGACCACCGACTGCCGCCAGCTTAAGGGCTGGCCCTACGTTCAGCCTCGCTGAATCGCGCGAACCTAGTTCGACGCGGCTTTCTTTTCTTCGGTGGGAACGGTATTGCCTTCGTCCGCCGACGGGCCGTATAGCCCGGGAACCGCAACATCCAGCAACCGAAAGTACACGCCCAGCTGAGCGCGGTGGTGGATCAGATGATTCATCACAAAGCCCCGGATGCACGCGATTCGCGGCATGGTGAAGATTTCCTTCCCGCCAGCCAGCAGCGTCCAGCCTTCCATCATGTCCTTGTCGCTTGCATTGGCCAGCGCCGTCCGCGCTTCAGCCGCACTCTTGTCAAACTCGGCCAGCGCGTCCTTACGATTCTCGATCTTCGGCGGCGTGTACTTCGGCCCGTCCACGGGCGCGTAATCCAGTTCCTTGGTCTGAATGGTCATCGCCAGCCATCCCGGCAGCGTGGCGATATGTCCGGTCAACCAGCCCACCGTACCGGACTTCTCGTGTGGCTTCCAGCCCCACTTGTCGTCGGGTACGCGCTCCAGCGTTTTGCGCGTGTTTTGCATTTCCTGGTCGAACTCGGGGAGCATCGATTGGCCGATGGTCATGTTGCCTCCAGTGCGGAAGAGTGGATTCGAGCGGTGAGACTATGGCGAATAAAAAGCGAAATGTCAAGCTTTTTCTTTTCGCACTCTTTCCCCTTCGATGCCACTCCTTCGATCCGCGTCTCCCGAGCAGCCCTACCGTTCCTATTGCAGCCTCCTCCTCACCGAGCGCAAAATACCGCTATGCCTCACCACTTCAGCACCTCTTATATTGAGGATTCCCTCAGCCTCTTCCGCTATTACAAGCGCCTCGCCGAGCGCGCCATCGAGCAATGCCCCGACGACGGGCTCTTCGCCAAGCTCGATCCCAAATCCAACTCTATCGCCATCATCGTCAAGCATATGTCCGGCAACATGCGCTCGCGCTGGCGCGATTTCCTGACCTCCGACGGGGAAAAGCCCGATCGCTACCGCGACACAGAATTTGAAGCGGCGCCGCAAACCCGTGCCGAGTTGCTCGCTCTCTGGGAGCAAGGCTGGCAATATCTTTTCACCGCGCTCGAACCGCTCACCGACGCCGACATCGGCAAGACCGTAACCATTCGCACCGAGCCACACTCGGTCATGCAAGCCGTCAACCGCCAGGTGGCGCACTACTCCCATCACATCGGCCAAATCCTCTTCGCCGCAAAACACTTCACCACCGCGAAAACCGGCAAGTGGGATTCGCTAAGCGTCCCGCGCGGCCACTCCAAACAATTCACCGCCGACGTAGCCTCCGGCAAAAAATCCCAGCGCTAATCTCTATGCTAGATGGGGCGCAGCAGTGCTGCGCCCCTACGCTCTTCGTCCCGCGTTTTCCCTTCGCCAAAAGAATCCGCTACTCTTGCTGTATGGCGACGCTCTTTGACCTGAATCCGCCGCTGCGTTCCGGCCCGGAAATGAATGCCGCGCAGCGCCGCGCCATCACTCACGGCGAAGGCCCGCTGCTGGTCATCGCGGGCGCGGGCACCGGCAAGACCCGCGTCATCACCGAACGCATCCGTCATCTACTCGAATCCGATCCCACGCTCACCGGGGAAAATATCCTGGGCCTCACCTTCACTCTGAAATCCGCCGCGGAAATGAAATCCCGCGTGGTCAAAGCCGCCAGCGAACGCGCCAAGGACGTCACGCTAAAAACGTTTCACGCCTTTTGCGAATCGCTGCTCAAAGACGTCGACGCCGATCACATCATGCTCGACACCGTCGATCACTGGATTCTGCTGCGCCGCAATCTTCACCGCCTCCAGCTCGACCGTTTCCGCCGCCTCGCCGAGCCCGGCCAGTTCCTCAGCGACTTTATCGAATTTTTCTCCCGCTGCCAGGACGAACTCGTCTCCTGCAGCGATTATCACGCCTACGCCGAAAAACTCGCCGCCGAATTAGAAGCAGAGCGCCCGCAACTCGACGAAGATACGCTCAAAGAGCGCGAAGAAGCTGTCGCTCGCGAACGCGAAATCGCCCGCGCCTTCCACGCCAGCGAAGATCTCCTCCGCGAAAAAAAGCGCTCCTCCTTCGGCTCGCTGATCACCGGCGCCGTCGAACTCCTCGAACGCGACGCCACTCTTCGCACCACGCTGCAAAATCGCTATCGCTACATCCTGGTCGACGAATTTCAGGACACCAACATCGCGCAACTCCGCCTCCTGGAACTCCTCGCGGGCGAAAAGAAGAACATCTTCGCCGTCGGCGACAACGATCAAGCCATTTACCGTTTCCGTGGCGCTTCTTTCGGCAGCTTCAAGCTCTTCCTCGAACGTTTCGCCGGATGGCGCGAAGGCCAGGACTCCACGCCATTCCGCGTAAGCCTCATCGAAAATTACCGCTCCACTCCAAATATTCTCCGCGTAGCCAGCCAGGTCATCGGCATGAACACCGCCAGCGCCGATTTTCCCAAGAAAGTCCTCACCGCCAATCGCCCCGAAGGCGAAAAAATCCGTGTCGTCGAACTCCCGGAGCCCGAAGAAGAAGCCCGCTGGGTGGCCTCGGAAATCGAACGCCTTCACCGCGCCGGCCGCCGCTGGCGCGATCTGGCCGTCCTCTACCGCGCCCACAATCATCGCGATCAACTTGTCCGCGAACTCAGCCGCCGCAAAATTCCTTTTGTCATCGCGCGCCTTTCCATCCTCGAACATCCTCTGGTGAAGGACGTCATCGCCTATCTCCGCCTGATCGCCAAACCGTATGACGACATCGCCGCCGCGCGCGTTCTTGCCGCTCCGGCCTGGGGCTTCGCACCTTCGGACATCGTGCGGCTCGCCGAGCGCGGCCGCAAGAGTCGCAAGAAGATCTACGATGAGCTGCAATCTCCTCAGTCCACGCTGCCTTTCGAACCCTCGCCCAGCCGCGTCGGTGACCTCCTCGAATTTCTGGCCACGCAACGCAAAGCCATGTATCGCCGCACCGCCGCGGAAATCCTCTCCGATCTGCTCGAATGGCTCGAAATCTACGCCCTGGCCTCGGAACAGGACCGCGCATACGTCAAGCGCCTGCCCGAATTCCTCAAGACCTGGGAACCCAAGAGCGAAACCCGCGGCCTGCCCGAATTTGTCGAATACCTGGAATACTTCGATCAAGCTGGCGGGACGATTTCTTTAGAAGAAGATGCCCCCGGCGACGCCGTGCTACTCATGACTGTCCACGGAGCCAAAGGCCTGGAGTTTTCTCATGTGTTCCTCCTGCGCGTGAACAAAGGCAAATTCCCGCAGTGGGAGCGTCCCCGCGTATTCGAATTCCCTGCTGGCCTGATGAAAGAAGGCGCGCCGGAAGAACACTTTCACAATCAAGAGGAGCGCCGCCTTTTTTATGTCGCGCTCACTCGCGCACAGGAGCGGCTCACCATCACTTCCATCGCCGAATCCAAGGGCAAAGTTCCGCCGTTTATCGAAGACCTGCTGATGGATCCAGCCGTGAAGCGCCGCGACATTTTGCAACTCGCGCCGAAGCTAGCGCCTATCATCGCGCCATCCGCTGCCGAACCTTCTGCAGCCGCAACCTCGCAGGATTCCCTCTTCTCGCACGCCGCCGGGAGTCCCAAGGTTTTCTCGCGCATCGCCGAATGGGCCGAAACCTTTCATCCACCCTCGCCCGAACCTCTCGAGCTGCATCCCTCCGCCGTCATGAGCTACCGCTCCTGCCCGCAGCGCTACCTCTTCTCCTCGCTTTGGTCGCTGCAGGAAGGTCCTAGAGCCACGCTCACGTTCGGCCGCGTGATTCATGGCACCATTCGCCGCATGATGGCCGAACTCAAGAAAGGCAATCGCCTGCCCTTCGACGAAGTGCAGCGCATCTACGAAACCGAATGGTCCACGGTGGGCTACGAAGACGACTACCAACAAGGCGAGTACAAGAAGGATGGCCTCGAGCAGTTGCGCATCTTCCATCAAGCCATGCTCGATCAGCCCCTGCTCGTCCTCGAACTGGAAAAAAACTTCGAGCTGCCCGTCGAAAACAACGTCATCCTCAAAGGCCGCATCGACCAGATCAATTCCCTGGGCCGCTCGGACGTGGAAATCGTCGACTACAAGACGGGCGCACCCGGGAAGGACGCCGACGCCCGCAAAAACCTGCAACTCAGCGTCTACGCCATCGCCGCCAAGGAAATCTTCGAGCTCAATCCGGTGCGCCTGGTCTTCCACTATCTGCAAAACAACCAGCGCCAGGAAACCACCCGTAACCCCAAACAGCTCGACGAAGCCCTGAAAATCGTCCAGGAAGTCGCCGCCGACATCCGCGCCTCCAACTTCCCAGCCAAAGAAGCCTTCATCTGCCGCAGTTGCGCCTACAGACCCATCTGCCCCGCCCACGAAGAGCGCCTTTCGGTCTGACGCGGCGCGGGACCACAGGCGTAGGGGCGCTGCCCGCCGCTGCGGGCACCCCATCTCGGCGATACGTCAAATTTCGAGCGCTTTCCCGTGCTATCGGTGCTGAGACTCCCCAAGAAAAAAGGCGCTCGAAACTCAGAGCGCCCTTTCCCTGCAAATCTCTTGTGAAAAACGGCCGAAAATCTACTTCCCTTTTTTGCCGCCCTTCTTATCGTCCTTCTTTGCCTTTTTCGCCATAAAACGAATCACCTCCTCAATCCTAAGGCGCGGATGGAAGTCCACGACTTGGGGCTGACCGAGCGTTGCCGCCAGCAGCCTCTGCTGTTGATATACGGGCGGCGTCAGCGATAGTCAAGAGGATTTCGCGGCGCGAACAAACATTTTTGTATCAGCGCGGAACTCCGCTGGCGTAATACCCTTCGCGGGCCACCACCGTGAGTCCTTCGCGCTCCACGCGCACTTCGATGGAATGATACTCGGCGCCGCGATCCGTGCCGGCCGGCGAATACGCCAGCAAATACTGGTGGCGCGCTTCCTCGGTGACCCGCGAGTACAGCTCTTCCATGGTTTGGCGCTTGGCCGCGAAGTACACTTCGCCGCCGGTCGCGTGCGCGTAATCCACCAGCCGGCTGAATTTACGGTCAAAATACACGCTGCCAACCGCAAGGCTGTACACCGTGATGCCATTGCTGAGCAGTTGTTTCACGGTCGTATCATACGAGTTGGTGTTGTACTTCGAGCCGTTACGTCCATCCGAAATCAAGAAAATGATCCGCCGGCGGTCCCGGCTGGACCCGCGCTCCCTCAAAAGCTCCGCGGCGTTGAAGACCGCGTCGTCCAGCGCCTTATTCACCTGCCCTTTGATGGCTTTTGTGGAGCCAGCAATCGAAGGCCCTCCAGTGACCGATTGGCCATTGATTTGCGGCGTGTTCTGAAACGGCCCTCCCGGCGAAGGGGCATCGGACTCGGTATCGAGCCGCGTACGCTTCAGCTCCGTCAGCAGCTTGTCCTGATCGGTGGTGAAGCCTTTTCCCGGGTGGAAGAATTGGTCGAAGCGGCAGACAAAGGATTCGTCGCTCGGGCTCAGCCCCGCGACAATGGCGTCGATACTCTTGGACACCTCTTCGGAATCCTTCTGCTTCAAGTCGTTGTCCAGCAGAATCACCACTGACAAAGGCGTGGCTTCGGCGCGGAAGTACCGGATCCGCTGCTCGACTTTGTCCTCAAATACACGGAAATCACCCTGATTCAGGTCCGGCACCAGCCGCCCGCCGTGATCCTTCACGGTGACGGGAATCACCACTTCCGTGACCGGAACCTTGATCACCACCTGCCCGCCCTTCGCACTAGGAGCGGGTTGCTGCGCCGGCGGCGGCGCTGCGGGCTTCTGGGGCGGGTCTTGGCCTGCAACGCGGGGCGCGCACGGCGCCGCCAGCAGGATGGCACAGACGGCTGCGGCTAGTTGTCGTAGACTGTTCATGGTCCTCGAGCCAGACTTATTGGGTTTCAGCCGCTCATCGGCCTGGGCCACGCATCCAACGCCCTATATGGCCGCATCGTATGGGTGGAAGCGACGATTGTGAACCGCCCGCCCCGTTTCTTCCGGCGGACATTTCGACAACAAGGAAAGTATACATGCCTTCCCTGGACAAGTTTGTGACGCGTTGCGCGGTGCTTGCGGTTGCCCTGCTCCTCGGCGTCCCGGCGTTGCCGCAACAGCCCCGTCCGCCTGCTCCGCCAGTACAGCAACCAGAGCAGCAAGGTGGAGTCATCAAGCAGGACGTCGCGCTGGTCAACCTGTTTGCCACCGTCCGCGACAAGAACAAGCGCATCGTCGGCGACCTCAAGCAGGAAGACTTTCATATCTCCGAAGACAATCAGGACCAGAAAATCTCCTTCTTCTCGAAGGAAGTCTCTCTGCCCATCACTCTCGCTCTGCTTCTGGATACCTCCGGAAGCGAGCAGTTCATGATCGGCGCGATTCAGGAAACCGGCAGCAGCTTCCTGAGCCGCGTGCTGCGCAAGGGCGACGAAGCGCTGGTGATGTCCTTCGATTCCGACGTCGACTTGCTCTCCGATTTCACCGACGACCGCAAGCAGCTCGACCGCGCAGTGCGCCGCGCGCGCATCAACATCCCCGGTGGCGGCAGCATCGCCGGCAATCCGGGACCCATCGGCGGCCAGCAAGTGACCGGCACGGCGCTCTACGACGCCGTGTATCTGGCGTGCCACGAGAAGCTGAACACCGAAGCCGGACGCAAAGCCATCGTTCTCGTTACCGACGCGCAGGATGAAGGCAGCAAGGTCAAAATCGAGGAAGCCGTCGAAGCCGCGCAGCGGACCAACACGGTGATTCACGTCCTGCTGGTCTGGGATTCGCGTTTCGGAGCGAACAACGGCGCCGCCAAAAAGCTCGCGGAAGAAACCGGCGGCCGGGTGATCTCCGCCAATTCGGAGAAAAAACTGGCGCAAGCCTTCGACGAAATTTCCGAAGAGCTGCGCAGCCAGTACACGCTCGGCTACTACCCCAGCAATGCAGCGAAGGACGGCAAGTTCCGCAAGATTCACGTCGACACCAGCAATCACGACCTCAAAGTCCTCACCCGCAAAGGCTACTACGCGCCAAACGCCGCCGAAGGCAACTGATTTCGGAGCGGACGCGAGCCGCCGTGGCTCGCGCCTTGCAAATAACACACCGCCAGCGCAGAATGCCGCCACTTCTCTCCTATGCGCGACATGAACAGCAACAGCGAATCGCGATTGCGTGGATTTATGCCTGTGCTGGCGCTTCTGGCGCTGGCCATCCTGATCAATTACGTTGACCGCGGCAATCTCTCCATTGCCGCTCCGGCACTGAAGGATGAACTGCATCTCTCGGGCACGCGGCTGGGGCTGCTGTTCTCGGCATTTTTCTTCGCGTATACCGCGTTCATTTTCGTAAACAGCTGGTTGGTCGACCGCTTCGCAGTGAATTGGGTGCTGGCTGGGGGATTCGCATTGTGGTCGCTGGCCACCACGGGCACTGGCCTGGTGACCGGATTCGCGACGCTTTTCCTGATGCGGCTGTTGCTGGGCATGGGCGAATCGGTGGCCTTTCCGACTTCGTCGAAAATTCTGGCGCAGAACCTGCCGGAGTGCGATCGCGGGTTCGCCAACGGTTTGATCTGTTGCGGCATGAAGCTTGGGCCTGCGGCTGGCATATTCGGGGCCGGTATGCTCATGGCGAAATTCGGCTGGCGGCCGGTATTCATCGGCATCGGACTGATCAGCCTCCTGTGGCTTCCTGCATGGTTTAGGTGGATGCCCCGCCGTCCCGCGAAGCCAGCGGGCTCCGCGATTTCCGGCGCCGCTGGCTATGCTGACGTTTTGCGTCAGCCGTCGTTTTGGGGCGCTTCGGCGGGCCATTTTTGCTTCAATTACCTGAGCTACTTTCTGGTGTCTTGGCTTCCTTTCTATCTGGTTCACGAGCGTCAGCTCGCGATGACAGCGATGGTGAAGACCGCCGGCGCGTATTACGTGCTCGACGCCCTTTCGGCATTTGGGACCGGGTGGCTCACTGACTTCCTGATTCGACGCGGCGCTTCCGTGACTGTGGTGCGCAAGGGAGCTATGTTCATTGGAGCCTCGCTGGCGGCCGCTGGGCTGGCGGGTTGCGCCATGGCCGGGCCGCAAACGTATTTGTGGTGGCTGGCGGTACTGGGCGTGGGCAGCGGAATGGGCGGTGCTGGGATCTTCACGTTCGCGCAAACTCTGGCCGGCCCGCGAACAGCGGGCCGTTGGGCCGCCTTGCAAAACGGATTCGGCAATCTTTCCGGCTGGATCTCGCCAGCGCTTACCGGATATCTGCTTGATCGCACTGGACACTTCACGGCTCCACTGGCGATCGCCGCAATCGTCTGTGTGATCGGCGGCCTCGCTTGGGTCTTCGGGGTCGGCCGGCTCGAGGCGGCGACATGGGCACCGGTGCGGGCCGCAACGCTCGCTCCCGCCGAATGACTGCGCCTTTCCGCACCGGCACCGGGTGCCAATCCTAAGATTCCCTTCGTAGATGGGAATATCGCCTTCGGTTGCGATTGACCGCGCGTCCCGGTGCGAATAACATCCCTTACACACGCGACCATGGAAAATCAAATCATCGCGCACTACAGAATCTTGCGGCGGATTGGCGCCGGCGGCATGGGTGTGGTCTACGAAGCGGAAGACAGCAAGCTGGAACGCCGCGTGGCGCTCAAATTCCTTCCCGAAGCAACGCATCGCGATCCGCAGGCGCTGGAGCGCTTTCTGCGAGAAGCGCGCTCGGCCTCCGCGCTGAATCATTCGGGAATCTGCACCATTCATGCAATCGAAGAGCACGAAGGGCGCACGTTCATCGTCATGGAGTTGCTGGAAGGCCACACGCTGGAACAAGTGCTGAAACTCGGACACTTGCCGATTCCGCGCACCATCGAGATCGGCATTCAAGTGGCGGATGCGCTGGATGCGGCGCACAAGAAAGGCATCGTGCACCGCGACATCAAGCCCGCCAATGTTTTCCTTACCGAGCGCGGCGCGCCAAAAATCCTCGATTTCGGCCTGGCGAAACTTATTCAGGGAGATGACGGGCGTCTCGCAGGACAGACCGTGGGAGATCAGACGCTGCTGCTGACGAGTCCGGGCACCGCGGTGGGCACGATTGCGTACATGTCGCCGGAGCAGGCGCGTGGCGAAGAGCTAGACGCGCGCAGCGATCTTTTTTCGCTGGGTGCAGTGCTCTACGAGATGGTGACGGGCAAGCTGGCGTTTCCGGGAACGACCAGTGCGGTGGTCTTCGACAATATTTTGCACCATGCGCCGGTTGCGCCGATCACCCTGAATCCAGACACGCCCGCGGAGCTTGAGCGCATTTTGAATAAAGCGCTCGAGAAAGATCGCGAAGTGCGCTACCAGGGGGCGGCGGAATTGCGCGCCGACTTGAAGCGCCTGCAGCGGGAACTCGACCCGGGGCGGCCGGGATCCGGCTCGACGCGCACCACAACCGGCACCACGGCCGCTGCGGCGTCGGCTGCGGCGACACCTGCGAGCGGCACGATTCGCCCTCTTTCGAGTGGTGCAGTGCTGGCGGAGGCAGCCGGGCGGAACAAAGTGGGCACCGGGGTGATACTGGGCGTGACCGCGGTGGTGCTGATCGCCGCGAGCTTTGGCGTGTATTCGCTGGTCAAGCCGGCGCCGCCACCGCCGAAGCGTCTTCCCTTCGAGCATATCGAGATCAATAATCTGACCAACAACGGGCATGTGCTGCTGGCGCGAATCTCGCCAGACGGCAAGTACCTGCTGCACGCGCTGGAAGAAAACGGCTTGCAGTCGCTATGGCTGCGGCACATTCCGACGGGCAGCAATACGCAAGTGGTGCAACCGGCGGCAACGCGCTACGCGGGGCTTACCTTTTCTCCGGACGGAAACTACATTTATTTTGTGCGGCGCGATGAGGCGGAGCACACCATCGCGATTCTGTACCAGGCGCCGGTGCTGGGAGGAACGCCGCGCGTGGTGGTGCGCGACGTAGACAGCCCGGTAACGTTTTCGCCGGATGGGCAGCGCTTTGCGTTTCTGCACGAACGGCATGATTCGCCGTTCTGGGATTTGTGGACCTTCAAGAGCGACGGATCGGACAAGCAAGCGATCTTCAGCAACAGACCGATTTCCAGCGATAGCAAAGTGCCGGTGTGGTCGCCCGACGGCAAGACCATCCTGATTCCCATCTCGCAGCCGACGCGGGACGATCGCGGCGGATTTCTGGCAGTGGACGTGGCCACCGGCAAGGATCAAATCGTCGCGGCAACTCCGGCGCGGCTTTATTACGATCCGGCGTGGCTGCCGGATGGCAAGGCGCTGATCACCCCCGCGACCGCTTCGGACTCCGGCTCTCTCAAGATCCAGCTGGGATATCTCAGCTATCCGGGAGGAGAATTCCGCCAGCTGACCACGGACACGAACGATTATTTACATCCCAGCGTGTCTGCAGACGGCAGCATGATCGTGGCGAGCCAGAGCCAGTTTCGGCAGCAATTCCAGATTGCCGCAGCAGAGGGCCTGAGCGATTGGAAACCGCTGGCGCTGTCTTCGCAGATCGCGGTATGGCGATGGGCGTGGCTGCCGGATGGCCGGCTGGTGATGCCGCAGGGCGGGGACATTCGCATCGTGAACCCGGCGGGCGGGGAGACGGTGGTGCTTTCGGATCGGCAGCACCTGCCCGACCAAGTGACGGTGTGCGGCAAGTCCTACATTGTATTCCGGCAGTTTGGACGGTCAGCGCGGTCGGCAGCCAACCTCTGGCGCATGAATTTTGACGGCACAGAGCAGAAACAACTGACTTCCGGCACGAATGACGCGCAACCGACGTGCTCGACGGACGGTAAATGGGTGTATTACGTGGATGCCGTGGACAACGGATACATTAAGCGTGTGTCGGTGGATGGCGGGAGCTCGGAGACGGTGGTGAAGTCTCCAGTGGGCCTGTTTTCAGTGTCGCCGGACGGGACCAAGACGCTGACGCTGGAGGTGCGCGACTTTGACCACAAACTGGTGCTGCGGACCGACAATGTGGAGACACACGCTACCGAATATCTCAACGTGGACGCGCGGGCGTCGTACCCGCTGGCGTTCTGGCCGGACGGAAAGACGATAGTTTATACGGTGCGGGAGCATGGAGTGGACAATTTGTGGCGGCAGGCGCCGGACGGATCGGGCCGGAAGCAGCTGACGCACTTTACGTCGGAGCGGATCGGGCAGTTTGCATTTTCGCCGGACGGATTGAAGCTGGCGGTTGAACGAGGGCACCTGGAATCGGACGCGGTGCTGCTGCGGGACGCGGCGAAGTAGGCGTTCCGGCGGGGAACGCCGGAGTTCTAGTTGGCATACCCCCCCACCCTTTTTCGTAAGTGCGGATTCTAAACGGGTTGGGGCGTTTTTGCTTGGACCAACCTCTCCTGCCCCACCCGCTCGGCTCAGCGTTCCGTGTGACTGGGAAGGAAATCAAGAGAAATGGAATCGCGCAGATGCCGCCACTTGCCAACGAAATGGGCGAAACGGCGCGAGGCGCGCGAAATCCCGCTCGTTGGCGGTGATGATTGTCATGCCACGGCGCGCGGCGCTCATGGCAAGCAGTGCATCGTTGGTGAGGCGAGCTCGGCCGATTTGTTCATAGTCGTATTTCGCTGCGAAGCGGGCGAGCACTCTGCCCGTCATTGTCCAGTCGCTTAGATTGGGGACCAGGATGCGTCCGGCGCGCTCGAAATCGTGCTCTAGACGCTCGAGAAGGCGCGAATCGCGAGGCTTCACACCGGCATAGAGCTCTTCGAGCGCTACCGAGCTGAGCCAAAGGGGAGCTGATGTGAATCGTCGAAGCTGCAGCGCGGCATCGTCGCCCGCACGCAAAGCGGTGACATAGATGGAAGTGTCGAGGAGAACCGGGGCCGTCGTCATCTAGCGGGCCAATTTGCCGTAGACGTCCTTAATCGTGATGCCACTCTTGATAAACCGTTCGTTCGCTTCTATCGCTATTTGATTGCGTTCGTGTTCTGCGATCACCGCATCGAGAGCACGCTCGATGGTTTCCGTCTCGGTCTTGGCCCGGAGAACCTTCTGGGCTCGCCGGATCTTTCCCGAATCCAGGCGGAAATGTTTTTGTGAGGCGTTTTTTCTCGCTACGCGCATAACTCGGCCTCCAAAATACTCTAACATTCGATAAACATAAATAGAAGACTTATGAACATAGGGCGCAGTGTCCCTGAGCTAGTGAGTGGCGGCGGAGGGGGAAGCGGAGGCGGGCGGGGGTTGAGAGGCGGGGTTGGGGGGGG
>DATNNV010000058.1:0-6114 GCA_035601655.1 Candidatus Dormiibacterota bacterium
TCAAACCCCACAAGGGGACACTTCTAACGAGCTAACCTAGGGGACATTTCTAACGAGCTATGATACACCCGCCGAATTCCCTGGACAAGTGATTGGCGCTGTGCTATAGTGACTCCAGCATACATAGCCAGCTGCGGAGGACTGCTGCCACTACCATGTCTGTCCGCCCACACCCAACCAATCCTCCCAGGCACTCTCCTCTCGCCTTCTTCTCCTCACTCTTTTGCGCTCTTTTGCACCAGAGCGAAGCGCATCTTGTTTCTTTTCAGTCGCTTCCACACTCTTTGTGTGTTTACCCGGGGTGGCACCCAGAGCGTTTTTTGAACCCTTCCACGTTTTCTCCACTAACCCCTGTAGAATCAGCACTTACAGCCGAACACCGCGTTTTGACCGAAATCAGCCGAGATTGTCCGTCCGTAAGTCCTTTAGAATCCGCACTTACAAGAAACCGCGCGGTAACTTCTTTAGAATCCGCACTTACGAAAAAAACCCGGGGGTGGGGGGGCGTTATGTTAACTAGAAGCCCCGCCATTCAAGGCGAGCGTAAGGAACTGGCGGTGCACGGTGGAATCGTCGGTAAGTTCGGGATGGAACGTCGCAGCCATGACGCTTCCCTTTTGCACCAACGCGGGCTTGCCGGCGTATTCGGCCAGCACTTCGATTCCTGGCGCCACACTGTCAATGACCGGCCCGCGGATGAACACCATCTCCAGAGGTTCGCCCTTGAGCTTGCAAGGAGCGAAGAAGACATCACTCGCGAGCTGGCGCCCGTAAGCGTTCCGCAGAACCGTCATATCAAGAATCCCCAGCGAGTCTTGCGCCGGGTTTTTCACGTGCGTGGCCAGCAGAATGGCTCCGGCGCAGGTGCCGAAGACGGCGTGGCCGTCAGCGGCAAATTTCTGGATGGCCACAGCAAGCCCTTCTTCCTGGAGGAATTGCAGCTGCGTAGTCGATTCGCCGCCCGGAAGAATCAACCCGTCGCACCCGGCCAGATCCGCAGGCGTGCGCACCTCGACGGTGTGCGCACCCAACTCCTGCAGCATCGCGGCGTGCGCGGCAAAATCGCCTTGCACCGCCAGTACCCCGATTTTAAGTTTGCGGGTCATTATTGTGGAGTGCGCCATCTAGATGCCGCTTTTCCTGCGGCCACCAACGTAACGTCACGCCGCCCCGTAGTCGGCGACGAGACGCGAGAAGGGATCGCGTTCCAGCGTCACCAACCGCGAGTCGAAAGCATGTCTTTTTCGTCGAGTTGGCGCACGTCGATGCCGGGCATGGCTTCGCCGAGTTCTTCACAGGCCTCGAGGACGGCTTTTGCATCCTCAAAGTGCGTGTTGGCTTTGACGATGGCTTTGGCGCGGGCTTCGGGATCGCTGGATTTGAAGATGCCGGAGCCTACGAAGACGGCTTCAGCGCCGAGGCGGCGGACGAGGGCCGCGTCAGCGGGAGTGGCGATGCCTCCGGCGGAAAAGTTGGGGACCGGGAGTTTGCCAGTCTTGGCGATTTGGCGAATCAGGTCGAGCGGGGCGCCCATTTCCTTGGCTTCGTGCATGAGTTCGTCGTCGCGCAGCATGGTGAGTTTGCGCATGTGGCTGACGATGGCGCGCATGTGGCGCACGGCTTCGACCACGTTACCGGAGCCGGCTTCGCCCTTGGTGCGAATCATGGCCGCGCCTTCGGCGATGCGGCGAACGGCTTCACCGAGATTGCGCGCGCCGCAGACGAACGGCACGCGGTAATCGTGCTTCCAGATGTGATTCTCTTCGTCGGCGGGAGTTAGGACTTCGCTTTCGTCGATGAAATCGACTTCGAGGGCTTGCAAGACTTCGGCCTCGGCGAAATGGCCGATGCGGACTTTGGCCATCACCGGAATGGTGACGGTGCGCATGATCTCGCGAATGACTTTGATCGAGGCCATGCGCGCGACGCCGCCCTCCTTGCGAATGTCGGAAGGGACACGCTCGAGGGCCATGACCGCGCAAGCGCCGGCTTTTTCGGCGATGCGGGCCTGGTCGGCGTTGGTGACGTCCATGATGACGCCGCCTTTTAGCATTTCGGCCAGGCCGACTTTCACGCGCCATTCGTTGGACCCTTTGGCGCCGTTGGGGTTGCCGTTTACTTTATTTGCGTCCATTTCACTTCTCCTCTCGATGCGATAAGACCGGGCCCGCTAACAAAAAATGGGCCGCCAAAAATTTAATGCGCTTTTTCGCCGATGATGACGAAGCGGGCGCGGCCGCGGGCTAGCAGAACGCCATCGGCGTCGCGAATTTCGCCCCACTGGAAAAGATTGCGGCCGCGATGCGCGGTCTCGAAGGCTTCCACGGTGATTTCCTGGTCGACGCGAATCGGCTTGATGAAATCGATGTTCATCTCGGCGGTGACGGCGCGAACGTTGCGAAAGCGGCAGGATTTGCCCATGGCTTCGTCGAGCAAGACGGCGATGATGCCGCCGTGCAACATGCCGGCGCCCCCTTGATAGCGGGGACCAAGCGTGAACTTGCCAACGATGCGGCGATTGACATTGTCCTGCTCGAATGCCAGCAACATGCTGCGATCGTTGTCGCCGCCACAACCGAAACACTTGTTCGTGGGATTGGGATCGAGACGAATGATGTCGGGTTCGCTCACGGTTCCTCGTTGAGAAGGCAGAGTGAAAGTCATACCAAGGCCACGCGGCTGCGTTCGGCGCGGCGAACACCGCGCTGGCGCTTGCGCATTTCGATGCGCAGGAGTTCGGCGAGAATGGTGACGCCGCGAGTGATTTGCTTTTCGTCGAGTCCGGCGAAGCCGAGGCGCAGCGTGTTCGGCAACGGGCTTTGCACGTAAAAATAGCGGCCGGGAGCAAAGAGCACGTTGCGCTCTTTGGCGTGGATGAGGAGTTCGCTGGCGTCAAAGCCTGGCGGAAGTTCGAGCCAGAGGCACATGCCGCCTTCGGGACGGGTCCAGCGCGTGCCTTCGGGCATGTGCTTGCGAAGGGCTTCGTCGGTAGCGAGAAGGCGCGAGGCGTAAACCTTGCGCATCTTGGCGATGTGCTTGGCGAACCAGCCGCGGCGGAGAAATTCGGCGAGAGTAGCTTGCGCGAGTTGGTCGGTGTGCAGGTCGGTGGTCTGCTTGACGATGCGGAGACGCTCGATGGCGATGGGTGGAGCGACAATCCAGCCGACGCGGAGGCCGGGGAAAGCGACTTTGGCGAAGCTGTCGATGTGAATGACGAGGTTGGAGCGGTCGAGCTGCTTGAGCGAAGGGATACGCTCCTCGCGCGCGTGGAGGCGAGCGTAGATGTAGTCCTCAACGATGGGGACTTGGTAGCGCGAAGCGAGTTCGAGAACTTTGCGGCGCGAGGCCAGCGGCATAGAAACGCCGGTGGGATTCTGAAAATCAGGCGTGAGTACGATGAGCTTGACGCGATTGGCGACGAGCGTGGCTTCGAGAGCTTCGAGATCGATGCCAAGAGAGGTGCCTGGTTCGGGGCGGGTGTGGACCGGGACGCCGAGGGTGCGCGCGCGCGCGCCGTTGAAAATGGCCAGAGCGCCGGGATAAGTGGGATTTTCCAGGATGACGGAATCGCCGGGGCGAATGAAAGCTTTGCTGATGAGATCGAGAGATTGCTGGCAGCCGTCGGTGACCAGGAGATTTTCGTCGCGGGTCACGATGCCGTCACCCCGCAGCATTTCGAGAAGAGCCTCTTTGAGCGGAGGATAGCCGTCGGAAGGGCCGAGGTTGAGGACATCATTGGCTTCGCGGCGCAGTGCGGTGTTCACGCAAGTCTGCAGCTCTTCCACGGGGAAGTATTCCTGGGCTGGGCGGGCCATTACAAACGAAAGTGCCTCGTCCGGAACATGCGCAGTGAGGCGGGTGAGGATTTCTTCGCCGCGTTCGTCGGCGAAGAGGAGTTCCCAGCGAATGCCGCGGTCGCCGTTGAGAACGGGCGGGGCGGGGGGAGTGATTTTGAGGCCGTTGCCGTTGGGGCGGATGAAAGTGCCGCGGCCTACGTGTCCCTGGATGAGGCCTTCGGATTCCAGCTCGGCATAGGCGTTGGCTACGGTGGTGCGGTGAACGCCGAGCGTGGTAGCGAGCTCGCGGCTGGCGGGGATGCGGTCGCCGGGACGCAGATCACCTGCGTGGACCAGCGCACGGAGTTGGTCACGAAGCTGGACGTAGAGGGGAACGTGGCTTTCAGGCTGTAAGTGGAGTGGAAGCATTGTCTCTCACCTTGCGTCGATTTTAGCAGATATTGGACTGGAGCAAGAGCCAATTTGACTCTTTTGCGGGGCAGATTTGCGCATTCACAGAGCCGAAGTGCGGGACGGGCGCAGGCTAAAGCCCGCGCTATCAGGGAAGGGATGGCGCAGCCCGCCGCGGCGGGCGCCCCTACGTGCAGGAGATGCGTTAGTGCGGGGTGGGTGTAGGCGAGAAGGAGGTGGTGTCGCCTTCGTGAAGGGGGCGGAGGCAGAGGTCTGTTGGATGGCGGGGGTCGCACTGGTAGAGGTGCAGGAGCGGAAGGTCCGTGGCTTGGATTTCGTAGGAGCCGCCTTCCATGTCTTCGGCGTCGTCTTCGGAGGAGGTGACGAGGGGGCTGCCCTGGGGGCTGGTGCGGACGCGGAATTGTTGCGAAGGGGCTTCGTAGTTGGAATAGGTGAAGCAGTGGTGGATGCAGGCGCGGTCGGCGAGGTGGCCTATGAAAGTGATGCGCCAGTCTGGAGGGGCGGCGATGGTGGGAATGATGCGCGTGCCGTAGGGGAGCGGGGCGAGGAGAGAGTCGGCGCTGAATTCGAGGCGATTGAGCCAGGCGGTGTCCTGGTAGAGGAAGGAGAAGAAAATGGCGGCGAGGGCCGCGAATCCGGCTAGGTGCCACTTGCGGGGATGAAGTTGGGCTAGGAGGCAAAGGCCGAAGATGGCGGTGATTGCGGTGAGGCGGGAGACAATCAAGCCAATCCAGCCGGAATTGCCGGGTGGGCGGAGATTTTCGGGGAGGAGAGCGGTGGCGATGAAGCTGACGGCGTAGAGCTCGAGCGCGGGGAGAAACTTTTTCCAAGAGGCGGGGTCGTTGGCACTGGAGGGGCGAAGAAACTCGGCGGCTACGCAGAGAATGCCGAAAGCCAAGGCGGCCCAGGAAAGCGTGACGTAGCGATCGCCGTAAAGGATGAGCTGGTCGGCGCCGGTGAGGAGATAGATGGGCGGGGCTTCCCAATCGACGGGGAAAGTGGCGCGGTGGGCGAAATACCAGTGCAGGGCGAAGAATGCGGCGGCGGCGGACGTGGGGAGAAGGAGTTTCCACCAGCCGGGAAGGCTCTGGCGGAGAACGCTGTAGGCGAGCGTGCCGAGTAGCCAGAGAAAACCCATGGGATGGGCGAGCAGAACTAGCGGAGCGATTAGGAAGGCGAGGAGCCAATTCCCTGCCCGATTCCCTGCCCGATTCCCTGCTTTGGCGCGCCAGGCGAAGGCGAGTGAGAAGCAGGCCAGCCCGATGGAGAGGTAGTAGTTGAAGAAGCCCATGTTGAAGGCGTAGGCGTAGGCGAGCGTGGCGATGGCTGGAGCGAGGAACCAGGGCGGGCGTTGGCTGACGGCGTGGACAAACGAGAAAACGCCCCAGAAGAAGGTCAGGACGGCGAGGGAGACTACGATTTTCTCGGCGGCGGGGAGGCCAAAGAGGTTGGCAGTATGGAAGAGGGCGAGGTCGAAGAGGACGTTGTCATAACGATGGGCGAGATAGAGGCCGGGGGCTTGGCCTTGGGTGATGAGCTGGGCGAGCCAGGCGTTGTAGAGGTGGCTGGGGAGGTCGCCGGCTTGGATGTGGCGATGCCAGAAGCACGGGATGACGAGCAAGAGCGAAATTGCGAGGATGACGAGGAAATGCTGGCGGAAGAATTGGGAAGGCGAGAGGGATGAGATGGCTTGGTTGGTCATTCGGAAGCGTGCAGCGGCTGGAAGTGGATTTGATTTGCGGTGACGGGTCGCATGGAGGCTGTGGGAGTTGATACTATCATCGGCGCGACGAATGGAAGCGCAGGAAATCTGGCGCGAGGGTGAGCGGCGAATCGCCGCGGAGGATGTGACTGTGGGCATGATGATGAGGATTTGGTTGCGAATACTGGTTGTGGCGGGCGTGGC
>DATNNV010000059.1:0-56952 GCA_035601655.1 Candidatus Dormiibacterota bacterium
CTTCCGATCTACTGGTGGAAGATGCGCCGAATCCGTGGTACGAGGTGGTGCTGATCGAGGGACGCAACCGGCAGATCCGGCGAATGTTCGCGACGGTGGGATTTGATGTGGAGAAAATCAAACGGGTGAAGCTGGGGCCGCTGGAACTGGATGTGCCGCCGGGGAAATCGCGGCCGTTGACGAATACTGAGATTGGGCAATTGAAGAGTTTGAAACCGTGAGCGAATGGCGACACCCGCGGGCGGCGGATTGGCGGCAAACCGAAGGCACAAGTAAACTAGAAGCGATGACTCGCCCGCTCGAAGACCTCATTCCAGAGTATCTGCGCGGCCTCCCGGTGTACGTTCCGGGCAAGCCCATCGAAGAAGTGGAGCGCGAGCTGAACATTCGCGCCATCAAGCTGGCGTCGAACGAAAATCCGCTGGGGCCTTCGCCCAAAGCGGTCGAAGCGGTGCGCGGAGCGCTCCCCGAATCGCACCGCTATCCGGACGGCGGGACTAACGTGCTTCGCGAAAAGCTCGCGAAGCTCCGGGGCGTGCAGTTCGAGGAGATCTTTATCGGCCTGGGCTCGAGCGAGATCATTGATCTGGCCGCGCGGGTTTTTCTGCGTTTCGGAATCGCCGGGCTCACGTCGGAAGGCAGCTACGCGCCGTTTTCGACCGCCATTCGTGCGAGCGGGGCGGCGCTGCATCTGGCCAAGCAGAGGGACTTTGCTTTCGATCTGCGCGCCATCGGCGAAGCCATCACGCCAGAAACGCGGCTCATCTATCTCGCCAATCCCAACAATCCCACGGGGACGGCGTTCGGGGCTGCTGAACTGGAGCAATTTCTGGAGCGCGTGCCGCAAAATATTCTCGTGGTTCTAGACGAAGCGTATATCCATTACGCCGCGCGAGCGGACATGCCGGATTCGGCGGCGCTTTTTCGGGCGCACAAAAATCTGCTGACGCTGCGCACGTTCTCGAAAGTTTATGGCCTTGCGGGGCTGCGCATCGGGTACGCCACAGCTACCTCCGGGCTGGTTGCGGCCATGAACAAGCTGCGCACGCCATTCAACACTTCCGGCCTGGCGCAAGCGGCGGCCATCGCCGCGCTGGACGATGACGCGCATGTAAAGCGCTCCCTGGAAACCAACGCAGCAGAACGCCTTCGGCTGCACAACGCGCTGCGCGATCTGGGCCTGCAGCCGGTTCCGAGCGAAGCCAATTTTATTTTTGTGGAGCTGGGCGCCATCGCCAAGGATTTTTCCGATGTTCTACTGCGCGGCGGCGTAATCGTCCGGCCTCTCGGGTGGATGGGTTTTCCGGATGCGATCCGCGTGTCCGTGGGGACGGCGCAGGAAAACGATGCGTTCCTGCAGGCGATGCGGGAGCTCTGGCCCAATGCTTCACGCGCTACCGCGGCGCCGGCGCAACGGACTGCCGGATGATGGTCCTTCTCCCGGATGGCCAGAAGGCTTCGCCCGACCCCATTCTCGACATTCTTAAAAACGCCAAGGCCGTCGCGGTCGTCGGCATTTCGTCGAAGCCTTTTCGCGCCAGCTTCGGCGTCTCGCAATATTTGCTCGACGCCGGCTACACAATCTTCCCTGTGAATCCGAACGAGAGCGAAGTGCACGGACTGCGGTGTTACGCCCGGGTCGAAGACATTCCGGAGGCAGTGGACATCGTTGACGTTTTTCGAAGAGCCGAAGATGTTCCGCCAGTGGTCGATAGCGCGATCGCCAAGAGCGCGAAAGTTTTGTGGTTGCAGGAGGGGATCGTTCATCAGATTGCTGGGGAGAAGGCGCGCGCTGCGGGGCTCACCGTGGTGATGGACGCATGCATGCGGAGCGAGCATCGGCGGCGGATGCGGCAGCTGCTGGTCACTTGATTTTTTTCTTTATTCCTGCGATTTCTATCAATCTCATCTTGCACTGGAGGCCGTTTCCGTGAAATTCCGCGTCAAGCTGTTCGCCGCCGCCGTCGTCGTTACTCTCGCCTCTGCCATCGCGCTATTTGCGGCGGCTCGGGATTGGGACGCGCTTGGCAAGCGGTGGTGGGCGCATGTGCAGTATCTGGCGGATGACAAGCTGGAAGGGCGGGACGTCGGCAGCGCCGGCTTTGCCACCGCGGCGCGATACGTTACTGAGCAATTCAAGAGCGCGGGACTGCGCCCGGCAGGGGTCAACGGGTATGCACAAGCGGTGGGCTTCAGCGTCGCGCAGATCGACGAAGCGAATTCCTCGCTCGAAATTGTGCGGGATGGCAAAGACGAAGCCGTAAAGTTCGGCGAAGAAGCGTATTTCGCCGTGAACAAGGACCTTGCGGAACAAGCGGAAGCTGAAGCGGTCTTCGTGGGATACGGTCTCACGGTTCCTGAATCCAATTACGATGATCTTGCGGGGCAAAATCTAAAAGGCAAAATCGCCGTATACATCAGCGGCGGCCCAGCCGATATTCCAAGCGCGGTGAAAGCGCACTATCAATCGGGCGAAGAGCGGCGCACGGCGCTGGCGCGGGCCGGTGCGATTGGCGTCGCGGTGATTCCGAATCCGAAAGCGGCGGAAGTGCCATGGTCGCGGACGGCGGGGGCGCGGTTCGAGCCGCGCATGAGTTTGCAAGAGGTTGCGAGCGGCGGGGCGCCAGCGCCGAAAATCGCTTTGGCGATCAATCCAGAGCATGCGGAGAAATTCTTTGCGGGGAGCGGCCACACGTTCAAGGAAGTGCTCGAAGCGCTGGATGCGGGCAAGGCGCTGCCGCACTTTGCGCTGGCGGTGAAGATTCGCACGCGCGTGAAGATGAAGCTCTCAGAAACGAAGTCGGAGAATATCGCCGGGGTTTATCCGGGCAGCGATGCGGCACTGAGCAAAGAATACGTGATCATCAGCGCGCATCTGGATCATATCGGCGTCGGCGAGCCGGTCAACGGAGACAAGATTTATAACGGCGCCATGGACGACGCTTCGGGAATCGCTTCGCTGATCGAAATCGCGCGGGCGCTGAAAGAATCTGGTGCGAGGCCGAAGCGGTCGATTCTTTTCGTGGCGGTTACGGGGGAAGAGAAAGGATTGTTGGGCTCGCAATATTTTGCTGCGCATCCTACTGTGCCTGCGGGGAGCATCGTGGCGGATTTGAATATGGACATGTTCTTGCCGCTTTTCCCGCTGAAGTATCTCGAGGTGCAAGGTCTCGGCGAGTCTTCTCTGGGCGACGATATTCGCGCGGTGTGCGAATCCGCGGGCGTGCGAGTGCAGGCGGACAAGCAGCCGGATCACAACCGCTTCATTCGCAGCGATCAATACAGTTTCACCAAGCAGGGCGTTCCGTCGCTGGCGTTCAAATTCGGGTGGATTCCGGGAACGGCGCAGGAAAAAATGTTCAACGATTGGTACAAAGAGCGCTATCACGGGCCTGCTGACGATGCCAATCAGCCGGTCGACGCTGCGGCGGCCGCGCAGTTCAACGATATTCTCGGCAAGCTGGCGATGCGCGTGGCGGACGCGGCGCAGCGGCCGGCATGGAAAGCGGATAGCTTCTTTCGGCGGTTCGCGCGCTAATCTGGACTGCGGCTGCTCGACGGCGCGTTGCGGCTAGCGTCCAGGAAGGGCAAACACCAACAAATTCCTTTTCCCCGGGGCAATGATGCCCAAAAATCTTCCATCGGGTGAAATGGCAAACTCGCGAATGGTTACTCCGTGCAGCAGGGAAGTCATGTCCGGCTGGACTATCGGGACTTCTTTGCCGGGCGCGGAAGCGGCAAGTGGCGGCACATCGACGGCAACGAGGGAGCCGGACTTTTTTTCGATCGAACGCTTTACAAAGATACGGGATTCATCGGGGGCCCAGCGCGGCACGCCGAGTCCGATGCGCAAGCGCGCCACGCGCGACGGCGTTTCCAGATCGCGGATTTCGAGGACTTCTTTGTCGACAAAATAGAGGATCTTTTTTCCGGAGGGAGAAACGCGCAGGCCGCCTTCGTAGCCGTCCAGCGTGGCGATTTCGGCGTCCTCTTGTGAGGCCATTTCGAGGCGTTGCAGGCGCGGCGGCCCGGTCAAAGCACGGTCCCGCTCTACCGCGATCGCGGCATTTGAGCGGGGTACGGCGTCGGCGTCCAGAAACGTCCGGCCCTCGAAGACATTTCCGGCGGGGCCGGTGCCGATGTTGGTCTGCTTGAAGGAGAAGAGAACTTTCGGTTTCAGGACTTCGGCCAGGTAGACGAAGGTGGCGTTGTCGAGTTGCCATGTCGCGTTCGAAGCGTTCTTCAGGAAGCTTTCGGTTCCGCCCGGGCGGACTTCTTTTCCGCCATCTTCCAGAATCAAGGTGTTGATGGAATCTTCGGCTTTGCCGGTTTCATCGAGAGTGGTGGTGAAAAACTCGGCCAGCAGGAGGCGTCCGTTCGGCGACCACCTGAAAGTGTTGGCCGCGTAGGTGAAGGGCAGATCGCCGCGCGTGAACTTGTCGCCCTGAAAGATGCGCTTGCGTTTGCCGTTGGCATCGGCGATCCAGATGTCGTCGTGTTCCAGATCGTATTTTTTGGTTTTGAATCCGCGATTCACGGCGTAGACGATGCGGCCATCGGGCGCAAACGCAAACGCGGTGATTTCCTCGTCGATGCTTTGCAAGGGCTTGTCGAGCTGCTGGGCTCGTGCGGTGGCGAGGCAGCAACAAAGGACGAGCGCTACGGCAAAAGAGCAAACACAAAGCAACCGATGCAAATGGAAAGGGAAGCGCCAGGTCATGGTTTCGCGGCACGCGATTTTATCTTGCGAATCTCGTCCAGTCGCTGGCGGAGGCGCTGCTCGAATCCTTGATCGGTGGGGTTGTAGTAGGAGCGGCCGGCGAGATTGTCGGGCAAGCAGGTCATGTCGGTGACTTTTTCCTCGGTGTCGTGGGCGTATTGGTAGCCTTTTCCGTAGCCAACGTTCTTCATCAAGCCGGTTACGGCGTTGCGCAGATGAAGCGGCACCGGATCGGCTTCCGTTTTGTGCACATCTTCCATGACTTCGCCGAAGGCGGTGTACAGCGCGTTCGACTTTGGGGCGAGCGACAAATACACCACTGCTTGCGCCAGAGCCAAGTTGCCTTCTGGCGGACCGATGAACTCGAACGCTTCCTTCGCGGCCAGTGTTACCGCCAGCGCGCCCGGCTCGGCAAGGCCGATATCTTCGCTGGCCATGCGCACCATGCGGCGCGCCAAATACAAAGGATCTTCGCCGGACTCGAGCATGCGCGCGAGCCAGTATAAAGCGGCGTCCGGATCGGAATTACGGACGGATTTGTGCAGGGCGGAAATCAGATTGAAATGTTCTTCGCCGGATTTGTCGTAACGGAGCAATTTGCGCTGCAGCACGTCTTCGAGAAGTTCGCGGGTCACCGTGCGAACGCCCGAAGAATCTGTTTGGGCGCTGCGGGAGGCGAGTTCCAGCGTGTTGTATGCGGATCGCGCGTCGCCGTTGGCAAACGAGGCCATGCGAAAGAGGACGTCTTCGCTGATTTGCAGAGACTCGGTGCCGAGTCCGTGTTCCTTGTCGGCCAGCGCGCGGCGGAGCAGTTCGACGATTTGTGGTGTGGCCAGCGGGTCGAGAATGTAGACTTTGGTGCGCGAAAGGAGCGGGGAAATCACTTCGAAGGAAGGATTCTCGGTGGTGGCGCCAATAAATGTGATGTGCCCGGCTTCCACGTGCGGCAAAAACGCATCCTGCTGCGCTTTGTTGAAACGATGCACTTCGTCGACAAACACAATGGTGCGGTGCCCTTCGCGGGCTTTTCCTTCGGCTTCGGCCATGACCTGCTTGATTTCCTTGATGCCGGAAAGGACGGCGCTGAAGGGAATGTAGTCCGACTTGGTGATTCGGGCGATCACGCGGGCCAGCGTGGTCTTGCCGCATCCGGGCGGACCCCAGAAGAGCATGGAGCCGAGGTCATCGTTCTCGATTTGTACGCGTAGCGGCTTTCCTGGCGCCAGCAGTTTCTCCTGGCCGATGAATTCGTCGAGCGTGCGCGGACGCATGCGCTCCGCCAGCGGCTGGTGCGCCGCGGGGACTTCGGGCTCGGGAGGGAGGGGCAATTTGGAGAATAGACTCACGTTAGTTTGAACGGTTGTTGCGAGACCGCGTTCTTTTGGATGTTCGCTGCGGCTACGGAGTTTCTTTGGCGCGCCGCTTCGTAGAAAAGCACTGCGGCGGCGGCGGCAGCATTGAGCGATTCCACGCCGCCGGCCATGGGAATGCGAATGCGGGCATCCGCGCCCCGCTCGACTTCTTCCGGAAGCCCGGCGCCCTCATTGCCGATGAGCAGCGCCACCGGTTCGCACCAATTCACTTGCCAGGGGGCCAGTAGCGCGTTTTCGCCACCGCGCGGCTCGTGAACGCTCGAAGCTAGCGTTCGGATATTTTCAACTTTCAATTGCGCCAGCAAAATTGCCAGCGACATTCCGGGCAAAATCGGCAAGTGCAAGGCCGCTCCGGCGGAAGCGCGCAACGCTTTGGGCGAGTACGGGCTTGCTGTTCCGCTCTGTCCTGAAGCCGCAGTCACCGCGCCGGTCGCGCCAAGGGCCGCCGCTGTGCGCAAAATCGTGCCGACATTTCCCGGGTCCTGCACGCCCGCCAGCACTGCCAGTAGCGGCGAGCACGCTCCGGGAGGCGTCCGCAACAAATCGTCTAGCGTAGCTGCGCGCGGCGCTACCAGGGCCGCAACACCCTGCGGATGCTCCGTGTCGGCAAGGCCTTCGAACAATCGGTCCGTCGTGCGCAAAACCGGAAACGCAATCTCTGGCCGATGCACGAGCGGAGCTAAGCGCTCCCGGTAACGTTCCCCCGACTCGCTGAACAGCACCGCGGCAATCCTGCAGCCTGACTGCAGCGCTTCCTCCACCAGCCGCGCGCCTTCCACGCCAACGAATCCAGACTCCGTCGGGAGTCCGCCGCGCAGCGCCAAGCGAAACTCTTTCAGCCAGCGATTGTCGCGGCTGGTGAGCGTCCCCGCTGTGGCCGCAGCATTCGGACGCGCACCTCGCGGCGTTTTTCCCGGCGTAGCCATCCCCGCGAGGGTAACAAATGGCATGGCGGGGCGGCAAACCGCGTTATTGCATGGACTTGGCCGGGTATGGTAGCGTCGCCGCATTGGCAGGCAGCGTGGGCGAAGAGCTGCGAGGAACGGGTGTGACTTCGCCAAAGGCCAAACCATTGCCAGCGGAACTGCTGCGCATCAATGCGCAATCCCCGGAAGCGGACGTGCTGCGCTATGCGGCGGATTTTCTTGCGCGGGGCAGTGTGGTCGCGATTCCCACCGATACGTTCTACGGACTTGCGGCGGATCCTTTTAATTTGGCGGCGGTCGACGAGATTTATCGCGTAAAAGGTCGGCCAGAGACGCGTGCACTGCCGATCCTCGTGAATTCCATGGAGCAGGCGGCGCTGCTGGCGCGAGACGTGCCGAGGAATTTCGTGCGGTTGGCGGAGGCGTTCTGGCCGGGCGGGTTGACACTGGTGGTTGAGGCGTCGCAGCGCGTGCCGCTAAAAGTTACCGCGAACACGGGGAAAGTGGCGTTGCGCTGGCCGAAGAGCAAGGTGGTCGAGCGGCTGATCGCGGAATTCGAGGGTCCGGTGACCGGAACGAGCGCGAACGTCTCCGGCTTTCCGTCGTGCGCCAGTGCGGACCAAGTGATGAAGCAATTGGGGGCGCGGCTGACGTTGGTGCTGGACGCGGGTGGCACTGGAGCGGCACTGCCGTCCACGATCGTGGAGTTGCGTGACGAGGAGTGGAAGATCGTTCGCGAAGGGGCGATTCCCATCGCCGAAATCGAGAAAGCGCTGGACTGAAGGGATAGCACAGGCGGGAGGGTATGCAGGTTTCGCGGGCGGGCGAGCACCAGAACGCAGAGCCAAGGGTTGCCCAGTGGTTCGTTTGAACGGCAAGAGGGGTCGATGGTGCCGCGAAGAGGGCAGGATTTATCGTGCCTCTAGCAGAGGAGAGACGGCGCGAAAATCGCGGCGAGCAGGCTCCGTCGGAAGTGTGCGCAGGTACTTAACGCGGCACAGGCAAGAGTGTCTGTGCTACGGCTACTCGTAGCGGAGCGCGACCATGGGATCGACGCGCATGGCGCGGTGCGCGGGAATGGCCGTGGCCGCGAGGACGATGGCGACAGCCAAAAGGGCGGCAGCGCTATAGACGAGGGGATCGACCGGGCTAACCGCCACGAGAGAAGAAGAGAGCACACGCGCGAGGGCGGCTGCGCCAAGCGAGCCGAGGAGTAATCCCGCGAGGCCGAAAACCAGCCCTTGCCGGATGACCATGGCAAGAACATCGGCGGGGCGCGCGCCGAGAGCTACGCGGATGCCGATTTCGTTGGTGCGACGGGCGACGGTGTAGGCCATGACGCTGTAGAGTCCGATGGCGGCGAGAAGAATGGCGGTGCCCGCAAGGACACTCAAGAGGTCAGCGGCAATTTTGTTGGTAAAGAGGGATTGGGCGATGAAATCCTCGAGCGAGGTGGCGTCAAAGGCCGGGGACGCGGGATCGACGGCACGGGAATCGCGTTGCAGCGCGGCGATGGCGTCGGTGACCGAACCGGTGGTACGCACGAAGAAAGTGAAGGGAAATTCCGGGCGGTGGATCTGGCGGATGGGAACATAGAAATAAGGCGTGGCATTTTCGGTGAGGCGATAGATTTTGGTGTCTTGTGCGACGCCGACGATGGTGAACCAGCGTCCCCAGCCCTGGACTTTGACGCCGATAGGGTACTGAGTGCGCAGAAAGCGGCGAACGAATTCCTGATTGACGACCATCACCGGCAGGTGCGCGGGGTCATCCTGCAGCGTGAAGTCGCGCCCTTGCAGCAGCGGAATCTTCAGCGATTCGAAATACCTGGGAGCGACCAGGCTGCGGTACAGCTTCATGTTCTCGCTGGGGCCGGGAACGTAGCCTTCGATTTGCAGGTCTTCCCAAGAGCCGGTGCCTAGGCTGAGAGGAACGTAGTCCGAATAGGATACGGAAGTGACGCCAGGCTCGTGCTCGAGCTGTTCGCGGAGCCGGCGGCAAAAGGAATCGGCCTGCTCGCGATCGTAACCTGCGGAGGGCATGCTGAAACGCGCCATGGCCACTTGATGAGCATCAAAGCCGGGCTGCATGGCGCGCGCGGTATGGAAACTTTTGACGAAAAGCCCCGCACCAATGAGCGCAATCACGGCGAGAGCCATTTCCGAAGCAACCAGAAGGCCGCGAAGGCGCTGCGAGCCGCGGCTGGTGGAAGCGCTGCGCCCGCCTTCTTTGAGCGTTTCGTTGACGTTACCCGCGGCGGCATGAAAAGCCGGGGCCATTCCGGCGAGCAGGGCGACGCCGAGGGTGAGCGCGAGGGTGAATAGGAAGACGCCGAAGTCGACCGGCGGGCGGATGAGATTGGGCCGGGTTTCCGGAGGAAAGAGCAACTGGAGCGCTCCGGTGAGCTGGTGGGCGATGGCCAGGCCGCCCAGCAATCCGCAAAGGGAAAGCAGCAGCGATTCGGTAAGGAGCTGGCGAATGAGGCGGGAGCGCGGCGCACCGAGGGCGAGACGGACGCTGAATTCCTTTTGTCGCGACGTGGCGCGGGCCAGCAGCAAATTGGTCACGTTGGCGCAGACGATCAGGAGAAGTACGCCGGATGCGCCCATCAGAATGCTGAGCGGAGCCAGCAAGGATTCCTGAATGCCGTAGTGGGACTTCCACATCGGAAGAATGGTGGCGCTCATGCCCTGGCTGGTATCGGCGTTCGCTTCGGCCATGCGACGGCCGAAAGCGTGCACTTCACCGCGCGCCTGTTCGATGGTGACGCCTGGCGCGAGGCGCGCGAGTACCCGGAACATGCGCGTCTTGCGGTCCTGCAGCATCCAGTCGCCCATGGCGTGGAGTTGGCCGTGCATGGTGGCGAGCGCCCACATCTGAAACGCGAGGCCGGGCATGGAGCCGTTGAAGCGTTCTGGAGCGACGCCGATGATGGTGTAGAGATGCCGATTGATGCGCACGGACGCGCCGATGGCTGCAGGATCGGAATGGTAATGGCTGGCCCACAGCGAGTGGCTGATGACCACGACGGGGTGGGCGTTCTGTGCTTCGTCGCGCTCGGGCCCGGTAAAAAAGCGGCCCAACTCGGGCCGAACTTCCAGAAGATCGAAATAGTTGGCGGAGACCAGTTCGGCGCGCATGCGTTCGGTATTGCGGTCGTCACCGACGGCCACGGACATGGGATAAGCGACGCTGAGAGATTCGAGGGAGCGCAAGTATTGGCGGAAGTCGCGGAAGTCCAGATAGGAAGTGGGGACCCAGTCATTGGAAGGAGTGAGCGATTCGAGGGCCACGACGCGTTCGGGATGGCCGGCTCCGGGAAGGGGATTGAGGAGCACGGCGCGAATCCAACTGAAGATGGTGGTGTTGGCGCCGATGCCGATGGCCAGAGTGAGGATGGCGACGGCGGCGAAGCCGGGAGCGGTTTGCAGCGTTCGCAGACCGTAGCGAACATCCTGGACGAAATCTTCGAGCCAGGTGAGGCGGCGCGATTCGCGTACTTTGACCTGATACGCCTCGGTGCTGCCGAACTCGATGTGCGCGCGGCGGCGGGCTTCTGCGAGCGAGAGGCCAGAGCGGACGAGGTCGTCGATGCGCGTTTCTAGATGAAAGCGCATTTCATCATCGAGCTCGCGTTCCGATTGCGAGCGATGACGCAGGTTGTGCCAGAGCGAACGAAGTCGGGGGAACATGGGTCAGCTCTCCGGTGTCGTGGCACTGAGCGCTAAAGCAATGGCGGTGACGAGGCGATTCCAGCTTTGCGTTTCTTCGCGGAGCCTGCGGCGGCCGGTGGTGGTGAGGCGATAGAACTTGGCGCGGCGATGGTTGTCCGAAGTGCCCCACTCGGAATCGAGTAAGCCCTGGTGTTCGAGGCGGGAGAGCGCGGGATAGAGAGCGCCCTGCTCGGCGAGGAGCGCCCCGCGGGTGATCTGCTCGATGCGCAAGAGAATGCCGTAGCCGTGCAGCGGCCCGAGAGAAGCGGCTTTCAGGACGAGCAAATCGAGAGTGCCAGGAAGTAGTTGGGCTGGCTCGGTCATAAGGACCTCCTCCTAACTAGCTTAGGGAGACTCTCCTAAGCACGCTAGGTATAGGAACGCAGCAAGTGGATTTTTGTTTCAGTGTAATTGTTGACTGGGGGGATGGGCTTGGTGGGGGGGCCCAACCACCTCTTTCTATCTTTTGAGATGCGGCAGGTTACGGTGTGACGGAGGCGGAGCACACCTCGATGTTAGGGGCGCAGCAGTGCTGCGCCCCTACGCCGAAAGCGGGTGCGTTTTAGAGAGTTACGGACAAGCTGCGGGTGGACTGCAAAAGGGACGAAGGAGAGTGAGTGTTGCGAGCCGCAAGTGGGCGGAAACGCGAAAGGCAGGGGCTGAAACAAGCCCCTGCCTTCGGCACTAGATAGATAAGGACCGGTGTTAGTTAATCGCGGTCTGGGTGACTATGACGCCATCGCCAGTAGTTGCGCTGGTCGCGGCGGTTCTGTCCGTTGTAGTCACGGTACTCGCGGTGCCGTTCAACGAGGTAGCCTCGGTAGGCGTGATCCTCGCGGTCGTCCCAGTTGTGGTAGTCGCGGTGGTCGCGGTCGTAGATTCGGACCTGGACGCCCTCTTGCGCTTTGGCTGCGGTCACGAGTACGGCTGGTGCAACAATGGCAGCAGCCAGGGCCAGTGAGCCGATGTAACGATTGATTCGCATACTGTAAATCCTCCAAGCCCGAGATGTTCAGAACCCCGGTAATCGTGACTATGCGCCGCTGGCGCGGCGATGTCTGTCCCTTAGAGCACACGGTTGCTGACAAAATTCCTTGCAAGATGAGCGTCTTTGCCGGATGCAAGGCCGGCGCAGCCGCCCCCCGCACTGGCCCCTGGTAAGGCGCGGGTTCTTGAGTCCTGCGAAGGTGACCTATATGGCACAGAATCCCAGGTCTCCCTGTGCGACGCTTATGCCTTCGGCACAGAACGCCGGCCAACAATGCAGTACCGATGGGCTGCGCCGAGAGGCGGGCAACAAACCCACCACCAGTGCAGCGGCGGGGAGCGATTCAGTTGCTCAAGACAAATTCACTTTCCGCGCGCCTACATTGGGCTGTCCGCAAGAGGCTCTCTGGCGGGTGGAGGATTTACCGCAAGAGCCGCTGGCTGCGCATGGCATCCGCGGTAGCTGCGGCGCCGCTTGTGCTGCTGCTGTGCGGAATGATTTACGTCAGCTATAACCGGGTCAATCTGCCGGACTTAGAGGCCTTTATTCGCTTCGAGCCTCCAACTGCGGGGCATATTTACGATGCGAATGGCCGCGTGCTCATCGAAATAGGCAAAGAACGCCGGGAAATTATCCAGTACCCGGAGATTCCGGAGGTCCTGCGGCAAGCCATCCTTTCCGCCGAGGATGAGAACTTTTTTTCGCACTCGGGAGTGGACTATTCCGTCTTCCCGCGGTTGCTCAGCAAAACCCACTTTGGGGCCTTGTTTGGGCGTGGCGGGAAATCCAACGGCGAGAATTCCGGCGAGCATGCGTCAGTGTTTCCGCAAGGCGGCTCGACGATTACGCAACAACTGGTGCGGGGCTTCTTCCTGCAAAAACGTATCAGCGGAAAAAACAGCAGCACGCTGCAACAGGATGGTGTGTTGCCGCGTCTTCTGGCGTTCGTTATCGGCGTGCCGGGCACCAACCGAATATTGCTGAAAGTCGAGGAGATGCGTCTCTCGCTGTGGATTGAGGGCGAGATGCGCAAGCGCTACGGCTCGAAACGCAGGGCCAAAGAAGAGCTGCTGGCGCGTTACGCGAGCTTCATTTATCTGGGAAATGGCCGGTACGGGTTCGCGGCGGCTTCGCAATACTACTTTGGCAAGCCGGTGAAAGAACTTACTTCTGCGGATGCCGACAAAGCCGCGCTGCTGGCGGGAATTACGAAGTCTCCGGGCGAGTATGCTCCGAGCTTGGCCGACAATCAAAAACCGCTGCGCAGACGAAATCAGATTTTGATGCTGATGGTTAAGAACCATTTTCTCTCCGCAGAGGCGGCGGGACGCTGCCAGCAAGCGCCGATTCGACTGGCGGCGCGCGTTAGTGGTCCGATCGAAGCGCCCGCGGCGGTCGGGAATGTTATCGACGAGCTCAAAAGGCTGGACACTGCGTTGGCTGCCGACATTGGGATCAACCAACTGCTGGAGGGGCGCATTCAGGTCCATTCGACGATCGATGATCGCATCCAACGTTACGCGAACGCAGCACTCGAAAACGGCTTGCAGCTTTATGAAAAGCGCCATCCCAAGAATGCCGGGATGATTCAGGGCTCGGTGGTAGTGCTGCGGAACAGCGACTCCGCGATTCTTGGCGAAGCCGGCGGGCGCCGCACGTACAAAGGCCACAATACCGGCTACAGCGATTACAACCGGGTGAGCCAGTCCATGAGGCAGCCGGGCTCGGCCATGAAGCCGATCGTTTATTTGGCGGCGTTCCGTCAAGGCGCGCTCGATCTGGGCACGCCCGTGCCGGACGAGCCCATCTCGGTGCCGACTTCGGCAGACCGCCCTGCGAAGTGGATTGCGAATTTCGACAGCAAATTTGAAGGGATCATTCCGGCGCGGCAGGCGCTGGCGGAGTCGCGAAACGCGGTGGCGATTTGGATCGTGCAGCAGATTGGGATCGATTCTGTGTTGAAGACGGCGCGGGATGTCGGCATCCGCAGTTCGCTGCACCGTTACCAGACCACGGCGCTGGGCGCATCGGAAGTGACTTTGCTGGAGCTAGCGAACGCTTATCGCATGATGGCCAGCGGAATACGTGCTGAGCCCTACGTGATTGCCAAGATCGAGCATAGCGGCGGCGACGTGATTTACAGCCACCCGGACTGCTGCGTGGAAAGCGAGAACAAAGTCGAGCTAGCGCTGATACAGGAAGGACTGCGCGGGGTGGTGCGCATTCCTTCAGGGACCGCGCACGCGCTGGATTCGCGGAGTTTTCCCATTCCGGTGATGGGCAAGACCGGGACGACCAACAACTACCGCGATGCGCTTTTTGTCGGGTCTACCTATGGCCCCGCGGGAATTACGGTGGCTGTGCGCATCGGATTTGATGACAACCGCTCTTTGGGCGCAATGGAAACCGGCGGCAAGGCCGCGCTGCCCATTTTCAGAGAATTTATTTTGAAGGTGTATCAGGAAAAGTTAGTGGGCCCGGCGCCGCGATTTCCCGCGGAGATGGAAGAGCGCATTGATGCGTATCTGAAGGGAGAAACGCCGCCAGAGGAAGAGGCCAGTGTTGCGAAACGACTTGATCAAGACTGTGCCGAGAAACCGGCACTCGCGGCCGGGTCTAGATGCGAGCCGCCGGGCAGGCAAGGATATGCCATTCACGGCAGTAAGGGTGTCAGCGGACGATTGGTTTTTGTGAATGAGTGAAAGCCCGCGCGGACTAGGGCTGCAGATGCGCGAGGAAATCGAAGTCGCCGGTGGGCGAGAGCGTCAGGTCGGCGAGGGAGCGGCGGTGGACGGAAGTGGCGTCGACGAACCACAGCGGCAGGTACGGGAGATCGTCGGCCAGGATTTTTTGCGCTTCGCTGCAAAGAGCTTTTCTCCTTTGGCGGTCTGCTTCCACGCGAATCTGCTCCGCTAGCGCGTCGATGCGGGGGTTGCGGTAGTGTCCGCGATTGGCGCCGTCGGGCGGAAAGCGCTTCGAGGAGAAAGCAAACTCGAAGAAGTCGGGATCGTTGTTCGCGCCGACCCAGCGAAGAAGATTGATCTGGAAATTGCCTTTGATGGAGTCGGAGAGCAGCGTGGCTAGTTCGAGGGGGCGGAGTTCGAGGTCGACGCCGGCGTGCCGCCATTGTTCCTGGAGAGCGGCGCCGATGAGGCGAGCTTGTTCTTCAGTCGAAGTTTTCAGCAGCAAGTGAAAACGCAGGCCGTTGGCTTGGCGCGGGAAGCCGGCGGAGTCGAGAAGTTTTTCCGCGCGCGACAGATCTTGCGCGTATTGCGTCACGCCGGGCTCGTAAGCCCAGTTAATTGGCGGGATCACGCCCGTGGCGATTTGCGCCTGGCCGTGCAGCAGGTATTTGATTAGGGATGCGCGGTCGGTGGCGTAGGCAAGAGCCTGGCGGACTTGGCGGTGCGCAAGAATCGGATCTTGTAGATTGAATCCGAGATAGTTGAGGTTGGTGCCGGCTCGTTCGGTGAGCGCGAGGGCGGGCTGCTTGGCGAGCGCGGGGATGAGATCGGGGGAGAGCGAGCTGATTTCGATATCGGCGGAGCCTTTGCGGAGTTCGAGAGCGCGGACGATGGCGTCCGGGACGACGCGAAAGCGGACCCGGGCGATGGATGGAGCGCCGCGAAAATAATCGGGATTGCGTTCGAGGATGGCTTCGTCGTCCTGCGATTGCGAAACGAAGCGGAATGGGCCTGAGCCGATGGGGTGGCGCGAAAAATCGGGAGCGTTGGCGTTGGCGGGAACGATCCCGATGGCGGGCCGAGAGATCGAGAAGAGGAACGACGCGTATGGCTCTTTGAGGTGAAAGATTACGGTGGCGGGATCGCGCGCTTCGATGGAAGCGATTTGGCGGAAGCCGCCGCGTTTGGGGGAGCGATTCGCGGGATCGAGCAGGAAATCGAAGGTGGATTTAACGTCCGCGGCGGTGACAGCGCTGCCGTCGTGGAAGCGCACGCCTGAGCGGAGATGGAAGATGTAGGTCAGCGGATCGGGCGTGTCCCAGGAAGCCGCGAGATCAGGATGAATGTTCATTTGGTCGTCGCGCTCGACTAGCGAAGAGAACAGCAAGCCATCGAGATGCTGCGATTGCGAATCCGTCGCGAACCGTGGATCGAGATTGGTGGGATTGGATTCAATCAGAAACACGAGGGAAGATGGATCGTGAGCGCTGGAGCGGGAGCAGCCGGAGAAAAAAAGAGAAGTAATGACGTAAAGAAATAACGACGTAAAGAGGAAGACGGCGCGAACCGATCGAGGTAGCGGCGCGGCGCGCCGCGGCGGGGGCAGCATCCCGACAAGCAACTGAGCCGTTGTGCTCGCCCTGCGACGAAAGTAGCTAGCGGGTTGGGGCATACCAGATTTTACCCAGGATGGCAGGACCACGCGCGCCCGTTGCGCTGGGGAGATTGCTGGGACGGTGGTGGAAGGTTTCGTACGCGAGCAGCGCAAAGGCATAGGCTTCTTTGGCATCTTCAGGAACACCGAGAGCGGAAGAGCGAACAATTTCGATGCCGTTCACGTCCGAGGGCCTGCCCTTTCCATGTAGTGGCGCAGCATGCTGCGCCAGTGCGGCAAAGCCAGGCGCCGACGCGCCCAGAGCGGCAGCAAGTTGCGCGAGAATCAGCGGATTATTCGCCCCGCCGCCGGAGACGATGAGCTGACGGATTCTTGTTTTGGGGAGCACGAAGCGGTGGAGCGCGTCCACAACCGAGAGCGCGGTAAAAATGGTTGCGGCGCGAATGAGGTCGTTGGACTTGGCATTGTGCTTGCGGCCCAGTGCGATCAATTGTTTCGTGTACGCGCGGCCATAGTATTCGCGGCCGGTGGATTTCGGGGGCGCAATCTTTAGGTAAGGGTCGTGCAGAAGTTCGTCGAGCAACGCCGGAATCGGGCGCCCCTGCGCGGCAAGTTGGGCGTTTTTGTCAAAGCGCTGGCGGCCACGCGTGAAGTGTGAGACGAGCGCGTCGATGAGCATGTTGGCAGGGCCGGTGTCGAAAGCAATGATTTGCTCAGGGCGCGCGGCGGCGGGGATCACGGTGATATTTGCGATGCCGCCAAGATTTAGAGAAACGCGGCCGAGTTTCGCGTGACGGTACAGCAGATAGTCGGCGTAAGGGACGAGCGGAGCGCCTTGGCCCCCGAGAGCGATGTCCGCGGGCCGGAAATCGGCGACCGTGGTGATGCCGGTGCGCGCGGCGATGACCGCGGGCTCGCCGATTTGCAGCGTCGAGGCCGTCGGCCGGCCGAGATAGCGGGCCGGCTGCCCTTGATGAAAGATAGTCTGGCCATGCGAGCCGAGTAGCGCAATGCGATTGAGCGAAACGCGGAACTTGCGACAAGCGCTTAGGGCAGCCTCGGCAAAGATTTCTCCCAAACGAAAATTAAGCTGGCTCAGTTGGCCCGCGGAGATGGCTTGCTGCTCGGCAACGCGTAGAATCTCCTTTCGGACAGCGGGCGGGAAAGAGATCGCCGTGTGGTTGAAGAGCTTGGCGTTCAGGCGCGGCGGCGCGCCTGATATTTGCGCAAGGGCCACGTCGATGCCGTCGGCGGAAGTGCCAGACATCAGGCCAAGGACGAGCATGCGTTTGTTTTTCATCAGGTAGAGGAATTTAAGCACAGAGCGCACTTGGGACACATAGGTCCGAGACAAGACCGCGAGAAAGAGTTAACGCAGAGACATGCTCATAAAATTTGCTTTTTCAGTTGCGCGAGGAGGTTAAGGGCATCGAGGGGGGCAAGTTGATCAAGATCAGCTTCGCGAAGCTGGTCGAGCACCTTGCGGTCGAGCGGGGTAAAGAGCACGTCCTGATGGCCGTTTTTACGGGATGAGGCGGCTGCGCCGGCCCCAGCGTTGACGGCGGAATCCTCGAGCGCGCCGGGCGAAAGCTTCTCGCTGAGGACGTGCTCGCTCTGCTCGTGGCGTTTTAACACTTCGCGGGCGCGTTCGATGACCGAGCGAGGAAGGCCGGCGAGGCGAGCGACTTCGATACCGTAGCTCTTATCGGCGCTGCCGGGTTCCACGCGCCGCAGAAAAATAATTTCGCTGGGCGTTTCTTTCACGGAGACGTGCACGTTTTGAATCGCTGGAAGAAGCTCGGCGAGCTCAGTGAGTTCGTGATAGTGCGTGGCGAAAAGCGTGCGCGCACGGGTGTGGCGTTGTAAATGTTCCACGACCGCCCACGCGATCGACAGCCCGTCGAACGTGGAAGTGCCGCGGCCCACTTCGTCGAGCAATACCAGGCTCGCGGGCGTGGCGTGGTTCAGAATGGCCGCGACTTCGCTCATTTCCACCAGGAAAGTCGAGCGGCCGCGCGCCAGATTGTCGCTCGCGCCGATGCGCGTGAAAATCCGGTCCGTGATGGGCAGCTTCGCCTGGCGCGCCGGAACGAAGCCGCCCATTTGCGCCATGAGCACGATCAGCGCGGCCTGCCGTAAATAGGTGGACTTGCCGCCCATATTGGGGCCGGTGATCAACAGGAGCTGCTGCCGGCCGGGTTCGAGACACAGATCGTTCGGAACGAAGCGCTCGCCTTTCTGCCGCAGAAGCTCCTCGATCACGGGGTGGCGGCCGGCAACGATCAGCAACTCGCCGGACGAATTAAATTCCGGCCGCGCGTAACCGCGATCCGCGGCCAGCTTCGCGAAGGAAACCAGCACATCGAGCTGCGCGATAGCGGCAGCGGTGCGCCGCAGCCGCGCCGCCTTTGCAGCAATGCTCGAGCGTACTTCGATAAAAAGCTGGCGCTCGATTTCGAGAATGCGCTCGTCGGCGGCAAGAATCTTGCGTTCGTACTCTTTCAACTCCGAGGAAGTGAAACGCTCGGCGTTCACCAGCGTCTGCTTGCGCTCGTAATCGGCGGGAGCCAGATGCAGATTGGCCTTGGAGATTTCGATGTAATAACCGAACACATGATTGAAGCGAATTTTCAGCGAAGCGATGCCGGTACGTTTCCGTTCGCGCTCTTCCGTAGCGGCGATGATTTGCTTGCTGTGCTGCGAGAGATTGCGCAGTTCATCGAGTTCGGCGTGATAGCCGCTGCGGATGATGCCGGGATCGGTAGCCAGAGCGGGCGGTTCATCGGCGATTGCGCGTTCCAGACGCTCGCGCACGTCGGACAGCTCATCGATTTCCGCGTGCAGATGCCGCAGCAGTTCGCTCCCGCCAGCCGGAGGCGGCGTAAGAAAATTCTTGAGCACCGGAAGCTGACCAAGCGATTTGCGCAGCGCCACGAGCTCGCGCGGCGTCGCAAGACCCAGCGTGATGCGGCTGGTGAGCCGCTCGAGGTCCTGAATGCCTTTCAGCTCTTTGCGAATCTCGCCGCGCACCACGGTTTGCTGAAGAAGGTGAGTAACCGCGTTCAGGCGCCCTTCAATCGCGTCGCGATCGATCAGCGGGCGCAGCACCCAGGACCGCAGCAAGCGCGCGCCCATCGGAGTGACGGTGACGTCCAGCACGCTGATGAGAGTGGTCGGAACACCGCGAGTACTCTCTTCCGTGAAGATAGGGGCGAGCAGTTCGAGATTCCGCACCGAGACGGGATCGAGAATCAGCGCATCGTGCTGCTCGTAATAACGCACCCGGTCGAGATGATTTAGCGCTTCGATCGCGTGTGCATCATCTTTTTCACCGCGGGCCGCGTTTTCGCGCAGGTAATGCACGATAGCTCCTGCGGCGCACAGGGCTTGCGGATGCCCGTCGAGCCCAAAGCCCGTCAGCTCGGCGACACCAAATTGCTCGCGCAGGATGCGGTCAGCGTAGTCGAACTGAAAAATCCAGTCGTCCAGGCGGGACTCAACCCCGCCGGTTCCTTCGAGCAGCGAATTCTTGGAAGTTTCAAAGAGCTGCTGCGGGCGCGGAAGCAGCGTCTCGCGCGGGCGCAGCAGTTGCAGTTCGTCGCGAATGGCTTCGTCCGCGCTGGGGCCCGAGAATTCAGTGGCTTGGAATTCCCCGGTCGAAAGATCGATAAACGCCAAGCCGACCGGCGAGCCCGAAGGGTGCCTCGCCACGGACGCAAGAAAGTTATTTTCGCGCGCGTCGAGCAGCGCGACGTCTGTTGCCGTTCCCGGTGTAATGACGCGAACGACTTCGCGGCGAACGAGTTTCTTCCCTGGGCCGGGCAGTTCCATCTGATCGCAGATAGCAATTTTGAATCCGGCGCGAATCAGCCGCGCGATGTAGCCGTCCGCGGCGTGATACGGAACGCCGCACATCGGGATGGGCTGGCCTTTCTCGCGGTTTCGCGAAGTCAGGGTAATTTGCAATTCCCGCGAAGCGAGGATGGCGTCTTCGTAGAAAAGCTCGTAGAAATCGCCCAATCGAAAGAGCAGTAGCGCGTGCGGATAACGCGATTTGATCGCGTGGTACTGCTGCATCAGTGGCGTGGTAGGGTCTGACATTTCCGAGCGTCTATCAATTGTAGCTGGCGAGTATACAGCCTGGGAGCGCGTCCGCAGAGCCGCAAAAAGGGCTATTCAACACAGCGGGCGCAGAGAATACCAAGGGAACAAGAGAAAAAGCGCGCCGGCTCGCGGTGCCGTGCAAGCGCAACGTCCGCCGCTCGGTCAAGAACGGGTACCGAGCTGCGTCAGCAAAAACGCATAGTCGAGCGCGATTTCGCGCAGGTAGTCGTAGCGCCCGGAAGCCCCGCCGTGCCCCGCGCCCATGTTGATCTTGAAGAGCAAGGCGTTGCCGTCGGTCTTCAGCGTGCGAAGTCTCGCCACGTATTTTGCCGGCTCCCAGTACATCACCTGGCTGTCGTTCAGCCCAGTCTTCACCAGCATCGCGGGATGCGCCTTCCGCTCCAGATTCGTGTAGGGGCAATAGCTCTTCATGTAGAAGTAGTCTTCAGCTTTCTGTGGATTGCCCCACTCTTCGTACTCTCCCACGGTCAGCGGCAAAGAAGCGTCCAGCATGGTGTTGAGCACGTCGACGAACGGAACATGGCTGACGACCACGCGAAAAAGATCCGGCCGCATGTTGCTCACCGCGCCCATCAGCAGCCCGCCAGCGCTGCCTCCTTCGATGGCCAGCTTTTGTGCGCTGGTGTAACGCTCCGCGATCAAATGTTCGGCCACGGAAATAAAATCGGTAAAAGTGTTGAGCTTGCTGCGCAGACGCCCGGCATCGTGCCAGGGCTTGCCGAGTTCGCCGCCACCGCGAATATGCGCGATGGCGTAAACCATGCCGCGATCGAGTAGACTCAGCCGATTCGAACTGAACCCCACGGGCATCGAGATTCCGTAGCTGCCGTAGCCATACAGCAGCAGCGGAGCAGATCCATCGAGCGGGGTATCGCGACGATGCACGAGGGAAACGGGAATGCGCGCACCGTCGGACGCCGCCACGAAGAGCCGCTCGATGACGTAGTGCGTCCGATCATACCCGCCAAGCACCGGCTGCTCTTTGCGCAGGATCGACTGGCGTGTGCGCGCCTCATAGTCGAAGACGGATCGCGGCGTGACGAAAGACTCATACTGGAAGCGGACTTCGCTGCTAGAGAATTCGGGATTAGGCCCCAGCGAGGCGTGGAATGCCGGTTCGCTGAACGCAATGCGATGAGAAGCGCCGAGTAGATCCTGCGGCTGACCGCTGAGATCGACGATGCGCAGATAAGGCAGACCGTCTTCGCGCTCGGAAAGCACCAGATGATTCTGAAACGCAGCCACGCCCGCGAGCATGACTTGCGGCCGATTAGAAATAAGTTCCCGCCAGAATTTCCTCCGAGGATCGGCCACCGGCACGGCCATCAGCCGGAAGGTGCGCCCCAGCGAATTCGTGCGCGCATAAAAAATCCCGCCGGGTGCAGCCGCATCGTCGCCGGGATGGTGGTCGACGTAATACTCGTGCCCGTCTTCCCGCGGATCGATCAGCGCGAATTGCCCCAGCGGCTCATCGGCGCGAAGAAAGCGCACTTCGCTGGTCGTGTGGCTGGCACACACCAGCAGCAAAAACGCGCCGCTGCGGCTGCGCTCCACTTCAATGCGAAAGCGCTCGTCCGCCTCCTCGTACAAGAGAACATCCGCGTGCGATCCGCCGAGTGCATGGCGGTACAGACGATGCGAACGCTTGGTAACCGCGTCTTCCACAGTGTAGAAAAGCGTTTGATGGTCCGAAGCCCACGCCGCGCTAGTAACGCGTTCCATGCGCTCCGGCAGCAGTTCACCCGAGCGAAGGTCTTTGATCTGCAGCGTATATTGGCGGAACCCGGTCGTATCCGTGGCGAAAGCCAGAAAGTTGTCGTCGGCGCTGACCTCGAAACTCCCGAGGCCCAGGAAAGAGTGCCCTCGCGCTAGTTCGTTCAGGTCCAGAAGCAGTTCGTCAAGAGTGTTATCAGCTGCACTCGATTCAGCGCGCTTGCGGTAATACATCGCATACTGCTTACCCTCTTCCGTCCGCGTGAAGTACAGGTACCCGCGAAGCCGATAAGGCACGCTCAAGTCCGTCTGCAGAATGCGACCGAGCATTTCCTGATAAAGCTTTTCCTGGAGCGGCTCGGTAGGCTTCAGGACACCGGCGGCATAGGCATTCTCCGCTTCGAGATAGCGCAACACCTCAGGGTTGTTCTTATCGCGCAGCCAAGCGTAGTCGTCCACGCGGCGGTCTCCGTGAACCACGCTCTCAACCGGGTCGCGCCGCGCCACCGGAGCCGCCGGATTTGCATTCGTTCCGGCGTCCGGATAAAGCGATGGCGCGCCACTCATAAAGTCCGAATTCATAAGCGTATGCTCGTGTGGTCGAGGGGCCGCAATGCGGTCCGTGATTGGAGCACGGCGGGGTAGCTGCGAGGTCGCCGGGCCGAAGAATCGCCTTCGTTAGCTATACTAGCGGAAGTACGCGGCGACACAAAGCCGGGCAGCACTGCGCCCGCACAAAGAAGGCTCAAGCGGGCCAAACCAAGGCTCGGCAAAGCAGGCAAAGGAATGAGCAACGAAACCGAAATCAAGCTCAAGATTAATGATGTAAAAGCCTTTCAGCGCCTGCTGAAGCGCCTAGGCGCCCGCCCCGCCCTCAAGGGCACCGGACGCGTCCGCGAGGAGAATCTGCTCTTTGACACCCCGGACGGTCGCCTGGCGAAAGACGGTCAGCTCCTCCGCATTCGCACCGAGGCGCCGGACGTAGCCGGCAAGAGGGGCAGCCAGGGCGACCGGCGGACGCTGCTGACCTTCAAGCGCCCGATCCAGGAAACCAGCAACCGCGAAGCCGCGGCACTGCGCCGGGATTACAAGGTGCGCGAGGAATTGGAGCTGGAAATAGCGGACGGTGCGATGTTAGGGCAGATCTTCGCCGGCTTGGGGATGAGTGGCTGGTTCCGCTACGAAAAGTATCGCACCACCTACAAGCTGCCCGGATCGAAAGCCTGGGCTAAGGATCTGCTCATCGAGATGGACGAGACTCCTATTGGCACGTACGTTGAGCTGGAAGGGCCGGCGGAAGCCATTGATCGCGCGGCCATCGAACTGGGTTTCTCGAAACGGGACTACATTCTGAAGAACTATTTGCTTCTGTACGTCGAAGATTGCCGCAGGCGCGGCGAAGCACCGAAAAATATGGTCTTCGCCGCGCCGAAATACCGAGCGAAGTAGCGAGTCGGGCAAAATCTGCATTTTTTTCGCGCGAAACTCATTCTTTTTCTTGACATTGTGAGGCTCGAGGCTTATCACTGCCAATGAAACCGCGCAGTGGTGAACGTGCGCGGTGGCGAGCATTCTCTAATTATGAGTGCGAGCGGCGAACTCGAACCTTTCCCTAGAGGCGGCGGTTCCCCCACTACCGGTCGAAGTACCGGTGAAAGTGGCGGCGAGGCGCCGGACTGGCGGTACGATGCGGGACTCCGGCGGCGCGAAATGCGCCTCGAGTCCGGCGCATACGGGACAGGAGGGTTCAGGCGGGGCTAACGGTAAGTCCAATTGCTGTAAGCACTTGCCCGCAGCCGAAGCATTCGGTTGGCGGGTTTTTTATTCGCCGGGAGCGGCACCATGGATCTCTACGCGACGGAACTAATGGGGGCGCAGGCTTGGGACTCCCTGGGCCATTTCGTTGGACGGGTGCGCGAGTTTTTCGTCGAGCCGGCGGCGGCCCCGAACCGCGTCTCGCATTACCTGCTCTCCCGCGGCCGCTTTCAGCCGCTCATCGCGCGGCACGATCAGGTGGCTTCGGTCGAACCGGGAACCATCCGGCTGAGCGTAAGCGAGCGCGAATTAGAGGTTTATCGGCCGAATGAGGGCTGGCTCGCGGTGCAAAAGGATTTGCTGGACCAGCAGATTATTGATACCAAAGGGCGCAAAGTGGTGCGCGTGAATGACGTCGAGCTTTCCACCATAAAATCAAATGGCAACGTGGAATTGCGGCTCACGCAAGTCGATGTGGGCTTGCAGGGTGCGGTGCGGCGGCTGTTGCAGGGGCTGCCCTCCGGCCTGATCCGCAAGCTGCAGGCCAAGCTGCCGCAAGCCGCCATTCGCTGGGAGTTTGTGAACCTGATCGAGCCGGATCCGCTGCGCCGCGTGAAGCTGCGCATTACCCACGAAAAGCTCGAAGATCTGCACCCAGCCGACCTGGCCGAAATGATGGAACAGCTCTCCGCTGCCGAGCGCCAGGGAATCATCGCTTCGCTCGACGAGGAAACCGCAGCGGCGGTGCTGGCGGAACTCGACCAGCGGCTGACCACGCAAATCGTCGAGAAACTCGACCCGGAAAAAGCCGCGGACATTCTCGAAGAGATGGCGCCGGACGCTGCCGCCGACGTCCTTGCCGAATTGTCCAAGGAAACCTCCGACGAGTTGCTGGACGAAATGCCCGGACAAGAAGCGGAAGAAGTGCGCGAGCTGCTCGAGTTTGATGCGGCGACTGCCGGCGGAATGATGAATCCGGAGTTTGTGTTTGTGGGTGAAGGGTCCACGCGCGACGAAGTGTTGAGCTGGATGCGCAGTCAGGATCTGAACCTGGACCAACTGGACACCATCGTGCTCCTCGACAAGATGGCGCAATACGCGGGCACCGTGGCGGTGGCGCGCCTTCTGCTTGCTGCGCCGGAGGAGAGAGCCTCGGGGCTGAAGACCGAGCCGCTGCTGAGTGTCGAGACCAATACCCGCGAAGACGACGTCTTCGAGCTGTTTGACAAATACAATTTGCGGACGCTCACGGTGATCGACGAAGAAAAGCGCCCGGTGGGAACGATCGCCGTAGATGACGTGGTATCGCGCCTGGTGAAGCGATAGAAGTAGTAAAGGAAGTAAAGGACTAAAAGAAAGGATAGCCGGACCTGCGCGATGAATTTTTTGGACTCCATAACCGCCCGGTTTGACCGCGTGCGCGCCGGCGACACCAGCCTGCAGAAAAAAATCCGCGGGTTGCGGCGGCGGTTGACGCTGTTGCTGGCGGTGGTGGGACCCGGGTTGATCACCTCGAACGTGGACAACGATGCAGGCGGCATTTCCACGTACACGCAAGCGGGCGCGCAGTACGGCTACGCATTGCTCTGGTCGCTGATCCCCATGACCATCGCGCTCTACGTCACTGAAGAGATGTGCGCGCGGATGGGCGTGATCACCGGCAAGGGACTATCCGACCTGATTCGCGAAGAGTTCGGCTTCCGGTCAACGTTTTTTGTGATGGTCACGGGCTTTCTGGTGGACCTGGCAAACGTGGTGGCGGAATTTGCGGGTGTCGCTGCCGCGATGGAGATTTTTCACGTGAGCAAGTACGTCGCCGTCCCGCTTGCCGCGATCCTCGTTTGGGTTCTGGTGATGCGCGGGACGTACCGCCAGGTGGAGCTTATTTTTCTCGTGGCCTGCGGTTTCTACGTGACCTACATCATTTCAGCTGTGCTGGCCAAGCCCGATTGGCTGCAGGCCGCCCAGCACGTGGTGATTCCTGACCTGCAATTCAAATCCAGCTATTTGCTGACGCTGACGGCGCTGATTGGAACGACCATCGCTCCGTGGCAATTTTTCTATTTGCAGGCAGGATTCGTCGAGAAAAAAGTCGGCCCCAGGCAATACCCGCAAGCGCGCGCCGACGTGCTGGTCGGCAGCATCAGTTGCATGGTCATCGTATTTTTCATCATCGTAGCCACCGCAGCGACGCTCTACGCCACCGGCCAGCGCGATATCACCGACGCGGCGCAGGCCGCCAAAGCGCTCATCCCGCTGGCAGGGAAGTGGGCGGGATTCACGTTTGCTTTCGGGCTGCTGAACGCATCTCTGTTCGCCGCGACGATCCTGCCGCTCTCGACCGCTCACGTAATCTGCGAAGGGCTCGGATTCGAGGCTGGCATCGACCACAAGTTCAGCGAAGCGCGCATTTTCTACGGACTTTACACCCTGCTGATCGCCGTGGGCGCTGGCATCATCATGATTCCCCACGTGCCCCTCTGGAAAATACTGATCTTTTCGCAGGTGGGGAACGGCATCTGGCTGCCCGTGGTGGTGATCTTCATCCTGCTGCTGGTCAACCGCCGGGATTTGATGGGCGAGCACGTAAATTCGCTGACGTTCAACATCGTCGCGTGGGTTACGGCCATCGCTATGATCGTGCTGACGCTGGTGCTTGTCTACACCTCGCTGTTCCAAAGCGGGCCCGCTCCGGCCGGCTGACCCCGTATTTCCTGGTACAACAATGAGCCACGGATGGATTGCGCGCGCGCGAATGGGTGTGTTAACTTTACGGCGTAAAGGAGATTAGGGACTCCCACGTGGCGCACAGCAAAACACACACCATGGAAGCGGTTGCGCCCGGCTCGCTGGGCCCGGTGACCTCCGAAGAAGCGCACCTGCTCGAGAAACTGGACCTCGAGCGGCTGCCGCGGCACGTTGCGGTGATCATGGACGGCAACGGCCGGTGGGCGCAGCGGCGCCACATGCCCCGCGTAGTCGGCCACAAAGCGGGCACGCAGACGGCGCGCTCGACGATCGAAACCTGCGCTCGCCTGAAGATTGAAGCGCTCACGCTATACGCCTTCTCGCTCGAGAACTGGCGCCGCCCAAAATCCGAAATCGATTTCCTGATGCAACTGCTGCGCGAATATCTGCGCAGCGAGATGCCGCTCATCCAGAAAAATGAGATTCGCATGAAGTTTCTCGGGCGGCTCGCCGAGCTCCCAGCCGCCGTGCAGAAGGACGTGCGCGAGGCCATGGATGAGACCGCCGGCAACCGCGGAATGACCTTATCGGTGGCGCTAAACTACGGCGGCCGCGCGGAGATTGTCGACGCCGTAAACGCGATTGTTACCCGCCGCAGCTCGCAAAAGTCCGGCGCTCCAGTGACCGAAGAAGAGCTTGCGCAGCAGCTCTATACTTCCGGCCTTGCCGATCCCGACCTGCTGATCCGCACCAGCGGAGAAATGCGCGTCTCGAATTTTCTGCTCTGGCAAATCGCCTATTCGGAGATTTTCGTGACCGACACGCTGTGGCCCGATTTCAATCGCGCCCGCCTGCTCGAAGCCTTCGTCGAGTTCCAGAAACGCGAACGCCGCTACGGCGGCATCCGCGAAGGCGAACCGCAAACCGAAAAGCCCGCGCGCGTCGCCGGCGAATGATTTACAATTCTCGATAATCTCGCCACAAAACGCAACACGTCTGAAAGTCGATCCGGACAGCTAGGTGGTGAGGAGTTTGCGTTTGGGCAGGAAAGAAGCGTTGAGTGCACGACGTATCTTGGCAAGACAGCGGTCTTACCCGTCCAGAGCAAAGGTCAGCAACGACTTGTTGATCTTGATGTGACGGTTGCGGTACTCGATGAAGCCGAGTTTTCTAAACTTGTTCATGAAGAAATTAACGCGAGAGCGCGTAGTGCCGATTATTTCCGACAATGTCTCTTGTGAAACGGTTGGCAGTTCGCCGTCTGGCTGGTGCTGCACTTTTCCATAACGGCCGAGCACGAGCAGCGCTCGGGCGAGCCGCTTCTCGGACGAATTGAAGAGTTGATCGATCAAAGCTTCCTCGACGCGATTTTTATGGCTGAGTACAAATTCGACAAAACAGTCTGATAGTTTGTCTTGAGTATGGAGCATACCCAGCAATTCGTTCTTGTCGATGGCTAGAAGGGTGGTCGGCGTAATGGCAGTAGCCGTGCCCATGCGGAGCGACTGACCCGCCATGCAGCCCTCGCCGAAAAAATCGGTCGGACCAAGCATGGCGACCACAGCCACCTTCCCCGTCGCGCTAACCACGGAGAATTTTACATTGCCCTTTTGGATGTACATGACGCTACTGGCTGCGTCACCCTGAGTGTAAATTTGCTCGTCTTTCCGAAATTCAGCAACCTTTCTGGCTATTCCCGAAATATCGAGAAAGGTCTGCGGCTCGAGCGATTCCGTTTTGAATGTCTTGATTTTCATAAGGGCGGCGGAAGTGGCCCAACTGAAAGTAAATCAGTTCTTCATACCCCTTCTCGGTGTCTCGACTGGCAGGAAACACAGGATCTGCTGTTTTAGTTGCGCGTCTACTTCGTCTGCGATAGTCACCACGTCCGGAAGCAGCTTACTGAATATCACACGACGCTCATTCCGGTGCAGTGTCGAGAAAATGCACACCTGCAGGATTCGGGATTCATCGACGACCATTGCCGCGCTATAGCCTTGTTTGCGCCGCAGCTCTCCGTGATGACTCGCGGCGACCGAGACCGGAGCTTTCGATCCTTTGTCGAAACGCAGCCTGGCAATCACGTCGTGGAGGAGTCTCGGAAGATGGCCCGTGCGTTCTTCAAAATTCAACGGGATGCGGATCAAGTCAGGCTCTTTTTCCACAAGCGCGATCCACTCCTGAATCGTAGGGTCGAGTTCCTGTTCGAGAATGTCGGCCACGCTCTCTTTACCTTCAGAAGCAGGAAGAGACTCGCTGTCGCCCACCGGTGAAACTGCAGTTCTCGTCACAGTAACCCCTCTTATCCACCTAGTATGCGGTTCTGGTAGCCCCAAGACTGTCCTATAAGAGATAGCTTCCCGACGGGAGAAACGACCTTCGGGCAGGGCCATTCCGCGAAGACCGCCCCAAACATTCAAGAAGGCGACGTCAGATTAGCTGGTTAGTTCATGAAACGAGCTAAAGGCGGTTGTAGCTACTACGGAGGGTGCGACCGTCAGCGGTTACGGCGCGGAGATCTGCGAGTATGGGGCATTCGGTGTTTTGGGGGATGCTCGGAGGCGCCGGGCGGTAGCGGGGGTGCAAGCTTCACTGATGGGATTATACCAGAATGATGCCTGCATTGTTATAGGCAACTTACGATATCTTACTCCATCTGAGTGGTACGTCGCGAAGGATCGCGAATGGCTGGCCGGCAGGATGCCGGCGCCACTGGGACGGTGAAGGGCTCACCGCGGTGTCCGCGACCGTCTTCCGAAGAAATAGACTGCGGTGGCGGTGGTGCGGATACTGTACTGGCTGCGCACCGCCAGCGTTGCGTCGAAGTACGCGGTTCTCATGAAGTCCGCGCCGGTGCGAATGGCCAGCGAATCGGAAAGCCAGTACTCCACTCCGCCGCCACCGGCCCAGGCATAGCCAATCATCCATCCACCCAGAAGGATTCGGCCGTCCGCAACGCGAACCGGGCCACTGACCTTGCTGCCGCCCACCAGCACATGAACGTAAGTATTAAAATTACGATGCCTCGTGGGATAGAAAACGGGACCTGCCATGTAGGTGAACACATCGCTGCGATGCCCGGTCCCCAGCACATTCGCGGCCCGCGCGTAACCCAAATCCACTTTTAGGCCCAGGCGATAAAAACCCATCGTAGCGCTGGCATCCGCGCCCCGTAAGCCCAATCGAGGGGCCAGACTCTGTCCGCTGCTCACGTAGGCGTACCCCAGGCTCACGTCCAGCATCTTGCCCCTTCCAGCCACGAGCGGAGGCCGGGCCCTTATGGGCCTGATGGGGAGGATGAGAGGCTTGCTGCTTGCGAGGGCGATGGGAGTCTTGCCGCTTCCTTCGGTGAGGTGAGTTTCCCCCCTAACCTCGGCCACGGGAGTGTCGCTACTGGCGACTGCGACCGGAGATTGCGCCAAAGCAGGAGCAGCACCCGGCAGGAAACACAATAGTGCGGCGAAAATGTTCTTCATGGGACAAAGGACCACCCTTCCGTTTTGGGGAGGGGGGTGCCCAAGTTTGATGCCGGCCTTAGCCGGTTATTTCGTGATGCGGCAAATACATACGCGAGAGGCGGCTCATCGTGTCGCAGAGGCGCTGCGCGAATACTGGACCATCGCGTGGACGTGGCTGCTATTCCGGCCATATGCCCGAGTTCATAGGTTGTTAGCAACAACTGCCCCTGGCACAATGCCCGGGCAGCAACGGAAGAATCGCCGCAAGGCGCTGGTCGACCATGCGATGCCGCATCCTAGTGAGTCTGCAGGATGCGCGCTGTTCACTTTTATACAGTTTGCGAGGACGTTTGGGCCGGATGACGTAACTACTGCCGACAAAACGGCGACGCCAGCTTTTTTTGCCTGCCTGGCACACTCCGCCTGCCCGAGCCCGCAGATAGGATGCTCTTTCGGCGGTCCCCACTCGCTTTCTCGTGCCGGCTTCTTACTGGTCTATGCGATCGGGTTGCGCTACCGGGTTGTAATCGGTGCATTTGCAGTTGGGATACCAGCACAGTGAGCGCGGCTCTTGGCGGTTGGCGCGGCGTTCCGGGTGGTGGCTCGCTTTGCCGTGGGAGCAAACGCACGCTTTCTTCCCGTTGTCGCCCTTTCGATTTCGCACGACTCACCCTCCAGGTTTTTGCTAACACTAACATAACCGCCCATGAGATGGTTTGGCTTCCGTTCACCGTCTGTGTAATCCTTTTCAGTTCGCTGTGCCTGTTAGTGTGCTGGCAAATCAGGGGGAGCTTCTCTTGCGTGTGAGGTGGTCCGCTTCGTGACTTGGAAAAGAGTAGTAACAGCCGTGGTGTTGATTGCCGTGGTGGTGCCGCTGGTGCTCTGGGCGTCCACGGCCATCGTGGCCATCGGAGTAGCGCTCATCACGATGCTGGCGCTGTTTGAGTATTTCGCGCTGGGCGATGCCATTGGACATCGCGGCTATCGCGCCTGGACTGCGGCTTGTGCGCTGCTCCTGATTTTCGTGCAATGGCTGCCGTCTGTGATTCTGGTTAGCGATTTCGGCGGCTACCGCGTTCCGCCGCGGCTGGTGTGGCTGTTCAGCAGGACTTTTCCGAGTCCCACTGAAGTATTCTTCATTTTCGTCCTCGGTGCGGCTGGCATCGTCCTCTACACCAGGCGTCCGCTGGTCGAGACGCTACCGGCGCTCGGCATCAGCGCCAGCGGCCTGCTGTTCATCGCCTTTCCGCTGACATTTGCAGTGCGGCTGCACGGGAGGACTCCGGTGGGGCCGGTGCTGCTGCTGTTCGCGCTGGTGATTACGTGGGCGGGAGACACCACGGCGTATTTCGTGGGACGGGCGATCGGGCGATACCCGTTCGCTCCGCATCTCAGCCCCAAGAAAACCTGGGAAGGTGCCATCGCCAGCATGATTGGCTCGATGATCGTGGGAGCGGCGTTCGTGAGGTGGCTGTATGCGCCGCTGCCGGTGCTGCTGGCGATGGCTGCGGCGGGCAACATTGCCGGGCAAGCCGGCGACTTGCTGGAATCGGCGTACAAGCGCAGCGCGGGAGTGAAAGATTCCGGCGCCTTGCTACCCGGGCATGGCGGCGTGCTGGACCGTATCGACGCGCTGATTCTGGCGTTTCCGGTAGTCTGGTATTATTGGATATTGATCTACTCGCCGCGCATGTAGGTTGCACGTAGGTCTCGGGCATTTCCACGTAAATCCGAAGCCCACAGGTTGCAGAGCACAAGGGAGTCCGTGAAACAGCTGGCCATTCTGGGTTCGACCGGTTCGATTGGCCGGCAATGCCTCTCGGTTGTCGAGGCTTTGCCGGGGCAATTCGTGGTGTGCGCGCTGGCGGCTGGCGCGAACCTCGATGAGCTGATCGGACAGATCGAGCGGCACCGGCCGGAACTGGTGTCCGTGAGCGACGCGGCGAAAGCCGGCGAGTTGGCGGAGCGCTTGCGGCAGAAGCATATTTCGCCGCGGCCGGCGATTCATCATGGACGCGAAGGCATGCTCGCCGTAGGCACGCATCCGGAGGCGGACATTGTGGTGTCCGCGGCGGTAGGCGTGGTCGGGCTGGAAGCGACGTATGAAGCGGTGAAGCTCGGGCGCACGGTGGCGCTTTCTAACAAAGAAGTGCTGGTGGCGGCGGGCGAGTTGGTGATGGCGGCGGCCAAGCGCGCGGGCAAGGAAATCCTGCCGGTCGATAGCGAGCACAACGCGGTACACCAGTGCTTGCGCGGCGGAACGCCGGAGGAAGTGCGCCGGCTGGTGCTGACGGCCTCCGGCGGACCGTTCCGGAAGACGCCCCTGGCGGCGATGAAGGATGTAACTCCAGAGCAGGCGCTGGCGCATCCGAACTGGCGCATGGGCAACAGAATTACCATCGATTCGGCCACGATGATGAACAAAGGATTCGAGGTCATCGAAGCGCGCTGGCTCTTCGGAGTACGGCCGGAGCAAATCGAGGTGGTGATTCATCCGCAATCGACGATTCACTCGATGGTCGAGTTTGTGGATGGTTCGGTTCTGGCGCAACTGGGACCCACGGATATGCGCATGCCGATTCAATATGCGTTAACCTATCCTGAGCGCGTAACATCTAATCAGGTAGCCTTGGACTGGAACAAGCTCAAGCGATTGGATTTTGCGAAGGCTTCCACGCGGCGATTTCCGTGTTTGCGATTGGCGCGGGAAGCGATGAAAAAAGGCGGCGCATTGCCTTGTGCGCTGAATGCCGCGGACGAGATTGCTGTAGCGGCGTTTCTGGAGCGGCGGCTGGCGTTTGCGGGCATTCCGGAAGTGATCGAGCGGGTGCTTGAGCGTACGCCGCGCATGCGATTTGCGAGCATGGACGACGTGCTTACTGCCGATGGCGAAGCCCGTCGAATGGCCAAGGAAGAGGTGGACCGGTTGTCGATGGCCGCAGCGGCTGCGCGGTAACCGGGTTTCGGGGCTTGTACTTGCAAACCCTGAGCGAAATTTGCAGGAGAAGGGAAGCGCAGAATGAGCTGGATATTGGGCGTCGTGCTGGTGCTCGGCGTAATGATTCTGGTGCACGAGTGGGGACACTTTGCGATGGCACGCCTGTTCAAGGTGCGCGTAGACGTGTTCTCGATTGGCTTTGGGCCGCGGCTGTTCGGCTGGAAGCGTGGCGCGACGGACTACCGGATTAGCGCGCTGCCGCTGGGCGGGTACGTGCGCATGGCGGGGCAAGATTTGTCCGAGGTGGATTCGGGCGAAAAGCCGCCGACGGGAGCTCCGGACGAGTTGATGAGCAAGCCGCGCTGGCAGCGGGCGATGATTTCGTTCGCGGGGCCGGCAGTGAATCTGGTTTTCCCGATTCTGCTTTTGACTGGGCTGTATGCGATTAAAGGCGAGCCGTATCCCGCGTATCTGGATGCGCCGCTGCAGGTGGTGGGCGTGCCGCCGGCCAAGACTCAGGTTGTCCCTTCCCCTCTTCGCGCTGGCGACAAAATCGTGTCGATGGATGGGATACAGAATCCGACGTGGGAGCAAGCGGACCGCATTCTGGGCAATTCGGTTCCTGGGAGCCGTACTTCGTTGGAAGTGGAAAACACCGACGGGCGCCGCAAAGTGGAGTTGGAGCTTCCTGGAAAAGACAGCGAGCAGATCGGGCAAACGTTTGGCTACGCGCCGATTACGCCGCTGATCGACGAGGTCAGCACCGGGCTTCCTGCGGACCGCGCCGGTTTGCAAGTGGGCGATAAGATTGTCTCCGTAAACGGGCAAGACATTCAGTTGTGGGGGCAATTCGTCGACCGGGTGCGCAGCTCGGGTGGCGCGCCGGTGGTTCTGGGAGTCGAGCGCAAGGGACAAACGAAGCAGATTAGCGTGACTCCGGAAAAAGAGGCCATGCCGCGCGGCGACCCCGCGTACGTGATTGGCGTCGGCGTAAAAGAGGAATATCGCTATCACACCATGCCGTTTACGCAGGCCGTAAGCGTAGCCGCCACCAAGACGGGCGAAACCATTGCCGCGACCGTGGGCGTGGTCGGCAAACTGGTTTCCGGCAAAGTGTCCATCAAGCAGCTGCAGGGACCGGTGGGCATCGGCAGCGAGGCGGGCAAAGCGGTGAAGCGCGGCTCGGTCTCCGTGATTTTCCTGATGGTGGTGATCAGCATCAACCTGGGCATTCTGAATCTCTTGCCGATTCCGATTCTCGATGGCGGCAATATTCTGCTGCTGGCCATCGAAGGCGGACTGCGGCGCGACCTGAGCCTGGCGTTCAAAGAGCGCTATATCCAGGTGGGACTAGTGTTCCTTTTGGTGCTGTTCGCGATTGTTATGTATCATGACGTTTTGCGGCGGCTGCCGATCCACTCCTAGCGTGGCCGGGCCGCGGGGCCGGATTTTCTGGCGCTGATACGCCGCAGCTTGGGAGATTGACGAATGGCGGCATCTAGTTCCCATCGTGTTTCTGTTGGCGAGCGGATTAATTCTCCGGAAACTACTGGACGCCTACAGCAAACCCTGAGCCAGCGCGGGATTCGCATGACCCGGCAGAGGCGCGCCATCCTGCAAGTGATGGACGAGGCCAAAGAGCATCTGGACGTCGATCAGATCCTGGAACGTGCGCAGAAGGTCGATTCCGAAGTGCATTTGGTGACGGTGTACCGGACCATCGATCTGCTCAAGCACCACGGGCTGATCGATGAGCTGGACTTGCTGCATCTGCGCGGCGACCGGCACTACTACGAAAGCCACGGGCCTCGCGATCATATTCACGTGGCGTGCTTGCGGTGCGGCAAAGTGCGCGAGTTCGAAAGCCGTCTGTACGAGCAATTGAAAGATCAGATCGCCCGGGACTTCGGTATGAAGGTCACGGTGTCGCGCACGGAAGTCGGCGGCTACTGCGCGGAGTGCCTGGCCAAGATGCCGCCTGCGGCGGCCAGTCCGTCTTCTAGCTAGGATCACCCTTCACGCCTCAACTCAAGAATATAGTCACGAAGTACTTGCCTACCTTTAGCGTTTGCGTATTCGTGACGAGTAGCCGGCGGGAACTCTGTCGGAAGCCCCAGGCTTCTAAGGCGAATTTCCTCTAAGCGGCTGTCGCTTAGCACGCCGCCTTCCGTGAAGGCTTCCCAGTCCCAATCGCCACCCGTACCGTCAAGGAAGTCTTCGAGGATTTTTGTCACTTGCTCTCGGGTAAGTTCGCGCTTGTTTGTTTTCGCCACGTTCCGCCTCGAAAATGTGATTTATACCCCAAAACCGGGGGTGTGGCACGCCGAAAGAGCCCGTCGCTGGAAGGTTGCATACGCTCTATGCGTCGATTCTCGTCCCGCAACCCGCGAGTTGCATTATCTTCGGAGTCATGGTAATGTGCAACCTGGAGGTTGCGTATGGATACAGACCGGATTGAGAAGAAGGTTTTGCTGAAGGCTTCGCTGGGGCGGGTTTGGCGGGCGCTTACGGATTCTGGGGAGTTTGGGAGTTGGTTTGGGGTGCGGTTTGCGGGGCCTTTTGTGGTGGGCGGGACGGTGCGCGGGGTGATTGTGCCGACGACGGTGAATGCGGAGGTGGCTGCGGCGCAGAAGCCGTATGAGGGGACGGCTTTTGAGATTACGGTGGAGCGGATGGAGGCGGAGCGGCTGTTTTCGTTTCCGCTGGCATCCGTTTGCGGTGGAGCGGGGCGCGGATTATTCGGCGGAGCCGACTACGCTGGTCGAGTTTGCGCTCGCGGAGGTGGCGGGTGGGGTGATGCTGACGGTTACGGAGTCCGGGTTCGATGCGATTCCACTGGCGCGGCGGGCTAAGGCGTTTGCGGCGAACCAGCAGGGGTGGAGCATGGTGGTGAAGCTGATCGAGCAATATTTGGTTGGCGGGCATGATACCGATCCGCGGTAGCGGGCTGGGAGTGGCGCCGTCGAAGGGATCGGCGGCGATTTTTGCGGCGCTGGGCGATGAGACGCGGCTGCGGCTGGTGGCTCGGCTGTGTCATAGCGGGCCGATGTCGATCACGCGGCTGACGGCGGGGACGGATATAACGCGGCAAGCGATCACGAAACACTTGCGGGTGATGCGGGCCGCCGGATTGGTGCGGAACACGCGGCATGGACGGGAGAGCGTTTGGCGGTTGGAGCAAAAGCGCATCGAGACCGCTCGCTATTACCTGGAGATGATTTCGCGGCAGTGGGACGAGGCGCTGGAGCGGTTGCGGAAGTTTGTCGAGGGGTGAGAGGAAGGGAAGCACACCCACTGAACGGAGCCTTGGAGCGTCAAACGCTGCGCGCTACACCAGCGCCACTTCGCGCTCGAAGTTGGGCTTTTTCTCTGCGTGAAGCGTCAGCGCAACTCCGCAAGCCGTGGCGATGCGCTCCAGCATGGTTAGTGAGTGCCCGGTGTACTCGGCATCTTCCAGCCGGGCGACCACCGATTGCGTGGTCCCAACCTTCTTCGCCAATTCCGCTTGGGTCAGCCCGGCGCCTTCGCGCATCTCACGCACCAGCAAAGCCAAATCGATCTGCTGCAGAGTTCGCGCGAATGTCTTTCGGTAGCTTGCGCTTTTGCGCCGCCGCGCAACAAATTCGCTGTGTCTGTCGCGCTTCATAGCCCTAACTCCTTCAAGATCGCCTCTCGTTCTCGCGGTGATCCCATGTAATGGTTTGCGAATTCTCCGTTCACGTTCAGCCCGATTATCGCATTATTGCGATAGGCCCTCAATCTTTGTAGGCGCTTTGCAGGCGGCGGAGGCGGGCGAAGAATTGGCGGGCGCGGCGGATGTCGAGCGCGATTTGCGTGCGGAGGTCGTCGGCGCCGGCGAATTTTTTTTCGGGGCGGAGACGCTTGCAGAATTGGAGTTGCAGGCGTTTGGGGGAGATGTCGGCGGTGAAATCGAGGAGATGGGTTTCCACGGTTTGCGTGGCGCCGTTGAAGGTGGGGCGGGTGCCGATGTTGGTTACCGAGGGGCGGGATTGCGTTTCGCCTTCGAGGAGGGTGCGGGTGATGTACACGCCGCGGGCGGGGAGGAGTTCTTGCTCGGTTTTCAGATTCAGGGTGGGGAAGGTGAATTTGCGGCCGGTGCCGGTGCCGGAGACGATTTCTCCGGTGAGGACGAAGGGGCGGCCGAGGAGGCGGGCGGCGTGAGAGACCGAGCCGTTGGCGATGTCGCGGCGGATGGCGGTGCTGGAGACGATTTCGCCGCGAAGGGTGACCGGAGGAATGACTACTACTTCGAAGTTGTATTTTGTGCCCAGGGTGGTTAGGAGATCTACGTTTCCGGATTGTTGATGGCCGAAGCGGAAATTTTCGCCGACCAGGATGGTGCGCACGTGCAGATTGCGGACGAGAATTTGCTCGACAAATTGTTCGGGCGTTAGCTTCGAGAGCTCGAGCGTGAACGGCAGAGTGACTACGGCTTCGAGGCCGGCTTCGGCGAACCATTGTTGGCGCTGCGCGCGGGTGGAGAGTTGCAGGGGAGCGGATTCGGGGCGGAGGACTCTGCGGGGGGAGGGATCGAAGGTTAGCGCGGTGGGAACGGCGCCGGTTTTTGCGGCGCGGTCTACGATGGCGCGGAGAATGGCTTGATGGCCGAGGTGGATGCCGTCGAGGTTGCCGATGGTTAGGACGCTGCCGCGGTTGGTGGGGGCGTAGGTGGTGGACCAGGCTTCGGTTGAGATGAAGCTTGTGGGTTGAGGGAGCGGGTTACGGCTTGGCGACCCTGGCGCAGCATGCTGCGCCACTACAAGGGAAGCCTGGCTTGGAGCGTTGTCGGTGATGGCGACTTGTAGTTGCAGGCCGTCGTAGGCCATTTGTACGTGGGGGTAGCCCATTGCGCGGAGGCGTTGGTTGGTTTCCGCGTGCGGGAGGTCATGGGAGATGTGCGTGAACCAGGCGCGGGCGGGCTTGAGTTGGTCGATGAGGGCTAGGGCTTGCTGGACGGTTTGGTGCATGGGGTGGGGGATGTCGCGGAGGGCATCGATGATGAGTTCGTCGAGATCTCGCAGTAGCGCAAGCGAAGATTCGGGGAGGCTGCTGAAGTCCGTGAGATAGGCGGCGCGGCCGAAGCGAAAGCCGAAGACTTTCATGCTGCCGTGGACGAGCGGAATGGGAGTGATGGTCAGGCCGATCAAGTCGATGGGTCCGGTGATGGGGTGGAGGTCGACGCGGGGGACGGTGCTTTGCGCGGGCTTTTCCTCGAAGGCGTAGGAAAAGGCGCGGCGGATGGTGTCGAAGGTGTCCTCGTTGCCATAGACGGGCATGGGTTGGCGCTGGCGGATGTTGTATGGGCGGATGTCGTCGAAGCCGAGGATGTGGTCGGCGTGGCCATGGGTGAGCAGGACGGCGTCGAGGCGGTCGATGCCGGCGCGGAGGGCTTGCTGGCGAAAATCGGGCGTGGTGTCAATGATGACGTTGCGGGCGCGGTGGGAGAGGAGCAGGGAAGGGCGGAGGCGGTTGTCGTGGGGATCCTTCGATTCGCAGACGGGGCAATGGCAGCCGAGGGTGGGGACGCCCATGGAAGTTCCGGAGCCTAGGACGGTGATGGTGAATGTGTTGGCGGAAGTCATGCGAGGGAAAGCGTTCGTTCGGCGCGTTTTGTTTACGTTAAGGCGCTGCTGCGAAACCGGTGAAGCAAACTTGAATCAGCCGCGCTTCTTGAGTGGGCCTTGGGCCTGGGCTGCCGCTTGTGCGGCGACGGCTTGATTAATCTCAAGGTAAGTCATTTTCAGTTTGCCGAGGAGGTCGAGGAGCAGCGTGTCTTCCTCTGGCGCGAGGTTGCCTTTGGTTTTTTCCTGGAGCGCGTCGAGCATGTCGATGAGTTCGCGGGCGGCGTCGGGATCGATGACCGGCTGGCCGGTGCGCGGGTCGGCGTAGGCGCCCAGGACCATGGCCGCGTTGCTGCCGATCATGCGCACTAGATTCTCGAAGGCAGGGGATTTCTTGGGCGCGTCGGCTGGAAGCTTGGCAGCGACGGCTTCCGGGACAGGAGCGGGCGGCGGCGCGGATTGGGCGCGCTTGGCCTCGCGTGCTTCTTCGGCGATGGCTTCCTGGCGCAATTCGCCGTCCGCGGTGAAGGGGCGGCGGTCGATTACTTTGAATGTTTCGTCGTGCTTTTCTTCGCGCTTGTCATCCGGCAAGGAAAGTCCCTCAGTGTTAAGTGTCGCTCTTATTTTAGCATGGGTGGCGGCTGAGTGCAGGGGCGTCGTGAACACGCCGATCGGACAGATGACGCCATGGCGACGCTTGCGAAACGAGCGCGTGCGCCTTAGAGTGGAACACTTGTTTCTGCTGCGAGAATTTCTCGATACTCCGATGCCGACACGTAAGAAAAACACACGGAAAGTTACGAAGAGCAGGAAATCGCCGGGCGGCCCGCCTCAGAAGGCGGACCCTACAACAGGCAGAAACCTTGCCAAGCGGGCGGCAAGACATGCGCCAGCGCGAGCCGCGGCTGGTGCGGGGGAGTGGTTTGAGAAGCTGGTCGCGGTGCAGGCGCGGTTGCGGGCGGCGGACGGGTGTCCTTGGGACCGCGAGCAGACGCACCAGACGCTGCGGACGTACTTGATTGAGGAAGCTTATGAAGTGCTGGAGGCGCTGGAAAGCGGGGATGACGGCAAATTTGCGGAGGAGCTGGGGGATTTGCTGCTGCAGATTGTGTTTCATTCGCAGATTGCGCGGGAGGAGCGGCGCTTTGATGTGAGCGACGTGATTCGCGAGATTCACGACAAGATGGTGCGGCGGCATCCGCACGTGTTTGGGGAGACGAAAGCGAAGGATTCGGCGGAAGTGCTGAAGAATTGGGAGCAGATTAAGGCGGAGGAGCGGCGGGCGGCCAAGGGAGCGGGTGCGACATCAGCTGCTACAGAGGATTCGGATTCGGGAGATCGGGACAAGGCGGCTTCGCTGCTCGATGGGGTTTCGCGCGGGCTGCCTGCCATGATCGAGGGGTTGCAGTTGACGCGGCGGGCGGCGCGCATTGGGTTTGATTGGGAGAATGCGGAAGGGGTGCTCGATAAGATCTCGGAAGAGGAAGCGGAGTTGCGGGAAGCTTTGGGGCGAGGCGAGAGCGGGCATATTGAAGAGGAAATGGGCGACCTGCTATTTGCGGCGGTGAATTTGGCGCGGTTTCTGCATGTGGACCCGGAGATTGCGCTGAAGAAGGCGAATGGCAAGTTTTCTGGGCGTTTTCGGGCGATGGAACGGGGGGCGCGGGAGTCTGGGCGTGCGCTGGCGGATGTGCCGCGGGCGGAGATGGAGGCGCTTTGGGAGGCCGCTAAGGAAGAGGATGAGGAGGGCGGAGTTGAAAACGCGGGCGCCCCGGACGGCCGACGGCAGAGGCTCAGTGCGGGCAACATAGGCGGCATAAAGCCGCCCCTACAAAGAGCGGGGCGCCGATGATTGGCGGCGGGGTGAGCGCGGCGGGGGCGGTCGTGGTACGGAAGTGCCAGGCGCTCGAGGAGTTCGATGCTTGCGTGGCGCTGCAGCGGGAAATTTGGGGCGAGGCGGACCTGGAAGTCGAGCCGGCGACGCTGTTTGTGGTGGCGGCGCATACCGGCGGGCAGGTTCTGGGGGCTTTTGACGGCGAGCGGCTGGTGGGGTATACGCTGGCGATTGTTGGACTTCTGGAGGGCCGGCCGTATCTGCATTCGCACATGACCGGAGTGCACGCCGAGTATCGCGACCGTGGGGTGGGGCGGCTGCTCAAGCTTTTTCAGCGGGACGAGGCGCTGGGCCGGGGGATCCGACTGATTCAATGGACCTTCGATCCGTTTGAACTGCGGAATGCGCATTTTAATCTCGACCGGTTGGGAGCTATTTGCCGGCAGTACCTGCCCAATTTGTATGGCGTGACTTCGAGTCCGCTGCATCGGGGACTGCCGACCGATCGTTTGCTGGCGGAGTGGTTCCTGGATTCGGCTCGGGTGGTGGCGGCGATTGAGAATTTGGCCAAGGAACCGGTAGCGGGACCGGCTGCGGTGGTGTTTCCCGTGAAAATCGCGGAATGGAAGCGCACGGATTCGCCGGAGTTGGCGAAGTTTCAGGCGCGGGTGCGGGGCGAGTTCGCGAGTTGGTTCGCCCGGGGGTATGCGGCGTTGGCTACGCGGACTACGGAGCAGGGAACGATTTATTTGCTGGCGCCTTGGAGTGATTTCTAGGGGCCGGCGAGGGTTCGAGCGCAGCAAAAGAACGGCCCGCCTCCCCCTATTTTGGGGGCAAGCAGAAGGGGCCCTACAAAACCGGGAGAATCACGGCTGAGACGTATGCGTATTAGCGAAATCATTCTGCGCGAGTTGCCGATGAAGCTGGTGGCGCCGTTTCAGACCAGCGTGGAGGTGACGCACGCGCGGCGGGTGATATTGGTGGAGGCGCATGTCGATGGCGTGATTGGGTGGGGAGAATGTGTAGCGGGGGAAGTGCCGTCATATAGTCCGGAAACCACGGAGACGGCTTGGCATATTTTGCGGGACCATTTGTGGGGGTTGCTGCGCGGCAAGGAGATTGCTTCCGCGGCGGATGTTTGGTCGATGCTGGAGCCAGTGCGCGGGCACAACATGGCTAAAGCTTCACTCGAAGCGGCGGTGTGGGATGCTCAAGCAAAACTTGAAGGGGTTCCGCTGGCAAAGCTGTTGGGTGGGGTGCGGGCGGAAGTCACCTCGGGTGTTTCGATTGGGATTAAAGCGACGCTTGAAGAGCTGGTGGCGGCGGTTCGAGTGGAACTTGAAGCTGGCTATCAGCGCATCAAGATTAAGATTAAGCCGGGTAAGGACATAGAGCAGGTTGCGACGCTGCGGCGGGAGTTTCCTTCGATTAGGCTAATGGTGGATGCGAACTCGGCGTACAACATTTCTGACTTGCCTCTGCTGAAGAAACTGGACGCGTATCACTTGATGATGATCGAGCAGCCGCTGGGGTGGGACGACTTGTACGGGCACGTACAGCTGCAGAAGCAATTGGCGACGCCGATTTGCCTGGATGAGTGTATTCATACCGAAGAGCAGGCGCGCGCGGCGATCGAATTGGGAGCTTGCCGGATTATCAATATTAAGATGGGCCGGGTGGGAGGGTACACCGTGGCGCGGCGGATTCACAACTTGTGCGAGGTGAATGGGATACCGGTGTGGTGCGGAGGGATGCTGGAGTCCGGGATTGGGCGAGCGCACAATATCGCATTGTCGACCCTGCCGAATTTCACATTGCCGGGCGACGTGGCGGCCAGCAAGCGCTACTGGGCGGAGGATATCATCGAGCCGGAGGTTACCGTATCGCGGCACGGGACGATCCGCGTGCCTGCGGGGCCGGGGATTGGGTTTGCTCCGAAGCGAGAGATGATTGAGAAGCTAACGGTTCGCGAGGAGCCGTTGGTTTAGGCGGAAGGCGACCCGAGAGTTGGGTCGCATGTATGAGGAGGAAGTTCTTGGCGAATGTACCCATGCGCAGTGGCGGTGCGGCGGCGCGGATCGCTGTGATCCCCGGCGACGGAATCGGGAAGGAAGTAACGCCGGAAGCGGTGAAGGTGATTCGGAGTGTCGTCGCGCCGACAAAGCGGGCCATTGAGTTTGTGGAGTTTGACTGGAGCGCGGACCGCTACTTGCGGGATGGCGTGTCGCTTCCAGTGGACGCGGTGGAAATGCTGCGCGATGAGTTTGACGCGATTCTTTTTGGCGCGCTGGGCGATCCGCGGGTGCCCTCCAACCAGCATGCTGCGGACATCTTGCTGGGGTTGCGCTTCAAGCTGGACCTGTACGTGAATGCCCGGCCGGTGGAGCTGCTGCATAGCCGGCTAACGCCGCTGCGCGACCGCGGCGAAGACGATATTCGGCTGATGGTTTTCCGGGAGAACACCGAAGGGCTGTACGTGGGCGTGGGGGGCTTCTTCAAGAAGGGCACCGCGGACGAAATCGCCATGCAGGAGGATGTGAACTCGCGCAAAGGCGTCGAGCGGATTATTCGCTATGCGTTTGAATATGCGCGGGATAAGGGGCTGAAGCGGTTGTGCATGAGCGACAAATCCAACGCCATGACCTTTGCGCATGACTTGTGGCAGCGGGTGTTCAAGGAAGTGCGCCAGGAGTACCCGGGGATTGAGGCCCGGCACCTATATATTGATACGCTGGCGATGGAGATGGTGCGGGATCCGGGGCAGTTCGATGTGATCGTGACGTGCAATCTATTTGGGGACATTATCAGCGACTTAGGGGCGCAACTCGCCGGCGGGCTGGGCCTGGCGCCGTCTGGGAATATTCATCCGGGAAGGACTTCGCTGTTCGAGCCGGTGCATGGGTCGGCGCCGAACCTTGCGGGTAAGGGGATAGCCAATCCACTGGGTTCGGTGCTGACCTCCGGGATAATGCTGGAGTTTTTGGGATGGAAGGCCGAGGGTAAAGCTTTACATGAAGCTGTGCGGGCGGCGTTGAGGGAGAACTTCGTGACGCCTGATTTGGGCGGAGCTAAACGAACGGTTGAAGTCGGAGACTGGCTGGCGAATTTCGCGGCAAAGAGCATGGCGTAACGCTTAAAGTTTAACTTTAAGTCTTCGCGCAAATCGCCTTGGCTCCGGTCTTAATATGTGTTGGGCCTTTTTTGTCCTGCCTTGGCGATCAGCATCCCCAGAATAAATCCGCCTATATGCGCCCACCAGGCTACTCCTCCTGACGCTTTCATTCCCAGCGTGCTGACCCCTTCCAGGAACTGCATGAGGAACCACCAGCCCAGAATCAGGATGGCCGGAAGCGGAATCAGGAAGATGAAAACGAGGGTCAGGACGCGCGCCCGAGGGTAGAGGACTACGTAAGCGCCCATGACTCCCGAAATCGCGCCGCTTGCTCCCAATGCAGGAATTGGGGAGGAGAGATTAAAGAGCACATGGAGGACGCCTGCGCCTAAGCCACACACGATGTAGAAGAACAGGTACTGCAGGTGGCCGAAGAAATCCTCGACATTGTCTCCGAAGACCCACAGAAAGAGCATGTTGCCGGCGATATGCAGCCAGCCGGAGTGCAGAAACATGCTGGTGAGGAGCGGAAGGAACGCGCCTTCGAAGGAGGTGTGGCCGACGAGAAAAGAAGGGAAGCGCGCAGGGACGGTGCCGAAGGTGTAAGCGAGAGCTACTTCCGCTTTGGGAGGGAGGGTGAGTTCGTAGAAGAAGACCAGGACGTTGATCACAATCAGGAGTGAGTTGACGATAGGAAGGGTGCGGCGGGGATTGAGATCCTTGAGAGGAATGAACATTTGTCGGCGTCAGGCGCAGAGTAGCGGAAAGGATGCAAAATGAAAAGGGCAGGGGCACGCAACGGAGAAGATGTGCGGTCATCGTGTCTTATAATATTTGCCCAGGCGGGCTTCTAGTTAACAGAATCTGGCGGCCCGGTTTTTCGCGCGGATCACGAGGAATAACGAGGGGTTGCGGCGCAAAGGACGCTTCGGCGACGGGTTTCCAGGCCCGAGGACTCGCTGGATAGCCGGCGCTTGGATGAGAGCTTTCGAGTCGCGAAGGCGCAACTGCGTGCCGTCTGCCGAATGGCAGCGAGAGCGGCGGCAAAATTCCTGGCAGAAAAATCGCGACCTTTGATGGTGCGAGGATTGCGCTGGCGCGTGGCGTGTGGTAGAAAATTCAATTCAGCGTGTGCGTGCGTTGCGGACAGAGTTGGCTCGTGTTCAGCGCATCGTCGGCGCGCCGACTCGCTCATGCCTGCCAGGGAAACGGAAGCTATCATTCTGAAGACCTTTCCACTGGGCGAGGCCGACCGCCTGGTGAGCTTTCTGGGGCGCACTTCCGGGCGCATGCGGGGAGCGGCTTCCGGAGCGCGGCGCATCAAGAACCGCTACGGATCGACGCTGGAAATTCTCTCGCATGTGCAGATCTGGTATTTCGAGCGCGAGACGCGGGACCTGGTGCGCATTCAGCAGTGCGAACTGCTGGAGTCCTTCAACAAGGCGCAGAGCGACTACGCGCTCAGCACCGGCATGGCAGCGGTAAGCGAGATTTCCGAGTTGGTGCTGCCGGAGCGCGAAGTGTCCGAGTCCATGTTCCGGTTGATCCTCCTGACGGCCCGGGAGATTGATCGGACGGTGGAGTGGACGCTGCCGCTGAGCTACTTTGCGTTCTGGACGGTACGGCTTGGCGGATGGCTGCCGCGGTTTGACCGCTGCTCGCTTTGCGGCACGGCGTTTGGTGCGGGCCCGGCTTTCTTTGGGACCGGGGAACTAGGATTGCTTTGCGAGAAGTGCCGGCGGCCGGGGATGCGGCCGTTGCAGGAAGCGGGGCGGCGGCTTGCGGAGCGGTTCGCGGCGGAGAGCGTGGACAAGATCACGGGAGTGGCGCCGAAGGATCCAAGCGCTACGGAATTACGGGAAGCGTCGATGAACTGGATCGAGCATCACACGGAGCGAAGGCTGCACACACGAGAAATGCTGGAGACGAATTGAGACTTAAAGAAAAACTTGAAGGGCCTTCGAAGTCCGGCCTGAATTTTCAGGATGTGATTCTGAAGCTCTCGCACTTCTGGGCGAAGCAAGGGTGCGTGCTGCAGCAACCGTACGATGTCGAGGTTGGCGCGGGGACGATGCACCCGGAGACGTTTCTGCGCGTGCTGGGTCCGGCGCGCTATCGCGTGGCGTACGTGCAGCCGAGCCGTCGGCCCGCCGACGGTCGTTACGGGGAGAATCCCAACCGCTTGTACAAGCACACGCAGATGCAGGTGATCCTGAAGCCGTCTCCGGTCGACGTGCAGGACATTTATCTGCAGAGCCTGGGCGCCATTGGCATCAACCTGAAAGAGCACGATATCCGATTCGAGGAAGACAACTGGGAGTCGCCCACACTCGGGGCTTGGGGCATCGGGTGGCAAGTGCTGCTGGACGGTCTGGAGATTACGCAGTTCACCTATTTTCAGCAGAGCGGCGGGATCGATCTCGATCCGATTTCTGTCGAGTTGACTTACGGGCTGGAACGCATCGCGGCATTCTTGCAGGGAGTGGAAAGCGTGTACGACTTGCGATGGTCTGCTGACAAGACCTACGGCGAGATCCGGCTGATGGAGGAGCAGCAGTTCTCCGAGTACAGTTTTGACCGCAGCGACGCTCCGGCGATTCGGTCTGAATTCGAACTGCATGAGAAGCAGGCGAAGGAGTTGGTGGACGGATTCACCGGGACGGAAGGGAAGGAACGGGCCCGGTATCCGCTGCTGGCGGCTTACGATCATTGTTTGAAGTGTTCGCACCTTTTCAATCTACTCGACGCTCGCGGTGTCATCTCGACGACGGAGCGTGCTGCGTTGATGGCGCGGGTGCGCACGGTGGCTTGCCGGACGGCGGCGGCTTACCTGGAGCAAATCGGCGGCCCGGCGTTGCGGCGGGATGCACGCGAGGTGCGCGCATGAAGCCGCGTAGAGGGGCCAAGCAATCGGCCGCGAAGACGGCTGATGTGAAACGCGTGGACCTGCTATTTGAAATTGGCGCGGAAGAGATTCCTGCGGGGATGCTGCCGAGAGCGGAAGAGGATCTGCGGCTGAGTCTGGAGAAGCTGCTGGCCGCGGAGAATCTCGCAGAGGGAACAACGGTCGAGTCGTTCGCAACGCCTCGGCGGCTGGTGGCGCACGTGCGCGGATTGCTGTCGAAGCAGGAAGACGTAGTCAACGAAGTGACCGGGCCGCCGAAGTCGGTGGCCTACGATTCTGTCGGCGCGCCGACCCGGGCGGCGGTGAGTTTTGCGGAGAAGCAAGGCCTGGCCCTGCACGAAGTCTTTATCGTGCAGACGCCGAAGGGTGAGTACCTCGCCGCGCGGCAAACCAAGCGCGGGCGCACCACGGACCACATCCTCAGCGAGATTCTGCCGCGCATCGTTCACGATTTATATTGGCCGAAGACCATGACCTGGACGGGACTGGACGGGGCGCGCTTCATTCGTCCGATTCGCTGGATCGTAGCGTTGCTCGATGGCAAGACTCTCAAGTTTTCGTATGCCGGCGTTCCGGCGAGCAACACCACGCGCGGGCACCGGTTTCTGGGGGCAGCGGAGATTCGCGTTCAAGGGTTTGCGGACTACGCCAAGAAGCTGGCGGCGAACGGCGTGCTCGTGCGCCCGGAGGAGCGCCGCGCGAAAATCGAGCGAGAGCTTGCGGGACACGCCAAGAAGGGCGGATACCGGGTCCACGAGGACGCGGGACTGCTGAAGCTGGTCACCTACTTGAATGAATTTCCGGCGGTGATTGCCGGGGACTTCGACCCGGCGTTTCTGGCATTGCCGGACGAGATTCTGATCACGGTGATGCGCGGGCATCAAAAGTATTTCGCAGTGGAGAAGCGCAACGGGGAACTGGCGCCGCACTTTCTGGCGGTGATCAATCTGGCCAAGGATGCCAAGGGGCTGGTGCGCTCGGGGCACGAACGGGTGCTGCGTGCGCGGTTTGCCGACGCGCAATTCTTCTGGCAGTCCGATCAGAAATGTCGGCTGGCCGACTATCTGCCGAAGCTGGAGAAGGTGACATACGAATCGCGCCTGGGCAGCTATCGCGACAAAGTCGAGCGTATGCGCGCGATCGCGCGATGGCTGGCGGAGCAGTGGTACAACCTCGGGATGCAGGCGGCGCATGTTTCGGAAGCGGACCGTGCTGCGGAACTAGCCAAGTGCGATCTGGTTACAGAGATGGTGCGCGAGTTCACGGAGTTGCAGGGAATTGTGGGCGGTCTCTACGCCCGCGCGCAGGGTGAGCCGGATGAAGTGGCGGACGCGGTTTACGATCACTACCGCCCGGTGGGGCTCGATGATCCCATTCCGCGCAATTTGATCGGATGCGCGGTCGCGCTGGCGGACAAACTGGATTCGGTGGTGGGATGTTTTGCGGTGGGCGTCGTGCCCAGCGGATCGAGCGATCCCTACGCGCTGCGGCGCGCCGCGCTTGGTATCGTCAAAATCATTCTGGAGAAGAAGCTGCCGGTATCCCTCTCGCTGGCCGTTGGCGCCGCAGCGAAGGCTCTGCTCACGCACAAGCCGAAGCGCGGCGTCACGCCGGAGCAGGAGAAGCAGATTCTCGAGTTCATTCTCGATCGCGCGCGCTTCGTGTTTCGCGAGAAGGAAGGCTTCGCCTACGACGAAGTCAACGCGGTGTTCAGGGCCGGTGCGGACGACTTGGTGGACGCGCACAAGCGACTGGTCGCGCTCAAAGCCATTCGCAAGTCCAAAAATTTCGAGCCGCTGACGGTTTCGTTCAAGCGCATCCGCAAAATCATCGAAAAGGCGAATCTGGCGGACGGCGCGGGACACCACGTCGATCCAGCGCTCTTCGAGACGGACGCAGAGCGCGAGTTGCACGCCGCGGTGCGAGCTGCCGCCGCCAAGGTGCAGACGGACAAGCGAGCCGGGAAGTATCAAGAAGCACTTGAAGTGATTGCGGGCTTGCGCAAAGCCGTAGATCGCTTCTTCGAAGATGTGATGGTGATGGCGGAGAACGAATCGGTGCGCAATAACCGGCTGACGCTGCTCGCGGAGTTGCTACGCGAGTTTACGACGGTGGCGGATTTTTCCGAGATCGGCGCGGATGACCGGCGATAGGGAGCGTGCTCCCAGCCGGTTTGTCGGCGTGCCGACAGATTCTTTCTATGATGCGACATCGCCCGAATCGTTGTCCAAGACTTTCAGTTACTCCAATCCGAAACGAGGAACATCGTGACTAAGTGGGTCTACTTTTTTGGTGCAGGGAAAGCGGAAGGCGACGGCGAGTGGCGCGAAGTGCTGGGCGGGAAAGGCGCGGGCCTGGCGGAGATGACCAAGATTGGTTTGCCGGTGCCTGCGGGATTCACGATTTCCACGGAGTGCTGCGACTACTACTACAAAAACGGGAAGAAGTATCCGGCTGACTTGAAGAAACAGGTGGCGGACAACATCGCCAAACTCGAACATACCACCAAGAAAAAACTAGGCGATCCGCAGAATCCGCTGCTGGTCAGCGTGCGGTCGGGTTCCGCGCGCTCGATGCCCGGCATGATGGAGACCATTCTCAACCTCGGATTGAACGACCGCTCCGTGCAGGGTTTGGCTAAATCGACAAAGAACGAGCGTTTTGCTTACGACGCGTACCGCCGCTTCGTGCAGATGTATTCGACCGTGGTCATGGAAATGTCGAAGGAAGATTTGGAGCATCGCTTGCGTGCCATGAAAGATCGCCGCGGCGTGAAGGAAGACACCGCTGTGCCTGCGGAAGGCTGGAAGGAACTGATCGCGGAGTACAAGGCTAACTTTCGCGAGAAAACCGGGAAGGACTTTCCAGACGACCCCATGGAGCAACTGTGGGGCGCGATCGGCGCGGTCTTCGGGTCGTGGATGGCGGAGAAAGCGGTCACGTATCGCCGCGTGGAGAAAATCAGCGGGCTCTTGGGCACGGCAGTCAACGTGGTGCAAATGGTTTTCGGCAATACCGGCGATAACTCGGGAACGGGCGTTTGCTTTACGCGCAATCCGTCGTCCGGCGAGAAAGAATTCTACGGCGACTACCTGGTGAACGCGCAGGGCGAGGACGTGGTGGCGGGAATTCGCACGCCGATGCCGCTGCGCGAAATGGCCAGGCTACTGCCCAAGGTTTACGGGCAGCTAGAGAAGGTTCGAGTAAAACTTGAACGTCACTACCGCGACATGCAGGACATGGAGTTCACCGTAGAAGACGGCACGCTCTATATGCTGCAGACGCGCACGGGCAAGCGCACTCCCGCCGCAGCGTTCGGCATGGCCGTGGACATGGCCAACGAAAAGCTGATCACCAAGGAAGAAGCGCTGCTGCGCATCAAGCCGGAAGACATCGAGCGGCTGTTTTATCCGGTGATCGACGCCAAGATCGACAAGAAGGCCATGGACGCGCGGATCATCACGACCGGAATCAATGCGGTGCCGGGCGCGGCGGTGGGCAAGGTCGTCTTCTCTGCGCATGATGCAGAAGCTTGGGCGCAGAAGGGCGAGAAGGTCGTTCTGGTGCGCAAGGAAACCAGTCCGGAAGACGTCGGCGGCATGGCCGTGGCGCAGGGCATTCTGACGGCGACGGGCGGCAAGACCAGTCACGCGGCGGTGGTGGCTCGCGGCTGGGGCAAGTGCTGCATCGTCGGCGCGGAAAAGCTGAACATCGATTACAACGCGAAAACGATGTCGGCTGGTGGGAAAACGGTGAAGGAAGGCGAGTGGGTCACGCTGGACGGCGGGGAAGGCCTTGTTTATACGGGCCAAATGCAACTGGTCACGCCGCAACTGCCCAAGGCTTACGACACGCTGATGAAGTGGGCCGACGGAGTGCGGCGTCTCGGCGTACGCACGAATGCGGACACGCCGCAGGATTCGCGCAAAGCACGCGAGTTCGGCGCCGAAGGCATCGGCCTTTGCCGTACCGAGCATATGTTCTTCACCGACTTCGAGCAGCCCGAGAAAGGGCAGGAGCGGCAGCGCGCCATCCAGGAAATGATCCTGGCGGACACGCGCGAAGCCCGCGTGAAGGCGCTGGCCAAGCTCCTACCGTTCCAGAGGCGCGATTTCATCGGCATTTTCAAGGCCATGGACGGCTTCCCAGTCACCATCCGGCTCATCGATCCGCCGCTGCACGAATTTGTGCCGCACGAGCGCAAGAAGCAGGAGGAGCTAGCCAAGGATCTGGGCATCAGCGTGGACGTGGTGGTGCGTCGCGTCGAGCAACTTCATGAAGCCAACCCCATGTTGGGGCATCGCGGTTGCCGCCTGGCGATCACTTATCCGGAAATCCTGGAGATGCAAGTGCGCGCGATCATCGAAGCGGCGATCGAGTGCAAGAAGAGCGGAGTTAAAGTATTACCTGAGATCATGCATCCGCTAGTTTTGGACAAAAAAGAGTTCGCCATCCTCGAAGAAGCTACGCGCCGAGTCGCGGACGGCATCATCCAGGGAGCTAAAGTAAAGCTTGAATACCTCGTGGGCACGATGATCGAGTTGCCGCGCGCCGCGCTCCTCGCCAACGAGATCGCCGAAGCCGCTGAATTCTTTTCCTTCGGCACCAACGATCTGACCCAGACGACCATGGGCTTGAGCCGCGATGACGCCGGGCGCTTCCTGCCGGACTATGTCGACGAGAAAAAGGCCGGCGTTTTCAAGGCGGATCCGTTCCAGACGCTCGATGTAAAGGGCGTGGGCATGCTGATTCGCTGGGGAATTGAAGGCGGGCGCAAAACGCGCAGCAAGCTGAAAATCGGCATCTGCGGCGAACATGGCGGCGACGCCGAAAGCGTCAAGTTCTGCCACGCTGTCGGCATGGACTATGTGAGCGCGTCGCCGTATCGTGTTCCGATATCGCGATTGGCGGCGGCGCAGGCCGTGGTCGAGGAAAAAGTAGCAGCCAAGACGAAGCTCAAGTAATACTTTAAGTGAGGTCGGCGGAGCCGCATGCTTCGCTTCCTCTAAGCGCGCGTTGTTTTTCGGGTTATTTCGGGTGACGCCGCGCGGAACAAAGTGGACGTAGTCTAAGCTCAAGTAACACTTGAATGCCATCGCCGCAATCAGCTTCGCTCGGCAATCTCCGCGTGGTGCTTGTCGCGCCGCGCAATCCGCTCAACATAGGCGCCGTTGCTCGCGCCATGAGCAATTTTGGTTTTTCGCGCTTGCGAGTCGTGAATCCGTATGACCCCGCTTTCCGGGAAGCTCGTTCAGCGATGGGCGCTTCCGAGCTGCTTGCCCGTGCCGAGGAGTTTGTCTCCGTGGCTCAAGCCGTGGCCGATTGCACCTTGGTGGTGGGCACGACGGCCATTGGCAACCGCGTCCCGCCCCAGCCAGTGCGAACGCTTGTTCCCGCAGCCGCGCTGATTCGCAAGCGTCTCCGGTCGAGCGGTGTCGCGCTGCTCTTTGGCTCGGAAAAGTGGGGTCTTTCGAACGACGCGCTGAGCCATTGCCATTGGCTGCTGCACATTCCGACGCGCGAGGGGCACCGCTCCATGAACCTGGGCCAGGCGGTGGCCGTATGTCTCTACGAAATCGCTCGCGCGAGCTCTCCCGGCAAACTGGCAAAGAAGTCGCCATCCGCGAGAAGCGAAACCGTTGAACGCATCACTGCCAAGCTTCTGGATGCGCTGCATGCGAGCGGCTACGTCAAGCCCAAGTCGGAAGCCTCAGCCGAGGAAAAGCTGCGCCGCCTGGTGCGCCGGCTCAATCTCGAAGCCGCCGACGCCGAGGTGCTTCTCGGTATGATTCACAAAATCCTTTGGAAACTGCGCTCCGGCTCGTGATCGAACGGAAGCCGCGGGCACGGCTCAGGTGGGCATCTTGAAAAAGAAATACATCCCCAGGAAAAAGAAGATGATGTCCGGCGACCATCCCGCCAGCAACGGCGGCAATTGCCCCACGCCGCCCATGGCTTCGAGCAGCCGCGCCACCATCCAGTAAGCGATGCCGATCCCGACTCCCAGGGCCACGCCGCCAAGCGCGCCGCGCGTGCCCACCAAAAATGCGAACGGAATCGCCAGCAGCATGCTCACCGGAGCGATCAGCGGGAACGCCAGCTTAACGTGCCATTGCACTTTCAGCGTGGAGACATCGAATCCGGCGCGCTGCAGGCCCTCGATGTAGGTTTGCAACTCCCGCCAGCTCATCTGGAACGCCTGGCGAACTTCCCGGTGGAAGTACGTCGGCGGTTCGGTGAGTTCCGGAAAGGCCGTAACCAGGAATTTCTCGTACTTGGTGATAGAGCCGTCGGAAAAATCGCGCACCCAACCGGCCTCCAGTACCCAGGCGTTCTGTGTTTCCGACCACTTCGCGCGGGTGGCGAAGATTCTGCGTTTGATCAGGAACGAAGCCGGGTCCAACTCAATGACGCTGAGCCCGCCAAAGAGGTTCTGCGTGGGATCGAACAGATCGTAATTATAGATTTTCGAGTTTTCGCCAAAGATCCAGCGTTGCGGTTGTCCGTAAGTCTGCGGCGGCCGCCCTTTGATCTGGTTTCGCAGCGCATCCTGCCGCTGGTTGGCGTACGGCAAGTACACGTCGTCCAGGAACACCATGGTCGCCGCCAGCGCCAGGCCTCCGGCGAAAAGAGGGACGGCCAGGCGGTACAGGCTTATCCCGCTCGCTTTGATGGCCACAATTTCATTGTTCTTGCTCATGGTGCCGAGGGTTACCAGCACCGCCATCAGCGCCCCCAGCGGCGCCAGGTTGTAAACCAGGTACGGCGTCAAGTAGCGGAAATAATTCACCACCACCAGGAACGGTATGCCGTGCTTGGAGATGTCGTCGAGCAGCTCGAAAAACGTAAAGGCCTCGAACAGAAACACGAACACACCCATCAGCAGCGCAAAGAAGAACAGGAACCGTCGAAAAATATAGATGTCCAGCAGCCGCGGGAAACTGCCGCTGGATGGCGCGGCCAGCGCCTCGCTCTGCGCCTTGTTCACGCTTCCCGCCGCGGTTCCGGTGATGACGCGAACATTGGCCGCCCGCGCGCGCACTTGCTTGACCTTGCGGCGCCGCAGTCTCACATACCGGCGCAGAGACACGATCCAACCCGGTCCGCTGACGCCGCCGCGAATTTGCTCCAACTGCGGCAGCAGGATCAGCGCCAGCAACGTTAGCGACGCGTTGGCAATCCAGATTCCCACGCCGGGCAAGACCAGTCCTTGGCGCGCCATGCCCGCGCCCATTACCAGAAGCAGGTAGTAGAACGCGATCAAGATGACCGCGATCAGCGAACCCGCCGCGCGCCCGCCCCGCCGCGGCTGCGAGCCCAGCGGCACCGCCACCAGCGCAAACACGAAACATGCCGCAGGAAATGCCAGCCGCCGGTGCAGCTCGACACGCGCTTCGCGCCACCCCGGTCCGTCTTCGTTCGCCAACTCCCTGGTGCTGCGCTCGGCGTTGCTTGGAGAGCGCGGCTTTGCGTTTGCCAAGCCGCTGACTTCCACCGGCCAATCGCTTTGCCCGAAGTCCGTCACCGAATAGTGATCCGCGTCTTCGCGCGAAAACTCGTGCGTCGTGCCGGACTGCATGTGCAGCTCCAGCTTGCCCTGGCTCGGCTCGGGAATTACAATCGCTTGCTCCGCTAAGGTGAGGCGTGCTCCGCCTTCTCCGCCCGTCTCTGCGAGAAAAACGCCGTGCCACTTCGTGCCGCTGGCCGATACGTCGTTGACGTACAGCACCAGGCGCGGAAAGCGTTCGTCGAAGACACGCGGCTGCACTTGAAAGGAAATCTGGGAAGAGATGAGTTGCGCTTCGATACTGCGAAAGGTGCGCAGCGCCAGCGGCCCCAGCCACATGGTCATGGTTAGCGTCACCAGCGCGCCGGTCAGCGCCAGTACCGCCACCGGAATCAACATGCGCCGCCGCCCGATCCCCAGCGCCGTCATGGCGATGATTTCGCTGTCCGCGGACATGCGCCCGAGCCCGAGAAGCACCCCGATGAGCACCGCCATGGGCACCGTGAAGGTCAAAACGGCCGGCATGATGCACAGAAACAGCTTCAGGACTTGCGCGCCATTTCCTGTGTGGCGCACGGCCAGTTCCATCAGCCGCACCAGTTGCGGCACGAAGAACACGAACGTGAACACCATTAATCCAAGAAGGGCGTGCCGGAAGATTTCGCGGACGATGTACTTATCAAGAATGCGCATGGCGCGAAGTGCTGAGTGTAACACGGCAATTCCTTTGCCACCGGAGCCCCGCGCCTCATGAACCGTATCAACCTGGTCGTTTTGTGGCACATGCACCAGCCGCAGTATCGCGATCCCGAAACCGCGCGCTACGTGCTTCCGTGGACCCGCCTTCATGCGCTCAAAGATTACTGGGGCATGGTCGAAGTCTTGCGGGATACCCCCAATTTCCATGCCACCTTCAACGTCGTCCCGTCTCTCGGCATGCAACTCGAGGAGCACGCCAGCGGCAATTTCGATGATCCCTGGTTCACGCTCGCTTTTAAGAAGACCGAAGCGCTTGATCGCGAAGACAAAGCGGAAATCCTGGCCCGCGCTTTCCAGGTCAACCATGAGCGCCTGCTCGCGCGCTGGCCGCGCTTCCTCGAACTATACGATTGGGCGCAGCCCGCCGGAGGCGCCCAGGCTCAGGTCAGTTTCACCGAACGCGACTGGCGCGATCTGCAGTTGCTTTCGCAACTCGCGTGGATGGACGAATTCTGGCTGGCCAAGGACGAAATCGTCAGCCGCCTGGCTTCCAAAGGGAAGAACTACAGCGAGTTGGACAAGGCCGACCTCAAGGTCAAGCAGTTGGAGTTGCTCGGCATGGTGCTGCCCGCTTATCGCGAGGCGGCGCAGCGCAAGCAAATCGAAATCAGCACCACGCCGTTCTACCACCCCATTCTTCCGCTTCTCTGTGATTCGGATATCGCGCGGGTTGCCAGCCCCGGCTCACCCTTGCCGCGCCGCGCTTACCGCCATCCGGAGGACGCTCGCGAGCAGCTCCGCCGCGCCCGCGAATACCACGAGCGCACTTTCGGCAGCAAGCCCGCCGGCCTTTGGCCTTCGGAAGGCTCCGTCTCTGATCAAACGCTGGCCATCGCCGCCGAAGAAGGCTTCCAGTGGTTTGGCACGGATGAAGGGGTTCTCGGACGCACTCTCAACGTAGCCTTTTTTCGCGACAGCAGCGGTCTTCCCGCCAATGCCGAACGCCTTTACAAGCCTTACCAGTTGCAGCTCGGCGAGCAACGCATCACCGGACTCTTCCGCGACCACCATATCTCCGATCTGATCGGCTTCGTATACAGCCGCATGGACGGCAAGGCCGCCGCTGCCGACCTCCATGCCAGGCTGCGCGCGCTCGCTGACCGCGTGCAATCCGCCGCTCCCATCACCGCCTGTATTTTCCTCGACGGCGAAAACGCCTGGGAATATTACCCGGGCAACGGCCGCGACTTTCTCCGCGAATTCTATCGTCGCATCCAGGACGACCAGGACTTTCGCGCGCTCACCGCCAGCGAAGCCGTGGCTGCAGCGACAGAAGTTCCCGCGATCACCGGAATTTTCCCCGCTTCCTGGATCAACGCCAACTTCGACGTGTGGATCGGTTCCGCCGAAGATATCGCCGCGTGGGAATTGCTGTGGGACGCCCGCGAAGCCTACGGCCGCGCTGCGTCAGCCAGCAAGAAAGGTTTGCCTGACGCGCCCGGCGAGGAAGCTCTAGCGCAAGCTTTCGAGTCTCTGCTCGCCGCCGAAGGCAGCGATTGGTGCTGGTGGTTCGGTCCCGAACACAGCACCGCCAACGACGCCGAATTCGATGCACTTTTCCGAAAGCATCTTACCGGCGTGTATCTCGCCATCGGCCAGGACGCGCCGGAAGAGTTGGCGAAGCCCATCAAGCGCCAGCCCGAGCACGCGCTGCAAATCCCTCCCACGTCCATGCTCAACGTGCAGGTCGATGGCCGCGACACTTCCTATTTCGAATGGCTCGGCGCCGGTCTCTTTTCGCCGGAGCGCCGCGGCGGCTCCATGCACGGCCGCATTTTCTATCTGCACGAACTGCGCTATGGCTTCGAAGACGAGCGTTTTTGCGTACGCGTCGATCTCTTTCCGGAAGCCCTTTCCGAAATCGACGATCCCGAGTTTCGCGTCACCATCGCCGGCGCGCACGAAGTTATCGTCCTCGTAAAGCTGCTGCGCGGACGCGTCGAGGAATTTTCCATCGAGCAGGACAAAATCTGCCTCCTCAATCCCAAGAGCGTGCTGGAAGTGGCCTTCGATCGCACTCTGGAAATCGCCGTGCGCCGCGACGCCATTTGCCCCGCGGGCTGCGGCAAGCTCAACCTCGGCGTGGCCTTGTGGCACGGCGGCTTGCCCGTCGACGTCCTTCCCGCCAGCGGCTTCCTCGAGATCGCCCTGGGCGAAGATCATTTTTCCTGGCCCGTAAAATAGCGTGAAGGCTCGCACCGCGTGAGTTTTCTCCGCGGGCCTCCACATCAACCGCTAGTTTGTCCGATGCTCATGCCTCAGAACAATTTCACCGCAAGGTCTTGCGGATTCTGCCCCACCGGAATCATCGTCAGCAAGCTCTGCCCGTCCGACCGCAGGCGAATCACCGAGATATCGCCGGACGCCTGATTGGCCACCAGCAATAAATTTGGATTCTCGCCCGGATTGAAAGCCAGCGCGCCCGGATTCTGCCCCGCCGGAATCGGCCGCATCACCCGGCGATTCACGATATCGATTGGCGCCACCCGGCCTGCCGCCGCATCCGAAACGAAAAGCCCGCTCGCATCCGGCAGCAAAGCGCCGCGCGAAGGCGCCG
>DATNNV010000060.1:0-83484 GCA_035601655.1 Candidatus Dormiibacterota bacterium
GGGCCTGCGCTGCGCCCGACCGTGCCGCGGTACCCGCGGCACCGCGCTCCGCTCCGGCCCCCACCACGCCACCCTTTCAAACCCCACAAGGGGACACTTCTAACGAGCTAACCTAGGGGACATTTCTAACGAGCTATGATATGAGTGCAGATTTTCCTTGACAAATCTTAGAAATGTGCTATACTCTCTCCTGTAAGAAAGTGCGCCTCGGCGATGCCGGGGCGTTTTGCTTTTAGAGAGAGCTTTTCGCTCTTCTCTTCTTCCTCCACCTAGAGCCGAAAAAAACAGGCCGCGCCGCGTACCGCCGCCGGCTTAACGAGTTTCGCGCTTATAGCGCGCTTCCGGCGTACGTGTGTGCGCCCAAAGGAGCCCAGATGCCGACGTATCAGAATGTCACCCCGCCGATTTCACTTTCGCCGGGCGACGTAGGTTTCAGTTTCAACAACGAGGCCTTTCCCGGCGCCGCCACCTCCGGCACGCAATTCGCGCTGCCGAGTTACGCCGGGCAACCAGACGTGGGCACAGCGGTGCGCTGGCAGACCGTCTTCGGAACGGCGCCAACCGCCGTCAGCATCGTGCTGCAAGGCGCGATGGCCGATGTCGACGCCGAATACTTTCAGATCGACGCCTCGACCGCAGTAGCCGGGGAAACGCGCACCGTCGGCGGTGTGCAGGCGCGTTTTCTGCGCATTCGCTTTGTCTCGTCCACCGGCGGCACCGGCTTGACCGCCAAGCTGCTCGTCTGACCGGAGCGCATCATGCTGCTGACACCGGAGCAAAAGCTGTGGCGCGCCGTACTCGGGCAAGCCTACGCGGACGCCGAGTGTGCCCCTGGCGAAATAGAAGCCGATGACTTCGCGCCCGCTGATCGCACCAGTGCGCGGCACTTTCTTCGTGCGGACACGCCGCTCGACGCGGACGCCCTCGGCGCGATCTGCGATTCTGCGGTTGTGCCGTGCGACCGCGTGGTCCTTTGGTCGCGCCGCCGCTACGCCGCAGCAGCTTGAGCTGCAGCACCGTCAAACGCCGCGAAATTGGAATCATGTACGCAACGCGCCAGCAACGCTGCATCGCCTACGTCCGCGCCGGATGGGACCCCCACGCGTGGGTTCCGTGCAGCCGGCGCCGCCAGTGCGGCTCGCTCTATTGCCGCCGGCACGAAGACGCGGTGAACGGCGCCATTCTCGGATTGTGGGCCCACGGCTTCCCGGAACGCGGCCGCACCGAACGCGCTACGCCGCCTGGCGCACAACGCGCCGCGCGCCACGAACGACCAAATTAGCGGAGACACCCATGCGAGCGGAAAAAACCAACGGCGCGGAAGGCACCTCAACCGCGCCTGCGCTCCCCACGCCCGAGGACGCCAACTCCTCGCCAACACTTCGCCGGACGCGCGGCTCGTCGCCGGTTCGCCAGGGCTCTGCCCCAGCGGACCACGGCGCGGATCCGAACACCCGGAACCACGCTGCGAAGAAAGCCAATGGTCATGCAAACGGCAGCGCAAATCCTGCTGCTGAGGCGGACGGCGCCACGCGCGCCGGATCCCGCATAAACGGACATGACCAAGCTTCCTCGTCTGTTCCAGCGGCGGCCGCACCGCCGTTGCTGCCCGAGGCTGGCTCTGACGACGCGAGCGGAGCTTCCGTTGCAATTGCCGCTGCCTCCGCAGCGGCAGGCGCGGACCGCCATGCGCACGCTGAGCTGGCTGAGGGCACGAACGGAAAGAAGCGGCAGTCCTCTAAAACACGGGTTTCAGGGTTTGTACTTACAAACCCTGACCTGAAAGAGGATGAGCTGCGCGTCCCAAGCGAAAAGAAAAAGTATCCGCCCGGCGAAGGGCCGCTGCCGCTCGATCCGGCGGACTTCGTCGAGGAAATTCACCAGCGCGTCGATTTATTCGAGGTGTGGGTCGGCTTGCTGAACTCGGGCGACGACAAGGTCAGGCAGCGCGCCGTCGAAAAGCTCACCGAGATGCGCTACAAAAGCGCGGCATCGCCGGAAGAAGAGCCGCAGGAAATCATTTTCGATCTGGTGCGTCCCAAACGCGAAGACTGACGCGCCACGCGAAAACACTCCAGGAGGAACGAAAATCATGACAACGATATCCAGCGGGCATCTCGAGTTTGTCGGCCTTATGGTGGAAATTTCTGGCGTAGCCGCGGTAGTGGCCGGCGTGGTGCTTAGCCTGCACCACTGGCCCACCGCCGCCGCGCTGGTAGGCGGCGCCGTAGCCTACCTGATCGGCAAAAAACTCCGCGCCATGTAGGAGCCGGGCTTTAGCCCGGCGTGTCCTATCCGAGCGCCAGTTCACCGTCGTCAAGCTTGCCGCCCCCGACAGACTCTTTGTAGGGCCCGCCTTCTGAGGCGGGCCTTCGATGTAAACGGAACATTCCATCGAGTATGCCGATCCGCACAAAATCGAAAAGGCAAAAGGCGCTGCGCCTCGACGATTGCTACAAACCGTTCCCGCGCCAGTCAGAATTTCATGAATCGTGCGCGAAATATCGGCTTTTCGGCGGCGCCGCCGGCCCCGGCAAAACGAAAGCCTTGCTCTGGGAAGCCATCCAGATCGCCAACGAAGTTCCCGGCGCGGACACGCTGCTGCTCCGCCGCACGTATCCGGAGCTGGAGTCATCGCTGCTGGCCTATTTTCGCCGCGATGTTCCGCGCCAGTTTTATAAGAGCTACAACGAATCGAAGCACGTCGTCACCTGGTTGAACGGCTCGACCACGCGCTTTGGCTACTGCCGCAACGAAAACGACGTTTACCAGTATCAAGGCGCGGAGTTCCTTTTCATCGGACTCGATGAGCTGACGCACTTCACGCTCAAGCAGTGGCAATTTCTTACCTCGCGCAATCGCTGCCCGGTCCAGCGCTATCCGTCGGGCGAATTCGCGGGCAAACGTGTGCACCCGAGCATGGCTGGGGCGACTAACCCGGGCAACATCGGCCACGCCTGGGTCAAAGCGCTGTGGGTCGATCACGTCCCGCCGCCCGGATTCGAGCGGCCCGAACTCTACGATGCCGCTGACTACGATTTCATCCGCGCGCGCCTTGCCGACAATCCGATCTACGCGAACGACGCCGCCTATCGCCGCGTACTCGAAGCGCTGCCCGAACATTTGCGCCGCGCTTTTCTCGATGGCGACTGGAACGTTTTCGCCGGCCAGTATTTCGACGTCTTTGATATCGGCCGCCACACCGCGCGCCCCGAAGAATTGCGCCTCGAACCCTGGTGGCCCCGCTGGATCTCCATCGATTGGGGCTTCCAGCATCCCAGCGCCGTGTATTGGCACTGCGCCGTGCCGACGCCGGCAGTTAACAGTCGACAGTCGATAGTCGACAGTAAGATTCAACTGCAAGAGGGTTCTCCGGCTATCGACCGTCAACTATCGACTGTCAACTGCCGCATCATCACCTACCGCGAATTCGTGCAGTCCGGCCTCTCGCCGCGCATGCTCGCGCAGGGAATTGCCGAGCGCAGCGGCCGCGAGCGCATCACCGAAGTTTTCTTGTCGCCGGATGCATTTGCGCATCGCACCGCGGAAGCCTCGATCGCCGAGCAGCTCGGCGACGTGCTCGTCTCGAACGGCTTGCCGCGGCCTTGCGCCGCGGACGACGACCGCATCGGCGGCTGGCAGTTGATGTACCAATTGCTCGAAAGCGATTCCTGGCTGATCACCGAGAATTGCGCCAAGCTCATCGAGGGATTGCCGCAACTTGTCCGCGACACCAATCGCGTAGAAGACATTCGCAAAATGGATGGCGATGACGCCGCCGACGCCGCCCGCTACGGCCTGGTCTCCGGCGCCCGCCTGGCAAATTTAAATGGGGGTGCAGGGGCGGGGCTTGCCCCGCCCGGCTCGATCGCAGGGCCAGGTCAACGCGACTTTGGCAACCCGACGCGTTTCGTAACCGGCATGCCGTTAGGCGAACAAATCGCGCGCCAAGTCACCGCTCAAGACGCCACATCGCGCGCCATCCATTACCAGCGACTCGAAACCGAGGCGCACAAACAATTTCGCCCGGCAAGACTACCGCGCCGCCGCGGGTAACTTTCGCGCGCATGGCCGTGCCGATCGAGGCACCGCCGAGCTTCATCCGGTGTCTAATAGTCGGGATGCGAGCCGAAGCTGCTTTCCCGCTTGAGGTCAAAACTAGGCGCCCAGACGTTTTCTATTTGGGGCTCACCGTCGCCGGCTATTTGTCACTGGCACTGGCGCTGTGGTGTTTTGGCCGGGGGATCGTGCCGCCCGCCTACTGCGCCGTGGGACTTCTTGAGCACCCGTATGCGCAAGACCCGCAAGTGCTCCTCTTTCTGGTTCCGGGAGCGGTCTTCGGCCTGCTGGGAATTCTCCAGTTGCGTCTGGACCGGAACTGTTCGTCTAAGGTGAATCACAAACTCATAGGTCTCTCGTTCCGCTGTAACGCGTTGGCGGTCGCCGGAATGTGCGGCGCTACAGCGTTGGCGGGACTCGACGGTTCGTGGGGCGACACCGTTCGCCCACTGCTCGGGTTGGCCTCGCTCGGCGTGTTTTTGGTTGGGATAATCTTGACGCTCACGAACATCACGTGGAGCCTCGTCCTTCGGTCACGCAAGCGCCCAGCCTGACACCAACGATTCCAAGCAAACAAATATGTTCGATTTCTTGAAAGCATTCGCGCGGTCGAGGTACGTCGGCTTGCTCGAGGGCGAAGTGACGCGTTTGCGCGCCGAGAATCGTGCGCTGACGAATTCGCTGCTGGGCACGGCGGGCTTTCCGCCGGTCGAATTCCCGGAGCCGCCGAAGCCGCAACCCGTGCCGCGCTCGCGCCGCCGCTCCTGGCATCAACTGCAAGCATGGCGCGAAAACGAAGCCGCACACGATGCCGCCGGCCTTGACGCAAGCGCTGCTTCCGCGCCCCCAGCCAGTCGCGCGGTGCCGCACAGCTAATAGGTTTGAATGGGAACGAGCTGCCTGGCGGCCTACCGAGGCCGGCGGCTCGAGGTCAACTCCAGATTCCAGGTTTTCGAGGTGGTTTGTACGGAAAGGCTGTTCTGCAGCGTCTGGAAAGCATCCGGGCTAAGTTCGCTCAGGTCCCACTGATCGTAGCCATACGCTTTCCAGCGTTTGCCGCGCTGGTCCAGGAATTCGCCGGCGTTCGGCGGCACATAGGTCATCGTCACGGACAAATGGTAGATGCCGGCGCGAGGGAAGCTGTAATCGTCCGAAGGGCCGGCTGGAATGGGGAATTCGCGGCTGTCACCAGGCTGGAGCGCGATCACTTCATCGTCGTGAATGCGGCGCGCCGCGATCTCGGCGTCCGCGCTGTAGGGTACGGTGCCGCAATAGCCGTGCAGGATAAATTCCATGCCAATCGGCGCGCCCTTGGCGTCGGTAACCGTCCAGTCCCAACGGGCGTTCATCAAATATTCGTTGCGCACAAATAAGACTAGCGGCTCCGAGGAACGGTTTGTCAGCAGCATCCTGTAGCGCTGCGATTCGAGCGACTCGTTGGGCCGCACCGTGGTCGGCCCGCTAAGCGACATTTCGACTTTCGGCACTTTGCGCGAGGCATGCCGGGCCTTTTCGGCGTCCAGCCGGCCGAACGGCAGCGATAGACAAGCGATCAACGCCAGCGCTGCAAGCGGGGGCCGCATTGCGGGGACCTCTCTGCGAATCATGCGCCACCTCGTTTCGAGCCGTCAGCAATACCAAAGTTTCACAGCAACAATTTCAGCCGGGATAGGCGAATGAGCACCGACTACGACAACACGATTAGAACGATACAACCGGGCGTTCTTGCACCGGCGGATGGCAATGCCGGAAGCGCTGTAGCTCAGGCCTTCAGGCTTGAGGATTTTGCGCTCGATGGCGCGAACCCAGCCAGGCAAGGGAAAGGCCTCACCCCTGAAGGGGTGAGCTACACGGACGGCCACGAATCGGCCGCGCTGGGACCGAATAACGAGCGGCTTGAGGACTTGAAGCCGAGGCTGGTAAACGCGCTGCGCGAGCTGGTACGCCAGTATCGCGAAGAAGGCGTCTCCGCGCGGCGGCATGAGATCCGCCGCATTCGCCAGGCGCGGCTTTTCTGGCAAGGATTGCAATACGCCTGGTGGAATCCCAACGACATGAACTGGCATCTGCCGTTCGAGCAGCGCTTCAACGATGATCGCCAGCTCGAAGACATGCCGCGCTATCAATTCGTCACCAATTTTTATCAAGGCTTCGGCCTGTCATTCATCGCGGTGCTTTCGCAGGATGTCCCGAGCGTGCGCTTCTACCCCCAGTCCGCGCAATCGCTGCAGGACATTGCCGCGGCGCGCTCCGCCAGCGACGTCGCGCAACTCATCGAGCAGAATAATCACGTCGAGCATCTGCTTACCTCGATCGGCTATTTTCTGTGGACCGACGGCAAACTCGGCGCCTACGTGCGCTACGTGGCCGACGGCCAGCGCTTCGGCTTCCACGACGAAAACATTCTCGAAGCCGTCGAGATCCCGCTCGGCGAAGACGCCTACGTCTGTCCGCGCTGCAACAAAGAAGTACCGCCGCCCAACGCAGACCAGGCAAGCGGTGACACCGACGAAGGTTCCGACACAGGTCACCAGTCACCAATTACCAGTCACCCGAGCTGCCCCGGCTGCGGCGCCGAACTCAGCCACGAAAATCTACGCCGCGCCGAACGCGTCAGCGTCCCGCGCTTTGTAGGCACGCGCCGCGTCCCGAACGGCCAGGAAGTGATCAGCATCGCCGGCGGCCTCGAGCTGAACACGCCCGTCTGGGCCAACGAAATGCACGAATATCCATACCTGCAATGGCAGGCGGAAGTGCATCGCGCCAAGCTGAAAGCCGCGTATCCGCACGCCGCGAATAAAATCGAAACGTCGCCGTCGCAAGGCGCGGAAGATGTTTATGCGCGCGTCTCCCGCCTCAGCGTCGAACAAGGCCTGCCTTCCATTCATCCCGGCGACGCGCTGCTGAACTTGATTACTTTTGACCGCACCTGGCTGCGGCCCTGGGCTTTCTACGCGATTGACGACGTGGAAACGCGCAACGAACTCCTCGCGCTCTTCCCCGAAGGCTGCTACGTGGCCTTTGCCGGCGATGCCTATTGCGAAGCGCGCAGCGAATCCATGGACGATCACTGGCGCGTGCTCCACGCTCTCCCTGGCGACGGCCAAAACCGCCCCAGCGTAGGAGATTCGCTCGTGCAAGTGCAGGAGCGCTACAACGTTCTCTCGAATATGCAGGCGGAAACCTACGAATACGGCATTCCGCCGATTTACGCCGATCCGCAAGTGCTCGATTTCGATGCCCTCGCAAATCAGGTCGCCGAACCCGCCGCGCATTTCCCGGCGCGCGCGCGTCCCGGCCAGCCGCTTGCCGCGGGATTTTTCCAGCCGCAGCCCGCGCGCGTTCCTCCGGACATGGTGCAGCACCAACAGGAATTGATCGGCCCAGTCGCGCAATTCTTGACGGGGCTCTTTCCCGCCGTCTTCGGCGGCAACATGGAAGATGTGAAGACCGCCAGCGGCTACGCACTCGCGCGCGATCAGGCGCTCGGCCGCCTCGGACTCGTCTGGCGCCGCATGAAGCAGTTTTACGCTGACGTGATTCTCCTCGGCGTCGATTCCTTCCGCAAAAATCGTCCCGAAGACGTGGAAATTCCCTTGCTCGGCCCGGACGGCGTACTCGATGCCCGCACCATCCGCATCGCGGACCTGAAAGGCAACATTTCCGTGCATCCCGAAGCCGATGAAACCTTTCCGCGACTCAAATCGCAGCAACGCGGCATCCTGCAGCAGCTTTTCGGTGTCAACGATCCAGTGATCCAGCAAGCGCTAACCGAGCCCGCCAACATGGGCTACATCAAAAATGTGCTCGGCCTGACCGAGCTGGTAGTCCCCGGCGAAGACGCCCGCAACAAACAATTGCGCGAAATCCAGCAACTCCTCGCCAGCGCACCAATCGTAATCACTATGAACGAATCGGGCGCCACCCACGCCGGCGCAGCCTCCGACTCCGCTGTAGTGGCGCAGCATGCTGCGCCAGCCCAAGAAAGCCCTAACGACCAAATCACCCGCGCGAGCGACTCGAACGCCGCAGGCACGCGAAACCAGTCACCAGTCACTAATCACCAGTCACAAGTCCTGGTGCTGCCTTCCGTGCCAGTCGACGATCTGCTCGACAACCACGCCGTAGAATTCGAGGAATGCAAACGCTGGGCCAGCTCTGAAGCCGGCCAAGCCGCCCGCATGACCAACCCCGCCGGCTTCGCCAACGTCCGCGCCCACGCCGAAGCCCACCTGCGGGCAAGCAACACGACTTCTGCCTTGAACCTCGCCTCGCTTGCTCCGGTGCTTTCGCAGGTCCGCCGCGACCGCACCGGACCGGAGGTTCGACCGCGCGAGCTGCATACGACGAGTGCCGCGCAGCGAGCGCCAAAGCCTGGCGACGACCACGATGGTCCGGGCGACCATTGGGTCACCATCGATGGCCACCACGTCTTGGTCCACGAGTCCCAAGGCACACAAAAGCAGCCTCCGAACACCGCGGAAAACGCATCAAAGAGGCAAACTCCAGAGAGCCTGGCCTCGCAAATCCCGGCGCAAGTCAAGGCGAAGATGGTACAGGCTATTAACGACAGCAACGCCCCAACCGCCGATGACAAGAGGGGCGGATTTCATGAAGAGTATGGTGTCGCGGGTTTAGATGCTTCAGGGAACTGGGTGATATCGCGCGATAAGCCTGGTCCTTACGCCAATCCCGACGTCGACACCAAGGTTTCGCCGTCCTACGTACCCGCGGATCCTAAGGCGGCGTACTCGATCGTGAATCCCGAGGTCGCCTTTCATGTGCACCCGGCTGGCACAACCGGCAAAGGTAAGGGTTGGAACCAGCCGCCGTCGGAAGCAGACAAATCTGCGGTTGTTCCGGGCCAAATCAACCTAATTTTCGCGGCACGGGAAAATAAGGTATACTTCTACGATAACTCCGGAGTCATCGGTAAACCCATGAGTCTGAAGGATTTTTTGAAAGAATGAAATGATCGCCTTTGTAAGGATCGCGGCCACGGTAGCACTGTTGGTGCTGCTTTTTCCGTCAGCCGCGCAGCAACCAAGGGCGCGTTTGCCCAGAGTCATTGGCGCCGCGGTGCCGTTCTACCCGCGCACGGCGCCATCGGCGCGCATCCAGGGAATTGTCACCCTGCAGGTCTCCACGAATGGCACCAGGGTCTCGTCCATCGATGCCGAAACCGGTCCCGCGATGCTAGTGCAGGCAGCCAGGGAGAATATGAAAACGTGGGAGTTTGAGCCGCACTCGCCAACAAGCTTCGAGGTTACGTTCCACTATAAACTGCTGCTTCCCAAGTGCGATTCTGAGTGCCGTTGCGACACAGAGGAAAAAGAATCCGTGCTGTTGCAATTGCCAACCAATGCGGACGTAAGCGCGAAGGTGCCAGCAATTTGCGATCCCGCCGTGCCAATAACCGGCAGGAATCGGTCTAAACGGGAGTGAGCTCGACTAGAAGTGCACAGCCGTTCCCTGATTAGATGGCCCCTTTTTTGTTAAGAATGTTCTTCTCTAAGCGGCCTTGAATAAGGAGTGTAGGGTGCAAAATCAATCCAGCGCCGGCCTTACGCAAGCAAGTGGCACGGAACTGTTCGCCCTGACGGATGAGCAGATTCTGGAGATCGCCCCCGAATCGCGGGATACGAGAGTCGGCGGTAGCCCAGAAACACAACGCAAGCCTGACGTGGCGGAGGAAGGCTCGCCCACTCCGGTGGCGACGGCAGAGACCGCGGGAGCGGCTGCAGCGGGTCCGTTTGCCGCGCCGGAAGAGGTTCGCGCGCTGGGGGAGTTGTATCCGGGCGGATTGAGTCAGGCGAAGACGGCTGCGGAACGTGCGCGCATGCTGGACGAAATTGATGCGGCGTATTTTGGTACCGCTGCTGGGACACCCGAGCAAGTCAGCGCCAACCGCGCGCAGTTGGCGCAACGCATGCTGCGTGACGACCCCGCCGCCTTTCGCGAAATGGTCTTCGCAGGATTGCGCGCCCTGGAAGAAGTGAACGCTGTTCCTGCCAGGACTGTCCATGGCGCTCAGCCTTTACCGCCTTCCGCTGCAGTGGCGCAGCATGCTGCGCCAGAATCGAGCCATCCATCTGCAAACGAAACGCAAACCGCCGCCTACATCGCATTTGAACGCGCCGCGAATGAAGAGCTAGAGCGCAGCGTGGGCACCGCAATCTCGCGCACCATCGAGCAAGCCCTGCCGAACGCCGCGAAGTACAGCACCTCCGGACAAGCTGGGGTGCAGCATGCTGCGCCACTACAAGAACGCCTCGGCGCAGCCGTGCGGCAGGATGTCGAAGCGGCGCTCAAAGGCGATCGCCAACTAGGCGAGCAAATCGCGCAGATTCTGGCGGCGCGGCGCTTCGACGACACGGCTCGCGCGCACGTAGTGCGCCTGATCGGCGAACGCGCCCAGCAGCTCGTGCCGAGCGCAGCACGCCGCGTAATCAGCGAATGGACCAGCACCACGCTCGTAGCCCACGGCGCAAAGAGCGAAAGATCCGTCGCTTCCGCGGCGAAAAGGGAAGTAGCCACGGCCTCCGCGCCGTCACCGAGCCGCGGCGGCACAACTTCGCGCGAAGCTTCTCGCACGATTCAGGATACGGGAGCGGCAGCATCACGCCGCAGCGTCGACTACCGCAAACTCAGCGACCAGCAAATCCTCGATCTCTGAGGCGCGGCTAACAATTCGATTTCAATCTTTTTCGGCGCCTTCTCAAAAGACGCCTTTGTGATTCCGCGAGCACCGAGACTCAAGCACATCGAACGTGCCAAGTAGGGGCGCAGCAATGCTGCGCCCTTACCGCCCCGGCGTACAAGCCAGGCGCAATGAATTCAGTGTTTCCGCGGAACGCAATCATCTAAGGAGAACAACAGATGCCAGCACAAGCAAACGCGAATGTCATCGCGTTGCAGCTCGAGAAGGTGCGCGACAAAGTGCCCCTGCTCTACGAGCGCGACGATATTCTGCTCACCATGATCCAGCAGCGCGGCGACATCGAGAAAATCTCGAGCCGCAACATGCGCCTGCCGTTGCAAGTCAATCCCGGAGGCAAAGCCGGTTCGTACAATGCGGACGGCGGCGACCTCGGGCGCGGTTCCGGCACGGCGTACGACGTCGCGCAGGTCTCGCCGATTTTCTTCCGCTTCGCGATTGAAATCACCAAGCTGGTGGAGTACGCCACCAGCGGCCGCGAGCGCGCCATCGAAAATGCCGCCAAGCGCGAAGTCGCCAACGGCATGAAGCAATTCCGAGCGTTTCTCGACAAGCTGATGCAGACCGCCGGCAACGGCGTGCTCGGCAGCGTCAGCTCGTTCGCCGGCACCACCTGGACGATGGCCACGCCTCCGGGCGCGGCGCTCGTGTACGTGGGGCAAACCATTCAAGTCTACGATTCGACGCTGACCACCAATCGCGGCACCGCCAACGTGGTCGCCGCCGATCCCATCAGCGCCACGCAGACCATCACCGTGGACGTCAATCCGGGTGGCCTCACCAACGGCGACGTGCTCGTGCACGACGGCCTCAGCGGCGCGCAGCCGGTTTCGCTCTTCGGCATCAAATATCACCAGAACAACGCGACCACCGGCACATGGCTCAACCTCAACCGCGCCACGTATCCCGTGCAGCTCGCCACGCCGCGCGTGAACGCTGGCAACGCCGCACTCACGCCCAGCAACGTGCGCCTGGCGATCAACAAAGTGCGCAAGGCTCTCGGCATCAACCACGTGAGCAAGCTCATCGCGTACATGGCCGTCGAACAGGAACATGCGTGGGAAAATCTCGGCATTACCGTCAGCCAGATCATCAAGGAAGGCGGCGGCAAGGACGGCAACGACCTGGATCTGCTCTTCAGCGGCCGCAAGACCATGAGCGGCATCCCGATCAAGTCCAGCGTCAACGCCGACCAGACTCGCGTCGACTTCCTCGACCTCTCGCACTGGGGACGCGCCGTGCTCAAGGACATCGACTTCTACGAAGTCAACGGCAACACCGTGTTCCCGATTTACGGCGCCAGCGGCGGCCTCGCAGCGTCCTTCATCTTCTACTTCGACACCTCGTTCCAGGTGTGGGATGACTCGCCGCGCACCGGCGCTTTCATCGACACGCTGGCGCGACCCAGCGGTTACTAAGAAGCAGAGAAGAGAAAGAGGGATTGGGAGAAGCGGACGCAAGAAGCGCATGCACACCTCCACAATGAAGTGTGCGTGCGCTCTCTTGTCCTTTACTTCCTTAACCTCATCTACTTCCTCTATCTCCTCTCAAAAATGAGACGAATTCTCATCGGCGGCCTGGCTCTCTTGCTCGGTGGCGTGATCTCTGCCCGGAGCAAGCCGCAGCCGCTGGTCTTCGTGTTCCTGCGCGTCGATACCCAGCGCGACCTCGCCATTCTTCGGCCCATGATTGCGCCGGACATCGGTGTGCAACTGGATTCCGGTCTGCCAAAACTTGATCGCGGAACGGTGCTTCGCTGCGAAGCTACGGCTCGCGAACACAATGCGATTGTCGAAGGCCAAGTTGGCAAAGTCAGTGATCTCATCCTGGATTGTGTGGACCGCAAATTTGTCGTGAAGACGGTGGAGTTCTCGCCGCAGGGGAAGACTTCGGCCTCTCGTTCTTCGTCTTATCCGACCGTACCGTTCTCTGCCAAACCGACGCTCCAATGATTCAAGTGCTTCGCGAAACGCACGAAACTCCGGAAGCGGTCGCCTGGCGTCTCGAACTCGCCGGCGGACGCAATCGCTACGGCGAGCCGAACTATCGAGCCGTGTGGGGCTGGAATCGCCTCGCCTGGATCGGCGGCAAATTCGAGGACCGCGACGAACACGGCCGCTTGCTGCGCGAAGTCGTCGAACTGCGCCAAGAACCCAAGTATCCCGCGCTCAATCGCTGGCATATCGAACGCTGGGTGCCGCCGGAAACCTACGGCTCGCCCCGCAACTGGTACGCCCAGACGATCGAACGTGAAAACGCCATCAGCATTCCCGCGCTCGGCCCGTATCCCTCGCGCGGCGAATACGAGCATTGCTTCACGCTGGAAACGCCCGTCGGCGGATTCTTGCAGCTCTCGCCCACCGTAGCGGAACACGTAGCCCGCGCCATCGAGTGGTCGCGCAAATCTCCGCGCGCCACAACCAAGAAACAACTCTACGAACGGGAAACGCGCCAAGAGCGCCACTACGACGACTGGGCCTACGACGTCCTCGACGACGCCACGCCCGCGTTCCATCAACAGCCTTTCGTCTCCGTTCTGTAGGGGCACGATATATCGCGCCCGGTAGCACAGGCACTCTTGCCTGTGCAGCTTAAGCCCAGCCGCCCAACGCCAAGTCAGGTGTTGACGCCGCGCCGACAAGAGTGTCCGCGCTACTGAAACCAACAAACCAATGAACATCACACGAATCGAGATTTGGCTGAGAGGCATTCTTGCCGCGGCGATCAGCGGCGCAGCCGGCGGCGTGCTCACGGGCTTTGCAGCGGTGGGCATCGATCCGCAACACTTCAATCTGCAATCCGGAATGGGCGCAACGTTTCGCATCGGCGCCGCCGCTTCGCTGATCAACGCGGTCATCGGCGTCGCCGCGTATCTGCAGAAATCGCCGCTGCCCGAAGGGTAGCAAGAAAAGAAAAAGGGCGGCTGGCGACAGCCGCCCGAAACTAACGCGTACTGGACGCGCCTCTCAAGCAAGCGAAGAATACCGCTCGCGATGGTTTCGGTCAAGGTCTGGTTCGCTAAGATGACAATACGCGCTGAAGGGGAACGGAGAATGTGGGACTCGAACCCAGGAGGCTGTCGCCAGCCTTCAGCGCTTGAGAGGCGCGTCCAGTACCCTCACTGGTAGCATTCTCCGAGACGCGCCCCACGCGTGGCACGATTTACTACACTCAGACAGTCAACGTCAAGGAATACAGCATGCCAGTCGTAGGCTCAAGTGCATACAACACGGCGGGACAAATCACGGCGTTAGCGCGTTCGCTGCTCAACGATGCGCAGGGCAACCTGTTCACCGACGCAGTGCTGCTGCCTTACGCCAACTCCGCGTACCGCAAAGTGCAGCGCGCTATCGGCAACGCCGGCGGCGGCGGATTCATTCAGGACGACGCGCTCCTCGTGCTCACCGCCGTCACAGCAGTGGACACTTCGCTGCAAGTCTCGCTCACCGACGCCACCGCGCCGCCCAATCAGCTCCCAACGGACCTGCTCGTGCCGCTGAAAATGTGGGAGCGCCCCAACGGCTCGAGCCAGGATTTTCTCGAGATGGTGGACCTCTCGCAGCACGGCGGCTTGCCGTCGCGCGCGCAGGACACCACGCTCAGCGTTTGGGAATGGCGCGCCGACGGGCTTTATTTCCTGGGCGCCACGCAAGACACGCAGATCCGCTTGCGCTATCTGAAAGCGTATCCGGACCTGACCGACGCCACTTCACCAGTGCTGGTGCGCAACGCCCAGGAAGCGCTCGCGTACGCGACAGCGGCCCTGGCAGCGTGGTCGCGCGGCAGCCCGCTCGCCGAAAAGTGGGATGAAGCTGCCTCCGACGCCATCGAAGATCTGGTCAGCGCCGCGGTTCGCCGCGAACAGCAATCGCAGCGCCGCCGCCGGCCCTTTTCATCGCGCAGCGGCTACACGCCCTTCTGAACAGCGAAGTAAAGGACGTTGAGGAGGTAAATGAGGTAAAGGATGCTGCAAGAGCATAAGCCAGCCTTCTCCTCTACCTCCTTTGCTTCCTTTACCTCCTTAACCTCACCAAGGAGTCTTTCATGCCCATCACGATTTCGCTTACGCCGCTGAACGTGGATTCTTCGGCAAGCAATTTTGTCTACGCCATCGCCACGCTCACGTTTACCGGAAACTATCCGACCGGAGGCGACACGCTCGACTTCACGCAAGTCGCCGACAAGCTGCCCTCGACGCAAGTCGTGCAAGCCTTCGGCGAGAGCCAGAACGGCAACAGCGGCTACTACATCGCCGTCGCCGGCGCCGCGCTCAACAATTGGAAGCTCAAAGCTTTCAATGGCGGCGGCACCGAGCTCACCGCCGGCGCCTACCCCGCCAGCGTCACCACCGACATCGTCCAGCTCAGCATCACCGCCCGCAAGCTGCTCTGATCACTTCTTGAGGTTGTACTTCCGGGCGCGGGCTCGAACAAGAGAACGGAAAGAATCCAGTTGCGCAGAGTCAACGAAGCATCTTTTGGGAACAATGTTGCAAAAACTTCCTGTCACATACAGTAGAAAGAAAGCCGTCGTCTCCTTTATCCGCGTATAAAAAGGCCACTTCAATTCTGACGTCGCTGAATCAAATTCGATTTTGATTCCACCATCCGAAAATGTGTAGCGTCGTCTTCCGGAAACGCTGGGAGTACGGCGAATTATCCACACGCGAACTAGCGAAATGAAGGGGATCATAACGATAAGTGTGGGAACTGCCCCAACAAGGTAAGGATAGAGCCATACGTATATGGCCTCTGCGTCACCACTCCAAGATGAATTGCTGTTGTAGATGAATAAGCAAATCAAAAGCGTGAGAACTGCCAGGCAGATAAGCAGGATTACGTATCTTAACGCAAACAATGCCATCCGGAAGACTGCCCGGTAAGTTTCGCCAAACGTTAGATCAAATTCGACTTCAATTTCCGACAAGGAATTCATCTCTAAATTTTAACATGAGCGAATCGAGGACGGTTTTTGGTGTGAGGATTATGTCGATGGAGTCATCAAGTTCAATGATACGATCGAAAACGCCGTCGCGCCTGCCTGCCCAGCCAGGCTTCGAGCGCGCTACATCCATGGCGTTTCTCTGGGCATTGCTGGCGCTCGTGTTGCATGTGCTGCCCGGCGTGGTCGGGCCGGTGCACGCGCAAGGCACGCGCAAGGACGACGTCGTTTTCAATTCGCGCGGAGTCCCGCTCGCCGGCGCCACCGTGCGCGTTTGTGCGCAGCCCGCCACCGGACAACCGTGCACGCCGCTCGCGCTGATTTACTCCGACCCGGCGCTCACGCAAGCGCTCGCCAATCCCACCACCAGCGACGGCCTCGGCAACTATCATTTCTACGCCGCGCCGGGCAAATACATGGTCGAGATTTCCGGGCCCGGCATCACCACCAAACAAACGCCCGACGTCATCATTCCCATCGATCCGACTTCGCCGACATTCTCCGGCAACGTCAGCGCCTTCTCGCTCACGCTTAGCGGTAACCTCACCGTCAGCGGCAGCACCACCGTCCTCGGCAATCTTGCCAGCGGCACGCTCAATCTTTCCAATCAATCCACGCCACCCGGCGCGGCCGGCGCCGGCACCGTAAATCTCTACACCAAGACCGCCGACAAGCGCGTCTATTACAAAGATGAAACCGGCACGGAGATCGGCCCGCTAGGTCCCGGCAATGGCGCGCAGACCAACGTCCAGAACACCTTCACGGCGCAGCAGAATATCGACGCCGATTTTCACAACAAAGGGCCAAATCCCTGGTTCGACATCTCGCGTTACGGCGCGTACTCCAACTTCACGCCGCCCACCATCACCTGCGCCACCACCAGCGGCTCCAATCAAATGACTTGCAGCGGCGGCACCAGCGATTTTGCCGTTGGCCACGGTGTCTCGATTCAATTGGCCGGACCTGCGGCGACGCTCACCGCCCCGGGCGCTCCAGTGGCGCTCACACTGCTCACCATCAGCAGCAACGTAGGCACGCTCACGGAAGTTCCATTCACGTCGTACGCGCCGGGATCGAGCGTAACCATCGCCGGCGCCACCGACGGCACGCTCAACGGCACCTTCACCGTCACGGCTGGGAGCACCGGCCAGATCAACATCACGCACGCGAACTGCAACCCTTGCAACGTCGGCGGAAGCGCCACCATCGTGGCCGTCGTCCCGGGCACCGTTACGTCCGCGGGCATCCTCAACGGCACCACTAACTACAGCTACAAAATTGTTTCCCGCGACAAGAACGGCGGCCTAAGCCCTGCCAGCGCCCCTTTCACCATCACCACCGGGGCCTCCACTCTTGGGGTCTTCAATGGCCCAACTCTCTCGGGTTGCAACCGCGCCAGCGGCATCGTCACCTGCACCACCGCCGCAGCTCACAATTTCCAGGCCGGTGTACCCGTCAATATTCCGCGCGGCACCGGCGACCAGTTTTTCGAGGGACAATTCACCATCGTCGCCACTCCTACGAGCACAACGTTCACGTTCTACCAGGCCGGCCAGGCGGATCACACCGGGACGATCACGCCCGGAGCGGTTTCTCCTCAAGTGGTGGCGAAAAATGTGGTGAAGTGGGTGATGCAGCCATACGGCCAGATGCAAGCCTACATTTACCGCTGCACCGGAGCCAGTTGTTCGAGCTACACGCTCGTGGGCATCTCGCAAGGCATGGATTCCAGCTTCGAGGATTGGGGCTTCGGCCTCAGCGCCGCTGTGCCGTCCTACATTTCCACGACCACTCCCACTGCCGTCGCCGTGCGCGCGCCTCTGAACACCACTATCACCGCCATCAACGGAAACACCGTCACGCTTGCCGCCAACTCCACCGCCACCGTCGGCAGCACTACCGTGCTGCACGACAACGGCCCGAACCTCCGGCTCGCCTGCACCGGAGCCAGCGGCACAGTGTACATCCCCAACGGCGGAGCGTATAACTTCAACTCGATTCTCGATCTCGCGCCCTGCACCTTCTCCAAGATCCTTATCGGCAGCCAAGTAACTCTCAACGATCCCTGGCTAATCAAAAGCAATCTCACCATCGAGGGCTTGCCCACCGCTTGCGCGCCTTCTTCCACTCTCGACTATTGTGCCGGCGTCGGCGGCTTCGCCTTCCCGCTCTTCCTCTTCACCCCCGGCTCCGCGGGCACCAATGCTCTCAAATACCTGGACATGAACTGCCTGCAGAACTACCAGTCCTGCCTGTTCTACGATCAGGACAACAATGGCAACAACGTGTCGGCGCAGTCCTACTGGCAAATGGATTTTGCCGGCGGCAACAGCATGCCGCTCAAGTTTGGCGGCGCTTTCGGCTATTTCTGGGATTATGGCGTGCTCTTCAACAACACCATCGTGGGCAATTGGGGCATTCCTCCCACCCTGGCCGTCCAGGCCAATCAGGGCATCGGCAACATCAACCAGCAGCTCATGGGCGATTTTCAGGTCCGCAACCTCACCACCGGCGACGGCGAATGGGTGTGGGACGACAAGGGGCAGGGCAATCTAAGCACCGCGTTCGTTGGCAACAACAAATTCTCCTACCTGGTAAACGAGAGCAGCCACTACCCGCAGATTCGCTTGAACCTTCTGGCCTCTTCCGACATCGTGGCAAATTTTGAGATTCACACCCATCAGTACGCGGATCCGCTGGGCGGCCAAGCCGTTCCCATATATGACTTGACCAATGTCGGCGCGGGCCGGCTCGCATCCTTCACCGTAAACGGCCAGGGTTGTGCCAGTGGCGCACAGCCGGTTTTTGAGATGGCGCCTGGGCAGGGAGGTGTTTTTCTGGGCGGCAATGGCATCAGTTGCAGCCTTTCCGGCGCGGATACGGTTATCGTGCGCGGGGCCAACCAGGACCTCTACCAAAACTCTTCCATCGCCGTTTCCGGTTCCGGCCAGGTTGCCTACACTATGGCCATGCCCGCAACGCCCAGCGTCTCGAATGCCGCCGGCACTTTGGCCGCGGGCACCTACTTCTATCGCATCATTCCCAACGACGTGAACAATCAGCAAGGCCCGGTGTCGCAGGTCACCGCCAGTTGCACGTCCAACGGAAGCCAGGCGTGCGTCATCAGCTTCACTCCCGTGGCCGGCCAGGTTTCCACCACGCTCTGCCGCGGAATTACCGCTAACAACCTTGCGTGCTCCTCGATCGGCACCGCGTTCCAGTTCTCCGGCTCCAGCTTTACGGACAACCTGGCGACCGGCAATTTCTCTGCCAGCGTGCCGGGTCTTGCCAACGGCAGCGCCACCGTGCTCGGCTCCTTCGGCTTGTCCGCGACCACCTACAAATTCGTCGGCGGAGGCGCCGCGTCCACCGTCAGCGGCGCCTTCACCGGTAATCGCACGCAATCGCTCCCGGACGTTTCCGGCGTCATTCCGGTGACCGGCTACATCAATGCGGCGTACGACAACTTCAACCGCGCGAACGGCGCCATCGGCGCGAATTTCACGGTCACCAACGGCGGCATCAACGTCGCCTCCAATGCCATTCAGGGAACCGCTGCCGGAAACAATGTCGCTTTTTGGATTCCCAATTCCTTTTTCTCCGATCAGTTCGCCGAAGCCATGGTCGCCAGCTTGAACGGCACCACCGATTTTATCGGCCCGTCCGTCCGGGTCTCTCCCGGCTCGAATTGGTACAGTTGCTTCGAGAATTCCACCACCGTGTTCATCCAGAAGGAAGTCACCGGCGGCTTCACCAATATCACCAGCGCGGCGTCCACCGGGGCAATCGGCGATATCCTGCGCCTCGAGGCGCAAGGCAGCACGCTGACCTGCTACAAAAATGGCGCGGTGATTTTGACCATCACGGATACCTCGCTGCTTTCCGGCTCTCCGGGAATGCAACTTTCCGGCAACGTGGCCACGCTCGACAATTGGACCGGCGGAAATTTGCATCCGCTGAGCCAGCTCGACATCGAAGCGGATTACACGAAAGTGCAGCACCTGAACGCAGGCGTGGGCCTCGGCGCGGAAACTTTCACCGCCAGCCCGCGCGCCGAGCAAAACGTTTTTCTGCCAGGCGCGCTCACTTCCACATGGACCGGCGCCACCTGGACCACCGACAAGGCCGTGACCGTCACGCGCGTGCAAGTGCAAGCGAAAACCGCACCCGCCGGCTGCACCACCAACTCCGTCGTGCGTTTCACCGACGGCACTTCGCCCGTCAACGTAACCATCGCCGCCGCCGCCAACGACAGCGGACCCATCATCCAGAATTACGCCGCAGGCTCCGCGCTCCAGGTGCTGGTGCAAACCGCCGCGGCTGGCTGCACCACCAGTCCCGCCGACGCCAACGTCGTCGTGCAGTACCGCATGCAGTAGCAGCACACACAATCCTGTTTATCCTGAGGGACGAAGGGCCGGTGCTCCGTAGCGCTAGCCGTGCAGGCACTGCCAGCCGGGGCGGGCCAGGAGCTCTTTCGCTCGCGGAACATCTCGCGTAGCAAGGTAGCTGGGCAGTACTTCGTAGGAACGCTTCGGCGCCGAGAGTTGCGACGGCGAAATAATTCGCGGCCCGCTCAGGCGCTCTGCAAAGGCTAGAATGGCGTAACCGGCGTTTTCCAGCGCGGCGTGGCTGGGCGCCGGATAGCCGGCTTCTTCTTCGTAGACAATATCGCGAATACGTCCGGCGCTCAGCCCCTCGCCCATGCCCGCAAACACGCGGCGCTCGTGGCCTTGCGTATCGACTTTGACGACGCCGAACATTTGGCCTGCGCCCAGAAAGCTCGCGAATTTCCACACGCGAACCTCCACGGCCGAAGGATTCGCGTCCTCCGCGAGAAATGCGTGGCTGGCATTGGCATCGCCGTTCGGCTGCGCCACGAACGCAGCGGTACCATCGCGATCGCTCACGGCTCCGTGTATCGCGGAGACGGGCGCGCACGATGCGCCGGCATTCCAGCGCTCCGCGTTGCGCTGTAAAATCGCAAACGTATTCGGGTGCGGCTCGAAGGAAATCACCGAACCGTTGGTTCCCGCGCGGGCCGCCAGCACGCTGGTCATATACCCGACATTCGCTCCGATGTCCGCGGTGCGTTCGCCCCGGGCGGTAAGCCGCCAAAGGACTTCGGTGGTCACCAGGTCGTAAATTCCCTGGCCCAGCAGCGCGGCGCTCACGGTATCCGCCGGATCCAGCATTAGCTCGATCCCCCAGGGAAGCCGCACGGTGTCTTCTCGCGGATTGCGCCGCAATTCGCGCAGCAGCCGCCGCACGATCTGCGAAGGGCGCAGCAAATATTGCGGTTTGCCAAGGCCGCGAAGACTGAGCATGTCTCAAAGACTACCATCAAGCGCGGCAAGCAGGCACGCAGCGCAGCCGGAACGCCGATTTTCAGAAGCCGTCATTCCCACGGAGGTGTAGCTTGTCAGCAGTAACCGAAGTCGTTTCTCTCGTCAACATTTCGACCGAAAAGTGGCCGCCGCGCCATCGCACCTACTTCGGCTCGCTGGACGTGCTCTCGCCGCAGCCTGGCGAGCCTTTTGCGGTTACGCCCATCCGCGGCTGCAACGCCGCGATGGACATGGGCGACAAGCGCTTCGTGGAGGTTCGCATCACCGCCCGCGAAATCGCCGAAGACATCGCCCGTGAGCTCAATAGCGATTCCGGCGAAGGCAGCTTTCACGGCGTGTTCGTCGCCGCCGGTCCCGCGCCCACCGAAGCCGAACTCGCCGACGCGCATCGCCGCCTCGAAGAATTCAACCGCAAACTCGTCGCCGCCGCCGACCTCGAATGGGAACGCAGCAAGAATCCCATGTTCATCACCGATCTCGAACGCCGCGCCGCGCGTACGCTCGGCCTCGAAAAGCCCTGGCTCTACGATCCCAAGCCCATGAGCGAGTGCCCGGTCTGCGCCGAATTCCTAAAGCCCGGCGTCGCCGTCTGCAAATCCTGCCACGCCATCCTCGACCGCGAAAAAGCCGCGCAGTACGGCCTCGGCCCGCAGGAACAGCGCCAGCGCCGCAAGCCATCCGCGCCCAAACCAGACCCAGCAGGGAAGTAGCAAGTTTGGGAGTGCGGAGGCTCGCCGCCGCTTTTCTTCCAGGCAAGGCGCGCGCCGTGCTCCTAAGCGTACTCCTTCGCCAGTAAGGCGGGAGCAAGACTCCCGCACTCCACGCCACGCAAAAACAAAAAGGGCGACGATTACTCGTCGCCCAAGCATTTAACGCGTTCTGGACGCGCCCGCGAAGCCTGCAAAGCCTAACACAAATGAGCACACTCGGATCATTCGACGCACCCATCGAAATCTTCGGCGGCCTGGTGACAGATATGTCTCCCGCCGACCTGCCGCACGGCGTTTCGCCCGACTGCCAGGACGTCATCTTCAGCAGTGGCGGCGTGGCCACCCGTCCCGGCCTGGCGCCGCTCTTCGGACCGCTCGCCGGCAATCCCACCGTCAACTACGTAAAAACGTACGAAACGCTGAACGCCACGCTGCGCACCCTGGCGCTGGACTCGAACGGTGTGCTCTACAAAGAAACGACGCCCGGCACACTCGCCACCGTGGCCAGCGGCCTCGCCGCCAACGCCTACGCGAATTCCGCCACGCTTTTCGGCCGCGAATATCTCGCCATCAGCGACGGCAAAACCGGCAACGATCTGCCGCGCCAGTTTGACGACACGAATTTCGATCGCGTCAGCCAAAGCGGACCTGGCGCGGGCCCCACCGTCGTCGACGAAAACGTAATCGTCGCCATCACCGCAAGTCCGAACGGCGCAACGCAGCCCTCCGCGGTAACCATTGCCGCCAGCCCCACCGGCGCCACTGAAAACGGTTTCCTCGTCACCATTACCACCACCGCAGCGCACGGTCTCTCCACCGGCCAGTCTGTCACCATCTCCGGCGTCGGCGTTTCCGGCTACAACGGCACGTTTCCGATCGTCGCCGCGCCCTCGACCACCACGTTCACCTACATCGCGGGCGCCAGTGGCCTCGCCGCGTCCGGCGCAGGCACCGCCGCCTCGGCCACCGCCACCATTCAGACCACTGCCGCGCACGGCTTCGTTGTCGGCCAACTGGTCACCACCAGCGGCATCGGCGTTGCCGGTTACAACGGAACCTTCGTCATCACCGCCGCTCCGGACTCGACGCATTTCACTTTCACCGCAAACACCGGAGGACTCGCCGCTTCCGGCGGCGGCACCGCAGCCGCAGCAGGCAGCGTCGCCGCAGGCGTGCACCAAGTCTGCGTCATTTTTAAAACGCGCCAGGGTTATCTCACCGCGCCCGGCCCCGCAACGAAATGGGCCGCCAGCGGCGGCAAACGCGCCGTGGTCACCAACATTCCCACCGGCCCCGGCAACGTGGTCGGACGCATTCTCTGCTTCACCGGCGCAGGCGGTGCCAGTTTCTTCTACACCGCGGCCAGCGGCTTGCCCGCCGGACAGCCCGGCTCACTTTTCAGCGGCAACATGGTCATCGCCGATAACACCACGACCTCGCTCGCCGTCGATTTCTCCGACGCCATCCTTCTCGCCGGAACCAATGTCGACAATCTTTTCCGGCTCGTCGAACTCAGCAATTCCGCCGGCGTCATCGACTATTCGCAGCGTCTATTCTGGTGGGGCGAGCGCAACAAAATGAACAATTGGCTCAACCTCGGCTTCGACGGCGGCTTCACCGGGCCGTCACTCCCGCACTATCCGCTCGGCTGGACCCCCGACTCCGTTTTCGCGCCCGGCGGCACTGACGAAGAAAGTTTCACAGTCTGGGGCGCCGCGTACTCGATCGTCGGCAACGGCAGCACGCCCACGCGCGGCCTGATGACTCAGCCCGCGGTGCAAGATGCGCTCGGCGCTCCGCTCATTCGCGCCAACACGGATTACACCATACGCGCCCGCTGCGCCCGCAACGCCGCGCTGCTGCAAGGCACGCTGCATCTGCATCTCTTCAGCGCCGGAGGCGGCATCAACACCACCGGCCTGCAACTCACCGCCGCGCAACTCACCACCAGCTACGTTGAATACACCGCACAGCTCACCGCGCCGCTCGCGACAATTCCGAGCGACCTGCTTCTTCGCGTCTACGCCGACGGCACGCCCACACAGTTCGGCCAGTTCTACCTCGACAGCATCGAAATCTTTCCGACCACGCAGCCCGTCAACGCTTCGCTCGTGCGCGCCAGCCGCGTCGAAGATCCCGAAAGCTACGACGGTATCGACGGCTTGCTCAGCGTCGCCGAAAACAACGGCCAGGCCATTCGCGCCGCCTTCAAATTGCGCGAGCGCCTCTACTTCGTGAAAGAGCATTCGCTCTACGCCACGCAAGACGACGGCACCAACGAGCCTGCGCTCTGGTCCATCGCGGAAATTTCCCGCCGCGTGGGTACTCCGTCCGTGCGCGGCGTGGGCATCGGCGAAGACTGGGTGGTCATCGCGCATCGCACTGGGCTATACATTTTCAATGGCGGCGAGCCCATCAAAATCTCGCAGGAAATTCAGCCCACCTGGAACCAGATCAACTGGCAATTCGGCCACACGCTCTGGGTCACCGTGGACACCAAAGAACGCCGCATCCTGATTGGCGCACCGCTAGGCGCAGCCACATCGCCAAATAAAATCCTGATGCTCGATTATCGCGATCTCGACGATGCCCAAGACATCGCCGGACGTCCGCCTATCAACATCACGCTAACCGGCCGCAAAACCGCTAACGACAAGACGCGCAAGTGGTCCCCCTGGACCATCGCCGCCAATTCCTGCGCGCAAATAGAACGCACCGATGGCACCGCCATCGTAGTCCTCGGCGGAGGCACGCCGGGAGTAGGAGGCGGTGGCGCGACTGGCCGCATCTACCAGCTCAGCGATACGCAACTCTCCGACAACGGCACCGCCATCCCCAGCTACTACACCACGCACTATTTTCCCGAACGCGCCGTCGAGCAAGCTCTCGAGCTCGGCGCCCACCGCAAACTTTTCAGCTATCTAACCATGTTCGTAGAAGGGGCAGGGAACTTGTCGCTAACCAGCTTCACCAATTCCCCCAGCGCCCCCCAAGCCCAACAACCGCTGCCGCTAAGCTCCCCATCCGTAAAGGATCTCGAGCTGCCAATCAATATCCTAGGCGAACGCGTAGCCTTCCAGGTCGCCACCAGCCAGCCCGGCGCCTGGTTCCGCCTGCAAAAATTCACGCCGAGCGTGCGCCCCGACCCCTGGTCCCCAGTCCGCGGCCTGAACTAGCCTTTCCTAGCATAGAATGATGTACCGTGATCTCCGGCTTAGTCATCCGATATCGGAGAGCGCTGACGCCACTATTGGTCTGGTGGCGTTGGCTGGTCGGAGTCTTTCTAGGGCCAAGGTTCGGCAAGATTGGGGTGGAGTTCTTTACAGAGGCCGCAGTTCTCGTTGCGGTGTTTCCGATTCTGGACACGATTATCGAAAAAGGTGGCACGCCGAAGGTCACTTGGTCTTTAGTCGCGTGGAGCGAAGGAATCGCGGTGATGCTACTGTTCTTTGCGGGTATACTATCAGAACTGGCGGAGCGACCCAGGAGATAGAGTCTATGTTGCCAGCTACAATCGGAATTCTGTCGCTATCGGCGATCTTGCTTGTGTTCGGAGTCCTATCGGCGAGACATGCAAGACGAACTGCGTCAACGGACATAAGGGCGACTACAGTTTCGCAAAATGAGGCAAACAAACCCTCGCAGGCCAGTAACCGAGAAAATCCGGCCGCTATGGCGATGTCCGGCTCCGCAGATGCCAATTCAGTGAAGGTAGCCGGGAGATAGGATTTGCAACTCTCAGCGATCATTAACGCTCGAGTGTTGGGGTTCATCGAAACTTTCGACCTTGCGCCGAGAGGGGAGATCTTTTTCCCTGACGTCGTGCAGGAGATAGTAAAGCGCTACGGCTTCCAGAAGTTCCCTAAGACATTCGAGGAGTTCGACGAATCGAAGGGAATTGAATTCTTAGAGGGGAAAATCGGCAACAAATCCATCCAGAAGTTCGTGATCTGGAACACTCTGTTGGTCGTTGAGACCCGTTCAAGCACGACCGATTCAAAGGAGATTCTCGAAGGTGTGCTGGAATGGGGAGCCGCGAAGTTCGGCCTTACCTACCGTCCAGGAATGATTAAGCGCTACGCGTACGTGAGCGATTTGAGCTTCTATAGTGACCTCCCGATTCTGAATGCAAGTCCCGTGCTGACAAACTTGGCCGCTAAGACGAGCCAACTATTGTCCGAGATCTGGCAGGAACCGGTTCAGTACGAATCCGTCAGTCTAACCGTTGGACATGACCCTATGGCGCGTAAGTATGCGATAGCACCTTTCTCCATCACTCGCAGAGCGGAAGCCAGATTTTCGGAAAACAAATACTTCTCAGAAGCTCCACTTCCGACTGATGCTCACATTACGCTTCTCGAGGACTTTGAAAAGGACATCGAGCGCTTTCAGGGGCAGGCAAAGAAGCAAAAATAGTTTGCTAGGGCGATTGGCCAACAAAGTGGTCTGGCTCACAAGGAAGGAGACCAAGGTGATATTCCCGATGCTTCTGTTTAGCGTCATTTGCGTGGCACTGATCTCGGTAGGTCTCCACAATCTGCCGAAACGGCGAGCCACGGCTTCCGGCCGCAAGTAAGCCCTTAAGGTACCTTTAGAGTTCAAGTTTCTCGAAGGCCCAACCCCGGTTGGGCCTTTTGCATTATTGCGGCCTTTCCAGCTACTCAACTGACGAACACAACGACATGCTAACCGTATCCCAACTCGCGCCGCTGAAGGACCGCGATCCGTATCTCTACGAGACGCTGGTGAAAATTGTCTCCGCCGTGAACGCCACCAGCCAGCGCTCCGGCGTTGATCCGAGCACGCCGTCGCCTGCGCCGTCGTCCATCGCATCGCTCGCGGTGCAAGCCTCGAACGGCTGGTTCGACATTTCCGTCACCGATCCGTCCGACTCGCGCCCCGGCCTCTTCTACTTCACCGAGTCCGACACCACGCCCGCTTTCAGCGCACCGCGCGTCTATTTTCTGGGCGCCTCGCGCAATCTCTACGTGCAGCTCGGCAATCAGACGCTGTACTGGCGCGCGTATTCGCAATACATCGGCTCGCTGCCCTCTGCGCCCGTAACCTTCGGCGCGCCGCCAACGCCGGTAGCCGGCGGTGGAGCCGCAGGCCCCGCACCATTGCCCTCCACCGGCAGCGGCGCCTTCCCCAACGGCGTCCCCCGCGGCGGCAATGGCTTCGGTCTGCATCCCGGCTCCCGCATCGCCCGCCTGACGATTTCGTAGTGGCCGATCTTTAGATCGGTCAGTAACACAAATGCGAATACGCGAATATCAACGCAGCGACCTCGACGCCCTGCGCGCCATCCACGCCGCACAAGGCTTCGACTATCCGCTGCCGGATCTGAACAATCCGCTCTTCGTCAGCAAAATCGTTCTCGAAAATGAAGCCGCCAACAAAATCGCCGCCGTCGCGCTCCTGCGCCTCACCGCCGAAGCCTACCTGCTGCTCGATCCAAAGCAGGGCACGCCGCGCGACCGCTGGCAAGCGCTCCTCGCGTTGCACCATGCCACCCGTCGCGACGCCTGGCAACGCGGCCTCGAAGACGTCCACGCCTGGCTGCCGCCGCCTATCGCCGGCAAATTCGGCAAACGCCTCACGCGCCTCGGCTGGCTCCGCGACGACACCTGGACGCCGTACTGCCACAAATTGACCGCGCACCAAAAAACGTAAGCGCCACAAACGTAACCAGCGCAACAAAAGAGAGCCACCATGCCGAACACCACCAACGCCGCCTCCTGGGATTTCAACCCCAGCGATCCGGTAAATCTCTCCGCATCCTTCATCTTCGATACCGAAGACACGCAAGATGCCGCGCCGGTGGCTGCCGCGCTCGCGGCCATTCAAGCCCGCCTGGCCAGCGCCGCCATCACCGCCACGCAGCCCGACGGCGCCACCATCGCCATTACCGTAAGAATCTGACGCCAGAATCGCAGCAGGGAAGTAGAGGAAGTAAATGAAATAAAGGAGGTAATGGACCAAAGACGCGCCGACTCGGTGCCACGCCGCAGGCGATCGTGTTCCTTTACCTCCTCAACCTCATTAACTTCCTTTATTTCCTCGATCTCTCATCTTATTTGGAGGCATCTCATGGGACGCGGTGCACAAGCTCAAACACGCCAGCTCACCGATCAGCAGCTCGCCAGCATCAACGGCCTGAATCAACAGCTCTTCGGACAGCAGCAGCAGACCGGCAATCTGCTCAACTCGCAATTTCAAAGCATCTTGAATAATCCCGGCCTGAGTCCTGCCGACCAGGCCGCCGTCACCGCCAATTCGCAGGGCGCCATCGCCAGCGCTTTCGATTCGCTGCAGCAATCCGCGCAGAATCGCGCCGCGCGCACCAACAACTCCGCCGGCTTCAGCGCACTCACCGACGAACTCGCGCGCCAGAAGGGCATTGCCGAAGGTAATCAAGCCCAGCAGAATCAACTGGCCTTCAGCAACACCGCCTTCCAGCGGCAGATGGCCGCGCTGCAAGGCCTCTCCGGCCTCTTCGGCGTGGACACCAATCTCCTCGGCCGCACTCTCGGCATTCCCGCGGACCTGCTCAACGTCCGCAACAACGCCTCGCGCAACAACGGCGGCTTCTTCTCCTCACTCGGCTCCGGACTCGGCAGCACCCTCGGCGCGCTGCCCGGCGCATTCCTCTGATTTTGTGGTGGCCGATCTTTAGGTCGGGTTGGAAGCGAGGAAGTTGCTATTTCGAGCGGAGTCCGCGAAGCGAAGAATCTGCTTTCTCGCAGTTTTGCCAGCCCGGGCGTTCGGTTTCCCCCGGAGCCACGCGGACAGGCAAGTCGCAGTCATCCTTGAGGTCTGCAAGGCGTAAGGCTGCCTCGGCGGGCTTCGCCCTCTTGTCACAGACCGGCTGCGACCAGTCGTTGGGCGTGTCTACGATCGCAACCGCGCCCAGGAGCAGGCCGCAGCCCAGCGTCGCCAACAGTATTTGCCATACGTAGCGGTCGCGCACGTTGCCTCTCCTGTTCAGACGCACGCGCGCGCCGAAACGTAAGCATCTACAACCCTGTCAGCCACCGCGCACAAGGCTCATCACTATGTCCGTTCACTGGTTCGCCGTTCTAGCAGCCATCGTTCCGGTGGGCGTGCAATTCGCGCTCTTTCTCCGCTGGCTGCACCGCCGCATGCGCGACAGCGAAATCGCCGCCACGTTTGTCACTGATATCGCCACCAATCATCTCCCGCACATTTACCTGGCGCTCCGCCAAATCGCCGAGAAGCAGGGAATTGCCCTGCATGAGCCGCCCCCGGTGCGCTTCGTCAATCTGCACACCGAAAAGTGTGAACACGAATGACTCCGCCCACCCAACTCGTCATCCTCGCGCGCAAGTTCGCCACCCTGCAATCGCTCGACCCCGCGCTCGTCTGCGCCGTCATCGAGCAGGAGTCCAGTTGGAATCCCTGGGCCATCCGTTACGAGCCGGCCTTCTTCGCCAAATATGTCGCATCCTTATATACAAATAATAAGGTCTCGGCGTCCGAGGCTTACGCCCGCGGATTCTCCTGGGGCCTGATGCAGGTCATGGGACAAGTCGCCCGCGAATTCGGCTTCGATTCCCCATTCCTCTCCGCGCTCTGCGATCCCGAGCAAGGCATCGCCATAGGCTGCAAAGTCCTCCGCAAGAAATTCGACGCCATGGCCAACGACACCACCCGCGCCCTCCTGGCCTGGAACGGCGGCGGAAATCCCGCCTACCCAGCCCAAGTCCTGGCCCGCCGCGCCCACTACCTCCTGTGAACTTTCGAGTCCCTGTAGCGCAGGGCGCAGTCCGCGGAGCCCTGCGGCTTTTCCCAAGCAAATCGCAGCCGTCATCGAGTTCTCGGTTCGGACTTTCGTAGACCGTTCGAGTGTGCATATGCCCAACTGGATCCGCCTGGCCGAAATCACCTTCGTCACCGCTCTCGTCGCCATCCTCGTCGTCTCCTGGCGCGAAGACCGCCGCGACCGCGCCCAACTCGCCACGCAACTAGCCGCCGCCCAGCAAGTGATCGCGGCAGCCGACGCCCGTCAGCACGATCGCGACACCCAGCTCCAACAATCCCTTGCCGCAATAGCCCAATCCAAACGCACCGTGCAATCCCCAAAGCAAATCCTGGCCGACCTGCCCAACCAGCTCCCGCTGCCAACGCCGCTAGCCTTCGGTCCCAAGGACCTGCCAGACACCCCGCAAGCGAAGGCCAGCGCCACCCAAAACGCACCAGTCCTCATCGCACCTGAAGACCTCAAGCCCCTCTACGACTTCACCCTGGACTGCCAAGCCTGCCAATCCAAGCTCACCGCCGCCCAAGCCGACTTGGCCGACGAAAAAACCAAGACCACCACCCTGGCCAAGGAACGCGACGCCGCCCTGCAAGCTGCTCGGGGCGGCAGCCTCCTGCGCCGCGTAGCCCGAGCCGCCAAATGGTTCGCCATAGGCGCCGCCGCCGGTGCCATCGCCGCCAAAGCCGCCCATTAAGGTATCGGGGCCACTCCCGCTGGTAGAGCGGGGCGGTTGGGCCCACCGTGGCCGCCCGGATGAGCCCTCCGGCCAGCGTGGGGCAGCTAAGTAGGATCACCGTCGGTCTCAGGCGGACCGGGCAGGCTCCCAGCAGGGAATTCCCTCACCTCTCCCGCCGCGGTACGCGGGTAGCGTTGGACGACGATATTTTCCCGCGCGCAGCGCCGCAAACCTCTCGGGCGCGCGATACTGGCGCACCCCCCGCGCCAGTATCGCGCAGCACAATACCATCTCCACGTCGAGCTCTACGCAAGCCTTGCAAGCCCTGAGTCTTGCGCAACTTACATGAGCTAACCCCGGCCCCTCAGCCCTAAGAGAAGCTAAGATCCCAGCGCAGCCAGACGCAAGGGGCACACTCAAGGGCGCAGAAATCCACAGAAATCTCGCGCCACCCGAAAGATTTCCCTTGACACAAAGTCCTATAAGTTATATTATGTTAACTAGAAGATCTGGACGAAACCCAGCCCGTCCGCCCGGCCCCAACCCCCAATATCCGGACCTCTCGGTCGCTACTTCTTACCGCTTCCCTTTGTCCCAGCGAGTTGTGCCAGTTCGTAGTTGATGTACTGCTCGATCAGGCGGGAATCGGCGCCCACGATGCGGCGCCCGTTGACGAAGATTGTCGGCGTGCTGCCGACCTCCAGCTTCAGACCGTTGGCACGGCTGGCCTCGACCGCCGCCGGAGCCTCGGGTCCGCCCATACAAGCCTTAAAGACCTCGGGATTCAAGCCAGCCTGACCCGCGAAGTCCGTCATTTTGCTCCAGGCGTTAGCCGCGGAGATCAGCTCCTGGCCGTCATAAATCAGGTCGTACATCTTCCAGAACGCCTTGGGGTCCTGCTGGTAGGCGCACCGGCCAGCGATGGCTGCCGTCCGTGCCCAAGGATGGATCTGCTCGATGGGAAAGTCCTTGAACACCAACCGCACAGCCGGATAGTTCGGCAGCATCCCGCGCAAAGCGTCATGCAGATTCCGGCAAACCGGGCATTCAAAATCCGAGAATTCCACCAGCGTAATCGACGCCTTGGGGTCGCCCATCGCGGGCGCATCCTTGGTGTCCAGTTGTGCTCGCGTCGCCGCCAGGGGATCTTTGGTCAGGTCGGAGAGGTCGCCGCGCAGCAGGTATTTGCCATCCTTGCTGACGTAAAACTTCGCGGTCTCGGTATTGTCCGCGATCTTCACTTCGATGCTGACTTCCTGCAGCCCGGGAATCTCGGTGTCTTTCGGCGCACCCACGCGAATGTCCGTATCCGGCCCAAACGCATACAAATGCCGTAGATACGCTTCGACAGTCTTCTGCAAAGGAGACTGCGCAGCTGGCGTGGCGCCCGGAGGCGGTGCGGCCGGCTGTTGGGAGTAGGTTGCCGTGCCGAAGCATAGGCACACGGCTAAGGACAAAGCGAATAGGGAGAAGCGAGAGTTCACGCCGTACCTCGTTCCTTTAAGGGATAAACCGCTGCGCAATCGGAAATGGCCTGCCGAAGCCAAACGCTCGAGACGTCAGCTTCAGCCCGGGAGCCGCCTGTTTGCGCTTGTACTCATTGCGATCCACGCGCAAAGCAATGTCTCGGACCAGCTGCAAATCGAAGCCGTAATGATCGGCGATTTCCTGCGGACTGCGCAAGTCCTCGATATACGCCTTCAGGATGCGATCCAGCACATCGTAAGGCGGAAGGCTATCTTCGTCCTTCTGATTGGGCCGCAGCTCCGCAGAGGGCGGCTTCTCGAGCGTGTTGAGAGGCACGACTTCCCTCTCGCGATTGATGTAATTCGCGATCTCATAAACCATCAGCTTGGGCACATCGGAAATCACCGCCAAGCCGCCGGCCATGTCGCCGTACAACGTGCAGTAACCGACCGCCAGCTCCGATTTGTTTCCGGTACTCAGCACCATTGAGCCAAACTTATTCGATAGCGCCATCAAATAGTTTCCGCGGATGCGCGCCTGAATATTTTCTTCCGTAACGTCGGCGGGCCGGTTGCAGAACGCCGGCTTCAGCGATTTGCAATACGCGTCGTAAACATCCGAGATCGGGATGGTCACCAACTCGATGCCCAGATTGCGAGCCAGCGTCGCGGCGTCCGTCTTGCTGCCTTCCGAGGAAAACGGCCCGGGCATGGAGACACCGAGCACGTTCTCTCGCCCGACCGCGTCCACCGCCAGGCAAGCCACCACTCCCGAGTCGATGCCGCCGCTCAACCCGACCAGCACCTTCTTGAAATTGCATTTGTTCACGTAGTCGCGCGTTCCCGTGACCAGCGCCAGATACGCATACGCAATCTCTTCTTTCGGCTGCTCGTGGAAATCGCCCTTGCCCGTCACCGTATCGAAGAACACCAGATCTTCCACGAACGCTTGCGCCTGCGCGGCAATTTTGCCGTCCGGCGTCACCACCATGCTCGCGCCGTCAAAGATCAAGCTATCGTCGCCGCCCACTTGATTCACATACACGATCGGGCGTTTGTGGTGCACCGCGATCGAGCGCAGCATCTCGAAGCGCAGCGTGCGCTTGTTGATGGTGTACGGCGAAGCCGAGATATTCAGCAACACCGTGCTTCCCTGCCCAACAATTTCGGTAACGGGATCGCGCTCGTAGCGCCTGACGGACCAGAAATTCTTGTCGTTCCAGGCGTCTTCGCAAACCGTGATGCCCAGCGTTTCGCCGCCCAGGCTGTAGGCAGACTGATGATCCGCCGGCTGAAAATATCGCGATTCGTCGAAGACATCGTAGGTCGGCAGCAGCATCTTGCCCTGCTCGAAAACCACCCGGCCGCCATCAATCAGCGCTGCTTTATTGGCGATGCCTTTCCCGGTGCCGTTCTTGACGCGGCCGACGAAGCCCACCACCGCAGGCAACGGCAGCTTGGCCGCCAGCGACTTTAGCTCCACCTGATTGCGATCGATGAACGCCGGGCGTTCCAGAAGATCCTGCGGAAGATACCCGCAGAGACACAGCTCGGAGAAAACAGCGAGGTCCGCGCCCTGCTGCTTGGCGCGTTCCGCCAGGCTCAGGATGCGCGCTGCATTCCCTGCAAAATCGCCAACCGTGGGATTAAATTGCGCGAGAGCTATTTTCATTAACGCACTTTAGGATACGGACGGGTCGCGCCGATTGCAAATCGCGCCGCAGGCCCTTGTGTTCATTCCATAGGCTACTATCTCCATGGTGGTCACGCTGGCTTTTGCGCCAAAAGGCTCGCAATCCCCTTTTCCGCGCGCAGCTCGCGGTAGAAAATTGTTCGCAAGCCGGGAAAAGCGCCGCGCAGTTCGTGCGTGCCAAGCAAAAATTCCGGATTCCGCGGCCCTCCGGACAAGTCCATCTGCGCCCGCGTGTAGGTCTCGAAGAGCAGCATCCCTCCGGGACGCAGCGCTGACGCCATCTGCGCAAACAGCGAGCGTTGCAGGTATTGCACGCACAGAATGAGATCGAACGAAGCCGCCGGCAACTCCGTCGCCTCGAGATCCGCTTCCACCAGGAGAATGCCGCGGCCGGAATGAGCCGGCCGTTCGCCCAGGCCATTCCCACGCCAAACTGCCATCGACGCTTCCCGCGCGCGCTCTTCGAGAATGCTCAGCGCCACTGCCGAAGCGTCCACCGCTGTCACATTCTGTCCCCGGCCCGCCAGCACCAGCGTGTGTCGGCCCGTGCCGCAAGCCAGATCCAACGCCGGTCCGTGCGGCAATAGCGGAAGCAATTCCAGCACGATGCTCGACGGCTCGGGCGCAGCCTCGCGCGCGGCGGCGCGGTGCCGCGCATCCCATTCGGTGGCGTTGGCGGGCATAAAAAAAAGGCTCCTGCGCAAAGCGTCAGGAGCCCGGAAGTCTGAAATGGAAGCGCATACCACGCTTCCCCTTTGCGCTAACGTCGCGCTAAACGCTGAACGAGCTGCCGCAGCCGCAGGTGCTCTTCACGTTGGGATTGTTGAACTTGAACCCGGCGCCCTCGACCGTCTCGATGTAGTCGATTTCCACGCCGTCCAGATACATGGAGCTCATCTGGTCGACCGCGACCTTGAGCCCGTTGAAGTCCAGGACTTCGTCGGTCTCGTTGGTCTGATTCTCGAACGCCATGTGATACTGAAAACCCGAGCAGCCGCCGCCAACCACCGCAACGCGCAGCGTCGTCGGCACCGGGCTCTGCATACCCATGATTTCCTTCACTTTGGTGCTTGCTACCGGCGTCAAACTAATCATAATTCCTTGGCCTCCGCTCGCAGGCTTCCCTGCGAGACTCTTCCCACAACCAGTATAGCAAATCCCGCCAGACTCTGCTCGCTTCCACGTTCCATACTGGAAACGCCCTGCTGCGCGCCGTTTCGACACGCCAAACTGCTTCGCATACAATAGATGCTCTTATGAGACACAAAGTCACATTGCTCCCCGGCGAAGGCATCGGCCCGGAAGTAGCCGCAGCGACCAGACGCATCCTCGAAGCCGCGAAAGTCGAAATCGACTGGGAAGAAATCGCCGCACGCGGCGAGTCCGTCGGAGACGAAGCCGGCAGCGTCAATCAGGTTGCTATCGATTCCGTGCGCCGGAATCACGTGGCGCTGAAAGGCCCCACGGCCACCGCCATCGCTGGAGGCGCCCGCAGCGTCAACGTCGCGCTGCGCAAAACCCTCGATTTGTACGCCAATCTGCGCCCGGTCAAAAATCTTCCCGGAGTGAAATCGCGCGTGGACAACGTCGATATCGTGCTGGTCCGCGAGAATACCGAGGATCTCTATTCTGGGCTCGAGCATGAAGTCGTTCCCGGCGTGGTCGAGAGCTTGAAAATCATCACCGAAAAGGCTTCCACGCGCATCGCGCGTTTTGCCTTCGACTACGCCCGCCGCAACGGCCGCAAAAAGATTCACGCCATCCACAAAGCCAACATCATGAAGCTTTCAGACGGACTGTTTCTCCGCTCCATCCGCGCTGTCGCGCCTCAGTACCCGGAGATCGAATACCTCGAAATGATCGTCGACAATGCCTGCATGCAGATTGTCATGAAGCCCGAGCAGTTCGATATGCTCCTGCTTCCGAATCTCTACGGCGATGTAATGAGCGATCTGGCGGCCGGCCTGGTCGGCGGCCTCGGCGTCGTCCCCGGCGGCAACATCGGCGACGATTGCGCCATGTTCGAAGCCGTGCATGGCACGGCGCCGGATATCGCAGGCAAAGGCCTGGCCAATCCCACTGCGCTGCTCCTCAGCAGCATTCTCATGCTCGACCATCTCGGCGAGCGTTCCGCGGCCCGCCGCGTGGAAGCCGCCCTCGACAAAGTCTATCGCCAGGGCCAACACATGACCCGCGACCTCGGCGGCAAAGCCGGCACCGAAGAATTCACCGACGCCGTCATCGCCGCCCTGCAACCCTCTTCGTAGGGGCGCAGCACTGCTGCGCCACATCTCGGCACGGTTCGTCAATGCTCGCCGTTAGCGCCGCCAATCATCATGGATGTCACCTGCACAGCTGATGCTAGGGTGCGATGTTGTAGGGGCACGGCATTGCCGTGCCCTCTTCAGAACCAAGCCGTAAGCCCCGTAGAATCCGCACTTACAGACGAACGCCGCGTTTTCCCTGGTTTTAGCCGAAGTCAACCGCCTGCAAGTCCTTTAGAATCTATACTTACAAGATTTCGTGCTGTAAACCCTTTAGAATCCGCACTTACGAAAAAAACGGGGGGGTGGGGCATATTCTGTTAACCAGCAGCCGTGGTGCCAGCATCTTGCTGCGGCGCATAGGGTTAGCTCGCCGTTACCGAGGAGGCGTCGCAGACGACTCAGGGGAGGCAACGACCGGGGCACCCGGATCCCGCGGCGCATAGATTTGATACAGCAGCAAATACACGATTACGCCGGTCACGCTCACATAGAACCACAGCGGCAACGTCCACCGCGCGATGGCCCGGTGTTTGTCGAACCGCCCCGTCCAGGCCCGCCGCAGCGTGACCAGAATCAGCGGCACAATCACCACCGCCAGAATCGTATGCGAAATCAGCAGGGTGAAATACACCGGACGAATCCAGCCCTGCCCCGCGAACGGCACATGGCCCACCCGGTAGTGGTACACCAAGTAGGAAACGAGAAACGCGCACGAAACCACGAAAGCGGAAATCATGAAGCGCTTGTGCACCTCGCGCTTGCCCCTGCGGATGGCTATGTAGCCGCCCGCGAGCAGCAAGGCGCTGATTCCGTTCAGAGAGGCGTTGAGTGCGGCGTGGGAAAACATGGGGACGATATTTCCTGGGTTCGAAAACGTCAGCGCGGAATCTTGTCGTAGGCCATCAACCCGAGAAGCAGCGGAATATGCAGCACCGTGGCGTGCATCAGCCATTTGGCGCGCACGTTGGTCTTCGAGGTAGCCGCCCACAGGCACACTTGCAAGAGCGCCGTGCTGACCACCATCGCGCCAAAAAAGTAGCGAATTCCGGCCAGGCCCATCACCGTTGGCAGCAGACTCACTGCCAAAAGCGCCGCGGCATACAAAATGATTTGCCGGAACGTCCGCTTTCCTTCCTGGTCCACCACCGGAAGCATCAGGATTCCCGCGCGCGCGTAGTCCTCGCGGTAAATCCACGCGATGGCGTGAAAGTGCGGAAACTGCCACAGAAACAGAATCGCGAACAGCAACCACGCTCCGCGATCGAGCGTTCCCGTCGCCGCTACCCACCCGATCATGGGAGGAATCGCACCAGGAAAAGCGCCGACGAACGTAGCCCACACGGTTCGCTTCTTCAGCGGCGTGTACGCCAGCAAATAGCTGAGCGACGTGACGATTCCCAGCGCGGAGGCCATCCAGCCCCCGACCACAAACAAATCGACCGCCCCGGCCATCGCCAGCCCGACGCCGAACGACAAAGCGTGGCCGGGCTCCAGCGTTCCGCTTGGCAGCGGCCGCGACGCCGTGCGCCGCATGTAGCGGTCGGATTCGCGCTCGGCGTAGTGATTCAGCGCGGCCGTTCCCGCAGCAATCAGCGCCGTCGCAAAAACGGTATGGATCAGACTCAGCCAGTTGACCGGCCCGCGCACAGCCATGTAATAGCCCGCCGCGGTGGTAAGAATCACCAGGAAAGACACGTCCGGCTTGGTCAGCGCCACGTACGCGGAAGCGCGCGAAGCCAGCGTCCATTCCGCCGTGCGCACCGTGGACATCAGGCCGCGACCTCACGCCGCGCCGCAGCCACTTCCCTGCCTCGCGGCACCAGGCGGTAGCAAATCAGCACTACGAGAATGGAAAGCGCAAACAACAGAGCCCCCAGCACCGTGTGCGTCACCGTCAACATGACCGTAGCGGAGGTCGGCCCGCCCTTTTCCGCAGCCAGCCGCCCCCAATACGCGCCAAAGCCCAGCAGGAACTGCAGACCGAAGATCGCATGCAGCCAAACACGCGCCTGCTTCATCTCCGGAGCATCGCCAAAACGCTTACGCATCGCGACGGCGGTCCACGTAACGGTCGCTAGCACCACCAGCGCCCCGGCCATATGCGGCCATACCGGAATTTCCGAGTGCCGGAAACCCGCGCCCAGCACAACCTGAAAGAAGATGACCGCGGCATTCAGAATCGCCAGCGTCTGAATGGACGGCGCGCCAGCATCCGGCAGACGCGGCCGATCTTCGATCCACCACTTGCTCGTAAATACAGCAATGCCCAGCACCGCCGCAAATACCAGTTGCGCAAAACACGCATGCAGGACCGGCAGCCAGTATTGCAGCAATTGCCGAACCACTTCGCCGCCCAGCACCGCCTGAACGACTACACCCGCAACGGCAATCACGCCGAACCACCGCAGCCACCGCCGCCGGTCCTTGGCCCAGATCAGTACGGCCAGCACCAGCGTGAACACGCCCATAACCCCTGCGATGACCCGGTGCGAGTGCTCGAAAAACGCCCCCCCGGCCAGTTGCCGCAGTGATGGAAACCACGTGCCAAACGATTTGGGCCAGTCGGGGACAGACAGCGCCGCATTCTTGGAAGTAACCAGCGCTCCAAACACGAATAGCAAAACGGTCCACGCCACCACGAAGACCGCGAAACGATGCACACCCCGGTTGTATGTCGCGTTCATGAAAGCCAACTCAAACGGAAATTATACATGACTGCGTCTGTGCTTGCTTGCCGCCTAGCCCGCGGCCTGCAGCTTCTCAGCAGCTGCCTCGACGCCCGCCGCTTCCAGCACCAAATCGCGCAACGCCGCAATAAACAGCGCCGAATCGCCGACTGCCGGCATCATGCGAAAGCGTTCGACGCCGAATTTCTTGGCGTCCGCGCGCCCTTCGATGTTGATCTCGTGCAGCGTCTCGATATGCTCGGTGACAAATGAGATCGGCACCACCAGCATTTCCTTCACGCCTTCGTGCCCGAGTCGTTCGATGGTGGCGGTGAACGGAGGCTGCAGCCATTTCGCCGGCCCTACGCGGCTCTGGTAGCAAAGAAGATGCGTCCTCGGCCAACCGGCGTACTGCTGCGCGCCGAGTTCGCACGTCAGCCGCACCGTCTCCTCAATCTGCTTGGGATACGGATCGCCCTTTTCCACCAGGCTCATCGGCAGCCCGTGCGCGCTGAAAATCAGATGAATCCGCGAACTGTCCGAAAATTGCCGCAGCATCGAGCCGATGCGCTGCACCAGCGCCCGGATGTACATCGGATGATTGTGGAACTGCGAGATGGTCTTCTGCGGCGGGCCGCTCTCGGTCGGTCCCCAGACGCGGCGCCACTCCTTGAGGCTGCTCAGCGTGGTGGCGTAAGAAAAGTGCGGATACAGCGGCAGCAGAATAATTTCGTCCAGCGCCCCGGATTGCCGCAGCGCCGCCGCGGCGTCTTCGGTCAGTGGGTGCCAATAGCGCATCGCGGTGACCGCCACGGGATCAACGTACGGCGCGAGTGCATCCACGACTCGGCGCCGTTGCCGCTCCGTCAGCAAGCCAATCGGCGATCGCCGCCCGATTTGCGCATATTTCGCGCCCACGGGAATCGAGCGCCGTGACGAAATCACCTTGGCCAGCGGATTACGCAGAAAGCCCAGCGGCCCCATCGGAAGAATGTCCGGATCGCGAAAGAGATTCAGCAGAAACGGCTCGACGGCCTCGAGCGAGTCTGGCCCGCCCAACTGGAACAGAACGACGCCGATGCGCTTCTTCCCTGCCAAGCTATTTGCCCCGGTTCACAAGATTCTTCAGCCGCTCGATCTCTTCGCGCAGCGCCGCAGTACGGCGCGCCACGGTAACAAAATAAACAAAAAACACGCCCCAGGCGATCAGATATGCCGCGAAAATGCTGTCCAGATTCTTCATGCCCCCTCCACTTCCCGCTCTATCATCTGCAACTCTCCGCGCATCGCTTCCAGCCGGTAGCGATGGCGCAGCAACAAGGTCATCAGGCCCAGCAAAGCGACCCAGGAAAAAAGCAGCACCCAGCGCATCGTCGGCTGCAGCCCGGAGCCTGGCCCGCCCATAATCACCGGCTGGGGATGCTGCGTGCGCCACCAGCGAATCGCGCCAAACACCAGCGGCACATCCAGAAACGCAAAGATGCCAAACAACGCGCTGAAAAGCGCGCGGCGGTCCGGCTCCTCAATCAAAGTACGCAGCAAAAGATACGAAACATATAGCAGCCAGAGAACAAACGTGGACGTCAGCCGCGCGTCCCAGGTCCACCAGATTCCCCAAACCGGATGCGCCCAGATCGGCCCGGTGACCAACACTACGGTGGTGAACGCCAGACCCACTTCCGCGGACGCCACGCCCAGCCAGTCCCAGCGCGGCCGCCGCCGGAATACATACAGCAAATTGGCGATGAAGCAAATCAGGAAACAAGTCAGGCCGGTCCACGCGCTTCCCACATGCAGATAAAAAATGCGCTGGATCGGTCCCATGGTCGCTTCCGTGGGAGCCACGAAGAAGGACGCATACGCGTCCGCTCCCAACAGGAGCAGGACTAGTGCGCCGGCAATCGCATCTTGCGTCACGAGGCTATTCCTCCAGAAGATATTCGCCGAAAAGCCACAGCGCCGTCAAAAACACGATATCGAACACCGCCAGGAATCCGATCCAATCTCTCCGAAATGCTGGCGCCGGATCGAGCAGCGCCGCAGTGGCTTCCGTGCTGGCAATCAGCACCGGCGTGAGCAGCGGCAGCAGCAGAATCGGCAGAAGCAATTCCCTCATGCGCGCCTGCGCGGAAATGGCTGAGAGCGCCGTACCGGTCACGGAGATGCCGAGGCTTCCCAGAAAGAACACCAACACGAGTGAACCGACAACTGAGCCCACTGGAATGTTGAAGAGTATCGAGAAAACGGGAAGCATCAGCAGTTCGGTGATCAGCAGGAACAGCGTATTGGCGGCCAGCTTGGCCAGAAAAATGGCGAACGGATCGGAAACCGAAAGGCGCAGCGCGCTCAGGGTGTCGTTGGTCTGCTCGCGCAGAAAGCACGGCTGCAGCATCAGGGACGCCGCGAACAGAAAGGCGAGCCACAGCAGGCCGGGAGCGAAGCGGCGCGATTCCGTGCTCGAGGGGTCAAAAGTAAAGCTGAACAGTACGACCACCATCAGGACAAAAACGACAGTTGTCGTCAGCAGTTCCCGCGACCGGAACTCGGTGCGCAGTTCCTTGCCGAACAGCACCGTCGCATTGGAGATTAGGCTCATGGCGTCGCGTTGAAGCTTAGAATCGAACGCAGGCTCGCGCCCGCCGCGCTATCCGCCGCGATCGCGCCCGCGTCCAGCCGAATCGCGCGGGTGGCCAACGCGGAAATCTCGGATTCGCCGTGCAAGCTCATCAGCATGGTGCAGCCGGAGTCTCGCAATTGCTTCAGCGTTCTGGCAAGCCACGCAACGCTCACGGAATCAAGCCCAGTAGCGGGCTCGTCGAGCAGCAACACTGAAGGCTGATGCAACAGCGCCCGCGCGATGGCCACGCGCTGCCGCATTCCACGCGAGAACGTTCGCACCAGCGAGCCTCTCCGTTCGTAAATGCCTAGCCCGCTGAGCATCTCCGCAACGCGAGCCGCGATACTTCGCACGGCCAATAGCCGGCCAAAAAGCAGCAGATTTTCCTCGGCACTCAGTTCGTCGTAAACCATCGTCGCGTGCGCCACAAAACCGACCGGCGCCGGCCGGGAAGCATCGCTACCGACTTCGCCCGAAAATGTCACAGTTCCGGAAGTCGGCCGTACCAGCCGCGCGGCGATGCGCAACAGCGTCGTCTTGCCCGACCCGTTGCGCCCGGCCAGCACTACGCATTCGCCGTTGGCAATCTCCAGCGAGACGCGGCGAAGCGCGTACAGGCCGCCATAGCGTTTGTCGATTTTGTCGAAGCGGATTCCTGGCCCGTCGATCGGCGCGCTCACCGCGCGGCTCCAGCTTTCGCATACGTGCGATGCGCCATTGCGCACTAGCCCCGCAGCAAGTCGCGCAGCACTTGTTGCGCGCGAGAGCGTTCCCGGGCGTATTCTTCTTCGGAAATGGTGCCGGCCTGGTGGCGCAGTTCGAGGCGAAACAGTTTTTCTTTCAAGGAATCCAAACTGGTCCCAACTTGCGCATCCATTTCCGCCAGGTTTGCCGCAGGCGTGCGCGCCGATTGTGCGCGCGCTGAGGGGCTTTGCGAGGCGGGGGAGGGGGCCATAGACGCTGCGGCTGGCACGGCCGCGGAACCACCGGCGCCAACGGGTACAGCCATGGCAGTAGGCTTGCGCGCCAACAAAAAGGCACCCAGCGCGAAAAGCACCGCGAACCCGCCAATCAGCGGCCATTTCAAAACGTCCAGCCGTCCGGGAACCACCTGAATATTTCCGCCTGCGCCTTCCGGCGCATCGCGGCCTTGCGCAGCGGGTGTATTGGTGTCTGTCGGTGGAGGCGCTGTGCCTGAAACACTGACCACCAGCGCGGTATTTGCCGCGACGTTCTCGCGGCCATAAATGTTCATGCCCTGTTCCTGGCCACCGGGCTGCAGCTCCGCGCCGGAAATCTGCATCGTCGGCGGCGCAACAACCAGCAACCGGCCCGCTCCGTAGGGCGATTCCACCGGCACCCTGGCTGCATTGCCCGCATACGGCAACTCATACGAATAGCGAATGGTGCTCTCACCGGGACGGAACGCATACGCAACCGCGTACTTGCCTCCGGTTTTGTCGATGGGCGCCTGCACCACCGGCATGCCCGCCGATCCGGACGCCGCCACTTGCTGCAGCTTGGCGTTTTCCGGAATCTTGAATTCGAAATTGCCGCCGGGCTGAAAAAACGCCTTGGGCGGCTGCGAATTATTCTGCACCGCGAATTCTTCGCCCACCGTGAGCATCGCTCGGTTCGGCTGAAAGAAGACGATCCGAGAGATCACGGAAATCGTCTTCGGATCTTTCGTCGATTCGTAGACCGTAATATCGACTTCGGTCTTTCCCGGAGGCACCGGCTGGTGAAAATTGATGTCATTGAACACGGCACGCAGCAGCATGGGCTGCGCGCCAATCCCCGCGTTTTCGAGGGTGAACTGACCCTGCGCGTCGGATTTTGCGTTGGCCACCGGCTGCATTCCGCTCTTCAACTCCAAAAGGATCAGCTGCACGCCCGCCGCCGACTTGCCGGTAGTGCCATTCTTGACCGTCCCATGCAGAGTGCCGGCCGTAGCCACGCCCGCTTGCAGGAAAAGCAGCGCCGCGAACATCCCAATAGCGCAAAAGGCCCGCTTCATCGTGCGCCCCGCTCGGCGTCGACCGCTCGTACAGCGCGAGCTCGCCTGGTTTGCGCGTCCGTGACCAGATCCACCTCGGCCAGCACTGCCGCCAATTCATTTTCCAGAGACGCTTTCATGGCTTCGTAGTCGCCCTCCGCATATTTCCCCGAGCGAAACTCGAATCGCAGATCGCGCAAGTTGTCGTAAATGGTGTCGCGCCGCTCCATAAGTTGATCTAGCTTCGAGCGGTGCGGCGCCAGGTCGGAAGCGTCCGTCTGGATATAGAAGATAAACAGTATGGTAGCCGCGGCGAGCCCCAGGCACGCGCCCAGCATCGCCCAATCGGACGAAGCAGGGAGGCCGGCAGCAACCAGCAAAGCGATACACGTCATCAGTCGTCCGTATCCCGGGCGGACTGCGCGCGGGCGCGCGCCAGATATTCGAGCGAAACTGCCGGCGCCTTGCCCCCCGCAGCAAGCTGCTGCTGTCTCGGCCGGTTGCTCCAGCGATGAATCACGAAAACCACCAGTAGCGTTCCAGCCGCCAGATAAAAAAACGGCATAATCCACGCCAGCAAGCTGAAGCCGCTCTTGGGCGGCTCGATATAAACCGAAAGTCCAAACTCCTGCTCAAATCCGTGCAGGATCTGGGTTTCCGTTTCGCCTTTCGCGAGCAGCGAGCTGACCTCTTTCAGCATGGACTTGGCCGTATCGCACGGGCCGGAAAAGGCGCCTCCGATGTGGTAGCAACCGCCGGCGGATTCGCTGCAGCCTCCGCACATGCATTTCAGCTTCGCACCGATCTGGTGCGCGCGGTCCGGCTGTTCCGCGGTTGTCGCAAGCGCTGGAAACGGCAGGCTGGCGGCACTTAGAAAAAGAATGGCGGCGCGAAAGCTTCGGAGTTTAATCATGGCCTTCCTTCAAAATCGGTGCGGCTGTCATGGTTTGCGGCATCGAACCCGCAGGCGCTGCTTGTGGAACTCCGGCAAGCACGAGAACCGAGCGCCGGTTCGGCAGCAACGCCACCAGCGTGCCGAACACCACGATCATTCCTCCAAACCAGATCCACTTCACCAGCGGATTCAGATACGCATGAATGACCGGTTGTTGCGATTCAGGACTTTGCCCGGCATACACCACGTACAAATCGTGTTTCGCCGATGAGGCAATAGCCACCATGGTGCCATTTTCCTGATTGGCCGGGAAATTTCGCCGCTCCGGATACAGCATCATCAACGGCTTGCCGTCCTTGATCACTTCCACGATCAGGCGGTCAGCCGTATAGTTCTTCTCCGCTTTGGTATCCAGCCCTTGCAAGTGCAACTCGTACGGGCCAATCTGCAACACTGAGCCGAGCTGCATTTCTTTTTGCACGTCGCGGTTGAACGCCGCTCCCGCAAGCCCGATAAAAATGAACACCATGCCCATGTGCACGATATAGCCGCCATAGCGGCGGGTGTTCCGCATGGTCAACTCGAACGCGGACTCCACCAACGAAGCTCCGCCTCGCGAGCGAATCACTTTGGCGCCGCGATAGAACTCCATCAGGATGGTCAGCGCCACAAAGACGCACAGGATAAAGCAAATCAGCGCGTAGAAATCGCGCACGCCCAGCACGAACAACACGCCGCCCGCCAGCAGTCCGATGGCCAGCGGCCATCCGAAGTTGCGCTTCAAGCTTTCCGTGGAGGTCTTGCCCCACGCCAGCAGCGGACCTACGCCGGTCAGGAACAGCAGCAGCAGCCCGATCGGAATCATCACTTTGTTGAAGAAAGGCGGCCCCACGCTGATGCGATTGCTGGTGATCCACTCGGAAAACACCGGGAAAAGCGTGCCGGACACCACCGCGATGCAGGACACCAGCAGAATCAGGTTGTTGAACAGGAAACTCGATTCGCGAGATACCACGCTGTCGAGCTGGTTCTCCGAGGCAAGATAATCCCGGTTCTTCCAGTAAGCGCCCAGGCAAACCAGCATGATGGCTATCAGAAATCCCACAAACCACGGGCCAATATTCGATTGCGCAAACGCGTGCACGGAACTCACCACGCCGCTGCGCGTGAGGAACGTCCCGAGAATGCACAACAGGAAGGTGCAGAACACCAGCCACACGTTCCACACTTTCATCATCCCGCGCTTCTCCTGCATCATCACCGAATGCAGGAACGCCGTGCCGGTCAGCCACGGCAGCAGCGAGGCGTTCTCAACCGGGTCCCAACCCCAATAGCCGCCCCAGCCGAGCACCGCGTAGGCCCAGTGTGCGCCCAGCAAAATGCCCGCGCTCTGGAAGCACCACGCGATCATCGTCCACTTGCGCGTCAGGTGAATCCACTTTTCGCCGGGATACCGCGCCAGCAGCGCCGCGAGCGCGAACGCAAACGGAATGGTGAACCCGGTATACCCCGAATAGAGATTCGGCGGATGGATAACCATCTCCGGGTATTGGAGCAGAGGATTCAGTCCGTTGCCGTCGCCGCGCGTCACCAGATCCATGGCGCCATTCGCCGCCGGAACTCCCAGCGCCTTGAACGGGCTGGCGATGAAGTTGTTCAGCGTAAGAAAGAAGATCTGCACGCCGGCCAGTACCACGCCGACGTATGGCATCAACTCACCGTTCTTGTTGCGGTACGCAATCAGAACCGAGAAGACGTAAATAGAGAGCAGAAAACTCCAGAACAGCAGCGAGCCTTCTTGCCCGGACCACAGCGCGGCAACCTTATAGAACGAGGACAGATCGCGATTGCTATGGCCGGCCACATAGGCCACGGAAAAATTATCGCTGAAGAACAAATAGAAGAGGCTGAACGTGGCGAGAAAAATCAAGCCGCAAGTCGCGATCCCGGCCTGACGGGTGCTCTTGATGAGCAGGGGATGCCGGGTGCGAATCGCGAAAATGCCCCCAACGAGGGCGTACGCGGCGCAAACAAACGCCAGCAAAAGTGCGAATGATCCAAATACGTCCAAAGAGACCCCGCCTCCTTGCGAACTTAGTCGGGCACGTTATCTAGAGCTTGGCTGGGTCGAAGAGGTTGCGGCAGTGGCGTTACCTCCGGGCGCAGCTTCGTACTTGGAAGCGCATTTTGCCTGTACATGCTCAGCGACAAATCGCCCGTCCGTTGCGGGGCGGCCTTCGACCAGCGCTTGCGCCTTATCAATGAAAGTATCCGGCAGAGGATCGCTGCCGATGTAGCTCACGGGGAGCGATTTCCCTTCCCCATCCAGCACAAAATCGACGCGGCCCGAAAGCCGGTGGATGCTTCCCGGCGCCACCGTTCCGCCCACTCGCATGCGCTGCTTCAGTGCGTCGCCTTGCAGAACCTGCAACTCAGCGATGGTGTGGTAGTACGTCTTGCTCTCGCCGTAGCCCATCCACGCGAGGCACGCGAGCGACGCCACGATGATGCCGATACCAATTCCGAACTTTGCACGCTTTTGCACGCAAACTCCCTCACCAAGATCGCTTCGATTCTAGCACAACTGAAATTTGCTCTCGCCAGCAAAGAATGTCACCTGGAGGCCAGAGCCCGACACTGCCCGTCTGGCCAATTTCAGCCTTCTCGCGTGGAGACCGCCGCCAGAGCCTGCCGAAGCAGCAGAACTTCGGCCGAGGGATCGCCCTGCTCCAGGCGGAACGCCTTCTCCCCGTTCAGAAGAATCTGGCTGTCCGGAAGTGCCGACCGCAACTGTTCCGCAAATGGCTCCAACGCCGCAGAAATCAGCGCCACCCTCTTCGGCCGCAGCGACCGCCGGATGCGCACGATCGCAGCGGGCAGCCGGGCCCTCACGAGGTCCACCATCGCTACCGAGTCGCCCTCTTCCACGGGGCACTCCAGCACATGCGTCGCAAAAAAGCCGCCGCGCTGAAAGGCGATATGACGCTGCTCCCGCGGGCCATCCAAGTGAGTGAGTCCAGCGATCCCGGCCAAAAGCGCTGCCTCGCCCGCAAAAGCGCCTTCCGGCGAGTAGAAAAACTCCCTCTCGAGAGACGGCGCCGCGGCGCCTAGTAATAGCGTGCCGATGTGCACCGGCCGGAACCTCGTCGCCCATTCGAGCAATTGCAGCCGCCGCGCAATATGCCCCGGCGTAGCCGCCTGACCGCAGCCGTCGCACACCAATTCCCGTTTGGTTTCCATAGCGCGTTTTCAAATCTAGAGTAATCGAGAAGAGACTGCAAACGCTGCACGAGTCGCCACGCGCAGCGGCCAACTTATTTCAGGCCAATTAGGAGCTGACCGGGGTGTCCGAAGGCAACTTCGACCGCAAGCACCACTTCAGTTCCTGGCTCAGCTCGCTGATGTCCATGCCCGGCATCACGATGAATTTGCAGCTCAGCATCTCGCGCGGCTCGTCGTCATCGGGCAGTTGGCAGGTCACCCGGCAGTATTGGCAGTCCTGATTCCAGCAAAACCGGCCGTACGGGATGGTTTCCGGGCTGATGAACTGAAAGCATCGCAAAAGCGAATTGCGCTCCGGCACCTGAAACTTCTTGCCGTAAATCGTAATCTCGACCAGCTTTTCGTACGGCCGAAAGGGTTCCGACATATCGAAGACCTGTCCTTGATCGTGTCGGCGTCGAATCCAGTGCGACATCCCCTAGGCCGGCACACATTTAGGATTGCTCATCCAGAGTAGTCCTCGCGGCACAGCGCAACAACGAAACCTCTGGCCAGAGTTGCGAATTTGCTACGGGGTGGGTCAGCTGGGCGGCCCGGTAAGCCGCGGTCAGGATCCAATATCGAAGTACTGCGCCATATTGCGGAATTTTTCGTAGCGCGCTTTCACCAGTTCGTGCACCGGCTGGTTCAGCAAAACCATCAGTTGCCGGTCCAGCACTTCATCCAGCAACCGCGCAGCCGCTTCGTGATCCGTGTGCGCGCCGCCTTCCGGCTCTGGAACGATCTCATCGATAATTCCCAAGCCCTTCAAATCCGTCCCGGTAATCTTCATGGCCACCGCGGCAGTCTCGGCCTTGGCTGCATCGCGCCAAATGATCGAAGCGCAACCCTCCGGCGAAATCACCGAATAGAAGGAGTTCTCGAAAATATTTACGCGATCCGCTACCGCGATCGCCAACGCGCCGCCGGAGCCGCCTTCGCCGGTCACCGTGGCGATGATCGGTACCGGCAACCGGGACATCTCCAGCAAATTCCGCGCAATGGCTTCGCCCTGCCCACGCTCTTCCGCGTCGATACCCGGATACGCGCCCGGCGTGTCGATGAAGGTAAGCACCGGCCGCCCGAATTTGGCCGCCAACTGCATCACGCGCAGCGCTTTGCGATAGCCTTCCGGCTTGGGCTGCCCAAAATTGCGCGCCAGGCGCTGCTTGGTGTCGCGCCCTTTTTGATGCCCGATCACCGCCACGGCGCGCCCATGAAACTTCGCGAGGCCCGCAATGATCGCGCGATCGTCGCCAAACGCACGGTCTCCGTGCATCTCCATGAAATCGCTAAACAGCAGCCCGAGAAAATCCAGCGTATATGGCCGTTGCTGATGCCGCGCAATCTGCGCCCGCTGCCACGGACCCATGTGCGAATAGAACTCGCGCCGCAGCTCCGCCACCTGCGCTTTCACCCGCTCGAGCTCGGTCTCCGCGTCCGCGTCGCCGGCGAGCTGGCGCAATTCCTCTACATCCTTCTCGAGGCGGTCAATTTCCCGCTGCCGCTCCGATGGCGGCAGCTTGTCTTTTTCTTTTGCGCTCATACTGTTCCCGGCGGCACCGCTTGCTCGCCGCAAAGCTGCCGCACCGCTTCAATCAGCTCCGGAGTCGCGCGCACGCGGCTCTGCGCCTGCAGCAGCGCCAACGAGCCGTCCGGTGAACACAGCTCGAAAACCACCGCGCTTCCCCCGGGCGCGTCGGCGAACAATTCTTCCAGCCGGTCCAGCGTATCAGCGCCGAGGGCATCCGTCTTCAGCCGCACGCGAAACTCGCTCGCCGCCGCTCGCTCCACGATGCCTTCCAGCTTGCGCGCTTCCTGCAACGAAAGCCGTGTGCCCGCTTCTTCCACCTGTACGCGTACTTTCAGCAGCAACGGGCTTCCCGGCTTCAGCACTTGCTCGAGCCTTGCAAAACTCTCCGGAAAAGCCAGCAGTTCCTGCACTCCGGTCATGTCTTGTATGGTGAAGATCGCCCAGCGAGCGCCTTTTTTCGAGCGCATCGGCCGCGTGCCCACAATCAGCACACCGACGGTCAATTCCTTGCCGTTGCGCTGCCCTTCCACTTCGCTCAGCGAAACCGCCTTCAGCTCTTGCAGCCGCGACGCGTATTTTTCCAGCGGATGCCCAGACACATAAAACCCGAGCATGGCGTATTCGCTGGTCAACCGCTCTTCTTCGGTCCACAGCGCCGCTTCTCGCAACTCAAACGGTGCCACCGCCGGCGCCGTAGCAGTTCCGAACAATCCGTGCTGCCCCGATTCGCGCGTTCGCGAAGCGCGCTGCAACGCGCCGATGGCATCGTCCACCGAGGCCAGCATATTCTCGCGCGGCCCCAGCGAATCCAGCGCTCCGGACTTGATCAAGCTCTCAAACACGCGCTTATTCAAGAACCGCGAATCGATGCGTTCGCAGAAATCGTACAGCGATTTGAAGCGCCCCTGTTCCACACGCGTCTCCAGAATCGCTTTCCCGGTGTTCTCTCCCACATTTTTGATGGCCGCCAGCCCAAATCGAATGGACTCTCCCACCGGCGTAAAATACAAATCGCTTTCGTTCACATCCGGCGGCAGAATCGCAATGCTCATGCCGCGCGCTTCATTGATGTACTTCACGGTTTTGTCGCTATTGCCCGCTTCCGAAGTCAGCAACGCCGCCACGAATTCCACCGGATAGTGCGTCTTCAAGTAAGCGGTCTGGTACGCGAGCAATGCATAGGCGCAGGAGTGCGATTTGTTGAAGCCATATCCCGCAAATTCTTCCATCAAGTTGAAGATGCGTTCCGCTTTTTTCTCCGGAATCTTGTTGGCCGCGCACCCCGCCATGAACTTGGCCCGCTGCGCCGCCATTTCCTCTTTCTTCTTTTTGCCCATCGCACGGCGCAAAATATCTGCCTCACCCAGCGAAAAACTCGCCAGGTGATTCGCGATTTGCATCACTTGCTCTTGGTACAGAATTACGCCGTAGGTTTCTTCGAGAATGTCCTTCAACTGCGGCAATTCGTAGGCGACCTTCGTCGTGCCGTGCTTGCGCTTGATAAAATCATCGACCATGCCACCTTGGATCGGCCCGGGCCGGTAAAGCGCGTTCAGCGCCGTCAAATCCTCGACGCGCGTGGGCTGGTAGCGCCGCAAGATATCGCGCATGCCATGCGACTCAAACTGGAAGATCGCGGTGGTATCTCCGCGCGAAAACAGCTTGTAGGTCGCTTCGTCGTCCAACGCAAGGTTGTCGATGTCCAGCTTCACGCCGCGGTTCTGCTCGACCATCAGCACGGCATCGCGCAGCACTGTCAGCGTCGTCAGCCCAAGGAAGTCCATCTTGAGCAGCCCGATGCGCTCCAGCGCGTTCATATCGAACTGCGTGGTGATTTCATCCCGGCTCGTCTTGTATACCGGCACGATTTCCGTCAGCGGCCGCGGCGAAATCACCACTCCCGCGGCGTGCGTGGAAGCGTGCCGCGCCAGCCCCTCGAGCCGCAGCGCCACGGCCATCAAGTCCGTAAGCTTCTCGTCACCATCAATGGCCGCTTTCAGTTGCGGCGCTTCTTTCAGCGCGTCTTTCAACTCGATCCCGAGTGTCGTCGGAATCAGCTTGGCCAGCCTGTCGACTTCCCCGTAGGGAATGTCCATGGCGCGGCCCACGTCCTTAACCGCAGCCTTGGCCGCCATGGTCCCGAACGTGATGATCTGCGCCACGTTCTCGCGCCCGTATTTCTGCGTGACGTATTCGATCAATTCGCCGCGCCGCCGCATGCAGAAATCGATATCGATATCCGGCATCGATACACGTTCCGGATTCAGGAAGCGCTCGAACAGCAGGTTGTATTGCAACGGATCAACGTCCGTGATTCGCAGCGCGTAGCTCACCAGGCTGCCCGCTGCCGATCCGCGCCCCGGCCCCACCGGAACTCCTTGCGCACGCGCGTAGTGAATGAAATCCCAGACGACCAGAAAGTAGCCCTCATAGCGCATCTTCTTGATCATCTCGATCTCAGAGGTTAGCCGCTGCTCGTACGCCGCCATCGGATTGCGCAGCAGCCCGAGCTTCGCTTGCCGGTCCAAATACGGCACGCGCCCCGCAAATCCCTCACGGGCCACTTTTTCAAAGTAACTGCCCGCGGTGAGCCCGTCCGGCACCTGGAACTCCGGAAACGGATTCGAGATGCGCTCGATCTTCACGTTGCAACGCGATGCGATGTCCACCGTGCGGCTCAAGGCATCCGGCAGTTCGCCAAATACTTGCGCCATCTCCATCGCGCTCTTGAAATAAAATTGGTCAGTCGCGAATTTCATGCGCTTGTCGTCGCTCATGGTCTTGCCCGTCTGGATGCACAGCAAGACTTCCTGCGCGTGAGCGTCTTCGTGATGCAGGTAGTGGCAATCGTTCGTGGCCACCAGCGGAATGCCGGTTTCCTTCGCGAGCCGCACCAATTCGCGGTTCACCTTCTGCTCGATCTCTAAACCTTGATCTTGAATTTCGAGAAAAAAATTGCCCTTGCCGAAGATATCGCGCAGCCGGTAGGCATTTTCGCGCGCCTGGTCATACTTTTCGTCCACCACCGCTTCGGTAACCGCGCCGCGCAGGCACGCCGAAAGCGCGATCAGTCCCTTGCTATGCTTCGCCAGCAAGTCGTAATCGATTCGCGGTTTGTAGTAGAAGCCTTCGAGAAATCCCGAGGACACCAGCTTGATCAGATTCTGGTAGCCTTCCTGCGACTCGCACAGCAGCACTAGATGATTGTTGCCTCTGGTTCCCTGTTCCAGCTCTCCGCGGTCGGAGCCGTTCCCGCCGCCGTTCGCCGGCGCGGCCTTTTCACCGCGGTCGTGCCGGCTGCCCTTGGCGACGTACACTTCGCAGCCGATGATGGCCTTGACGTCCCGCTTGCTCGCTTCGTTGAAAAAGTTCGCCGCAGCGAACAAATTGCCGTGGTCGGTGATGGCCACGGCCGGCATTTTCTGCCGAGACGCCTCGTCCAACAGCTCGGTCGTCTCGCAAGCTCCGTCGAGCAGACTAAAATCGGTGTGAACGTGCAGATGAACGAACTGCGGTTGGCCCATGGATCTCGATTCTAGAACTCCGCGCCCTGTTTTGCGACTCCCATAAACGGTTTTCCACAGCCTCGGCTCGCCTGCGTAGCTACCTCTTCGCCTTCTTGCCGGCGCTGGCATGCTTCGCCGCACTTCTTCCTGCCAGATGCTTAGCCAGCGCCGACGGGCCCTTGCTCGCGCCAGGCGCGCTTCCCTTCTCCGGCTTCTTGCTGCCCGCGTCTTTGGCCGGAGGCGCTGCTGCCGCCGCTGTTTTCTCGCCGGCCTTCGGCAGCTTCTTTTCTTTTTCCTTCTTCTTGGGTTGCTCCTTGATCCCGGAAAGCTTGCGGAGAATCTTTACCCGCTCCTCCGGCGTCTTTCCGCGCCCCGTGAGTTGCGCAGCAAACATCTGGTTCACGATCTCGTCGAACTTAGCGCCGCGCGCCATGCCCAGAGCTTGCAGTTCGTTGGCCACTACCGGCAGCCCCGTCCGTATCGGGCGCCACTTGTTCAAGTACGCGCGAATCTTCGAGAGCGCTCCGGAATTGTTCGATTCCGCCAACAAATAAGCCATTTGCTCCAAGGGCAGTTTTTCGATGAAGCGGAAAGCCTCAATCGGCGCTTGCGTCTTCCGCCCGGTAAGTTCCTTCTGCGCCGCCAGAGCATTTTCTTCAAATCCCAGCACGGCATCGATCTCCGCCGAACGAAATCCTGCCTTGGACAGCACCGAACTCTGTTCCCGGTCTTTCAGCTTGCCCAGAATCGCCAGCAACATCGGTACCGCCAGCCGCGGGCGAAATCCTGCCATCATCAGATCGTCGCGCACTTTGCTGAGCCGGTTGATGGCGTCGTAGTCCGGATGCTTCTTCGCCAGCACCGGATTGACTACTTCCAGCAGGTCGTGCTCTTCCCACGCTTTCAGCACCACTCCAGGCCGTTCTTCCTTCGCTGCCGCGCGCAGTTCAGCCCCTGCGTCGTCCGGCGTGATGGTGTGATGCAAATCCCGTTCGATGGCCAGGTCGAACCACTCCTGCGTCCGCGATTCGACTTTGAAGCCCATGCGCGCCGCATAGCGCAGCACGCGGAGCAGCCGCGCCGGCTGATTCGTAAAGCTATGAATCGTCAGCGCGCGCACTTCCCCGCGCTCGATGTCGGAAAGCCCGTTGGTGGGGTCGAGCAGCAGCCCGCGAGAAGCCGGATTCAGCGAGATGGCGATGGCATTCAGCGAAAAGTCGCGCCGCCGTAAATCCTCCATGATGGTGGACCAGCGAATCTCCGGCCGCGTTCCCGGCCGCACGTAATGGTCGTCGCGAGCCGCGCCGATACTGCCTTCGCTGTCGCCTCCGAAGAGAATCTCCGCATGGCGCAGCTTTTCATCCTCGTCCGTGATTTTGGCGCCGCCTTTTTCCAGCTCGCGCGCCAGCTTTGACGGATTCCCTTCCGCCGTAAAATCCAGGTCCCGCAGCGTCGCTCCGGTGATCAGATCGCGCACCGTGCCGCCTGTCAGGTACACATTGAATCCCATCGCCGCCGAAAGTTCCTGCACGCGCATCATCGCTGCGCGCTGTTCCGGCGACAGCCGGCTTTCCAACAAAAACATATAATCTGGCATTGCGCTCCTTCGCTTCAGGATGACCGCGCGTTCCGCGCCGTCACCGCAATCTAGTTCGCTTCTTCGTTATTTCCTTACTTCATTACTTCCTTACTTCATTTCAAGCCCTCGGATGATGCGCCTTGTATATCTGCTTCAGCCTCTCTTCCACAAGGTGCGTGTAAATCTGCGTGGTGGAAATATCCGAATGTCCCAGCATCAACTGCACCGACCGCAGGTCCGCTCCCCGCTCCAGCAAGTGCGTGGCGAAGCTGTGCCGCAACACGTGCGGCGTCAGCGGCGCCCGCAGTCCCGCTTCGCGGCCGTAATCGGAAAGAATCTTCCAGACGCCCACGCGCGTCAGCGCTTTCCCGCGCCGGTTCAAGAACAACGCGGTAATTGCCCCGGTCTTCTTTACCACCAGCTGCGGTCTGGCCTCCCGCAAATACTTCTCCACCATCCCGACCGCCTTCCGCCCCACCGGCACGATGCGTTCCTTGTCGCCCTTGCCAATGCAGCGCACGGATCCAACCTTCATGTCCACGTCCGCAACTCGCAGGCCCGTCAATTCCGAAACCCGCAATCCCGTCGAGTACAGCACCTCCAGCATGGCCCGGTCCCGCAACCCCAACGGTGTCTTCTGGTCCGGTTGCGTCATGAGCCGTTCCACGTCCGCCAGCTTCAAATATCCCGGCAGCTTCCGCCGGACCTTTGGCGATTCCAGATTCGCGGACGGGTCGCAGGTCACCAATTCCTCGACTTGCGCGTACCGAAAAAAATTCCGCAGCGTCACCAGGTTGCGAGCCACTGACCGGCTCTCCAGCTTCTGCCGGTACAGCGTGGCCAGAAAATCCACCAAGTGGTCCCGCGTGACCGACTCCAGCGTTAGCTTGCGCTTTTTCGCGAAGACCTCAAATTTCATCAAGTCGCGGCGGTACGCCGTCAGCGTATTCGGAGAAAGTCCCTTCTCCACGCGGATGTGATTCAAAAATCCCAAAATGGTGGCGCTTACTTCCATCTACCCCTCTGCGTATCCTTCGTCACCGGTTTTGCGCCGCCGCGCAATTCCGTAGACCTCATGGACCTCGCGGCAGTGAAACGCCCACGCCAGAAACAAATACAACGCCGTCGCTCCCAGGATCAGCCCGGTAAACACCAGCAACTGCACGCTGAACCTGGAGTGGATCGTGAACGCGGTGTAGCGGTTGCCAAACCAGCACGCCACTCCCATAATTCCCGCGCAAACAAAAATCTTCCAGAACGATCGCAGCATCTGGATCGTGCCCATGGGCCCATAGCGCAGCCGGAAGATAATAAAAAGCGCGAAGAAATCAAAGTAGCAGGCAATCGCCGTGGCCAGCGCCGGCCCTCCGTTCTGCACCCGCTTGAAAAAGTACTCCAAAAACACGATATTCAGCACAATGTTAATCGTCAATGAGATGCCCGCCACGATCACCGGTGTTTTAGTGTCCCGCGCTGAATAGAACGCGGGCACGATCAGCTTTACGGAAGCGAGCGCCGGCAAGCCTATGGCGTAGTAAAGCAGCGCGCGCGCCGTCAGCCGCGTAGACTCCGCCACGAATTGCCCGTGCTGGAACAGCACGCGGATGATCGGCTCCCGCAGAATCATCAATCCCAGCGCCGCCGGCACCGTGATGAACGCGACGATGCGCACCGCAAACGTCAGCGTTTTCTTCAACGCCTCGAAGTCGTTCGCCGCCGCCTGATGCGACATCATCGGCAGAATCGCCGTGGCCACCGCGATCGCGTATCCCCCGAGCACCAATTCCATCACCCGGTCGGACACATACAGCGCCGCCAAGCTCCCCGACGGCATCCGCGCCGCCGTCGAGAAATAGGTGTCCACGAACAAATTCACTTGCCCGATGCCGATCCCAAAAAAACGCGGCAGCATCAGCCGCGCCACGTTCTGAATCCCGGGATGCGAAAACGAAATCCCAAAATCGAAGCGCATGCCTTTGCGCACCAGCGAAGGCACCTGAATCAAAAACTGCAGCGCCCCGCCCACCAACACTCCCACCGCCAGAGACACCGCCGGGTCCTTGAAGTACTTCCACACCGCGCCAATCGAAAACACGATGATCGCCAGATTCAGAAACACCGAGCTGGCTGCCGGCAATCCAAAAATATTGAAACAGTTCAGAATTCCCATGGCCAGCGCGGCCAGCGCCACAAAGAACAAATACGGGAAAATAATGCGGTTCAGCTTGACGGCCTCATCCCACGATTCCCCGTTCCCAGACGACAGCGTAAACGTATGAACCACCGCCGGCGAAAACACCATCCCCAGCACCGTAATGACCGCCACCACCATCGCCAGCGTCCAGAACAGCCGGTTCGCGAAGGCCCACACTTCTTCCGGGCTTTTCTCCCGCATATAAGTCGTAAACACGGGAATGAACGACGCGGTCATCGACCCTTCCGCCACCAATCGCCGAAAAAGGTTGGGAATGCGGTACGCCAATACGAAGGAGTCCGCCGCAAGGGACGTGCCCAAGAGGAGGGTGTAACGCTGGTCCCGAACGTAGCCGAGCACGCGGCTCAGCACCGTAACCAGGGTTATAATCGAGGCCGATTTGAGTATTTGCTTTTTGTCGGACAAAGGGCGCTCCGAGGCCCTAACCCTAACAAAAACAATAGGTTGACAGGAAAATCCTGCTTAACATAACATACGTTTCATCGATTGGCAAATCGGGAGTCTGAACCATCGCATCCGCGCCTCTTTTGAAAAATCGTACCCCAGCCTCTTCCACACACAAGAAGGTTGTTGTTGTACTCGCTGACAAAAAGCCCATCCGCGGCTATATTAACCCTTCACGCCTCGGCCAATCCGATCCTGTCGATCTGCTCACTCTCGAGGGCGAGCACCAGGAACTTCCTCTCGCGCGCATCCGTTCCATCTATTTCGTCCGCGAATTCTCTGACGACTTCGAGCCCGAGCGCAAAGTGTTCCTCAGCCGCCCCAAGCTCGACGGCCTGTGGGTCCGCCTCCGGTACACCGACGGCGACACGCTCGAAGGTGTCGTCCCCAATGACCTCCTCACGCTCCTCGACAACGGCTTGCAGATCACGCCGCCCGACCTCAACTCCTCCACCGACCGCATCTTCGTCCCCCGCGCCGCCCTTTCCGAACTCACGGTCCTCGGCGTCGTCGGCATCGCCCGCCGCAAACCCGCCACCTCCGCACCAGCCCAGCCCCGCCTCTTCAACGAATAGCCCATTCTTCTTTGTACCCTCTGTGTTCATTCCCCGCCTTTTGCTTTTTCCCCGATCCTAATCCATCATCGCAACTCCCAGCCATGCGAGGAGCTCTCCCATGAAACTTTCCGAAATCGCCGCCAAGCTCGACTGCCGCCTCGAAGGCGACCCCACCCAGGAAATCTCCGGCGTAGCCGGAATCGAACACGCGGCTCCCGGCCAGCTCACGTTCCTCGCCAATCGCCGCTACTTCCCTCTTCTCAAATCCACGCGCGCTTCCGCCGTGCTCATCGACCCGAAAATCGTCATCGAGCGCGATCCCGCTCTCCCGCCGCTCGCCGCTCTTCGCTCCGCCAATCCTTATCTGGCTTTCGCTCGCGCCATCGATCTCTTCTACCAACCGCCCGCCTACGCTCCCGGCATTCATCCCACGGCCGTAATCTCCAAATCCGCCAAAATCGCCGGCAACGCCCACATCGGCCCGTACTGCTTCATCGACGACGACGCGCACATCGGCCGCAACGCCGTCCTGCACAGCTTCGTCACCATCTACCGCGGCGCCGTCATCGGCGACGATTTCTTCGCCCACGCCCATTCCGTAGTCCGCGAATTCTGCCGCATCGGCCATCGCGCCATTCTGCAGAACGGCGTCATCATCGGCGCCGACGGTTTCGGCTTCGCCAAACAATCCGATGGCACCTGGCAGAAAATGACTCAGTCCGGCCCCGCCGTCCTCGAAGACGACGTCGAAATCCAGGCCAACTCGTGCGTCGACCGCGCCACCATCGGCGAAACCCGCATCGCCCGCGGCGCCAAGCTCGACGATCTCGTCCTGGTCGGCCATGGATCCCGCGTCGGCGCCAACACCCTGCTGTGTGGCCAAGTCGGCCTCGCCGGCTCCACCAACGTCGGCAGCGAGTGCATCCTCGCCGGACAAGTCGGCTCCGCCGGCCACCTCTCCATCGGCGACCGCACCGTGATCTCCGCGCAAAGCGGCATTCCCCACGACCTTGCAGGCGACGCGCAATACTCCGGCTACCCCTGCGTCGAGCGCCGCCAATGGCTAAAAAGCGCCGCCACCCTCAACCGTCTGCCCGAACTCCAAAAGCGCCTCCGCGACCTCGAATCCCAACTCGCCCAACTCCAATCCCGCCTCGGCTAGGGCGTCGCGTCCAGGGTAGCCACGGCGATTCGTGGAGGCACGGACCCAAATCGTGTTGAAACACCTTGCGCTTCTACACGTCTATGATATGCAGAAGTGCGAGGCGTCCGATGCCAGCCAAATCCGAACTCCCGCAGGGCACCCTGGACCTGCTAATCCTAAAAGTCGTCGCCATCGGCCCGGTGCACGGGTACGCCATTGCCCAATGCCTTGAACAAGTCTCCCGCGGCGTGGTGCAGGTCCCACAGGGCTCGCTGTATCCGGCATTGCACAGGCTCGAAAACCGCGGCCTTCTCGCCGCGGACTGGAAGCACACGGAAACCGGGCGGGAAGCCAAGTTCTATCAACTGACCCGCAAAGGGCGTAAGCAGCTCGAAACAGAAGCGGCTGACTGGCAACGGCTTATCGATGCCGTAGGCCTCATCCTGGGGATGACGGAAGGGGGTGCGCAATGAATTGGTGGCAGCGCCTGTGGCGCCGGAAAACGATGGAATCACAGCTCGAAAAGGAGATTCGCTTCCATCTGGACGCACACGCGGCTCAGTTGATCGCGCAAGGCCATTCGCCGGAGGAAGCCCAGCGCCAGGCCCGCCTTGCTCTTGGGGGACCCGAACAAGTAAAGGAGCAGTGCCGCGACGCCCGGGGCACTCGCTGGCTCCAGGATTTCTTGCAGGACATCCGCTACGCCATTCGCACGCTGCGCAAGCAACCCGCCTTTGCTGTAGTCGCTCTGATGACACTCGCCCTCGGCACGGGTGTGACCACGATCATGTTCACCGTCGTCAGCGGCGTGCTCCTCAAGCCGCTTCCCTACCCGCATCCCGACCGCCTCGTCGCGGTGCACGGCCACACCGACGACTGGAACGCCGTTTTCTATGGCGAGCAGAACGTCGCATACCCGGACTTTCTCGATTGTCAGCGCGAAATTCATTCTCTCGAGATGGCCGGCTTCCTCTTTGACGGCGGCATCGTCAGTGCGCCCGGAGAACCCGAATACGTGAACCTCCGCGAAGCCTCCTCCGATCTCTTCTCCGTTCTGGGCGTCTCCCTCTCGCAAGGCCGCGGCTTCCTCCCGGAAGAAGACCGTTCCGGCGGGACCCCCGTGGTCATCTTGTCCTACCGCTTCTGGCAGCGCCGCTTTCCTGGAGATACGCACGTCATCGGCCAGTCGCTCATCCTCGATCAAAAAAGTTATACCGTTGTCGGCGTCGCCCCTGAGAATTTCCGCCTGGACGGAGAGGAGGGAGATGTCTTTACTCCCCTTGGCCAGTACACAGGAGCGTTCCTCCAAATGCGTCGTGCACATCCCATTCGCGTTGTCGGCCGTCTTCGGCCTGACGTGAATTTGTCCAAGGCTCAGCTCGAGCTGACGGTCTTTGCCCGCCACTTGGCGGAGCAGTTCCCGGACACGAACGCCGGCCGCAGCTTGGTAGCCGCGCCGCTTCGTGCAGATGTAAGCGATGTCCGCTCCACGCTCTGGCTCCTTCTCGGCGCCGTTACCTTAGTCCTGTTGATCGCCTGCGCCAACGTAGCCAGCTTGCTCCTCGCACGCGCGGTTTCCCGCGAGCGTGAACTGGCCATGCGCGTGGCCCTTGGAGCAGGTCGCGGCCGCCTCGTTCGCCAATGTCTCACCGAAAGTGCCGTCCTGGGACTCTCCGGCGGTATCCTTGGTGTCTTGCTTGCCTCTGCCGGCATTCGCCCGTTCGTGGCCTTCTGGCCGGGCATTTTGCCGCGCGCCGAGGAGATCCACCTTGACTGGCGCGTGCTCCTTTTTGCCGCAGTGATCTCGCTCCTCAGCGGTGTGTTTTTCGGGCTTGCTCCTGCCCTTCGTGCTCCCAGCCGCGACGTGGAGCGCATCCTCCGCGCCGGGGCGCGCTCCGTCTCCGGCGGCTCGCGCCGTCTGCACAGTAGTTTTGTCGTCGCGGAAATCGCTCTGGCCGTCGTGCTCTTGGTCGCTGCCGGGATGCTCGGCCGCACCCTTCTGCGGCTTTCCTCTCTCGATCCCGGCGTCAACACTCGCAACGTTCTCGTCACGCGTGCCGCCCTTTCCGCCGCCGTCCTCGCAAACCCGGCGCAAATCCGCGCCGCCTGGCAAGACATTCTCGATCATGCGCGCCGCGTACCGGGAGTGCTGTCCGTCGCTGCGGTCGATACCATTCCCCTCCGCGAAGGCAACAACCCGCTCGCTTACTGGACTACCCCGGTTGCGCCGCCGCCCCAGCAGCAGCCGTTCGCCTTGGCAACGACCGTGACCCCGGACTATCTACAAGTCATGGGCATTCCGCTCCTTCGCGGGCGTTTCTTCGACGATCACGATCGCTTGGGAAACGAGCCCGTCATCGTTATTGACGAAGTCATGGCGCAACACGCCTTCGGCACCCAGGATCCCGTCGGCAAGCGGCTTTGGCTTCCAGGGACCTACAGCCCGTTCTCTGCGGGTAAGGAAGCTCCTGATGCCGTCCGCGTCGTCGGTGTCGTCGGCCACGTCCGCTACTGGGGCCTCGCCACCGATGATCAGGCCCAGGTCCGCGCCCAATACTACTATCCATTCGCTCAGGTGCCGGACCCCTTGCTGCATCGCTGGTCTGAACTAATGTCCATCGCCGTCCGCACCGGCATTCCGCCTTTGCATACTCTCGGACCATTACGCCAGGCCGTCCGCGGCGCCACCGGCGGCGCCTCTGGCGATCAAGCTCTCTACGAAGTCCACACCATGGAACAGCTCGCCAGCGACTCGCTCTCGCGCCAGCGTTTTCTCTTGTTGCTGTTTGGCGTCTTTGCTGCTTCGGCCTTGCTGCTCGCCTGCATCGGCATCTACGGCGTTCTCGCCTATTTGACCAACCAGCGTGTCCCCGAAATCGGGCTTCGTATGGCCCTCGGCGCCACCGCCCGCGAAGTGATTAGCCTCGTCTTGCGCCAGAGCCTCGCTATGATTTTCATCGGTGTCGGGGTAGGCCTCTTCGCTGCTTTGGCCGCTGCTCGTCTACTCCAGCATCTCGTCGACGGCATGAGCCCAGCCGAGCCGTCAACCTTCGCTCTGATGATCTCGATCCTGGTCGGCGCCGCCCTGCTGGCCAGTTTCCTCCCAGCTCGTCGCGCTAGCCGCATCGATCCCATCGCTGCGCTTCGCCAGGACTAACCCGCCGAGCCTCGTCGCCTAGGCCTTCGCGCCGACAGAGTCCGCTACAGTCGGCCGCTGATCCTCCGGCAGCCCCGCGGCGAGCGCTGCGCGCACTCGCTCATTCAACTCGTCGCGCCGCGCGAAGGTGTATTCCGCCGCGTCGATCGGCTCCAGAAACTCCACCACGATCTCGCGCGGATGGATCACCAGCGAGCGCTTTTTCATTACCCGGTGCGCCCCCGAGCACGCTACCGGCACAATTTGCACGCCCGCATTGATGGCCATCACCACCGCGCCCTTCTTGAACTCCTGCAGCCGCCCGTCCGGACTCCGTGTCCCCTCCGGATAAATCAAAAACGATTGTCCATCCCGCATCGCCTGGGTGGCCTTTTCCACGCTGACGATCGCCGATTCGCGCGAGTTGCGGTTCACCGGCACAAAGTGCGCCAGGGTAAACGCCGTCCCCACAATCGGCCACTGAAACAGCGACTCCTTCAGCAGGATGGCGATGCGCCGCGGAATCGCGCCGACCACTGCCGGAGCGTCCGCCGAACTCGTGTGGTTTGCCACAAAAAGGCATGTCCCTGCCGGAATGCGCTCCGTTCCCACCACGCGCACCTTTACGCCCACCAGCCGGACGAAAAACATGACGCCATTTATCCCTGCCCAGTAGAGCGGGTCGACGTTTTTTGTGATGAGCGTGTAAATCAGCAGCGGCGGCCCTACGACGAGAATGTAGAGCGAGAGAAAAACGGCGATGAACCCGGTGCGGAACATGGGCTAAAGCAAACTCTGTCGAATGCGAGCGCAGCGGTCAAGGGCTAGATCCGTCAGTACTGTCACTGCGCGGTCAATCTCCGCGGAGCCAGGATTCGCGGAGACGTTTGACGTTTTCAGGCACGTGGGTCGTCTCGGCGACTTGGTAGAAGACTTCCTTGGCTCCGCCCAAAGGGAAGTCGATGTCGATTTCTCTTTCGTCGCGGCGCACGGATAGATGCACGACGCCACCGGTTCTTTGGTCGCGCAGCCAGCGTTCGAGGCGTCTTGGGGGCTCTTGCTTGTTCCAGAGCGCGATTACGTCGCCTGGGCGCAGGCCTGCCGCCGCTGCGGGGGAGTCTGCGTCCACGGTGCGAACCACTAGGTTGCCCTCCGGGCTACGTTCTGCTGCGAATCCCAGGGTGGCGTGGCGGCGCTCGGTTACGCGGAGTTCCAGGCCGGCGATCGCGAGCGTTTCTTGGTACGGAAGAGGTTCGGCGTTCGCAACGTACTTTTGAAAGAACTCCTCGAAGGAGCCGCCGGCAACTTTTTCGGCGGTGAGACGGACGTCCAGGCTGTCGCGATAGGGTTTGCCTTGTTTCGCGAAATCTTCATTCAGGAGGCGGAGCACGTCGTCGAGACTCTTGGCCCCGTCGGTGCGCGCGCGGATTTGCAAATCGAGGAGCACGCCAAGGACCTGGCCCTTTGTGTAATAAGAAACGCTGTTTTCGGGACGGTTGTACAGCGGATATTTTTCGAGCCAGGCATCGAGGCTGGATTGCTCGGCGCTTTGCCAGCGGTTTGCGGGGCGCGATTCGAGTTCGCTTATTTGCTGGGCAAGATCTTCGTAGAACTGCTGCTTGGTCCAGAGCTTGCTGCGCAGCAGGGTGTAGGAGCCGTAGGTGCTGGTGACGCCCTCAGCGAACCAGAGCGCGCGGGTGTACTGCTCTTTGGTGTAGTCGACCGGATCGAGCGATGCCGGGCGAATGCGCTTCACATTCCACAGATGAAAAAACTCGTGCGCGGAAACATTGTCGAGGTATTCGTCTGAGGCGATGGCGATCGCGGTGGAGTTGGCGTGTTCCATGCCACCGCCGCCTGCGCCGCGTCCGATGTGGAAAATAAACGTGTAGTGTTCGTACGGTGCGCCGCCCATCAGCTTCAGTTCGTACTTGCAAATTTTGGTTAAGTCTTCTTCCAGATGCTTCTTGTTCCAGCCTTCGCCATGCACGACAACGGAGACGGCAGGCGAAATCCCCGGCAAATCAAATTGCTGGAACTTCCCCGCTTCAATCGGGGCATCGGCCAAAGCATCAAAGTGCGAGGCGCGCAGCAGGAAAGTTCGAGTGGCGCTGCCGCCAACCCCAACGGCTGCAGCGAAATCGGCGCTCGCCACGTTCCAATCGATGAGCAATTCCGAGAGAAAAAGCTGCACGTCCTCGGATCGTCGCTCCGGAACGTACATCAGAATCATTGCGGGGTTGATGAAAGCGTGGTCCGCGTTCAGTTGCGAAGCGAACGGACCGGAATCATCCCAGCAGGTGGCATAGCGCACGACGACAGTGCCGTCCGCTTGCACTCGCCAGGTTTGTTTGTCGATTTTCTCGACGGGCACGCGTGCAGCCCCCACGACGGCTTCCACTTGCTGAACGTGATCGCTGAAATCGCGGATTTGATACAACGCATTCCAAGCGGGCATTTGCACGGTGACGCTGCCGTGCACGTCCGGGATTGTCATGGTGACGTGGAAGAGGTGCTGTTCGGGATGAGCGAGCGAAACCTGGTATCCAATGGTCGCGCCGGAAGGAGTGGCAAACAGGAATAGTAAGAACAGCGATAGGTAAATGTGTCGCGCGAAGCGCGCGGCGGCAGAGTCCCGGTTCACCTGACGTTGGCCTCGGATCGCGTAACCGCTGTGGTTTCGAGTTTCTTGACGAGTTTGTCGCAGAGGCCATCGAAGCTGCCGTTGGACATGATCAATAGAAGATCTCCCGTTTGGGATTCTTTCGCAAGGTGCTCGGCCAAGGCGTCCGAACCGCTGATGACGCGGGCGTCTTTGCCGAGAGCGCGAACACTTTCAGCGACGGATTCGGGATCCAGGCGATTGTCGTCGCCGAGTTGCTGGGCGCGGAAAACTCCGCCGAGCACGATGCGGTCGGCCAGGGCCAGCGAACGCGGCAGCGCTTCCTGAAAGACTTTGCGGCGCATGGAATTGGAGCGGGGTTCGAGGATGGCCCAGAGGCGGCGGCCGGGCCACCGAGCGCGCGCGGCTTCGATGGTGGCCTGCACGGCGGTGGGATGGTGCGCGAAATCGTCGACTACGAGCACGCCGCCTACCTCGCCTTTCACGTCCATGCGACGCTTTACACTGCGAAATGTTTTCAAGGCTTGGGCGAGTGCTTCGACGGCGATTCCGCGGCCTTGCGCCACGACGATGGCGGCGAGAGCATTCAATACGTTGTGGCGGCCGGTGGCGTGCAGCACGAATTCGCCGAAGTGCTCACCCCGATGAGCAACGCGGAAGCACATAGTATCGCCTTCGGGGCGTACGTCGGTGGCGAGCCAGTCGTTTTCGGCGGCGAAGCCATAGGTCTCCACGGGACAGAGCGCTCTCGACGCCGCACGACGCAGCGCCGGGCCGGCTTGCTCGGTGTCGCCCCAAATGACCACGCGGCCGCGCCGGGGAACGAGGTTGACGAGGCGGCGGAAGGCGAGTTCGTAGCTTGCGAAATCGGGGTAAATGTCGGCGTGATCGTATTCGAGAGAAGTGATGATGAGATCGTCCGGGTGATAGTGAAAGAATTTGGGGCCGCGATCCCAGAAAGCGGTTTCGTACTCGTCCCCTTCGAGAATGAATTCTTCGCCGCCTTCGAGGCCGTAACTTTTGCCGAAATTCTCAGCGACGCCGCCGACCAGGAAATCAGCGTGCTTGCCAGCGGCGTGGAAAATCCAGGCCAGCATGGCGGTGGTGGTGGTTTTGCCGTGTGTACCGCTGACGACGATGGAATGCTTGCCGGGAAGAAAGACTTCTTCGAGCATTTCCGGCAGCGAGCGGTACGGGATTTTGCGGTCGAGGACTTCTTCGAGTTCGGGATTGCCGCGAGCGATGATGTTGCCGATGACCACGAGATCTGGAGCGGTGGTCAGGTGGGAAGCGTCGAACGAATTGAAGAACGGAATACCTAGAGTCTGAAGCAGCGTGGAAGCCGGCGGGTAGACTCCCGCATCGGAACCGGTAACGCGGTAGCCATATTCGCGCAACATGCCGGCAAGTGGCGCCATGGCAGAGCCGCCGATGCCAATCACATGAACGTGCTTCGGCGTGGTCACGCGGTCACCGCGGGTTCGAGAATTTCGAGTACGCCACGGCCGGTCGTAGTGAGGCGGGCGCGAACGCCGAGCGGCAACGTAAGCATGGGCCTGGTGGTGTGGCCTACAGGTGCGCCGTAGACCACGGGCACGCCGAGCGAGCGAAGAATTCGGCCGGCAATATCGCGGACGGAGGGACTGCCGGCAAAGGGAGCTTCGCATTCAGGAAAATCGCCGAGGATGATGCCGCGCAGCGAGGAGAGCAGGCCCGCCTGCTTGAGATGCATGAGCGCGCGATCAACTTGCCAGGGTTTCATGCCGCGGTCTTCAAGGACCAGGATGGAGTCGCGGGTGTCGAGCTGCCAGGGTGTGCCAAGAGTGGTTTCGACGAGGGTGAGGCAGCCGCCGAGCAAGCGGCCTTCAGCTGCGCCGCCGACGAGGACTTCACCTTGCAGACCAATGGTCCATCCGGCGTCGGTGCGGGTGAGCGCGGCGATGAGCGAGGCTTTGTCAAAACCCCTGGGAACATCGGGGCCGGCGTCGAGTCCGGCAGCGAGCATGGGGCCGTAGACGGTGACCCAGCCGTGCTTTTGCCAGAGAAAGATCTGCAGCGAGGTGAGGTCGCTGTAGCCCAGGAGAATTTTGGGGGCATTTACATTGAAACGAAGATCATCGAGCAAGTAATTCGAGCCGTAGCCGCCGCGGACGGCGACCAGCGCGTGGACATCGTTGCGCGCGAGGCCGTGCAGCAGAGCGGATTTACGGTCGTCGATAGGCGACGCAAAATAATCGTCCGGTGCGGATTCAGGCAGCGGCTCGACACGAAAATTGAGCAACTGCAACTGCCGGGTTCCCGCGTCGATGCGGTCGCGCTCGGCGGGAGAAGCGGGAGCGATGACGCCGAAGACGCTGGCGGCGTACAGCGCACGCGGCTTTTGTGGACGCACTAGGATGGCAGCCTCCGAAGCGCCGAGGATCCCCGAACTCATTCGGTTTGCCGCTCGACCGGCATCATTTCATAGGTCATACCAGGCTTTATCAATGAAGCGACGATTTTTTCCTGCTGGCGGACGCTCACATCGGCATCAAACTGAATCAGGTTCTTGCCGCCGGTGAGTGACACCTGGAAATTATCCATGGGTAATTTCAGTGCTGAAAATACTCGGTGAATTTCGGTCACCATGTCGGCAGGCGTGTCCGTGGTGATCCGGAAGAGCATGAAGCGTCGCTTGAGATTCAGTGCGTTCTCGACGTAAACGAGGACCACCAGCGCAAAGAGCAGCATCAGGCAGGCTGCGCCAGAGGCCAGGTACAGACCGCTGCCCGCACCCATGCCGAGCGCCGCGGTGGCAAAAATGGTGGCGGCGGTGGTCAGGCCGACAACGCTGCCGCGCTCGCGCAGGATTACGCCGGCCCCCAAAAACCCGATGCCTTGCACGATGTTGGAAGCGATGCGCGTGGTGCTGGGATCACCGGTGCGCCGGGCGAATTCCGCCGAAACGATGGTGAAGAACGCCGCGGCAACACAAATGCAGAATCCGGTGCGCATGCCCGCGGGACGCCGGCGCATGAGGCGCTCGAGCCCTACGACCGAGCCAAGCAGCGCGGCCCACGCGAGACGCGCCAAGATGGTGCTGAGTGAAAGCATCTTTTCCCGTACGCAGGATTTTACACGCTAGAGTTTGAATTGCGTCAGTTTCGCGAAGTGGCGTGCTCTGGCGTGTATCTCGTTGCGCTTGAGCTTGCGAAGGCGCTCCAGGCCGAATTTTTCGACGGTGAAGCTGCCGAGGACGGAGCCATAGACCATGGCGCGGCGGAGAGCCAGGTCGGTGATCGTGCCGGCGGAAGCCAGATAGCCCATGAAGCCGCCGGCAAAGCTGTCTCCGGCGCCGGTGGGATCGTGCGGTTCTTCGAGAGGAAACGCCGGGACGCAGAAAACGCCGCGCTTGTCCACCAACATGGCGCCGTATTCGCCGCGCTTCACCACGAGCGTTGACGGTCCCATTTTGAAGATATGTCTGGCGGCGCGCAGCAGATTGTGTTCGCTGGAAAGCTGGCGAGTCTCGGCGTCGTTGATGACCAGGATGTCGATGTGGCGCAGAGTTTCGCGGAGCTCGGCGTTGGTGCGCTCGATCCAGTAGTTCATGGTGTCCAGGGCGACGAGTTTGGGCTGGCCTTTGACCTGTTTAAGAACGTCGCGCTGCAGGTCGGGCGCGATATTGGCGAGGAAGACGTATTTGGAATGACGGTATTTCTCGGGGAGTTTAGGTTTGAAGTCTGCGAAAACGTTGAGGTCGGTGACCAGCGTGGTGCGCTCGTTGAGATTCTCGGAATATTTACCCGCCCAGAAAAACGTTTTGCCGGCGGCGCGTTCGAGGCCTTCGACGTCGATGGTGCGGCCGCGGAAAATCTGCGCGTCGATTTCAGTGAAATCGTCGCCGACGATTCCGACCAGATTGACGTGCGTGAAAAAGCTGGCGGCGACGGCGAAGTAGGTGGCCGCACCGCCCAGGGCGCGGTCTACCTTGCCGTACGGGCTTTCCAAAGCATCGAATGCAACACTACCGACGACGAGCAGGGACACGCGGCCCTCCTAAGAGATATATTTCCCGATGATGGCGGCAAGCTTCTTTTTTGTGGCTTTGGGGACGATTTTGAGATCGGTGACCAGGGCATGCGCCAGCGCCGAGCCGCATTTGCACGCGCGTTTGGTCGGCAGCGTTTTCACCGCCTGGCGCAGGACCTTTTGGGCATTGTCCGAGTTTTGGTTGAGTGTGGCGATGATCTGTGTGGCAGTAACAGATTCGTGCTCGGGGTGCCAGCAGTCGTAATCGGTGATCATGGCGATGGTGGCGTAGCAGAGTTCCGCTTCGCGCGCGAGCTTGGCTTCCGTGACGTTGGTCATGCCGATGACTTGGAAGCGCATCGCGCGGTGGAAGTTGGCTTCGGCGAGAGTCGAGAATTGCGGACCTTCCATGCAGATGTACGTTCCTTTACGGTGGACGGGCACGGCGCAGTGTACGCTGGCGTCCGCCAGAACGGTGGAAAGTTCGCCGCAAGTGGGATGCGCGAAGGAGACGTGGGCTACCAGACCGTTGCCGAAGAAAGTGGAAACGCGGCCCTTGGTGCGATCGAAGAATTGGTCGGGAACGAGGAATTCGCCGGGGCGCAGATCTTCGTGGAGCGAGCCGACGGCGCTCACGGAAATGATGCGTTCGACGCCAAGAATTTTCATGGCGTATATGTTGGCGCGATAATTGATTTCGCCGGGAAGCAGGCGATGCCCGCGAGCGTGGCGCGCGAGGAACGCTACGCGCTGCGCTTCCAGCGTGCCTAGTACGATGGCGTCGGAAGGATCGCCGAAGGGGGTTTTTACGCGGACTTCGCGGGTGTCCGTCAGGCCGGTCATCGAGTAGAGTCCGGAGCCGCCGATGATGCCCAGAGAGGCTTGCGATTTTGGGGTTTTGGGTGGCTTGGGTTTTGTGGCCATTCAATATTGCTCCTGACGGTCAAGTTGATGCTTGAAGTTTACGCGGGCGGCGCGAGCCCCGCCCCTACAGCCGAACGCGCTGGCCGTGTTCGCGTCATTTGTTCAGGCCGCTGGCGTTGAGAATTTCGGTTACGGCAGTGAAGGGATCTTTTTTCCGGTCGGCTACGGCTTCGGCGAGTTCGTTGAGTCTTCTTTCGCCCTGGCTGCCGCCGAGGGCGCGCTCGAGCAAACGTGATTCCAGCAGGTCGATAAGCCGCGTTTTCCAGTGCTCGACGTGCTTGCGGCGCCGTTCGCCGCTGGATTCGAAATGCTTGCGAAACTTCTCGATGGTGGCGGCGAGATCGCCGATGCCTTTGTTTTCGGTGGCGATGGTGCGAATCACGGGCGGATGCCAGCCGTCGCGCGGCATCACCAGAGAGAGCATGGCGTTGAGCTGCTGATCCAAACGGTCCGAACCTTCGCGATCGGCTTTGTTGAGCACGAAGATGTCGCCAATCTCCATGAGGCCGGCTTTCATATTTTGAATGTCGTCGCCGAGTCCGGGCACCATGACCACCAGGACGCAGTCCGCTAACCGCACGATGTCGATTTCATCCTGGCCCACGCCTACGGTTTCGATGAGCACCTGAGATTTACCGGCGGAATCGAGAAGCAACGCCACTTCCGCGGTGGCGCGCGCGAGTCCGCCAAGAAATCCGCGCGTGGCCATCGAGCGAATGAACATCCCGGAATCGCCGGCGTGGCCTTGCATGCGGATGCGGTCGCCGAGGATGGCGCCGCCGGAATACGGGCTGGTGGGATCGACAGCGATTACGCCTACGGATTGCTGCTGCTTGCGATAGTGCGCGGCCAGGCGATCAACAAGCGTGCTCTTGCCGGTGCCAGGCGCGCCGGTGATTCCGCTTAAATAGGCGTGGCCGGAATGCGGGAACAAAGTACGCAGAAGCGCTTCGGCTTCAGGCTGATGATTTTCGATGGCGGTGATGGCGCGGGAAATGGCGCGAACCTCACCGGCACGGACGGAGCCGGCCCATGTGTCAATGAGTTCGGCGGGCGACTGAGTGGGCGGTTGCGGCGACGGCTTAGACATGGCCGTCCCGCAGGAAGTTTCGAGGCGCGCGAAGCATCCGACTATTATCTACTATTTTTTGCCGAGGAGTTGCCGGGCAATGACCAGGCGCTGAATTTCGCTGGTACCTTCGCCGATGGTGCACAGCTTCACGTCACGATAATACTTTTCCGCGGGATAGTCCTTAATGAATCCGTAGCCGCCATGAATTTGCACGCATTCGTTGGCCACGCGCACGGCCACTTCGCTGGCGAACAGCTTGGCCATGCTGGATTCCCGGGTGAAGCGCGCGGTTTTTTGGTCCGCGAGCCAGGCGGCCTGATAGACGAGCAAGCGCGCGGCTTCGACTTCCGTGGCCATGTCCGCCAGCTTGAACTGAATGGCCTGGAACTCGCTGATGGCCTTGCCAAATTGTTTGCGCTGCTTGGCGTATTTGGTGGCAGCCTCCAGCGCGCCTTGCGCCATGCCCAGGCCGAGCGCGGCGATGGAAATGCGCCCCCCATCGAGAATAGCGAGGCTGCCGGTGAAGCCTTCGCCTTCCTGGCCGAGCAGATTTTCGGCGGGGACACGGCAATCGGTGAAGATGATTTCGGAAGTATCGCTGGCGCGCAGGCCGAGCTTGTTTTCCTTTTTGCCGGGGCGGAAGCCGGGCGTGCCTTTTTCGATGATGAACGCGCTGATGCCGTGCGAGGCTTTGGATTTGTCGGTGACCGCCATGGCCACGCAGAAATCGGCGTAGTGGCCGTTCGTGGTGAACGTTTTCGAGCCGTTGAGAATGTAATGATTGCCGTCGCGGCGGGCGGTGGTGCGCGTGCCCCCGGCGTCCGACCCGGCTTCGGGTTCGGTGAGCGACCAGGCGCCGATCTTTTTTCCTTGCGCCAGAGGCGTAAGGTATTTCCTTTTTTGCTCGGCACTGCCGAATTTGTAGATGTGATTGCTGCACAGCGAATTGTGCGCGGCCACGATGATGCCGACAGAGCCATCAACGCGCGACAGTTCCTCGACGGCGATCACGTATTCGATGTAGCCAAGTCCTGCTCCGCCGTATTCCTCGGGGAAGATGACGCCGAGAAGGCCCATTTCACCGAGCTTGGGGATGATTTCCAGAGGGAAATGCGAAGCTTCGTCCCACTCCATGACGTGAGGAGCGATTTCGCCTTCAGCGAATGCGCGAACGGTTTTGCGAAGTTGCTGCTGTTCGGGAGTGAGGGCGAAATCCAAAAGGGGCTCCTGGTCTGGTATTTGTGTTTCGGTATGGCCAGACCAAGTTTACCTTATACTGCCTGCCAGTTACCAGCCGACGGGATAGTGATTTGCCTGAATCTGCTCATCCAGCCACTTTTTCAGCGGCGCGAAATAATCGGCTATGGCCGTGGCATCCATCTGCTTCTCGCCGGTTAACGCGTGCAATTCCTCGGGCCACGGCTCGCTGGTGCCCATCGAAAGCATCTTGTTCAGCCGTTCGCCGGCGGCTTTATTTCCGTAGAAACTGCAGCGGTACAAAGGCCCCTGGTGGCCGGCCTCTTTGCACATGGCGCGATAAAACTGAAACTGCAGGATGCGCGCGAGGAAGTAACGCATGTAGGGCGTGTTTCCTGGGATGTGCGCCTTCGCGCCGGGATCAAAATCGGCTTCGGTGCGCGATGCAGGCGCGGCAATTCCCTGATACTGCGTGCGCAGCTCCCACCAGGCTTTGTTGTATTGCGCCGGCTTCACCTCGCCGGAGAAGACTTCCCAGCGCCACTTGTCGACCAACAGCCCGAACGGCAGGAACGCCACCTTTTCAAGCGCTTTCTGCAGCAGGTAGTCGATATCGCCCGACGGCGGAGGCACCGCATCAATGAATCCGAGTTGCTTCAAGTATTCCGGAGTGATGGAGAGCGCGATGGTGTCCCCGACCGCCTCGTGAAAACCATCATTGGCGCTGTTCTGGAAAAGCGGCGGCTGATGGCTGTACGCGCGCTGATAAAAGTTGTGCCCCAGCTCGTGATGCACGGTGATGAAATCTTCTTCCCCGACGTGCAGGCACGTCTTGATGCGCAGGTCCTCCTTGGAATCGATATCCCACGCGCTGGCGTGGCACACCACGTCGCGGTCCGCCGGCTTCGTGAAGAGCGAACGCTCCCAAAAAGTTTGCGGCAGCGGCGCAAAGCCCAGCGATTTGAAGAAGCCTTCGCCGTAGTGCACCATCCCTTTCGGATCGACCTTGCGGTCCTGCAGGATTTTGCTCAGGTCGTAGCTTTGCGGCGCCTTCGGTGCATTCATCAGCTCGTCGACGTTGTTCCATTCCTGGCTCCAGATGTTGCCCAGCAAATGCGCGGGGATCGGGCCGTTCGGCGGTACGACGTCCTTGCCGTATTTCTTCACCAGTTGCGCGCGCACGTACGCATGCAATGAAAGATAGAACGGCTTCAGCTGCTCCCACAGCCGATCGACTTCCTTGGCAAACTGGTCAGGCGGCATGTCGTATTGCGAGCGCCAGATTTCTCCAGCGTCGTGAAAGCCCAGTTCGCGCGCCCCCTCGTTGGTGAGCTCGACCATCCGCGCGTAGCGGTCCCGCATCGGCGCGCCGACCGCTTGCCAACCCGTCCATGCCTTCTTGAGCTGCTCGGGATCGCGGCTGGTGGCCATCAGGCGGCCGACCGCCGTAACGTCCAGGCACTTCGTTTGGTCGCTTTCCGGACACCACTTGCCTTTTCCATAGTCGCCGTCAAGTGAGGCTTCGATTTGCGCCAGCTCCTTTTGTTTCGCGGGATCATTCGGCGACGGCAGAATCGTGAGCAGCTTCAGCAATTTCATCTTTCGCGCCATATCCGGCGGCAGCTGCAATCCGTCAAAGCGATGCGCTTTCTTCGAAAGCTCGGTGCTCGCGGTGGTGAGCGCTTCGTTGGCGTCGGCGGAGATAGCTTCCGTGTCCGCCGTGATGAAGTTTTCCTGTACCCAGGCGGCACGCTGCGCTTTGTTCCCCAGGTCGAAGATCTGCTCCTCGGCAGCAGCAAGGAATTTGCTCGCCTCTGCAAGAGTCGGCGCGGGTTGCGCCCCGGATGATTTCTTCGCGGGCGATTGCGCCGATACCCAAGTAGCGGAAAGCAGTTCCGCAGCGAGGATGGCTGCCACTAATGCGTTGCGAAGCAATCGTGCGGCCTTCATGCGCTCCTCCGGTTGGACTTCGCTACGGTTTCGCGCAGGATGGTCAGGGCCCGTTCGCATCCGGCGCGATCCACGTCGCAGTGCGTCACGAAGCGAACGGAGTACTTCACCGTGTCCTGAGCCCACACCCCTTGGCGCTGCAGCTCGTCACATAACGCCACGGCTGTGCGTCCCGTCTTCTCGCAGTCGCAAATGACGATGTTCGTGCGCACTTTCTTCGGATCGATCTGCAGGCCGGGAATTTGCGCGATTCCTTCGGCAAGCAAGCGGGCGTTGGCGTGATCTTCATGGAGGCGCCCGGGCGATTTTTCCAGCGCGATGAGGCCCGCCGCCGCGATGATTCCTGCTTGACGCATGCCGCCGCCGAACATTTTTCGGTAGATGCGCGATTGCTCGATAAAAGCAGCGCTACCGGCGAGCATCGAGCCAACCGGCGCACCCAGTCCCTTGGAAAGCGAAAACATCACCGAATCCACGTGTTTGGTCATCGCCGCAACCGGTTCGCCGAGGGCCACCGCGGCGTTAAAGATGCGCGCGCCATCCATGTGGACTCTTAGGCCGGCGTCGTGGGCGTGGCTGCAAATGTCATCGACGCGCGCGGTCGGATAAACGGTGCCTCCCCACATGTTGACGGTGTTTTCGAGGCAGACGAGAGCGGTTTGCGAATCGTAGTAAATTTTCGGGCGGATGACCGCTTCGATCTGCTCCCAGGTGAGAATGCCGTCTTCGCCGCGCGCGACGCGAGGCATGCATCCGGCGATGGAGGACATCGACGCCAGCTCGTAGAGATTGACGTGGCCGCGCTCGTCGCAGATCACTTCGTTACCGTGATGCGTCCAGACTTTAATCGCGATCAAGTTGCCCATGCATCCGGTGGGAACGAAGAGTGCAGCTTCCTTGCCGAAAATCTCGGCCGTGCGGCTTTCGAGAAGATTGACAGTGGGATCTTCGCCGTAGACATCGTCGCCGACCAAAGCTTCGGCCATGGCCCGCCGCATTTCCGGCGTAGGGCGGGTGAAAGTGTCGCTGCGCAAGTCCACCACGCCGTCCGGGATTCTGCCCAGCTTTTGCAAATCTGTGGGATTCAACATCGCCTCCGTTCGCGTTCCTGTTTGCGTCTGTAATTCCATCTTCCGATTCTCAATCCAGTAGCAGGACAAATGCCTCGTTAGAAACACTTAGCTTGCCTGGGGCTAGGCGCACGAGATCCCCCTCGCGTTCGACGAGGCCCGCAGCTTCGAGCGAGACGATCTTACCAAGCAGTTCGGTGCTGTAGACACTTTCGAGTTTCTTCCAGTCGATGCCGTCGAGCTGGCGCAACCCGAGGAACAGTTCTTCTTCCAGCGCTTGCTTTGAGCTGACGATATCGAACTCCTCGACCGGAAGGCGCTGCTCTTCGTTGACAGCCTTAACGTAGGCTGCGGCATCGTGACCGTTCGCCCAACGCTGCGCGCCGGAGAAAGAATGCGCACCGGCTCCCAATCCGAGATAGGGCCGGCGGCGCCAATACTTCAGATTGTGCACAGACTCACACCCAGGCTTGGCCCAGTTGGAGATTTCGTAGTGGTGGTACCCGGCATCGGCCAAGAATGTGGCGGCGGTTTCATAGAAGCCGGCCATTTCGTCGTCGCTGGGCAGCGCGCCAGCGCTGTAGCGCTTCCCGCCCCTCAGCACCTCCCGGCCGAGCCGGCTGCCTTCATCCACTTCCAGGAGGTAGATAGAAACATGCGTCGGTTGCAGGGCCGATAGCTCGGCGAGCGATTGGCCCCAGCTTTCGCGCGTCTGGTGCGGCAGTCCGGCGATGAGGTCGAAGCTGATGTTGGCGATTCCGGCTTCGCGAAGGATGGGCACGGCGCGGTAAATGTCTGCGCGGCGATGCATACGACCAGCAGCAGCCAGTTCCGTGTCCACAAAGGATTGCACGCCGAAGCTCACGCGGTTGATTCCCGCGGCCGCCCAGGCCAAGGCTTTCTCGCGTGTAATGGTTTCGGGATCGGCTTCGAGTGTGACCTCACCAAGGCCGCAAGTGAAAGTGTCCCGAATCGCTCGCAGCATGCCGTCCAGATGCCGAGGATCGAGCAGGCTCGGCGTGCCGCCGCCGATGTATACGGTGTCCACGATGGCGTGCGCCAGCTCTTGCGAGAGGTCGATGCCAGCAGCGTGGTAGAGCGCGCGGTGCGAGCGAATTTCGTGGCACACCGCGTCAGCGTACGGCGCGAAGCGATCTGACGACACCACGCCCGTGTGAAAATTACAGTACGTGCAGCGGGTCTGGCAAAACGGCACTTGGATGTAGATTCCGAGCGTAGACATCGTAGAAAACTTTAGCACATACGCCGTGGTGCGCGTTGGCTGGCCCCGTGGTGTTGCGGAAATATCGTGTTGCGGAAATATCGGGCGGACTACGGAATGCGCATGATGAAGTGGTGTCCAAGCTTCGCGCCACTACAGTGCTGCTGCAGCTCGCGCATTCCCTCCGCGCCCCAGCGCGCCAGCAGCGGCAGCAGACACAGTTCGCGCGATTGCAAAGCTTTGTTCGGATGCAGCAGCGATTCCAGGTACCGTTCGTGCTCCGCGATGACGTGATTGCGTTCGTCAAGCGCGCGGCCGGCTTTGAGCCGCAGATTCTCGATCTGGAAGCTGATCTTGTTCTTGGCGTTTTCCACGGCGCCTACCAGCGTAGGATCGAGCTTTTCGATTTGCTTGCCGAGCTCCCGCATCATTTCCTCGAGCACCTTCTGGTCGCGCTCGAAACTCTCAGCCAGCCCCTTGGGCACGGAGTGCGCCTCCATCCGCTTGCGAACGACTTGCGAACCTTGCCAGACGTCCTCGACATTGAGCTCGTACTTCTGCAAAAGCTTCGCCGCCTTTGCATCCACCAGAGTGAACCCCGCCCGCGGGAGAAGCACCGGCATGCGCTCGAGCACGTGCCGGTAAAGAACTTCCGACTGCGCGAAATACGAGATTTCGGCCGGCCCGCCTATGTACGCGGCCGTCGGAAACAAAAAATCCTGCACCACCGGCCGCAGCAGAGCATTCGGGCTGAACCTCTGCGGTTCCGCTTCAATCAACCGCTCGATTTCCAGCTTCGTCCAGCGCGTGGTCTCCGTGCTGAAAGCGCCGTCAGCCGCCGAGATCGCTTCGCGCCCAGCGCCATTCAGGAAGAACAACAGCGCACTCTTCGCCGTAACTTTAACCTGCGCGCCGTACCCCGCACCGTCGAGATCCTTCCCCCGCTGCAGCAGGTCGGCCACGATAGCATCGCGCCGCTCGATCACTCGCCGGAAAACCGGCGTCGCGATCTTGTGAAGTTCCTGGTCCAGCGGATCGACCAGAATCAATCCCTGTTCAGCAAAAAGCCGCGCAAACAGTTTGCCAAAAGACGATCCGTACGTTTCCTCTGGCCGGTAACATTCCGCCACGTCTTTCGCGAGCGCGAGATTACCCGCCTTTTCCAGCAGGCCAGCCGCCTCTCGCGAGAACCCCGCAATACCGTCGCCCAGCCGGATCTTGCCTACGGGTTTGCCAGCTTCCGCAGGAACCGGCAACTCGAAACGCCGCAACTGCCCATCCGAGAAAAAATTCGTATACCGCACTTCGTCCAGATCGTGGTCTTCCGTAGCCATCCAAAAGATCGGCACCGCGTCGATACCTTCACTGGTCAGTTCTGCCGCAATCTGCACCGCCGTAAGCGCTTTGTAAACCGAATACGCCGGTCCGCTGAACAGCCCCACCTGCTGTCCGCTCACCACTGCGATCGCGCCCCGTTCCAGACGCTCCAGGTGTGCCAGCGTCGCTGCGCTAGCCCCCAAACTCTCATTTTGCCGCCGCAGAATCGCCGCGACTTCCCGGCGCCGCTCTGCCGGATACGGCACGCTCTTCGCAACTTCCCGCACCGCCTCCATCGTCGGCGGATGCGCGTAAAACGCCTTCACCGCCGCAAAATTATCGGCGTAATCAAGGAAAAGCTTCGGTTGATGTGGCAGTTGGCGGAAGGTAAGGGCGCGACAATCCATGAGCCGTTAGATGAACCTCGCGCGAAAACGTCTCATCAATTCCCTGTCATCTGCGGCAGCGCTACGCGCGCGCGACCGCCGGCTCAAGGCTCGCCAGCAGCCCGCTAAGCCGTTTCTTTTGTTCTTCCTGCAAGGGCACCAAAGGAAGCCGTGGATTCCCTCCGCGATACTCGCGCAAATCCATCGCGTACTTCACGCCTGCAAGGCCCATTTCCGACACGATCATTTTCGACGCTCGCACCAGCGAGAGTTGCACTTCGCGCGCTTTTTCCCATTGCCCTTGCTGGAAAAGCTGATGAACCGCCACGCATTTCTCCGGCAGCGCGCAGGCCAGCGCCAAAATGGCTCCTCGCGCGCCGATCGCAAAGCAGGAAAGAATCGTCGCCGCCGCTCCCACCAAAGTCTGAAATCCCGCGGGCGTGCCTTCCACCGTCTCCGCAACCCTGCGCACGTCGCCGGAACTATCCTTGATCCCGACGATGTTCGGATGATCGGACAAAGCAATCACGTCAGCCGACTCCAGCGCCAAACCCGTGAAAACAGGCACCGAATACAACAGCACCGGAATCGGCGAAGCATCCGCAACGCGCCGGTAATGCTGCGCCAGCACATGCGGCTTGTAAGACGGTTTGTAGTAGTGCGGCGTTTTCACCAGCGCCACCTCGTAACCGAGTTCCGCCGCGTGCTTCGTCTTCTCAATAGTCTCCGCGGTGGATTCCGCTCCGGTTCCCGCAATCAGCCGCTTGTCTTTGCCCGCCGCTTCGCGCACCGCCAAGAGAATGCCGTCCATCTCCGCGTGAGACAGCAGCACCGACTCTCCCGTCGATCCCAGCACCACGTAGCCGGCCAGTCCCGTGCCGTTGTACATGCGAATGTTGTGCTTCAAATCGCTAAGCGACACCGCTCCGTCCCGATCGAACGGCGTAGTAAGCGCTGGATAAACTCCCGACAGATCCACAGTTAGTCTCCTGAAGCGGTTGCCCGCTCGCGGTGCAAATCCTGCAACGCCGCCACTTCCGTGCCTTCCTCAAGCATCGCGCGTATTCCCCGCGCCGCCGCATGCGCCGCGGCCAGAGTAGTGATGCACGGAATGTTATAGCGAATCGCCGCACGCCGGATGGATTTTTCGTCGTAAAACGATTCGCGTCCCAACGGCGTATTGATGACCAGATCGATTTTCCCCGTTTTCACCAAATCAACGATATTCGGCCGACCTTCATTCACCTTGAAAACAGCCTCCGCCTCGATTCCCGCCGCTTCGAGAGCCGCGGTAGTCCCGCGTGTCGCCAGCAGCCGGAATCCCATCGCTTTCAACTCTTTGCCCACCGAGCCAACGTGCTTTTTGTCCCGGTCATTTACGCTCAGAAAGACCGTGCCCTTGCGCGGCAGCCGCTGCCCCGCCGCGAGCTGCGCCTTCGCGAACGCTTGCCCATACGACGAAGAAATCCCCATCACTTCGCCAGTCGACCGCATTTCCGGCCCCAGAATCGTGTCCACCCCGCGAAATTTATTGAACGGAAAAACCGGCGACTTCACCGAGTAAAAATCGTGCACCGCAATCTCTGCCACGCCGTTGTGGCGAACCAGCGGCAAACTGATATCAGCCAGTTTTTTTCCAGCCATCAGTCGCGCCGCCACTTTCGCCAGCGGCACTCCGGTCGCCTTGCTGACATACGGCACCGTTCGCGAAGCCCGCGGATTCACTTCAAGTACGAACACCGTGTCCCGCTGAATCGCGTACTGCACATTCATCAGCCCGACAACTTTCAGGGCCAGCGCCAGCCGCTTGGTGTAATCGCGAATGGTATCGAGGACCGCAGGCGTCAAGCTCACCGGCGGCAGCACGCAAGAGGAATCGCCCGAGTGCACGCCCGCTTCTTCGATGTGCTCCATAATTCCGCCGATCACCACATCCGTCCCATCAGCCAGCGCATCCACATCCACTTCCGTCGCTTCCTCAAGAAATTGATCGATCAGCACCGGCCGCGCCGGCCCCATCAACGCCGCCTGCGCCACATAATCCTGCACCGTGTTCACGTCGTACGCGATCACCATCGCCCGCCCGCCAAGCACGTAACTCGGCCGCACCAGCACCGGCAAACCGATTTCGCCCGCCACGCGCGCCGCTTCTTCCGGAACCAGCGCAGTTCCGTTGCGCGGCTGCGGTATGCGCAATTCTTCCAGCAATCGCCCGAACCGCCGCCGATCTTCCGCCAGATCGATCGATTCCGGCGCCGTGCCAATAATCGGCACACCGTTGCGCTTCAATTCCAGCGCCAGGTTCAGCGGCGTCTGCCCGCCAAACTGCACGATCACGCCATGCGGTTTTTCGCGCTCCACGATGGCCAGCACATCTTCCAAAGTCAGCGGCTCAAAGTACAAACGATCCGAAGTGTCGTAATCCGTCGACACCGTCTCCGGATTGCAATTCACCATGATCGTCTCGTAGCCATCTTCGCGCAGCGCAAACGCCGCGTGGCAGCAGCAATAATCAAACTCAATTCCCTGCCCGATACGATTCGGCCCGCTGCCCAGAATCATGATTTTGGCCTTCGATTGCGGATCGGACTCGTCTTCGTCTTCATAGGTCGAATACATATATGGGGTAAACGACTCGAACTCCGCCGCGCACGTATCCACCCGCTTGAACACTGGCGAAACGCCGTACCGCGCGCGCTGCAGCCGCACCACCGCCGGCGTAGTCTTCCAGATTTGCGCCAGATGCTCGTCGCTGGTGCCGTGCCGTTTCACTTCCCTCAGCAAATCTTTCGAAGCCGTCTCCACCGTCACGCTGGCAGCCCGCCGGTTCATCGCTATGATCTCTTCGATCTGCCGGATGAACCACGGATCGATCTTGGTAAGCTCGCAAATTTCTTGCGCGGGCAATCCACGCTCCATTGCCGTCAGCAGCCAATGAATCCGGTCCGGCCGTGGCGTGGCCAGTTTCTCGCGTAGCAGCGAATCCGGCGTCTCCGCAGGCGCGCGCCACGGCGTACTCGGCTCCAGCGAGCGAACTCCCTTTTGCAACGCCTCCTTAAAAGTGCGCCCGATGGCCATCACTTCGCCAACCGACTTCATCTGCGTCCCCAGCGTACTGTCCGCACCTGGAAATTTCTCGAATTGCCACTTCGGAATTTTCACCACCACATAATCGATGCTCGGCTCGAAACAAGCCGGTGTCTTCTTCGTGATGTCGTTCGCAATCTCATCCAACGACATCCCAATCGCCAGCCGCGCTGCGATTTTCGCAATCGGAAATCCCGTAGCTTTGCTGGCCAGCGCCGAACTCCGCGACACCCGCGGGTTCATCTCGATCACCACCATCCGCCCGTTCTCCGGATTCACGCCGAACTGCACGTTCGAACCACCCGTCTCCACGCCAACTTCACGCACAATCGCCGCGGCCGCATCCCGCATGCGCTGGTATTCCTTGTCCGTAAGCGTCTGCGCCGGAGCAACGGTAATCGAATCGCCCGTGTGCACTCCCATCGGGTCGAAATTCTCAATGGTGCAAATCACCACGAAGTTGTCGCGGTAATCCCTCATCACCTCGAGCTCGTATTCTTTCCAGCCCAGCACCGATTCTTCCACCAGCGCCTCATGCACCGGGCTCATATCCAGCGCGTGCGCGATAGCCTCGCCAAACTCTTCCTTGTTGTAAGCGATCGATCCGCCGGTCCCGCCCAGCGTGAACGAGGGCCGAATCACCAGCGGAAATCCCAGCTGATCGCACAGCCGCAGCGCATCCTGCGCATTGTTCACCAGTGCCGAAGCCGGCACTTCCAGCCCAATCTTGCGGCAAGCATCCTTAAACCACAGCCGGTCTTCCGCCACCTTAATAGCGCGCAGCGACGCCCCAATCATTTCCACTTTGTATTTTTCAAGAATCCCGCTCTCCGCCAGCTCCACCGCAAGATTCAGCGCCGTCTGTCCGCCAACCGTAGGGAGCAGCGCCTCCGGCCTCTCCCGCTGAATAATTTCCGCAAGATATTCCTTAGTCAGCGGCTCGATGTACGTGCGATGCGCCAACTCCGGATCGGTCATGATCGTAGCCGGGTTCGAATTCACCAGCACCACTTCGTACCCTTCCGCCCGCAACGCCTTGCAAGCCTGCGCTCCCGAATAATCAAACTCGCAAGCCTGCCCGATCACAATCGGCCCCGACCCGATAATCAAAATCTTCTTGATGTCTTTCCTCTTCGGCATCGTGCTGTTATCCCCGCGAACTCCCCGGCCGCTGCCACTCCTTCATCAAATCCGTAAACTGCGTAAACAAATACTGCGAATCATGCGGCCCCGGCGAAGCCTCCGGATGATACTGCACGCTGAAAAGCGGCAACGACTTGTGCCGCATCCCCTCATTCGTCTGATCGTTCAGATTCACATGCGTAATTTCCACGTCCCGCGCCGGCAAAGAATCCGGATCCACACAAAATCCATGATTCTGCGCCGTAATCTCCACCTGATTCGTCAAAAGATTCTTCACCGGATGATTCGACCCGTGATGCCCAAACTTCAGCTTGAAAGTCTTCCCGCCCAGCGCCAGCCCGCAAAGCTGATGCCCCAGGCAAATTCCAAACACCGGCACACGCCCGGTAAGCTTCCGAATATTTTCCACCGCATAAGAAATCGGCTCAGGATCACCTGGCCCGTTCGACAAAAACACCCCATCCGGCTTCATCCCCAGCACATCCTCAGCCGAAGTCTGCGCCGGCACCACCGCCACTTCGCAGTGATGATCCACCAGCAATCGCAGAATGTTCTGCTTGATTCCGTAGTCGTACGCCACCACGCGGAACTTCGCCGCCCCAGCCTGCCCTTCCGCCTGCGACCCAGCCTCCCCCATCGCCTCCGTCCACGGCGACGTAGCCAGATCGATCGATCCCTTTTCCCAGCCGTACGTTTTCTTGCACGTCACCCGGCTAGCCAGTTCCTGCCCGGCCATCCCCGGTATCTGCTTCGCCTCAAAAATAAGCTGCTCCGCCGGCGTCCCATCCGTGGCCACAATTCCCCGCAGTGCGCCTACCTGCCGGATGTGCCGCACCAGCGCCCGCGTATCGATATCCCAAATCACCGGAATCTTGTGCCGGTTCAAATAAAGCTGCGCCGTCTCCGCCGACCGCCAGCTCGAGCTCACTTGCGAAAATTCCCGCACCACCAGCGATTCGATGTACGGCCGCGGCGATTCCTCATCGTCCAGATTCGCGCCCACATTTCCAATGTGCGGATAAGTCAGGCAAACGATCTGCCCGGCATAACTCGGATCGGTGAAGACTTCCTGGTATCCCGTCAGGCTGGTATTGAAAACGACTTCCCCGCCCCGGCGCGTGATCGCGCCGGCAGCGCGGCCGCTAAAGACGCGCCCGTCTTCGAGCGCAAGTGTGGCAGGTCGATGCTGCACTTCCGTCAGTGTGTCCTCCAAGCATCATCATACACGACAGCCCGTAACGAGACGCACGCACTAGATCCATCCGCCTCTTTAGGAGGCGGGGGCTTCAGCCCCCGCGTAGGAACGGCACCCACAGGGCTTTAGCCCCTGAAGAAAGCCTCTGACTTATTTCGTATTCGCTTCCGTAACCGACAATGAACCGAAATGATCCACCGGCCAATAAGCGAAGACCGCGCGGCCGTAAATGAACCGGCTGGCCACCGGGCCAAACACCCGCGAATCATTCGAGCTGATGCGATGATCGCCCATTACAAAATAACTCTCCCGCGGCACCCGCACCGGACCGAAATCGCTCAAATCCTCATACTGCGGCGGGACGTACGGCTCGGCAACCGCCTCGCCGTTCACAAACAGCGATCCCTGCCGAATCTCAACCGTCTCCCCCGGCAAGCCAACAACGCGCTTAATAAAAGATTTCGAGCGGTCCAGCGGATACCAGAACACCACCACATCCCCCCGCGAGATCGGCTCAAACCGATACACAAATTTATTGATGAAAATTCGTTCCTGGTCCGAAAGCAGCGGCGCCATGCTCGTGCCTTCCACCTTCACCGGCTGGTACAAAAACACGATGATCACCAGCGCCAGACCAATCGCAATCAGCAGGTCGCGCGTCCAAACCCGAATTTCACTTCGCAAGGAATGTGCTGTAGAAGATGCGGGAGCCGCGCTCTCCGGAGCCAATGGCTCGGGTGAAGCGCCGGGAGTTGCCGCGAGCGTTTTCTCGTCCGTCCCGTCCATTTTTCGCTGCCTCGTATTTATAGCACGCCCATCCGCGTCCGCGCCACACGCGATTGCCTGCCCTGAGCTTCGAACGCCTTGCCCTGTATAAGATTCCCCTTCGCCCTTCCGTGTTGCTCACCATCCACCACCCTGTAGAGGCCGTCCTTTTAGGGCGGCCGGTCCAAGTAGCTCAGGCACTCTTGCCTGAGCGGCGTCGGCCCCGGCACGCATGCAGCTCGCCGTCTCCGTTCTTGGGTATTGGCGAATCCCCTGAACCTCGAAATTGCCTCAGACCCTCATTAATCTCATCA
>DATNNV010000061.1:0-88309 GCA_035601655.1 Candidatus Dormiibacterota bacterium
TCACCGTTCCTCCCGGCAAGAGCCGCCTGCACTTTAAACTCCTTTTCGACTACCGCCCGCTAGGCTTCTTCGCCGGACGCCGCACCGGAGGTTTCTTCGGCGCAGACTTCTCCGCCGGAATATCCTCCGCCTTCACTTTGCCCTTCTCCCAATGCAGCATGAAAGCCGGCTCAGGATCGTAGGCCGTCACCGTAGCCGTAAAGTGGAACGCGCCACCCTTCTCCACGTGCGCCGATTCCGGCTGTCCCACGACTTTCACTTCCATGTTCGGTGTCGTCGCGGCATTGAATTCGTCTTCGCTGGTCACGAACGCCACCTTGAACACCACCGCATCCGCCCCAGGCGTCACTTCAAGCACTTTGCCGGGAACTTCCGGGAACTCCAGTCCGCACGCCGCCAGCCACGTCACCTTGGCCTTGTCGCCGCCCGCCTTCAGGTCCGCGATCACTGATGCAATGGTCATGTCCTTGCGCGCGTTGTTCAGGTCTTCCACGCCCGGCACTTTGTAGGTGTCCGGCTTGGCCGGCGAACTCGCCGCCAGTTGCAGCAGTTCGTTCAACTCCGCATCCGTCAGGTTGTCGCAAGCCGCTTGCTGGTAATTCAAGATCAGCTTGCGTAAATAATCCGTCAGTTGCTTCTTTTGCTGCTGCGTCGCTGCTTTCGATGCCGCGCCTCTCGCTACGTACCAGAACGCATCCATCGTCTGCGAGGGTTGCACCGCCAGATACGCCTGTCCCAGCCGGTAGTTGGTCACCACGTCGTCCGGACTCAGCGCCAGCACCGCTTTGTAAAACTCAATCGCTTTCGGGAAGTCCTTCTGGATCACCGCCGCCTGCGCGGCAACTCCGTTCAGGAAAATCTTGACCGTTTCCTTCTGTTTGGCGAACTGGTCATCGGTCATGTTCTCCGGCTTTTTCACTTCGTCCAGAAACTTCAAAGCCTGAACCGCCGCGTCCTGCGCTCCCTTGGCCAGATTGACGTCCGCGCCGGCTTGCTTCGCTGTCGCCGGGTCCGTCAGCAACGCGTTGTACGCCAAAGCCCGCTGGTACAGCGCGGCATATTTCGTCGCCGCATCCACTTTGTCGCCCAGCCCCACTACCTTGTCCGCAAACTCCATGGCCTTCTTGGAGTCCTTCGATTGCATGTACGCCGCGACGTACTGCGGATAGATGTAAATCAGCAGCGCCGAACTCGGATACTTCGAGACGAAATCATCGAAACACTTCACTTGCGAAGCGGGATTCTTGTCGTTCGCGCAAGCCTGATACGAATTGTATTCCGCCATCGTGTACGGCTGTTTCCCCTGCGGCCCCGCATCCTGCCCTGCCGCCGGTGGTGTCTGCGCCGGTGGTGTCTGTGCCGCCGCCGCACTTGCAAGACTTAGGCACAGCGCCGCGAATATCGCCAGGCCTGCCACACTCGGTGTTCGATTCATTCCACTCTCCTCGCTGAACCTTCGAAGATAAACTTCTAGTATGACGATTCGCGTCCCACTTTCACTGGCATTTCTATTAAACCGGAAAACCTTGGGATTATAGGGAAACCTGCCGCGCCTCCGCAAGGCGTTATCCAACCGCCCTGTTTCGCACTCTGCACACAATCGTTTTTGCGGGATTCTATGACCGGTTCCATCTTCTATTGCACCTGTGGGACTCGGCAGCTGCGGGTGCTCTGATGATACGATGATTCTGGCACGGAAAAAGTGGCCTGTGCGCGAAAAATAGCGGAAGAATTCTGATGCGCGACATGAGCAAATCAAATGACCCACCCGCCCCTCACGCGGAGCCTACCTCACCCCTCTCCGGCAAAGTCGCTCTCGTCACCGGCGCCAGCCGCGGCATTGGCCGCGCCATCGCTCTCCGCCTCGCTTCCCTGGGCGCCGCCGTCGCCATCTGCGGCCGCGACAAGTCCGCTCTCGCCGGCACCCACCAAGATCTGGAAAAGGTGTCCTCCCGCGTCTACTCGCAAACCGCCGACGTCACTCACTCCACTGATATCGCCGAACTCGTCGCCAACACCGAATCCGCGCTCGGCCCGATCTCCATCCTCGTCAACAACGCTGGCATCGGCCTCTTCGGCCCCGTTCAGCAAAAAACCGAACAAGAATGGGATCACGTCCTCAGCACCAACCTCAAAAGCGTCTTCCTCGTTTCTCGCGCCGTGATCCCCGGCATGATTAGCCGCAGTCGCGGCGACATCGTCAACATCAGTTCTCTCGCCGGCCGCAATGCCTTCGCCGGCGGCGCCCTCTACTGCGCCTCAAAGTGGGGACTCCAGGGCCTCACCGCCTGCATGGCCGAAGACCTCCGCGAATTCGGCATCCGCGTCAGCTCCGCTCTCCCCGGCAGCGTCGCCACCGACTTCGGCCAGCGCGCCAAAGACCCCAGCAAAGCCCTCGCCCCGCAAGACGTCGCCCACGCCGTAGCCATGCTGCTGACCCAGTCCCCGAAAAGCTTCATCAGCGAGGTCCAGATCCGCCCTCTCCGCAAGTAGGTGTAGGGTCCGCCTTCTCAGGCGGACCGCCGCTGCGACCCCTTCGCCACCTGTGCCGGGGTGAAGTTTGGGCCGCTCGCCCTCAAATGCATAGCCTCCATCTTTCCTCTTGACAATCATCGTTACAACGACTATATTCTTCGCGTGGCTTCCACGAACTCCAATTCGCGCACTCTCTCCATCGAGAATCGCCTCTTTGTCGCGCTCCTCAAAGCGGCCGATGCCTTCGGCCTGCAAGCCGAACAACTCCTCAAATCTGCGGGCCTGACCGGCGCGCAATACAATGTTCTACGGATTCTGCGCGGCGCCGAACCCGAAGGCCTCCCCTGCCGCGGCATCGGTGAACGCATGATTTCGCATGACCCGGACATCACCCGGCTGCTCGACCGCATGGACACGCGCGCCCTGATTATCCGTGAGCGCCAGACCGATGACCGCCGCGTGGTCAAAACGCGCATCACCAAAAAAGGTCTGGAAATCCTGAAAACGCTGGATCAGCCGGTTCGCGACCTCCACAAGCGCCAGTTCCGCCACATTCCCGCAGCGCGCCTGAAGCTCCTCGCCCACCTCCTCGAGGAAATCCAGTCGCCGGAAGAGCAATGCGGTCAGAACAAATTGAAGCAGCAGCAATAAGAGTTTCGTGGGGGAAGTAACCAAGAGTAAGTCAAAAAGAAAAAGGAGAAAGCAATCATGGGCCTAAAGCTATCTCGTACGTTTATCGCAGCGGCAGCAGCGGCCGTTCTTTCGCTTCCGGCAGTAGCGGCACCTTCGCAGTGGCAGATTGATTCGCAGCACGCCTCCGCGCAATTCGCCGTCAAGCACCTCATGATCTCGACCGTTCGCGGCGAGTTTCACGGAGTAACCGGCACGATCAACTGGGACGATAAGGACATCACCAAGTCCACTATCGACGTCACCATCGACACCACCACCGTGGACACCCGCGAACCCAAGCGCGACGCGCACCTCAAAAGCCCCGATTTCTTTGACGTCGCCAAGTATCCGGCCATGACTTTCAAGTCCAAAAAGATCGAGCAAGTCGCCACCGGCAAGCTCAAAGTTACCGGCGACCTCACCATCCACGGCGTCACCAAGGAAGTCGTTCTCGACGTCGAAGGCCCCACTGCTCCCATCAAAGATCCCTGGGGCAACACGCGCGTCGCTCTCAACGCCACCGCCACCGTTAACCGCCAGGATTTCGGCGTCATGTGGAACGCCAACATGGACGGCGGCGGCGTAGTCGTCAGTGACAACGTCAACATCACCATCGACGCCGAACTCGTCAAGCAGCAACTCAAGTAGAACGCACTCCTGCTTGGCTTGAGGTACGAAGGGCCTGTTCCGCGTAAGCAACACCTACGCTGTAACGCCAGGCAACACACTCACCGCAGGGGGATCAAATCCGCTTGATCCCCCGCCGCAGAGCGTTTTGTATCTTCAACGCAGTCTCGCTCATCCAATCAGCACCATCGATCAGAATAGGAACCCTTCATGCAAAAGCCCGCGCTAACCGATTCGCCTATCCACGATCTTATAAGCCGTCGCTGGAGCCCGCGCGCTTTCAGCGACAAGCCAGTCCCGTCCGACGTCCTGCGCAGCTTGTTCGAGGCCGCTCGCTGGGCGCCCTCCAGCAACAATCAACAGCCTTGGGCCTTCCTCGTCGCCACGCGCGAAGACAAAGGGAATTTCGAGAAGCTCGTCGGCACTCTTGTCGAATTCAACGCCACTTGGGCACGCAACGCCCCGGTCCTCGCCATCGCCGTCTCCAATCTCAACTTCGACAACGGCACTCCCAACCGCAACGCCTTTTACGACACCGGCGCTGCCACGGCCCTTCTGTCCGTTCAAGCCACGGAGCTCGGACTCTTCGTCCACCAAATGGCCGGCTTCGACCCGCCGAAAGCCAAGCTGGTCTTCGCCATCCCCGAAGGCTGGGAGCCTATCGCCGCTTTCGCCATCGGCTACCCGGGTGATCCCGCCTCGCTGCCGGATAAACTCCGCGAGCGCGAGTTGGCTCCCCGAACACGCAAGCCCATCAGCGATTTTGTGATGACCGGCCAATGGGGTCATACTGCTTCTTTCGCGGCTAAGTAACTCGAATCAGGGCCGCGGCTGGGTCCATCTTCGAACATGCATAGCACACTTGAATTCCTGGTTCGCCACGGCTACGTCGTTCTCCTGGCTTGGGTGTTTGCCGAACAGATCGGCCTGCCAATCCCGTCCATGCCGTTGATGCTCGCCGCCGGTGCTCTCGCCGGTGTCGGCAAGCTGAGCTTTTTCGGTTCTCTTTTTCTCTGTGTCTTTGCCGCGGTCGTCGCCGATTCCGTGTGGTACCAGATGGGCCGCCTCAAAGGAATCAAGGTTCTGCAATTGCTCTGCAAGATTTCTCTCGAGCCCGATTCCTGCGTTCGCCGCACCGAAGGCGTCTTCTCCAAGCAAGGCGCGCGCTCCCTGCTGGTGGCCAAATTCTTTCCCGGCCTCAGCACCGTCGCTCCGCCGCTCGCCGGCATTTTTCACATGAAGCCCCGCCGTTTCCTGCTGTTCGATGCCATGGGCGCCACTCTCTGGGCCGGCACTTCGCTTGGCGTGGGCTATATTTTCAGCGGCCAGATTGAACACATTGCCGAACGCGCCGCTTCTCTTGGCGGCGGACTGGGCGTGCTGATCGTCGCCGCGCTGGTGTCTTACATCGTCTACAAATTCGTCGCCCGTCAGAAATTCCTGCGCGACCTGCGCATCTCCCGCATTAGCGTCCAGGAATTGAAGGAAAAGATCGACGCCGGCGAGGAGCTCGTCATCGTCGATCTTCGCCATCACATGGATTTTGAAGCCGAGCCGGAAACCATTCCCGGCGCGTTCCGCATGGATGCCAAGGAGCTGCAGGAAAGAAACGACAAGCTGCCGCGCGACCGCGACGTCATTCTCTACTGTACTTGACCAAACGAAGCCACCAGCGCCCGTGTGGCGCTGCTCCTCAGGAAACAAGGCATCACCCGCATCCGCCCCCTGCAAGGCGGCCTGGACGCCTGGCGCGAAAGCGGCTACCCGCTCGAAACCATCGCCCTAACCTGATCCGGATCCGCCGCTATTGCCGTTGTACCGGCCTGGCGTACTTCGTGTCGTGGCTTTTGGAGTGCGGCAGCCCAGCTGCCGCTTTTCCGTCGCCACCCAATCCACGCGATGCTCCGATCGATCCGCTCCCTCAACAGCTTGATTTCGGCGACGCCCTGCCGTTGTAGCGTCCGCGCGTCGTTTGCGCGGGCGCTTTTTTGATCGCTGCGCTATAACCGCGGCAACACAATCCCGCTCTGCGCCTGATACTTCCCTTTCTTGTCCTTGTAGCTCACTTCGCAGTCTTCATTCGACTCGAAGAAAATCACCTGGCACAATCCCTCGTTGGCGTAGATTTTCGCCGGCAACGGCGTGGTGTTGCTGATTTCCAGCGTCACGAACCCTTCCCACTCCGGCTCGAACGGCGTCACATTCACGATGATGCCGCATCGCGCATACGTCGACTTGCCCAGGCAAATCGTCAGCACGTTCCGCGGAATCCGGAAATATTCCACGGACCGCGCCAGCGCGAACGAATTCGGCGGAATCAGGCACGCATCTCCCTTGAACGGCACCAACGACCGCGGATCGAAATGCTTCGGATCCACAATCGTCGAATTCACATTGGTGAAAATCTGGAATTCGTCGGCCACCCGGATGTCGTAGCCGTAAGAAGATACGCCGTAGCTGATCACCCCTTCGCGCACCTGGCGGTCCGTGAACGGCTCGATCATCTTGTGCTCGAGCGACATACGGCGAATCCAACGGTCTGGCTTTACGGACATCCATTCCTCCTCAGATCTCAAATCGCTCTCAAAATGAAAATTGCCTTGCGCGAAGAATCAGCAGTGTAGATTACGCAGCACGTCTTGACAACCTGGGCACCCACCCTCTAGCATCTGCCCACGTACTCCGGAGGCTCGAGTGATCAAGCTGGATATCGTAAATGCTGTGTTGAGCAAGCTGGAAACAGGCGTGAGCCGCGTGAAGGCCGAACAGGCCGTCGAGACGGTCTTCGAGTCGCTCAAGACCGCCATGGGCAAAGGGCAGCGGATCGAGCTGCGGCGCTTCGGCGTGTTCAGCGTGCGCCCCCGCAAGACCGGCATCGGGCGCAACCCGCGCACCGGCGAAGAAGTAAGCATCCCGCCAGGAAAAGTCGTGCGCTTTAAGCCCGGCAAAGAGCTGCAAGGCATCGAAGACACCGGAACCGCTAAAGCATGAGCTTGGGGCGAACTGCTCGCTGACATAGCTGCTTTAATTCCCGATTCGCACATGCAACCGGACGGAGTGGCGCAGCAGCCGAGCGTTGTGGTGTACTGGTGTGGGAAATCCTACTGAGCCGCGACCTCGTGAATCGACCCACCCCAGAAGACACAGCAGAAATCAGACCGGTTGAGCCCGCCTGGACCGCCGAGTGGCCGGACCCGGCAATGTACGAGCCCGCCGTCCGCCCCCCATCGCGGAAAAGCCTGCTCATCGCGTGCGTGCTGTTTCTCTTGACGCTGTGCACCTGCCTGGCGGCGGGCACGCAATTCGCGGCGGCGTACGCGCAGGATCGAGCGGCATCCTTCGATGAATGGGAGAAAGCCTTTACGTTGTTTTACAAGAATCCGGCGGGGCTCTTAGCCGGGATTCCGTTTGCCTTGACGCTGCTGACAATTCTAATGGCGCATGAACTGGGGCATTTCTTTGCTTGCCGCCATCATCGCATTCGCGCCAGCTATCCCTTCTTCATTCCCTTCCCTTCGCTGATCGGAACGTTTGGCGCCTTCATTCTGATTCGCTCCCCGATTCGCACCCGGCGCGCGCTGTTTGATGTGGGAGCTTCGGGCCCACTGGTGGGATTTGTGTTCGCGATTCCGGCGCTGATTTACGGAGTGGCGCATGCCAAGTTCGTTCCGGGTATCGCCGATCCCGAGCACGCGGAGGTGATTTTCGGCGCACCGCTGGCGCTGCATGCGATTGCAGGACTGCTGCGGCCGGGGGCGGCAGTCGGCAAGTTACTGCTGGATCCGGTCGGGCGCGCGGCGTGGGTGGGCTTGTTTGCGACGGCGCTGAATCTGTTGCCAGCAGGCCAACTCGACGGCGGGCACATCCTGCGATCAGTGAGCCCGCGGCTGCATCGCCTTGTTTCCATGGGACTTCCCGTGCTGCTGATTGCCTTGGGATTTTTGCTCCATTGGACCGGCTGGTACATCTGGGGCGGCATCCTGTTTGGCCTTCGTTTCCTTCCGGTGGCGCCCATCTATGACCCTACCACGCTCGATCCAGCCCGCCGCCTCGCCGCGACGCTGGCCCTAGCGGTCTTTCTACTCAGCTTCATGGCCGCTCCAATCCTGAGCCAATAAGCTGCGGCAATCATCCGCCAGTAAGTCGTTTAGAATCCGCACTTACAAAAAACAGGGAGGGGGAGCCGAGATGCGCGGCCTAATCTGCCGTGCGGAGAGTGTTCTCGCGGGTTTGTGGCGAGAGGAATCGAGAAAGAAGTTCTGGTTGACCAACGGGATAGGGCGAATATGATGCGGGTGCGCAAAGCCAAGAATCGAGCGCACAAAGGGGAATATGAGCGGACTGGTTCGGACGTTGCGGCAACGCGACCTGTACTTGCTGTTTGTGGGGTCGGTGATTGGGTCGGGGATCTTTCGTACGCCGGGGTTGATTCTCCGCCAACTGGATGGGTCGGTCGGGTGGTCCATGATGGTCTGGATCGTAGGCGGCGGCCTCTCGCTGCTGGGCGCGCTCACGTACGCTGAGCTCGCCGCCACCAATCCAGAAGCAGGTGGCCTCTACTGCTTCATCCGCGACGGCTTCGGCCGCGCTTCGGCGTTCCTTTATGGCTGGTGTTTGTTCCTGGTGATTGCCAGCGGCTCGGTGGCTGCCCTGGCGACCGCGTTCACGGAATACCTCGGCACCATCGTGCGGCTCAACAGCATGGAAGCCAAAGTAGTATCGGTGGCGATGATCGCGGTGGTGACGGCGGTGAATGTGTGGGGCACGCGAAAGAGTTCGGACATGCAGAACGTGACCACGCTGATCAAGGGTGGCGTCATCATCGTCCTCAGTGCGGTGCTGCTAGCATTAGGGCAACACGGTTCGGAAGTCTTCAGCGCGATGGGTACCAAGATGAACCTGTCAACGCTGGCCACGAGCTTCGGGCTGGCGATGATCTCAGTTTTGTGGGCGTATGAAGGGTGGCAGTTCGGAACGTACAGCGCGGGCGAGGTGATTGAGCCGCAGAAAGCGTTTCCCAAGGCGTTTCTGCTGGGGTCGTTGACGCTGGTCGGGTTATATCTTGTGGCGATTGTGGCGTATCTCTTCGCGCTTGGTCCGCAGGGCACGACGGCCAGCGATGCGGTGGCCGCGCAAGCGGTGGTGGCGGTGCTCGGGAAGAAGGCCGGCATCATTGTAGCGCTGACGATATTGATTTCGACATTCAGTGCCGCGAACAGCGTGATTCTGACCGCGCCGCGCGTGTTTTATGCGATGGCCAACGACAATTTGTTTTTCAAGAAGCTGGCCGAGGTGCATCCGCGATTCCAGACGCCGGCAGTGGCGATCGTCGCACTGGGAGTATGGTCCGCGGTGCTCGCGTGCTGGGGAAATTTTGCAGAGCTGATCGGCGGGGTGATTTTTATTGGTTGGGTGTTCTACGGGCTGGGGGCGGCAGCGATTTTCCCTCTTCGGCGGGCCTCGGGCGATAAGCCGATTCCTTATCGCGTGCCGGGGTATCCGTTAACGCCGATTGTGTTCGTGGGCGCAGCCGGCGCGATTGTGGCCAACGCAATTTATTCGGCGGTGAAGGACCCGAGCCAGTTCAAGAATCTGCTGGTGGCGGTTGTTTTGTTTGGTTTGGGAGTGCCGGCGTATTTTTTCTGGCGGAAGCGGGCGGCGTAGGTCAGCAGCGCAGTTATCGAATTGCCCCGCGGATCGGCTGGCGGCCCGCCTCAGAAGGCGGTCCCTAAAACAGCAGTCACGATTAGTGAGCGGGAGTGGATAGAGATTTGACCAGGTCGTAGAGGAAGGATTGGCCTTCGAAGAAGGATTGGACGGGGACGCGTTCGTCGCGGCCGTGGAAACGGATATCGTCGCGGTCGAAGAAGATGCCTTGGATGCCGTAGGTGGGGATGCCGGCGACGCGGAGATAGCGGCCATCGGTGCCACCCATGACCATGATGGGAATGGTGGGGACGCCGGGCCACATGCGAGTGGTAATTTCGCTAACGGCCTTCAGAACGTCTGGACGCATGGGGGAAGCTGGACCTTTGGAGAATTCTCCCATGGACTTGACGGTGACCTGATCGTCGGCGACAACTTTTCGCAACGTGCTTTCCACGTATTCGGGTGCATCTTCCGGGAGCACGCGGCAGTTTACGGTGGCAGCGGCCAGTTGCGGCAGTGCATTCATGGCGTGGCCGCCTTCGAGCAGGGTGGCCACACAGGTAGTGCGGAGAGTCGAATTCCAGGCTGGGGAAGAAGCGGCGACTCTTTCCATAGCGGCCTGATCGCCTTGGGCTACTTTGGCGAGATCGTCTTTGACGGGGCCGCTTTCGAGTTTGGCCATTTGCTGGAAGTACGCGGCAGTGACTTCATTGGTCTTCAGCGGGAAGCCGAATTCGGAGAGGCGCTGCAAAGCTCCGGCGAGGTGGTAGATGGCGTTGTCCTTCACGGGCATGGAGCTGTGGCCGCCCTTGTTGCGTGCCTCGAAGCGGATGTTGACGATATATTTTTCGCTGACTTGCAGATCGTTGGAGATTTTCTTGCCTTTGGATTCTTCGCCCCAGCCGCCTTCGTTGAGGGCGAATTCCGCTTCGATAAGATCACGGTGATTTTTCAGCAGCCAGTCGACGCCGTTGTAGGGGCCGCCGCCTTCTTCGTCGGCGGTGAGCGCGACGATAATGTCGCGGTCGGGCTTGAAACCTTCTTTTTTGTACTGAATTAAATTGGCCAGCCAGATGGCGGCTTGCGCTTTGTCGTCGCCGGTTCCGCGGCCGTAGAAGAAGCCGTCTTTTTCGAGAAACTGGAAGGGATCGGTGGACCAGTCTTCGCGCTTGGCTTCGACTACGTCGATGTGGGCTAGCAGGAGAATCGGCTTGTGGGCGCCGCTGCCGTGGTAGCGGACGATCAGATTGGCTTTTTTCGGGATGGCGCCGCCTACGAAGATGTCGGCGTCGGCAAAGCCTGCGGCTTTCAGGCGAGCGGCGGCTTTTTCAGCGATCGGAGTGGTTGTGCCGGTGGTGAAGCCGGATTGCACTTCGACCATTCCTTTGTAGATTTCGCGGGCGAGTTGCTTTTCGGAGCCGGGGCGGGTGGTTTGGGCACTGATGACATTAGCAAAAAGAAAGAAGGCTAGACCGACGGTCAGTTTTGTGGGTGGCATAGCCTCAGATTCTTTCATGGACGGCGCATTGTTGCAAATTGAGCCGAGATCAAGATGGATGAACGGCGGACGTAGATGTTTCTCCCAGCGGAATTCTATCGTAGCGGGCGCCTGGCGCGCCGTACCGCCGGGTGACAGAGGAACCTCGTGGCACCTCGATGGCTAGTAGCGTTGGGGCAAGTGCGTCGAAGAGTTGATCGGCGCTCGGACCATAGATGTATATGGTCCCGAATCCCTCGCCAAATTCGTGGCCGTCCACATCGGCTCCGGGCACGCCTGCAACGAGCTCTCTAAGATCGTCCTCCAGGAGATGAACGCGATCTCGTTCCTCGGTGGTGCCGAACTCGTCGTCGCTTAGCCGAATGTATACGAGCAGCGCTTCTCCCGGAACGCTCGACTGGCTCGGCGGGCTGGAACTCGACTGAGGCAGCCTGCTTGCAACGCGCTTCAGCCACCGTGTGATCAAGAAGAGGCTGAGCGTAACGAAGAGACCTACAACCAGGCGTCCTGCATTTGAGTCAAACGTCATGGCGAGGGATTCTAGCTTTAAGGCGACGTGTTGCCAACTGGTGCTGTCTTTAACACAGGAATGCGACAAGGTTTTCACTGAGTCAGAGAAGATTAACCGGGTCGACGTCGATTATGGCGGCGGTTGGGGGGATTTGGTGGGATTCGGCGTAGGTGATGGCGCCGGAGAGGAGTTTGGTTAGGAGGGCGCGCTTGGGGGATTTTAGGAGGAATTGGAAGCGATGCTCGCGCTTCAGGCGGGAGAGCGGGGCGGAGGCTGGGCCTAGGACGCGAAGGCCTTTGCCGTCGTGCGGGGAGAAATATTCGGACAGCTGCCGGGAGTAACGGATGGCGTTTTCGAGATTGGTGTCGCGGACGATGATGTTGGCTAGCGCTGTGAACGGAGGATAGGCCATCATGCGGCGGAAGTGCAGTTCGCGCTCGAAGAAGGCGGAGTAATCCTGGCGGACGGCGTCCTGAATGGCGTAGTGGTCGGGGTAGTAGGTCTGGATGAGGACGCGGCCGGGAAGATCGCCGCGGCCGGCGCGCCCCGCGACTTGGGTGAGGAGCTGGAAGGTGCGTTCGGCGGCGCGGAAGTCGGGGAGAGTGAGGGAGGAATCGGCGCTGATTACGCCGACTAGAGTGACGCGATGAAAATCATGGCCTTTGGCTAGCATTTGCGTGCCGACGAGGATGTCTAGCGCGCCTGCTGCGAATGCGCCTAGCGTTTCCTGGTATTGGCGCTTGGTGCGGGCGGTATCGCGGTCGAGGCGGGCGATGCGCGCGCCGGGAAATTCCTTGCGCAGCCGTTCTTCGAGTTGCTCGGAACCTTCACCGAAAAAATAGACGTATTGCGATTGGCATTTCGGGCATTGCTTGGGGATTTGCTGCGTAGAGCCGCAGTAGTGGCATTCGAGGCGGTTGCGGGATTTGTGGTGGGTCATGGAGATGCTGCAATTGGCGCACTGCACGCTGGCGCCGCAACTGCGGCAGAGCACGGACCAGGAATAGCCGCGCCGATTGATGAGAATGAGCGCTTGCGTTTTGCTGGCGAGGCATTCCTGGATTCCGGCGTGGAGCGCGGCGCTGATGGGGCTGGTTTGGAGGGTTTGCTTGAAGTCTTCGCGGAGGTCGATGATTTCGACTCCGGCTAATGGGCGGGCGGCTACGCGGGAGGCTAGCGTGATGAGTTCGTATTTCCCGGATTGCGCGTGGTGATAGGTTTCGAGCGAGGGCGTGGCGGAGCCGAGAACGGCGATGGCGTTTTCGAGTTTCGCGCGGACGATGGCGGCGTCGCGGCCGTGATACTTGGGCGTTTCTTCCTGCTTGTAGCTGTTTTCCTGCTCTTCGTCGACGATGATCAGGCCGAGATTTTGCAGCGGGGCGAAGATGGCGGACCGCGTGCCCACGACCACGCGGGCTTCGCCGTTGCGGACACGCCACCACTCGCGGGCGCGCTCGACATCGCTTAGCGCGGAGTGCAGCACAGCGACGCCTTCGAAGCGCGCGCCGAACCAGGCGCGGCACTGCCGGCCGACCCAGAGCGTCAGCGCGATTTCTGGGACGAGGATGATGGCGGTCTTGCCGCGAGCCAGCGTTTCCAGGACGGCGCGGAGGTAGACTTCGGTTTTGCCGCTGCCGGTGACGCCATGGAGGAGAAGCACGCCGAATTCGCCGAGCTCGAAGCGCGAGCGAATCGCGCGCATGGCGGATTCCTGGTCAGGGTTGAGTTCGTGAGCGGGCGGAGTGTAGCCGGTGTCGAAAGGATCGTCGGCAGGGTCGATGGTTTCTTCCCAGCTTTCGATCAGGCCGTCCTTTTGCATGCGATCGATGAGGGCGCGGGAGACTTGGGCCAGCTTCAGGAGTTGCGCGAGAGGGAGAGCGCCGCGTTCGGTTTCGAGGATTTGGCGGACGCGTTCCTCTTTTTCGCCGAAGGGTTGCGTCGGCTCAGGCGCAGCGGTTTGCGATTTCCAGGCTACGACCCGTTGCGTCTTGCGTTCGCGGGTGAGGATGTTTTCGCGGAGTTCGATGAGGCCGCGGCGCTGGAGGCGCGGGATGACGATGTTGAGATTGATGCGGTCGGAAGGGCGGAGCTGGATGGGGGATTTTTTGATGAAGAGGATGGCCAGGAATTGGGCTTCCTCGAGAGAGAGCGGAGTGGCGAGCGAACTGGCAATCGAGTTGCCCAATGCGCTCGGGGAGGCCAGCGAACTGGCATGCTCCGCGATAAGGTCTGCGCCTGCTTGGATGATGACGACTTGGCGCTGAGTCTTGAGCTCGACGATTGGTGGGAGCATGGAGCGGAAGACTTCGCCGATGGGCGCCACGTAATAGTTGGCCAGCCATTGGGCTAGTTCGATTAGCTTGGGTGTGAGCGCTGGGATGAAGTCGAGAGCTTTGGTGATTTCCCGGATCTTGGTGTTGGATGGAGCCGAGTCTGTGAATTCGGCTACCACGCCGACGAGAGATTTTTTGCGGAAGGGTACGAGAACTCTAGACCCAGGCTGCAGTGAATCGCGAAGATCCACTGGGACGGCATAGGTGAAGAGCGTGCGGAGCGGGACGGGGAGGGCGACGTTGCAGTAGGGGGCGGACATAGGGAGGGAGTAGTTTAGCAGGCGTGAGTAAGTAGCGATGAGCTAGGGGGGATCGACGCAGTAACTTCGGTTGCCGGTGTTCAGACCTCAAAAGCGGCGTCGGGCCGCCGCACTCCAAATTAGCGGGAGATTAGGAGGATGCCGGCGAAGATGGCGGCGATGCCGAGCCATTGAAGGCGGGAGGCGTGTTCGCGGAGGAAGATGGCGGCGTAGGCGACCGTGACGGCGCCGTAGAGCGAGGCGAGGACGCTGACGACGCTGACTTGCTCGAGTTGCATGCCGCGGTTGTTCAGGCAGTAGGCGGTAGTGTCGAGCACGGCGACGCCGGCGACGAGCCAGCGGGCGCCCGCGGCGGGAGGAGCGACGGACTGGCGCGATACAACGATAACAAGGAATGTAAGGACTCCGCTGACGAGACGGATGAGCCAGACGGCGGCCGCGGCTCCTACTGCGGGAACGATGCGAATGCCGATGAGCCAGAACATAAAGCCCATGGCGAAGGCGGCGGTGATGGCCCAGGCGATGCCCTGGCGGCGAAGAGCGGCGGCGCGTTCGATGCGCTCCGGTGTGCTGTTTTCTGCGGGGGCATCGTCTGCGGGATTGGCTGACGCTTCACCGCGCGCGACAAGGACGGCGCCGAGCAGCGTGCAGACGATGCCGACAGCTCGAGCGGTGGTGAGGCGTTCGCCGGTGAGCAGGGAAAGAAGCAAGGTGAGCACGGGATAGCTGGCGGAAAGCGGAGCGACAACAGCCATTTTGCCGATTTCGAAGGAGCGGTAAATCGCGAGAGTGGCGAACGTGTTGAGAGCGCCGCCGAAAATGCCCCAGGCCCAGGGGCGGAACCCGGAGCCGTCGGCGAGATGACCCCAGCCGCCGAGGAATGGGAGTGTCGCAGTGAGCAGGAAAAACCCGACGATTTGCATGTACAGCGTGGCGCGGAGTGTGCCGGTGCGGCGGGTGGCGAAGCGCGCGAGAAAATCGGCGCTGCCCCAGCTTAGTGCAGTGAGCAAACCGAACAGGATTCCCATGATGCGATCAGGCGGACTTGCCTTTTTTTAGTTCGAGGCCCAGGACGGCCATGACTTTCTGCAGATCTTTCCAGACTTCGGCTTTTGCACTGGGATTGCGGAGGAGATAAGCGGGGTGATAGGTGGCCATGAGCTTGTGGCCGCGGAAATCGAGCCACTGACCGCGGAATTGCGAGATGCCGCGATTGGTCTCCAGGAGCGTTTGCGCGGCGCACGCGCCGAGGCAAACGATGACTTTGGGAGCGATGGTATCGAGTTGACGGAGGAGGAAGGGGGAGCACTTCTCTATTTCATCTCTTTCCGGCAGGCGATTTTCCGGCGGGCGGCACTTGACGACGTTGCAGATGTAAACGTCTTGGCGGCGGAGGCCCATGGCTTCGATCATTTGATTGAGAAGTTTGCCGGCGCGGCCGACGAAGGGGAGGCCTTGCGCGTCTTCATCGGCGCCGGGGCCTTCGCCTACGAAAACGAGTTCGGCTTTGGGATTGCCATCGGCGAAGACGATGTTCTTGCGCGTTTTGTGGAGTTTGCAGCGGGTGCAGTCGCCGAGGTCTTCGCGAACCTTGAGGAGCGTGTCGCCGGCGATTTTGTTGACGGCGTCGAAGAGGGAGGGGCCGGCGGCGCGGGGCGGCAGCACGGGTGCGGACGGTGCGGTGGAGGAGGCCAGGCCAAAGCCTGGCCCTACGGGTTGCGGACGCGGGGTTTGCTTGGGCAATGGAGGTTCCTCGTGAAAGATTTTGGGTGCGGCCGGGGACAGTTGGACAACGGCAGGCGCTTCGGCGATTGCGTCCGCAACGGACGCGGCGACTACGTGATATTTATAGAATTGGTGGATGCCGAGATCTTCGTAGTAGCGGAGGCGGGCGGCTAGTTTTTTCTCGAGAGCTTCGGGGAGCGGTGCGGGCATGGATCAGGTCCGCGAGCGCTGGGTGGCGGCGCTGGAGCGTGCGGAAGAGCGGAGGCGGACGACTTCGTCGAGGATACGGTGCGCAACTTCTTTTTTGGTGAGCTTGGGGAGCGGAAGGTCGCGGCCGTCGCGGCTGAAGAGCGTGACGATGTTGGTGTCGAGCTCGAAGCCGGCGCCTTCGGCGGTGACGTCGTTAGCGACAATGAGGTCGGCGTTCTTCGCGGCGAGCTTTTTGCGGGCGTTTTCGGCGACGTGGTCGGTCTCAGCGGCAAAACCGACGACCATGGTTGCGCCTTTGTTGCGCGCAACGTCGGCGAGGATATCGATAGTGGGCTCGAGGGAGATAGCCAGTGCGTCGCTGCTCTTTTTGATTTTGGTGGATGACTGCTGGACGGGGCGATAGTCGGCGACAGCAGCGGCGAGAACGGCGATGGAACTTGAGGCAAAGCGAGCGACGACCGCGCGGTGCATTTCCTCCGCGGAGCGCACGTCGATGCGCTCGACGCCTGCCGGCGTTTCAAGGGCCGTGGGGCCCGTGACGAGAAAAACTTTGGCGCCGCGCTCAGCGGCAACTTCTGCTACGGCATAGCCCATTTTCCCGGAAGAGCGATTGGTGAGGTAGCGAACCGGATCGAGATCTTCGCAGGTGGGGCCGGCAGTGACGAGCACGGTTTCGCCGTCGAGATCGCGGTGCGATCTAAGCGCTTCGTGCACGGCCGCCATGATGGCGTCCTGTCCAGCGAGGCGGCCGGCGCCGGTCATGCCGCAAGCTAGATAACCTTCGTCGGGATCGACGATTCTGGCGCCACGGGCGCGCAGCGTGGCGACATTGTCCTGCGTCGCCGCGTGATTCCACATGTTCACGTTCATGGCAGGCGCGAGGACGACGGGCGCGGTTGACGCGAGATAAAGAGTAGAAAGGAAATCGTCAGCGATGCCGCGAGCAAATTTAGCGAGACTGTCCGCGGTCGCGGGAGCGACGAGGAGCAAGTCGGTACGCTGCGCGACGGCGATATGCTCGATGGCGCTTTCGAGATTGGCTTCACCGCCAGTGTCACTGAAAAGATCGGTGATGACTTTCTGGCCGCTGAGAGCCGCGAAGGTAAGCGGAGTGATGAACTCGCGTGCGGAACGGGTCATGACGACTTGCACGGTAAAGCCGTCTTGCTGCAGGCGGCGGACCAGCTCAGCGGCTTTGTAAGCCGCAACGCCGCCGGTAACGCCAAGAGTGATGCGCATGGGGTCGCCCGGCGCTACTTGCGCCGCTTGTTGCCGTCCTTATCGGTGTCGATGGAGGACGGTTCGGTGAAATCGTATTCGAGCAAACCGTTCTCGACCTCTTCGCAGGCGATGCGGGTGGCCTTCAGTGTTCTGGGATTCTCGAGGAGCGGCGGGGCTCCAGCCATCAACTGGCGGGCTCGCCGAGCCGCGAGCACGACGTACGCAAACTGGCTCTCGGGAGCTTTCGTTAGCACGGTCATTTTCAGTCTTTCCCTCCGAACGATGCCAGCAGTTGCTCGACTTGGGGCCGCCGCCTTACGCTACCGCAGCGCAGGGCGGTTACGATCGACTGCGCTTCACGGCCCGCGCTGTCGACATTTTCATTCACCACGCAAAAATCATAAAACTTGCCGAAGGCCGCAATTTCGTCGCGCGCTTTTGCCAGACGCCGCGCGATTTCTTCGTCCGAATCTTGAGCGCGGCCGCGAAGCCGGCGCTCCAGTTCCTCGCGTGAGGGCGGCAAAATGAAGATCGCAACTGATTCCGGCAACTTCTCTTTTACCTGTGCAGCACCCTGTACGTCAATTTCCAGGACCAGGTCCCGACCGGACTTGCGGGACTCCTCGAGCCATTTCTTCGGTGTGCCATAGGAATGCTTGCCGAAAACCCTGGCGTATTCGAGGAACTCGCCGCGCCCGACCATGGCATCGAATTCGGCTTCCGTAACGAAATCATAACACTTCCCGCTGGCCTCAGTCCCGCGGCGCGGCCTGGTAGTACACGAGACCGAGGGCATGGTGCCCGGCAGCTCGAGAATTTTCGGAACCAGCGTGGATTTGCCCGAGCCGGACGGGCCCGAGACAATGATTACGAGCGGCGCGATTTGCAAGTTCGTGTTCGCCTCCGTTTTCGTGCTCGCACTCATTCGATGTTCTGTACCTGCTCGCGCAATTTTTCAATCTCCGCTTTGATTTCCAGCGCCAGCCCGGTGATGGCCAGCGCTTCGCTCTCCACTCCGGGGGTCTTGGAAAGCATGGTGTTGGCTTCGCGATGCATTTCCTGGAGCAGAAAGTCGAGCTTCTTTCCCAATTCTCCGGCACCGTCGAGCAGCTTGGCAAATTGTTGCAGATGGCTGCGCAGGCGGTCCAGTTCTTCGCTGATATCGCTGCGTTGCGCGAGGAGCGCCGCTTCCTGAGCAATACGCGCGGGATCGATGGCCACGGTGGCCAGCAATTCTTTCAGACGCGACTCCAGACGCCGCGCGAAAGCGGGCATGAGCTTGGTGGCGAGGTCGCGAACCTGCTCGGTAAGTCCGGCGATGCGCGCAGCGCGCGCGCGCAAATCGGAAGCGAGGTGGCGGCCTTCGGCGCGGCGCATGTCGTCGAGGCGCGCAAGCGCATCGCGGAGGCAGCGATCGAGCGCCGCGCTCAGCTTTTCCTGCTCTTGCTCGGACTCCGGAATTTGCGGGGCGAGCCCGCCGATGACGCCGGGAAGGCGAAGCAGCGCCACGACGTCGACGTCAGCGGCCTCAGGCGTTTCTTTGTGCAATTCTTCTGCGGCACGGAGATAAGACTGGAGAAGATCGCGATTGACCTGCACCGGGGCGCCGGAAGCAGGCTCGACACCGACGTAAACATCGACGTGACCGCGCGCGATGCGCTCGCGCACGGTTTGCCGAAGGCGAATTTCGAATAAGTCGAAGCCTTCCGGTAAACGGATTTTGAGATCGAGAAAACGGTGGTTCACGCTTTTGACGCTAACGCGCAAAGCCCAGCCGTTCAGATCGCCGCGCGCCTGCGCGTAGCCGGTCATCGACAGGCAGTCGGCACGCTTCGCTGGAGTGGCGGAGTTTTCGCTCATGAGAGATCGCTGGAAACGGTTAGATTCGGCGGGGCGGTTTGCGGCGCGGCCACCAAGTCTTCGTCGGCAAACTGCAGGCCGTGCAAACGAGCGTAAGTGCCTGCGTGCGCCAAAAGTTCGGCGTGCGTGCCGCTCTCGCGAATCTGCCCTTCTTCCAAGACTAGTATTTTATCCGCACGGCGCACGGTGGCAAGGCGGTGCGCAATGACGAAGGTAGTGCGGCCAACCATGAGATTGGCGAGCGCCTTCTGCACCAGCATCTCGGACTCAGCGTCCAGCTCGGAAGTGGCTTCATCGAGGATCAAGATCGGCGAATCTTTCAAGATGGCGCGGGCGATGGCGATGCGCTGGCGCTGCCCGCCGCTGAGGCGCGTGCCGCGCTCGCCGATGACGGTGTCGTAGCCCTGGGGCAGCTCCATGATGAAATCTTGGGCCAAGGCGGCGCGAGCGGCGGCAATTACTTTTTCCTGGGGCACATCGGCCAGACCATACGAGATGTTGTTCCACACGGTGTCGTAGAAAAGAATGTTCTCCTGCGCCACCATGGCAATCTGCTCGCGCAGAGAGCGAATCGTTACGTCGCGAATGTCCACGCCGTCGATGCGAATCGCGCCGGAAGTAATCTCATAGAAACGCGGCAGCAGATTCACGAGCGTGGTCTTACCGGCTCCGCTGGAACCCACCAGAGCAATCACTTCGCCTTTGCGAGCGGTCAGACCAATGTTCTGGAGGATCACGGCCGAGTTAGCTTCGTAGACGAAGGAGACATCCTCGAATTCGATCTCGCGAGAAAACGGCGAAAGGAATTTCGCGCCCGGCTGCTCGAGTTGCTCTTCCTCCTGGTCCAGATAAGCAAACACTTGCGTGCTGGCGCCTTGAGCGCCCTGGAATTGCTGGTACACGTAGCCCATGCGCTTCAGTGGCATGTACGCGTTGAAAAGCGCGAAGATGAAGGCGAAGAAATCTCCTTCGGTCATGGCGTGCGCGCGAATCTGGTCTCTGGCGTAGAGCAACAAGAGAGGAACAACGATGGCGCCGAGCAAGTCCATGATCGGCGAGGTGATCACGGCGGCCCGCACCCAGCGCATGTTCTCCCGAAGTAGGCGGCGCGCCGTTTCCCGGAACTTGCGGACTTCGAAGTCCTCCATGCCAAAGGCCTTGACGACGCGGTTGCCGCTGATGGTTTCCTGCAGGATCTGGCTGAGATCGCTCAATCCCGTCTGGCTGTTCTCCGCGGAGCGGCGGATCTTGCGTCCGAACTTGTTCACCGGCAAGATCACCAGAGGCAAGAGAACCGCGGCGCCCAGAGCCATCCTCCAATTCAGATAGAACAATACGAAAATAAAAACCAGCAGAGTGAAACCCTTTTGGAAAAGATCGGCGAGGTATTCACTCAGAGCCAGGCGCGTCCGCTCCACGCCTTCGATGACTCCGGAAATCAGGCGGCCCGTGGCGTTAACTTGAAAGAATCCGATGGGCTGGCGGATCACCCGTGAGTACACCTGATTGCGCAGGTTGGTTACCGCGGCCTGGCCAACGTATTGGATTTGCGTGGTGCCCAGATATTCGGCCAGCGCTTTCGCAACGTAGAGCGTGAGCAGCGAGAAGGCAAAGATCGTCCACACGTTGTGGATGCTGGCGGGGAAAAATTCGTTGAGGAAGATGGTTCGTCCGTGGGGAATGGTGAACAAAGGGAGGCTGGACACATTGACAGAAGGCTTCAGAACAAAGTCCACCGCCAACTTCAACATGAAGGCGACGGCGCCTTCCGCGAGCGCCACGAACGCAACCAACACGACACCGACGCCCAGCCGGAAGCCATACGGCCGGACATACGCCAGAAGTCTTTTCAGTTGAGGCGAAAGCAGCGAAGACAAGCCTGAAACTCCCCGGAATCTTCCCTTGGTACGCTATTCGCCGGGTTGCATCGTGTCAAGTTTTGCGCAGCCGTTTTGCACGACGGTTTTGTATGACGGTTTTGCATGACGATCGATACGCAGCGCCTGCCCGGCTATTTCTCGATGTCGCGGTGCACGACTTTCGTCGAGAATTTCCGCTGGCCGAGATTTTTCTCGACTTCTTCGGCGAGCATCACCGAGCGATGCTTCCCGCCGGTGCAGCCGAACGCGATAGTCAGATAACTTTTCCCTTCCTCGATGTAATGAGGAATCAGGTAGGCCAGCAATCCGCTGATGCGCCGCAGGAATTCGCCGGTCTGCGGAAACGACTGGATATAGCGGCGCACCTTGGGGTCGCGTCCGGTGTATTCGCGAAGCCGCGGCACAAAGTGCGGATTCGGCAGAAACCGCACATCGAACACCAGGTCGGCATCGCTCGGAACGCCGTACCTGTAGCCGAAGCTCACCAGCGAGACCAACATCGGCGTGCGATCCGGATTCTTGAAGCGCTCGGTGATGAAATGGCGCAACTCGTGCACGTTGAATTTCGTGGTGTCGATGACCACGTCCGCCAGCTTGTGGATCGGCTCCATCAGCGCGCGCTCGTGCGTGAGGCTCTCGCGCACGGAGAACTTCTTGCCCAGCGGATGCGGGCGGCGCGTCTCGCTGTAGCGCCGCAGCAGCGCGTCTTCCGCCGCCTCGATGAACACCAGCGTGATGGGATGATCCTTTTTCAGGTGGCGCAGCAGCGGCGGAAGCTTCTCGAGCTGCATTCCTTCTCGAGCGTCCACCAGTAACGCGGCGCGCGCAAAATCGCCCTGGCCCGCGGCGTGCAGCTCCGCGAAAATCGGAATCAATTCGACGGGAAGATTGTCCACGCAATAAAAGCCCATGTCTTCGAAAGCGTGGAGAACAGTGCTCTTTCCGGAGCCCGAAAGGCCGGTAAGGATGACCAGCTGCCGTGAATCGCGGCGCGCCGCCGGCTTCGTCGTGCGGCGCTGCTTAATTCTTGACACGGCGCTGGTGCGTGCTGGGGATGCGCATATCTTCGCGGTATTTGGCGACGGTTCGCCGCGTGACGTGAATGCCCGCGTCGTCGAGTTTCTTGGCGATCTGCTCGTCGGTCAGCGGCTTGGTGCCCTCTTCCTCTTCGATCATTTTCTTGACCAGGCGCTTCAGCGTGAGCAGCGACATCGCGCCGCCTTCGGGACCGTTGACGGACTCGCTGAAGAAAGACCGCAGCTCCAGAACGCCTTGCGACGTGTGCGCGTATTTGCTGGCCACCGCACGGCTCACCGTCGAGGGATGCACGCCGACTTCTTCCGCCACTTCTTTGATCATCATGGGCTTCAACGCGTCCTGCCCGTGGTCGAGGAATTCTCCCTGGCGCGCGATGATGGATTGGCAGACACGCAGGATAGTGTGCTTGCGCTGCTCGATGTTCTTCATCAACTGAATCGCGGCGGTGAACCGCTCCTTGACGTAGTTGCGCACATCGCGGTCCGCTGCGTCACGAGCGAGCAAGCGCCGGTATGTCGGGCTCAGGCGTAGTTGCGGCATATCGTCTTCATTCAAGAACGCCTGCCACTCGCCATCCACCTTGCGGAAATAGACATCCGGCTCGACCAGCCGCGGCTCCGTCTTGTTATAACGCAAGCCCGGGCGCGGATCGAGCTTCTTGATGACGTCGAGTGCGCGCTTGACCACTTCAATCGGGCGATTCAGGCCCCGCGCGATTTCCTTGAGCTGATTCGATTGCACTTGCTTGAGATGTTCGGAGACGACTTGCTGCGCGAGGGTGTTCTGCGGGTCGAAGGCTTTTAGTTGCAGCAACAGACATTCCCGAAGATCGTGCGCGCCCACGCCGATGGGATCGAAGTCCTGTACGACGGCCAGCGCATCTTCCAAATCGTCCTGCAAATACTTTCCGCCTTGTGACAGTTCTTCGATGGAAGCCGTCAGGTATCCGTTTTCGTCGAGATTGCCGATAATATTTTCCGCAATTTCACGGACCGCATCCGAGCAAATCGTGACGCTCAACTGCCACGCCAGATGATCGGTAAGCCCGCTGGCAGAGGAGAGAAATTTTTCGAACGAAGGCCGCTCCGAAACTTCGCGTTCTTGCGATTGGCCGCCGTCGCCCCCGGTATCCAGATACTGGTTGAAAAAGCTGCCCACGTCGAATTCGTCGAAAGGATTGGCTTCCGGCTTCTCGGGCACTTTTTCCACTTCGGTCTTCAGGAAGTTTTCGTCGCTGTAGTTATCGGTCTGCGTGGGCTCTTCGTTTTGCTCTTCGAGGACCGGATTAGCGATCATCTCCTGATTGATCATCTCGCGCAGCTCCAGGCGGTTGAGCGCGAGCACGCTGACCATCTGCACCAGGCCGGGCGTCAGAATTTGTTTCTGCGCCACTCTAAGGTTGAGTTTGAGTCCCTGCCAAGCCATGAACGCCGCTCGCCGGTTCCTTTCTCAGTTCAGGCGAAAATGATCGCCCAGGTAAACGCGCCGCACTTCCGGATCGTTGCTCAATTCCTCGGGGCGGCCCTTGCGAAATATCTTGCCACTTTTCAGGATGTACGCGCGATCCGTGACGTTGAGAGTTTCCCGCACGTTATGATCGGTAATCAGCACGCCAATGCCGGAGCGCGCCAATTCCCGGATGGTCTCCTGCAGGTCCTTCACGGTGAGAGGGTCAATGCCAGAGAAGGGCTCGTCCAAGAGTATAAACGAAGGCTCGAGCGTGAGCGAACGCGCAATTTCCAGCCGGCGCCGTTCCCCGCCGGAAAGCATGTACGCCTTGCTGGTGCGCACGGTCTCGAGCCCCATCTTCACCAGCAATTCTTCCAGCCGATCGCGCTGCTGCTCAGGCGTAAGCGGAAGCGTCTCCAGAACGGCCAACAAATTCTGTTCACTGGTGAGCTGGCGGAAAACCGAAGGTTCCTGCGGAAGGTAGCTGATTCCGTTGCGGGCCCGGAGGTACATCGGAAGATCCGTTATTTCTTCGCCGTTGAGCAGCACGCGTCCGGAGTCCGGCCGGGCCAGGCCCACGATAATGTAGAACGTCGTGGTCTTGCCGGCGCCATTCGGTCCGAGCAAACCGACAACTTCACCCTGACCTATCTCCAGTTCAACGTTGTCAACAACCCGGCGACCGCGATAGGACTTGCTTAACTCGAGCGCCTGAAGCTTGAGCATTCCTCGCCACGTGCGACCTTGCCGCAGGCCGCATTATCTATCGACTCGGTGCTTCGTCAGCGTGCGCGAACCGTTTTCGGAGTCGACGATGATCGTATCATCCGCTAAAAAGAAGGTCAATTGACGCCCCACGGTGGTGCCCGCGGAACCGTCGAACAGCGTGGGCGTCCCCCCGGTCATCACGAATTTTCCGTCCGCCGCGGTGTACTCTCCATGTTCGGCCACTGCCTTGCGCACCCCTTCCTCGACGGTGACGCCTCCGCTAGCGACCGCGCGGCTGATTTGTTGTGCACCCCCAGCTCCGCCGGCTCCCGCTTGCGCCGGCGAATGCGGCGCGGCGCTGCGAGTAAAATATAGGTCCATCGCCGCGCTGCGAATCCTTTGCGTAGCGGACTGCGCCACAACGTCGCGCTCCAGATGTGCGCGGTTCTCCGCGTCGTAATAGTTGAGCGCGCCCGCAGTTACGTGCCAGAGATTGGACTTCTTGGCGGCTGGTTCAGTTGTGCCGCCAGGCGCGGTGGCTACCGCTTGCGGGAAAACCGCCCGGACATGTTCGTTGGCGTTGAGCGTTCGGGTGGCCCGAAGCAATTCGATCGAATCCGCCTCGAGCACGGATTCGCCTTGCCAAAGACGCGCGTGGCCGGTGTACAGCGCGCGCCCCGTTTTCGAGTTCGCCTGCACGGAATCAGCCGTGACGTTAGCCGCAGCGGGCGCCAACTGCACCGCGCTGTTGCGCGCCGAAAGGTCCGTCGATCGCACGCCGCCGTCCGCCAGCATCTCGCCCGTCGTCTGATGGAAAACAATACGCGGGGCTGCGGTTTCGGAGGTCTCGTCGCGAACGATCGCCTTGCCCGTCAGCGTCGCCGTCTGCTCCTCGCGGCGAAGAAGTGCGTGGTCCGCGTGTGCGCTGCGATCGCCTTCTTTCATCTTCACGTCGCCCTGCAAGTCCATCTGCGACCATCCTCCGGTCGCCAGCAGTTGCGCCGTTCCCGCTTTTGCTGTCGCCGTCTGCAGCGCGTGTCCGGGAAGCGTGCGTTCGGTCTGCACGTTACCATTGCCTACCAGTTGCTTCGGCTTGCCCAGCGGCCCGAATTGCATTTCCAGTCTATCGGCCCGCAACTTGGTGCGCGCCGCGGCGGCGCCGGCCGCCCCGGCGTCCGTCCATTCCAGGATCCCAGGCGCCAGCGTTTGCGCCAACTGCACCTTGTTAGGTTGATGCTCCGCTCCGCCAGAAAAGCGCACCTGCAGCGCACTGGTTTGCAGCGTTCGCGACTCGGAAGACTTGCTGGCCTGCGTTTTCACCACCACCGCGCCATTCAGATTCAGCTCTTTGGGCTGCGATACTCTCGGCCACAAATCCAGCGAACCCGCAGACGCGCTGAACTCCTCGCGCTCCGCATCGCTCTGCCGCGAGCCACGCACCTCTCCTGCGCCCTCCGCCTTCGTTACCCAGCCCTCCGGTGCGAAATACGCCGCCAGATTGTCTGCGGACATTTCCGCCGAACTGCCCCGGCCGTGCATCTCCAGCCTCGGTCTCTTGCCGTCTTTCCCCGCCTCTGCCCGGAAGACCTGCGCGCGAAATGCCTGGTCCAACCCGAGAATCATCTCGCTCGAGGAGAGCCGGATGTCTTGCGTTTGCGCTTCCGCGGGACCGTGCAGGAACATCCTCCGCGCATTGCGATCGAAATCGAGGCTCGACCCTCGCACGTGCACCTCGCGTTCCCCGTCCGACCGGCCCGGCTTCTTCTTGGCAGGCGCCTGGGCCGGCGGCTTCAGCGTGAACTGCACATCGCTTAGCAGCCGCACCGATCCCTGCTCCGATTGGTACTCGACGCCCACGGCCCGGCCACTGCCGCTCGGAAACACGAATGTGACCGGCTGGTCCGTGCGCGCCAATCCGCTCCCGCGATCGAAAGTCACCGCTCGCGTCTCCACGTGCACAATCTGCGCTTCCAGGGACTTATCCCGCGCCGCCTTTTCCGCATCCGCCGCGCTCTGCAGGTCCATCTGAACTTCGCCGCTGCATTGCATCGAACCTGTAATCTTGCTGTACTGGCAGCTTTGCGTCTGCACCACGTCGTTGCGGTCGCCCGCTTTGCCGAAGATCGTGATCTTCACCGATTCCAGCAGACTGGCATCCCGGTCCTTGAAGTCCGTGGACTTCGACGCCGTGATCGTAAAAATCTTGCGGTCACCCTCAACCTTCGAAAAGGTCAGTCCATTCGACTGCCGTTGCACGTTTACCGGCGCGGCCGCTGGCGCGTTCCTGCGGTCCACGCGCTGCGACCACTTTCTCTTCAAGTACGCGCCGGCGGTCAGCATCGCCAATAGCAAAGCGGCGCCCACACACCAACGCGCGTACCTCGCGGCTTCACTTCTGCGCATGGATTCAGTTAAGCAAAATCCGCTTGCGGTGTATAGGAGTGCGGCGGAGGAGCGAAGCCGGCCTTTAGAATCCGTGTGAGAACCACGATTTACGGGAGGGCGCGGCTTCAGCCGTGCCCTAACTGCTGCGAAATCAATAAGGCTTTAGCCGCTGCGGTCCGGATTTTGTAGTTCTCACAGACACTCTTTAGTCCGCGAATTCGGCGCTGGCCGCCGCTTCCGGAAGAATGCCCATGTTCGCCGCGGCCACGCTGTCGCGGTTGGTGTTCTTTACCAGATACATCGCTTCGTCGGCTAGGTGCAACAACCCTTCTTTCGTGCGCGAATCGACCGGGTAAGACGCCACTCCCACGCTCGGCGTCACATGCACATTCAAGCCTTCCTCGCCAAGCCAAATCATTTCTCGAATCAGTTTGTGCAATCGCCGCGCAACGTTGATGGCGTTTTCCTTCGAGGTTTGCGGCAGCAGGATCACGAACTCGTCGCCTCCATAGCGGAACGCAAAATCAATCAGCCGGCAGTGCCCCTTCAGCGAATTGCCGATCTCCGCGAGCAGCCGCGAGCCGACCAGGTGCCCATGCGTATCATTCACCTGCTTGAAATGATCCAGATCGATGAACACGATCGAGAACTCATAGTTGTACCGCTGCGACCGGTAAATCTCCGTCTCCAGGATGAAACCCATGTGCCGCGCATTGTAGAGGGTCGTGCAGTCGTCCGTGATGGTCAGCTCGTGGATGCGCTTGACGTGCCGCGCATTTTCCAGCGCGATAGCCGCAAAATCCGAAAGCGCTTCCAGCAGCTTCAGGTCGCGCGGATCGAATCCCTCCGGCCCGATGCAATTAATCAGCTCGATCACCCCGAGGCAGGTGTCCCGAAATTTCACCGGAACCGCAACGATGGACTGCGTCTCCGTCTTCGTCTTCTCGTCGACCTTGGAAAAAAACCGCGTATCCTTCGAGGTATCGGGAACCACCACGGTTTCCCCGTGCTGTGCCACCCAGCCCGCAATTCCCTGCCCCATCTTGACGCGCACATCCTTCAACGCTTGCGACGCTTTGCCTACCGCCAGCTCAAAATAAAGCTCTTGCTTGGCCTCATCCAGCAGCAGCAGCGACCAATTGTCCGGGCGCAGAAACTCGTCGATCTTCTCCATGATCGTCCGCAACACTTGGTCCAGTTGCAGCGACGAAGTCAGCGCTTTCCCAAGCTCCTGGAAAACGGCTACCTCGCCGGCTTCCCGTCGCTCGCCTACACCACCAGCGCCGCGCCGGCGTTCAACGGCCGGGAACTGCTTGACGTCTTCCACTCTGGGTTCGTCCTGAGGCATAGGTTTGCCGGACGGGCTTCTCCTACTTCAGCCCGCTTTCCCGGCGATTGATTCGGCCCAAGAAACTCGAATCTTCGCCAGTATAGGCGCGTGGCAAAAACCCCTGCAACAAACTCGTGGTACAGGCGTGGCCTTCTTGCCATCCTCGCCGCTCCACTGGACCGGCAGGTTCCGCACACTAGCTCGCCCGCGGTTTGACAGCCCGCAACCCACCGCCTATAGTGCGGCTCAGGGGCCCCCACGCCGCTTCATCTTGACGGTGTCTCGTCATCGGAAGTACGGCGCCCGCCGCAGCCGTACCGCATCTGCTATCTTTAAGCACAGGTTTCCATTCATGGCCAAAGGCATTTTTGGTGAACGGCTGAAGCGCGAGCGCGAACTGCGCGAAGTTTCCATGGATGAGCTCACCAAAGCCACGCGCATCAGCCAGCGTTTCGTAGAAGCCCTGGAAAACGAGGACTGGAGCAAGCTCCCCGGCGGCGTTTTCGGCCGCGCCTTCGTGCGCACCATCGTGCGTTACCTAGGCCTCGACGAAGAAGTTCTCCTCGCCGAGTACGACGTAGCTCGTGGCGACACCGCGCGAACCACCAGACCACTGACACCCGAAGAGCGCATCCCTTCTCCCCCGGCCTGGATTCCCGTTGCTGCGGTGCTGGTCCTGCTTGCCGTCCTCGCTGGCCTCTTCTACGCCGGGCGCTACGCTTGGCATCGTTACGCCGCTCGCCGCGCCCAACAGCAATCCTCCAGCTCTTTCGCTGCGCCAGAGTCGCGCGCTTCGCCGCTCAACTCATTCCAACAGCTGAGATCCTCCGCCGCACCCGCTTCGTCATCTTCACCTGATGCCCGTGCCCTAAACGCCCTTCAGCTCTCGCTTTCCACTTCCGCCGCAACCCGCGTCCGTATTCTCTGCGACGGCGCACTCGCTCTCGACGCCGAAGTGCCCGCCGGCGACACCCGCCATTTCTCCGCCACCCGGCAGTTCGAAGTCACCGCCGCGGACTCCTCCGCCGTGTTGCTGGAATTGAACGGCCAGGCAATGCCGCCCCTCGGCGTCCCCGGCGCCTCCGGTACAATGGTGTTTGGCCACAAAGACTTAAGGCAGGCACCCAGTGGAAGCTCTCAGCCCTGAAATTATTGACGACTTGCGCCACGGACGCGCCACCCGCGAGCGCAAACTCGCCGTGTGCACCGGTGGAGCTCATCTCGCTCCCGCCGATCGCGCCGAAGTGCTCGCCGTAATCGCCGCCGATCAAGACGAAATGGTCGCTAACCGCGCCCAGGACGCTCTTCTTTCTCAGCCCCTGGAATCCTTTCTCGAGGCCCTTCGCCGCGAGCATGCCCTGCCCGCTCTTTTTGCTTACGCCGCAAAGAATCTCTCCGACAAACCGGGCGTTTGCGATGCCATGGTCCACAACAAGGAATGCAAAGCGGAATTCCTCCTGCCCATCGTGCGGCACCTTTCCACTCTGTGTATCCAGGCGCTCCTCGAAGAGCTTGACCGCATCAGCGAATCCCCCGCTCTCGCCGCGGCTCTCGAGCATTCCACTTCCCTCAGTGCCGATCAAAAAACCCAGCTTCACGATCTGCACGTCGAAGGAAACTTTCCCGATCCAGCAGCTTTAGCGGAAGCTGCAGCGGCAGCGGAGCCCGACGACGGGCGCCGCCAGACGCTCCTCCAGCGCATCTCCAAAATGACCGTCGCTCAACGCGTCCAATTCGCCATCAAAGGCGCCTCCGAAGCCCGCCGCACCCTTATCCGCGACAACAATAAAGTCGTGCAGCGCGCCGTGCTCCAGTCTCCTCGCCTCACCGACCAGGAAATCGAAGCTTTCGCAGCCATGGCCAATCTCACCGACGAAATCCTTCGCATGATCGCCAGCAACCGCAAATTCCGCAAGAACTACACCGTTGTCCGCAATCTCCTCAACAACCCGAAAACTCCTCTCGACTGCTCTCTGCACATGCTCCCCATGCTCAACGCCGCGGACCTAAAACGCCTCACCATGAACAAAAACGTCCCCGAAACGCTCCGCACCACCGCGCTCAAACTCCAGCGCACCCGCGCCGACCTCAAAAAATCGTGAATCGCCCAGTAGCACAGGCACTCTTGCCTGTGCGCCTTTTGTAAGTGCAAGGTTTCAGTCAGCAGAAACCGAATCCAACGCTAACCACCCGTACCGGATGGGGCTTTTCAGCAGCCTGTTAGGACGCCTCGAACTGCTTCGGATGCTTCCGATGGAACCCCGTCGCTTCCTGGTACGCCCGCGCAAACGCCAGCATCTTCGCTTCGCCGTACAAATTCCCCAAAAACGTCAGACTCGCAGGCGTTCCCGGCCCCCCCGAATTCTGGAACTCCGAAGGATCATCGATCGGATATTTCGGCGCGTCATCTCCCCGGAACCCATGCGGCAAAATCACCGCAGGATGCCCCGTCAGATTCGTGATCACCAGTTGCTGGCTCTCCGTCGGCGTTACAATCACATCCACATCCGCAAACACCTTCGCCACCGCCTCCATCAATAGCTTGCGCGCCCGGCTCGCTTGAATGTATTCCACCGCCGGTATGAACCGCGCCGTCCGGAACGTATTTGGCCAGTCGTAGTCCTTTTGCGAGGTCAGCAGTTTATCGCGCCCGCTGCGCGTCAAATCGTCGAATGCCGCAGCCGACTCCGCCACCAGCATCGCCGTCATCGCGCTGTAAGGAAACTTCGGCATCTCCACCGCAATCAGCGTCACTCCCATCTCCCGCAGCTTCGCTAGCGCGGCATCATTAAAACGCTTGTCGTACTCCCTCCGCGCCCGCTGCGCTTCCCGCCTCTTCTTCTGGTCGTCCCGTTTCTTCTGCTCCTCAGGCGTAGCAGGCGCCTCCTCCTTGGCCTCCGCCTCCTCGCCCGGCGCCGTCGGCTCAAAGTCTTTCTTCAAATAGCCCACGCGCAGCTTTTTCCAATCCAGCTCCGCATCCCAATTGAACGCCGCATCATGCACCGTCCGGTCATGCCCGTCCGGCCCGTAGATCGCCTCCAACACCAGCGCGCAATCTTCCACGCTGCGGCATATCGGCCCCAGTTTGTCCATGGTCCACGACAACGCCATCGCCCCCGTTCGCGGCACCAATCCAAACGTCGGCCGCAATCCCGTGCACCCGCAGCGCGTTGACGGTGACGAAATCGATCCCAGCGTCTCCGATCCAATACTGAACGCCACGCACCCCGCCGCGGTCGCCGATGCCGGCCCCGCCGACGATCCGCTCGACCCCTGCTTCGTGTTCCACGGATTTCGCGTGATCCCGCCAAACCACACATCGCCCAGCGCCAGCGCCCCCAGCGTCAACTTCGCCACCAGCACCGCGCCCGCTTTGTCCAGCCGCTGCACCACCGTCGCATCCTCATCAATCACTTGCGTGTCAAAGCCGCCCGCGCCCCACGTCGTCCGGTATCCTTTCGTCGCCAGCAAATCCTTCGCGCCCCACGGCAATCCGTGCAGCGGCCCGCGATATTTCCCCGCCGCGATCTCGCGATCCGCCTCCTTCGCCTGCGCCCGCGCACGCTCCTCGGTCACCGTCACGCTGCACTTCAGCACCGCGTCATAGCGCTTCAGTCGCTCCAGGTACATCTCCGTAAGCGCCATCGACGACACTTTCTTCGTGCGCACCAGTTCCGCCAGCTCCCGCACACTCGCAAACGCCAGCTTCTCCAGATTCTTCGGCACCTCGCTCGACGCCACCGCCGGTGCCTTCGAAATCTTCATCGCCTTGCGCTGCGTTTCACACTTCATTCCCGGCAGCACCGGGTCAAAAATGAGCGCCGGATCAACCGAATTCGGAATATGCAGCGCGTAAATCTCTTCGTAGCCCTTCGCCTGCTGGTTCAAATTGTCCAGCATCATCTTCTTGTATTCGTCGCCGATGCTCACGTCCGCGAGCGACGCCGCATTCTCGATCATCTCTTTCGTGATCTTCGCCTTCCCCTGCGCCTGCGCCCACAACACTCCCGGAAAAAGCGTCGCTCCCAGCCCCATCCCGCTACACACTTTCATGAATTCCCGACGATCCACCATCTTTTCTCTCCTGTTTGATCCCCAACCGCGCGCCGCACTATATCATTTGCGGCCGATTAAATACCTGCCGCTCCGCGCACTCTTACGCTGCCGCTCTTGGAGTGCGGGAGCCTTGCTCCCGCTTTTCCGTCATCCGGGCACTATCTGTGTGAAAGCCACGATTTGCGGGAGAGCACGACTCCAGCCGTGCCGTAATGCCGCGAAATCAACAAGGCCTTTGCTGCCGCGGTCTAGATTTTGGACTTCACACACACTCTTTAACCCTGAAGAAATCGATCCGATGTTTCTCCGCAGCCCGCAAAAAGCAAGCGGCGCTCCGTCGGTCGAACCGGAGCGCCGCTGCACCTCGCCTGCGTCGAACAGCTTAGTCCTTGTCGTACTTGAGGCAGATCTCCAGTTGCCGGATAGCCTCGTCCGTCGCGTGAATCGCTTCGACGCGGTGCCCGCCGAAATCATGCGCGGCATGTTCCAGGTGCTCCTTCGCCCGCCGCAGGGATGCGATCGCTTCACGAATCTGTGGATGCGGCTCCGGTGCGCTGGCATTCGCGCCCGCAGCAGCCGGTAGCGCTGCCGCTGCCGCCGTGGCCTTCGTAATCCCCGGGGCTGCGGAAGTTCCCACCGTAAATGCAAGAATTGCGGCCAGGGCAAATACGGCCATTCCTACAACAAGTTTGTCTTTCATAACCACTCCTTTTCGTCCGATTGCGGCTCGGACCGCCAAGTTTTTTCCTTTACCGTCAACGCCTGCGAACAGATCTCGAATTACAGGCGCTCCCCAGGAGCTGCCGACCGGGTGCCGGCGGCCTTTTCTTTTGTAAGCTATTCAGTCAGGCGCGCGCGATGCGATTTTCCGGCGCTGCTTCCGAAGCGATAATACAGAACTGCGAAAAACCCTTTTAGCGCGACCGCTCAGCCAGCCGCGCGGGCTCGAACACCATCTCGAGTATTTCGCGCGCTTGATCTAGTCCACACCTGCGCTCCTGCAAAAGGCCGTTCCGGCGCCTCGCGCGTTAACCGCGATCTTTCCTGTCCTGGTCCCCCTGATACTCTTCCGGAACGTCGTCCTCACTCACTTCGTGCGTGCGCACTTCTTTCTCATCCTCATCCCCGGCGCGCTCCACGCCCGCCACTGCTTCCGCTTCAAACGTGTTCCCTTCTTCCAGCAATTCCTCGACGCTCTCTGAAGCAGCCCCTTGCGCTTCCGAAATTCCTTGCAAATCCCCGGACTGCCCTCCCGAGGCCGCGCCTAATCCCTTCGTATCGAACAAAACGGTACTGGCTCTTTCGCCAGCGCTGATCTGCCCCTTCCGCACCTTCCCCCGAACCGGCGCCTTAGCCCTCTTCGCTACAGTTTTCCGCTTTACTTTTGCTTTTGCTTTTGCCTTTACTCGTATTTTTGCTTTCGCTTTCTTGCTGCTCTTCGCGGTCTTCTTCTGCACCCGCTTCGGAGCAGCTTTACTTTTCTTCTTTTTTCCCTTGCCCGCCATTTTTAGCTCCCTTTCTGCGTCGAACGTTTTGCGCTGTTCCCTTCACAGGGAATGATTTCCACCTGCCACGGCTTTTCGCCCACCCGCAACCGCGCCACCGTCACCGGCAAGTCAAACCTTCGCGGCCCCGCGCTTCCCGGATTGATATACAGTACGCCATCCTTTTCAAATTGCACCGGCCGGTGCGTGTGCCCGCTGATCACCACATCTAACCCCGCCGCCCGCGCATTCAAATCCAAATCGTTCAAGTTGTGCAGCACGTACAGCCTCGCTCCGTTCACTTCCACCACTTCGCTCAACGGTAGCGCCTCCGCCCACTCCTCCGTATCCACGTTCCCGCGAACCACAATCACGGGCGCTATCGCCCGCAGCGCCTCCAAAATCTCCGCCCGCCCCACATCTCCCGCATGCACCACCAAATCGCACCCGCGCAACTCCCGCAGCGCTTCTTCTCGCAGCAATCCGTGCGTATCCGAGATCAGACCGATGCGAGTCGGCAGAGCGCCCACACTTTTATTCTATCTCAGCGATTGGCAGATGCAGGAGGTATTGCCAGTCATTCAATAATTGTCAGCTGATCTTCAGCCGAGGCTTCCGGAAGCTTTCGTGGAGGGCATCGCCCGCCGCAGCGGCCGCGACCCAGGTACCGGAAACACCATGTGCCAGAAGTTCGTTTCCGCGCACACAAACTCAACCCCGATATACGTCTTGCCGTCGCGCGCTCGCCGTACCGCCACCACTTTGCATTCGATTCCTTGCGCCGTGATGTCGTTCATCAGCCACAACGTCTGTCCAATGGTCACTGCCGCTTCCAGCGGCAGCAATGCTCCGTGGCGGTTTACCGATTGCGACGTCGTCTGCACGCGGAACGTCTCGCCGCTCTCCATCTTGCCGTGCACCGTTAGCGGTACGCTTAACGCCACTCTCAGCGTCCGCCGCCGCTCTTTGTATCGAAAATGAAGTAGAGACATCTACCCGTACCTCGGAACTCGGGCTGGTGAATCCGAAACTAGGCGATCATCTATGATCGGCTTCGCGTTGTGCCTTGGACTTCACCACGCGGAACCGCTTGAACGACAGGAGCAGGAAACCACTTCGAACTCTGTCGACGTCCGCAATTCTGACTGGCCCGCGGACGGAAGGCAATGGCGTGACGGTACCACAAATACCGCCCCGGGAACAGTACCCACGTACCTCTCCTATCGTCCTATCCTCCGCAGGCTGCTCCGCTTACGCCTTGAACGCTCTTTCCCATCGCCTCTTCGCACGCTTAGCTAGTGGCGCAAGCCCTCAACTCGTTTCAACGTTTTCCCCGTCCAATTGGATTAGACCCAACTCCCCCCATTTACCGGCCGGGTACCCGCACCAGGTCCATCGCATTCACCCGCTGCCGGTTCATCTCCAGGCCCCAATGCAGGTGCGGCCCGGTCACCCGCCCGGTAGCTCCCACCTCGCCCAGCACCGTGCCCGCCTCCACCTCATCGCCCGGCCCCACGCTAATCTTCGATAAATGCGCATAAAGCGTGTACACACCCAGCCCATGGTCCACGATCACCGTGTTCCCCGGCAAAAACATCCCTTCCGCCAACACTACCCTCCCCGCCTGCGTCGCATGCACCGGCGTCCCGGTTGGCGCCGGGAAATCCACCCCGCTATGCGGCGACCGCGGCTGCCCATTCAGCACTCGCCGCCGGCCAAAATTGCCTCCCGTTCGCGCTCCATCCAGCGGCAGCCGGAATTTCCCCTTCCACAGCCGCTCCGGCGTCACCGTATCGAAGATCGCGCCGACCCGAACCTGCTCTTCCTTGGCCCTCGCCGCCTGTTCCGGATTCGGCTCCACGAATTGCCCCTCCACCTTCAGCCTCTCCGTAGGAAATCGCCCCGCCACCACCGTCACCTTGGCCCCGCACCCCACCGCATCGCTCCCCTTCTTCGTCACAAATACCGTCAACTCATACGTCCCAGCAGCCTTTTCCAGGTCTACTCCCAGCAGCCCTCGCCAATGATCCGTCGTGCCCTTCCCACCGCCGGCCCTTTCCTCCCAGAATCCCACTTCCCGCCCTTCCCAGTTCCCTTTCACCCCTCCCAGCCCCTCCCTGCTCCGAACATCAACCACCACCAGGCTCCCCTGGCTCACCCGCGAAGTGCTAAGCCGCAGGCTAACGCCCTTGCCACACTGCGTAACCGCAGCCCCACCCGCCTTTTTCGGCAAAGCCGGGTGCTGCGCCTGCGCGGCGGTGGCATCAAGCACACCGCAAAGGCCTGCGAACACCATCGTTAAGCACTTGAGCAATCTGGCTGGAACCATGAATTTGCCAACGCCACTGTAGCGCAGGGCGGAGTCCGCGGAGCCCTGCGGCCTTTCCCAATCCAACACGCCTAAACTACAGCAGCGCCGTAGGCCGCCGCGTCCAACTCTTGCCCTTCTCTTTCGCCACTTTCTCCACATCATTCACATACGCCCCAGCCTGCGTCAGCACGTGATGCAAATCATTCCCAATGCTGATAAACGTGAATCCCTTCTCCAGAAACTCCCCCACCCGCGAAGTCCCAAACAGGAACAACCCCAGGGTCACCTTGTTCTTCCGGGCTTCCTGCACCAGCTTCTGCGTCGCCTCATTCAGCTCCGGCGAGGTATACATGTGCGGGAATTCATACTTCACGTACAGCCCCATCGACATGCACAAGTCATTCTGCCCCAGAAAAAGAATATCCACGCCCGGCACCGCCGCGATCTCCGCAATATTCTCGATGCACGACGCCGTCTCCACCTGCAGCGCCACGATGGCGTTCTCATTCCACTTTCCCGCATACCCCAGCAAGCCCTCCTTATTCATGCTCCGCTGCGGGAAGTACACCGACCGCGTCCCCACCGTCGGATATCGCGTGCAGCTCACCGCCTGCCGCGCCTCCTCCGCCGTATTGATGTACGGCACCAACACGCCGTCCGCCCCCATATCCAGCGCCTGCTGAATCCCCGGCCGGTCATCGTATCCTCCGACCCGTACCAGCGACTTCGCCCCGCCCCCCGAAATCCCCGCCAGCATCGCCGACAACCGCTCGTACCCCATCGGCCCATGCTGCGTATCCACCAGCAGCCAGTCATACCCGCTATGCGCCAACTGCTCCGCCAGCGTCGGACTATGCGCGTTCAAGAACAACCCCAGCTTCGGCTTCCCCTCCCGCAACTCCTTCTTAAACTCCGCCCCACTCCCGCCAACTCCGGCCATGTTCTAGTCTCCTCAATAAGTTACAAATTTGGTCCCGCCCACGCCGCAACACTCTACGCGATAAGCCCAACCCGCGCCACCACACCTCCGTTGTATTGGCGCTATGTTCTCTCCCAAAACTTGAGAAGCTCGACCAGGACACCGGTCATGGAATAAGCTGGGAAGCATGGACCAAGAGCCACGAGGACTGCGGTTTGCTTTCAACGCGGATGCCGTGATATCGCCGCAAAACTCACCAGACACGCACACTCCCGCGCGCGTAACGGAACTCAGCCTGCGCGGGTGTTTCTTGCAGACTGCGGCGTCGTTCGCGGAGCAGCAGGTCGTCTTGGTGAAGATTTTCTATTTGGACGAATTTTTCGAGACCGAGGCGGGAGTTTTGTATGTCCAACCTCGCGGGCTCGGCCTCGAGTTTCGCGAAACAAAACCGCACTTTAGAGCCGTGCTGCAAAAGTGGATTTTGGCCGCGTTGCATAGCCAACCTGACGCCTCGTAATAGAGTTCGCCGAGCTGCGGTCCCCCAGTAGCACAGGCACTCCTGCCTGTGCCTCCCTTAGCCCAGCCACAATGGATCCGCCAGCCGCAGCGTAGGCCCTCCCAGTCAACTGCCATCCCGAATCCCTGCGAGAGGGTGAGCCTGCCCTGCAGACAGCAACTTTTTTCTCTGGCTAGTGTTCAGGTCCTTATGGGGGAAAGCCAGGAGCCGAGGCCCTTCGAGCGATCGAAAGGTCCGGATCGCCTTTTCTACTCTCCTTGAGAAGGTTGCTGTGCCGATTCGCTTGCCAGCGCGGCCCAGCGCCACCACGTCTACAGGTCAAGTACAAAAGCACTTCTTGAATCCGTCATAGGCCGAATTTTCGTCTATATCGCTGCTTGGACTGCGATCGCCAAGTCCGTGTGTTGCCCACAGACAAACACACCCGCACGTTTTGCAACATACCTGGCATAGCACCTGCCCCGGCAACTGCAACCCGGCGCTAAAAAGACAGCAGTTGGGCCATCAGTCCATCTCGTGCACATTGCTCCACATCGCGGCCCAGCGATCAGCGGGCGTCCGAAGCTGCCAGCACCGTTCTCACGGAGAAGTACTGAGGCCAACAGATGACAAAAGAACTCTCGGAAAAAGAGACCTGGGAATGGATCGCCGCGCAGCTTCGAGAGCACGGGCTACCGAAACGCGGGCGCCTCAAGAAAGCCACTGCTGATACAGCGGACACAGCCATCGAAAAGCTGGCCGATGCCCTACTGGTACGAACCGAACGCGTGATCGCGCAGCTTGAACTGAACGACAGGCAACGCCGCTACCTCATCCGCGTCTTGCGTTCCCGCCTGCGAACAATGGCCACTCTCGCCGATCGCCGCTCATCGCCCCGCAAGCCATAACAACCACCTCCACCTCCACCTCCAACGCCTCCAATTCGCCTAAGCCCGGGAACGCCTACTCTGCTCCAACCCGCCGGTTTAGTGGGGTGAATCTCCCGATTGGCGTCCTTCCCCTTGCCGCTGTCATCCTGAGCGAAGCTGCCCGGCTTTTTCTTGCGCTCGGTTTTTGAGCGCCGGGCCGCGCAGTCGAAGGACCCTGGCTTGATTCACACCCACCTACAAAACAATGAGACCCGCGCAACTCGCCGCGCCAGCCCCTTCTTTCCTTCTCCTGTCATCCCGAATCCCCGCGCCTTTCGCGGGGTGAGGGATCTGCTTTTTCCGTCTTTCCGCTTTTTCGGTCGGGTGCCGCACCCTTCGGTTTTAAGGGTGCGGACTTTAACCTTCTCTCCCTCCTCGAACGTGACCATCGCCTCCTCGAAATTCTCATTGGCCACCTTTCCGCGCGGAACTATAATCATCGCAGCCATGAGAAGCGTCACCTTCCCCATCATTCTCGAATCGGACGCCGACGGATACTTCGTTTCCTGCCCGTCGCTCCAGGGCTGCTACAGCCAAGGCGACACCTACGAACAAGCCGTGGCCAACATCAAGGACGCCATTCGCCTCCACATCGAAGATCGCCTCGCCGACGGCGAGGAAATTCCCCAAGTTTCCGTCAACCTCTCCACCGTAGAAATCGCCGTCTGATGCCCAAGCTTCCTCGGCTCACTGCTCGCGAGATTTGCTCGGTCCTGGAAAAGCTCGGATTCACCATCGCTCGCCAAAGTGGCCGCCACATCCATCTACAAGAATTCCGCGGGTAAGCGCGCCACCGTCCCATTTTCACGCTACCAAGACTCTCCATCCCAAGGTTCTCAAAAGCATCCTGCGCGACGCCGACCTCACTATCGAAGATTTGACCAAACTGCTCTAGCTCGTCGCCCGTCCTCGCCCCTGTCATCCCGAATCCCCGCCTCCAGTAGCGCGGGCTTCAGCCTGCGAGTCCGATCCCACTCCGCAGTAGCACAGGCACTCCTGCCTGTGCCCCTGTTAACCCAGCGGCAACTGATGCGCAGACCTGCCATCCCAAAATCCCGCGCCCTCCCATTCAACCGTCATCCCAAGTCCCCGCCTCGTTCGCGGGGTGAGGGATCTGCTTTTCCTTTCGGCGGCTGTACCGCACACCACCCTCGTCTCCGTTGCCGCGAACCCGCCCTTCCCCTAAAGTGTCCCCGTAGCTGCGTCTGCCAGGGAGACTGCCGATGCCATCAGATCCAACGCGCTGTTCCGAGTGTGGCGGAGAGACCGAACTCGGCTTCCTTCCAGACATCACCGGGGCAGGACCATTGCAACAAATGTGGGTCAGAGGGCCAGTGGTCGAGAAATGGATTGGCGGCGTCAAAACGCAGGGAGCCCTGCCGGTGCAAACGCATCGCTGTAAGAACTGTGGCCTTCTGAAGTCCTACGCGAAGTGACACACTTCGACGCGCCCTGTCATCCCGAATCCCCGCGTCCTTTCGCGGGGTGAGGGATCTGCTTTTCGCTCCCCTCCCCGCCGCGCCCCTCCCTGTCATCCTGAGCGAAGCGGCCCGACGTTTCTTCCACGCGCGCGCGTTGAAAAAACGATGCGCGTCGGGCCACGCAGTCGAAAGCTTGCCCTGAGCGAAGTCGAAGGGGACCCTGGCTCGATTCAGCCCACCCACAAAACAATGAGACCCACGCAACTCGCCGCGCCAGCCCTTTTTTTTCTTCCGCTGTCATCCCGAATCCCCGCGCCCTTCGCGGGGTGAGGGATCTGCTTTTCGATCCCGGCGCGCCCTCTCCCTGTCATCCTGAGCGGAGCGGCCCGACGTTTTTTCCTCGCGCGGTTTGTGCGCGTCGGGCCGCGCAGTCGAAGCTTGCCCGCCGGAGGAGGGGACCCTGGCTTGATTCACGCCCGCCGACAAAACAATGAGACTCGCGCAAGTCGCCACACCGTTCCGCTCTCGCTTGCATTGAGCTTAAGAAGGGCACATCACCGTAAACTGGTGGGTCAATGCCTAAATAAAAGGCTTCCGGCCGATTCTGCCCACTATCAGCCGCCGAGTCTCGCCATCTGGATAAAAATGAAGGCGCCACTCCCCGGGGGTCATCCTGGCGTGCCAAGAAAATAGCCGCGTCTGCCCGTCGGGACACAAAAAGGTAAGCTCGTGTTCGTGCTCTTCAAGCGTACCCTGGCTCTCAGGGCTAACCTTAGAGGGCAACCTAGTCCGGTCAAACGGTCCAGCCTGCCAGTTTCTAGCGTAGGCATCTAGTTCTCCGAGCCGCTCGACCACCGGTCTAAGCATCACGTCATGGCGGCCCAGGCTATCAAGTTGCTCCTTGACGCATGCACAGAAGGCCAACCCTGGCAGAAGTTCAGCTCTCCGTCGCCAAAGATCCGCTCCGTCTGAAGCGGCCAACTGTGATCGAGTGCCAATCCAAGCACTATGAATTTCAACATGCGCTTGGATACTCGCATGACGCACCATCTCATTCGTGGAAAGAACTTTATCGTCTCCCAGTTCAATCCAGTTGCGCTCTACGCCTATCGAAGGCGCGTTCCATGGCGCAGCTGAACTCGCGCTGACTGCGAGGCTGTCTAGGGCGGACGCAACGCCTAGACCAACCGCGGACCTCCCAGCGTGCTTGTACTCATTTAACGTCAACTGCTCCTCGATATGCGGCAGGCCATCCAGGTAGAGCACCTTGCTAGTCACGGCATTAAAGAACTGTCTTTCTTCCAACCGAACCTCGGGATCGTTCCGCCACGCGGCGAGCGGATATCCAGGGCATAAGAAATGCGACTCGAAGTCTTTCGGTACCCTGAGGATCCTACGGGCACCAAGTTGAGCGCTACGAACCATCACAGAGACGAGGTTCTGCATCGATGACCTAGCCTGAAGCCTATCTTGGGCCGGAGGTTGAAGGGAAAGGTCGTTTAGGACTAGGTCCAGTTCCATCTATTTGGGAGGTCCAGCTAACAGCGTTTCGAGGCTCTTATCCCATTCGTCAAAGAAGCCTTCGGGCCAGAAATCCAACCTGCCGTCAGAATCGATGCGGGGACTGGCTATGTCGCAGCAAACTCGCTGACCCTCTCCGCGGCGATTCAGAAAGTGTATGACGACTTCAGCAGGATCGATCGCACCAGCTCGGACCGCGATTCGAATACCATTCAATAGGTGGTCACTGTGAGTCTCAATAATTATCTGAACTCCAGCGCTGGCTGCTTTCGCTAGAAACTGCCCGAGGCGCGACTGGCCTCTAGGATGGAGGTGCGCCTCGGGATTCTCGAGGATTAATAGGCTTCTCTTTGGCTGCGACGATAGTACGGCAACAATTACAGGCAAGGTGTATGTGAGCCCGAACCCAACGTTCGTCGCCCTGTAGGGCTTCGTCACGTGGTCGCGCTCAACAAACGAATACCTCAGGCTAACTAGGTCAATATCCTTATAGGGCGTGAGGTGAAGCCTGGTGCCCGGTGTTAGCTCCCCAATCCAAGCTTCGACCTGACTACGAAGGGAGATCGAAGCGGCTCCCCCGTGGGCGAGAGCTGCGAGCGGGATGTTGTCTTCCCCGTGGGCCGCAAGAAAGTAGACCGTGTGCTCGCCACGGGTTCCGAGGTCGCGTCTACGAAGTACGTCCGCTTCTGACGCAGCGAAAAAAGTTCGAGGTCCGACTCTTTCGGCTTGAAGGTATTGGAAAGCATTCGACCTAAAAAGCGGTTCAGTGAGATAACGCGGATTCGAAGGCTCAACCGATCCCGGAAGAACGTTGGCGTCCGGGTTTTCGTATCGAAATGACCAAGCGATTCTGCCGGTCGAGCTGAAGTCAACAGCGACGTCGATGAGGTCGTCGTCAGCGTCTTCGTAAAGCACGTCCGACGCGGTTCCCATCTTGACGAGTTGTCCGTTCAGAATCAGTCGTGGGCTCGCCAAAGCGGCCTGACCTCCGGGCCTCGACTGCCTGAGTAAAAGTAGTGACTGAAGAAGCGAAGACTTGCCCGTCCCGTTGAGACCTGACAGGACCGTAAGATTGCCCATTGCTATATCGGCCTTGGCAAAGCACTTGAAGTTTGTGAGGCTTAAAGAGTTAATCAATTCAGTACCTTCTCAACGATTTCCCGAATGCTTCTAAATCGCAGGCGAACTTTGCTTACGTCGCCGGTGCCCTGAGACACCGCCGTTTCAAAGTCCCTTTTGTTCATCAGCTCGCAAAATCTATCCTCAACTAGTTCGCGTTTCGTCGTCAGGCGATTCGCTTCCTGACTGCTAAGCCTGCTGAGATTCACCGACCATGCTTCAAACAACGCTTTGTTGATGGGGTATTTGTAGGGGTCAGCCCGGTCGTATCTCTTGCGAAACGCGTAGTCGCCAAAACAGCTGTGAGCCGTGGTCATAGCACGCTTGAACCTACCCTCGAACTCCTTGAGTTTCTCCTCCGACATGCCATTCATTCGAGCCATAGTTTCATTCAAGAAGTTATCGAAGTCTTGCGCCTTATAGTCATCGGGCGAAGTGGTCACAAAGGCAAGGAACCGGAGGACGCACTCCCTATCGCCCATGCGCTTGGGACTTATCGCTCGTCCAGTTGCGCGAAGAAATTCCGCGGAGTTGGCCAATCGCTCAAGGAATGGTGTCACGGTCCCGAGATTCAGAGCATGACGGATCTCCTGCGCAGACAGCGGCAAACCACCGGTATTAATTCTCTTGAAAATGTTGAACTTAACCTGAGGTGGAGTGCCTCTTTCAATCAGGAAAAGAGTCAACGGCGTCTCGAGAATCCGTCGTTGGAAGCTTCTTGGTAGCCCGTCGAAAGTCTTTGTATTGAGCTTAGAAAGGAACTCAAGGCCCGACAACCGAAGATCTTTTGTGATCACAAAGCGTCTGAGGGACGAGAGCCTTTGCAGGCCGTCGACGACCTGCCACTTGTCTTCGTCGGTCGCATCCATATAGAAAGCAGGAAGCGGAATTCTAATTAGCAGCGATTCAATTAGCCTGCTTTGAGCCCCTTCGTTCCAAATCCCGTCGCGCCTTTGAAATGCCGGAGAAAGATTGATTTCATTTTGCCTAATACGCGACAGAAGTAAGTCAACGGTCGAAGGGCGAGGTTCGACCCTGATCAGAGTTGGGTCGAAGGGCTCTGTAATTGCCTCAACCCCACCGGTCGTTTCCTTTTCGAGGTTTTCCTCGTCGGGAACGGCGAAGAGCCGAGGCTCGTTTTGGGCCGAAACCGCCTTGCGACTCTGCTGCCTCACGTCCCTCCAGCGCATTTCAGGCAGCGAGCCACACGCTGACGAATTCCGCTCGCGCCTACCCGAGTATATCGCGTTTGATGCCCATTCGGCTGGCGGCCGGCAACTCAGCTTCTTTTTTGCCTGGGTCCCTCCTCGCGCGTAGCCTCGTTCCCCCTGCGCACTCTACCCCTTTATTTTCTTCAACTTCCGCAAATTCGCTTGGCATTTCACTCTTCAAGTATATCCACAGCGAGTACCGATGCAGAATTTACTTGACAAGTACACCCAATTCATGGTAAAATAAGACGTGTTTCAGCAGCACAAATCCGTTCCGAACCCGCCGTCTCCCACTCTCCCTCTGCCTGCCCCCTTCCCCGCCCACTTTTTCCACAGGTCCTTGGGGGTCAGGGCTTCAGCCCTGACATTCAGCTGCCTAAACGATCCTCGTACCTTAGTTCTCCGCATCCGTCCGCGCCCTTTGCGAACGCGTGCCGAGACTCTTTTCGCCGTTCGCCGCGCTCTTTTGCACTTTTTTGCACCCTGCTGCAAAAGAGCGCAGCGCAACCGGCCCAATTTCAATCACTTGCCGCCTCTTTGCAAAAACCAGGGGATGACGTGCAAAGCGCTCCCCAAAATTCAACGAAAGGTAGTCTCAAAATGAATCCCACTATTGATCAATCGACCGCACCATCGACCAACCCATCGGCCACAACTGCACCCTTCGGCCCAACCCCGGCCCGCTGCATCCATCGCACTCCCGCCGGTCGTCGTTGCAGCGCCGAAGCCGTCGACCCGCAAGCCAGCTTCTGCCGTCGCCATCTCTTCGGCTCCACTCGCCGCTACCCCGATCCCTCCCTCGCCTCCGAACTCCTAGGCGATCTCACCGAGTTCGACTCCGCCGCTGAGGTGAACCAGTTCCTCTCCCGCCTCCTGCGCCTCCTGGCCGAGGATCGCGTCTCTCCGCGCCGCGCCGCCGTCATGGCTTACACCTGCAACCTCCTCCTGCACACCCACCGCGCCATCGAAATCGAGAATAAAATTGCCGCCAATGCCCCCAAAGGAGGTCATCTTCGACTTGGTCCGCCCCAAGCGCGAAGATTGAACTTATGCGTACACCCGCACACGGCACAGTCGCACAGCCAGCATCAGCGCGCACGGCGGATCAATTGCGGCTGGGCTTAGGGGGGCACAGACCCTTCCAGGATCAGGGCAAGCTGAAGCCCGCGCTACTGGAGGCGGGGATTTAGCTGCGGCGGGGCTTAGGCGAATTGGAGGCGTTTGAGGTTAATGCGGTTGGTGGGGATTTGGGTGAGGCGTAGAAGCTGGGGAGAAGAGGAACCTAAGACTTACTCCCACAGACCAAAGGCGGCGCCCCCGGCAAAGCAGCTCTCGGGCTGCGGCAGTAGCCTGGTGCTCCGGGTTGCGATTTCACGCACAACTGAGTCAAAAGTCGATCTGCGATTCGGTGCAATGCCGATGAGTCAGACGGCCCAGTAATATTTTGCAGTATACTATTCTATAACTGCTATGATATAAATAAAGAGGGATATCAACCTGGGCACAATACGTAGTTGTACGTATGGTTCCCGAGCTAACAAGCAACCTATAACAACGATATTGCGGTACTCGATCCGAGGAACGCAATCCCAAGTTTAGAGGAGGTTTGAATGGCGTCCCCAGCGTCCGCCCTGCGTAAAGCCCCCACACCCGAAAAGCCTTTTGACGAACTGCAACGCCTGCAAATACAGCTGCAGGAGAACGCCAGTGTCGATGGCCTGGTGGGCACTTCAGCACCGATCCAGGTGGTACGGCTGCTAATCAGCAGGACCATCCAGTATAACTTCCCGGTGGTCATTTTGGGTGAAAGTGGCACGGGCAAGGAACTGGTGGCCCGTTCTATTCACTTCTCAGGATTAAGGAAAGCCAGACCGTTTGTGCCAGTTGATTGTTCGTCGATCGCAGCCACACTTTTTGAATCTGAACTGTTCGGCTATGTACGTGGAGCCTTTACTGGAGCCACGGCAGATAGAAAAGGATTATTTGAGGCAGCCGACACAGGAACCCTTTTTCTAGATGAAATCGGAGAACTCCCCAAGGAATTACAGGCAAAGCTCCTGCGAGTGGTGCAGGAAAGGGAGGTGCGGCGGGTAGGTGCCACGCAAAGATTGCCTGTTGACGTTCGGATCGTCGCTGCTACTAATCATGATTTGAGGCAGGCTGCTGAGGAAGGGACTTTTCGAGCAGACCTTTACTATCGACTGAACGTGTTCCCGATAACCCTGCCGCCACTACGCGAACATCGGAGTGACATTCCGCTCCTGGTCACAGCTTTCCTTAACAAATTTGAGGATCCAAGCCGGCCTATAACGAGCATCGCGAAGGACCTTTGGACAGAGGTAATGGCATACGATTGGCCGGGCAATGTTCGGGAACTGGAAAACTTCGTTGAACGTTCCGTCGCACTTGGTTCCGGACCAGTGCTTCGGAACGAGGATGAGGCGCTAATCGTTGGACGAATAGGCGAGAATTTCGTGCACGCCGGTGCCGAACCGCTATGTGTGATGGAGCGACGCGAAATATTCAAGACGCTCAGCGAGACTGCTGGAGACAAGCTTGCCGCTGCTCGGATTTTAGGTATTGGCAAGACCACGCTGTACCGGAAGCTTAGGCAATATCAGGTGCTTTTGCCGGAAGACACTGCCGGCAAAGCTGTAGCATAGGCCGCTGGGTTTGCGTGGGCACAGACCCTTCGGGGATCAGGGCAAGCTGAAGTCTGTGCTACTCGGGGATTCGGGATGACAGTTGAGGGGAAGAAGGGGCTGGCGCGGCGGCTTGCGTGAGTCTCATTGTTTGTGGGCGGGCGTGAATCAAGCCAGGGTCCCCTTCGACTTCGCTCAGGGCAAGCTTTCGACTGCGCGGCCCGACGCGCATCGTTTTTTCAACGGGCGTGCGAGGAAGAAACGTCGGGCCGCTGCGCTCAGGATGACAGGCGTGACGGGATGACGCTGGCGGATCAGTTGCCGCTGGGCCTACGGGGACACAGGCAGGAGTGCCTGTGCTACTTCGGAGTCGGAGCGAGCCGCAGGCCCTTCGAAGCTCAGGGCAAGCTGAAGCCCGCGCTGCGGAAATATCAGGCGGGCTTGCCGGGGGCGGTGGCAGGCATGGTTCCCGGAATAATCCATTCGCCGACGGTGGCGAAGAGCTCGAGGCCCACGGCGAACAGTCCGTTGGTCATGCGCTCGCAATACACCACCCGGGCTCGCGACCTCAGGCTCCCGAGCATGGAGCGCACGGTGACGCGCAAGTCCATGGGCAACGGCATGCCGACCATCACGCGGGCACCATGCGCGCTCACATTCTCGGTAATCCCACCGCGGGCCGGCATGCGCCCGTCCAGGCTCGAAAGGTCCACGGCAACCCTCAACGAAGTGCGATCTTCAACGCGTTGCGCGGCGGTTGGCATGGCACACCCCTGCGGTACGGCGATTCCTGTTGAATGGACCAACGCCCGGCCGGGTGGGTCAGCAAACGGGGAACCTCATCCTACTCCCCGTTCCGCTCAAGTCAACTATTTTCATAGCCGTAGCCGCAGCTCCGCCAAGGGCCCGCGGACACGCTACTACCTGCGGTGTTCGCGCCGCGGCTTGCTGGCGTTCGCTATTTTTTCGGTGCAGACGCCGGGTCAGCCGTGGCGAGAGGGCGGTCGGGGGCGGCCAGTTGGCTTTTTTTCTGCGGGTCGGTGTCCTTGCAGAAGCGGGCATCGTCCTGGAGTTCGGGGAACTCTTTGCAGAGTTGCTTGAAGATGGCAGGAATGTTGTCCAGGGCGAGCTGCTGGCCGATCCGACTGAGGTCGCCAAAAAGCTGCGGCATCGCGGAGTTGAAGTGCTGGCCGGTGGGAGTCTGGTAAAAGCGCACCAGTTCCTGCACGTCCTGATCCGAGAAGTACTTTGCGTAGATGGCCACCACGCGCTCGGTATGGGAATCGGACTGCATCACCGCCAGCAGCTTGTCGATGTACGCGTCAGTGATGCGCTCGCGGCTGCGTGTGGCCGGGAGGGAGGCCATCAGCGCCGGGCGCAGAGACTCAAAGACCTGGCGGCCGGCCTTGGCGGCGTTTTCCTTGAAATGGATGACTTCAAAGAGCCGCAGGATATCGTCTCGGAATTGCGGGTCGATAGCCGGGTCGCTAGCGGAGTCGGCGGCGGGCTTGGGCGCGGGGTTATCTTCGGCGAGGGCGAAAACGATGTCGATGGTGGTGTCGACTTCGACGGGATCGCCGTTGAGGAGCGTGGGCTGGTAACGCCACTGGCGCACGGCATCCAAGGCAGCCTGGACCAGCAGGGGATGGCCGGAAACGGTCTCCAACTGCTGGATCGTGCCGTCTTTGGCGAGGATGGCGTGGAGCCGCACGGTGCCGGAGATGCGCGTTTGCCTGGCGAGGGGCGGGTACACGGGCTGCACCTTGTTGATGATCTTGACAGCGGCAACGTTTCCGCCAAGTCGAATGCGGGCGGGCTTGGCCGGAGATTGCGTTTCCGGCGCGGGAGCCGGATCTTGCGCCTGGCCCGGCCGCCCTGAAAGCACAGCCTCTACAGTGGCCTGGACTGGGAAGGAGTTGGTCAGAGAAAAAAGGGCCAGCGTTAAAAGGAATCGCATGGTGTGCTCCTCAGCGATGCACGGAACGCCACGGCAGCATACGACGGTGCGAATGCGGGCGCAACGGTCGCGCACCGGGGTCGGGAGCGGAGTTGAGGCGGCGGCCTAGGAGTTCCAGAGCACGCGGGAGAGCTGCTTTTTGCGCGACTCCCATTCGGAGCTGGAAAGCATCCGCGGAGTGACGTCGATCAGGCGGGGAGTGAGTTTGAAAACATCGACGGAGGACCAGGAGCGGCCGTCGCGGGTGTGCAGGGCCTCCTTATTAAGGATGTCTGCCATGCCCGGGAAAGAAAGATCCTGCACCACCATCTCCGCGAGGAGGCGAAGGACTTCCATCTCGGCGGGATCGTCCTCGAGGTGGCGGCAGTCGTCGGCGATGCGCAGGCCGTACGGAATTTCGTCGTGCGGATGGCCGGAGGAGCCTGGCCCCATGGCCGACTGGACTTCAATTTCGCGCTCCCACTCGATGGCGACGGGACGCCAGCCCGCAGCTTGCTTTTCGCGCAGGGATTCGGCGGTGGGCACGGCGGAAAGCGTTTCGCGAATCCATTCGATTTTCTTCATGCGCGCCTCCAGGACGGCTCGAAGGGTGGTTTGGGCACAAGTCTGGCGAGGGAGGAGCAATTCTTGTACCGGGCGGAAGCGCCCCGAACTGGCGGTAAGTTTAAGAAAAAAAACTATTTAGTACGGCTTTAGAGGAGTAGTTGGGGCAGCAACATGTCCGCTGGTGGGACGCAACGTCGCGGGAGCGGACAGTTCGTTAGTTCAAGCGCGGTTCGTCCTTTCCTTTCCGCCTCACTGCCGCCTCGATCAAAGCATCGCATGCCTCCAGGCACGCCTTCTGAAATTCCTGGGCGATGTCATGGTGCTCGTCGCTCTCGGGCCGCAGCATCGCCGTTCCGTGAACCAGCGCGATCAGCCCCAGGGCCAGCCGCCCATGATCCTCCGGCTGGCCTCCCAACTGCTGCGCTAGCCGTTCTTGCAGCCACTGGTACGACGGCATGGGTTTCTGGTCCGCGAATCGCGCGGCCCATTCGCTGGTCAGCAGCCGGTATTCATGGCCGTGTTGCGAAATAAAAGCTAGTGCCAGGCGGCAAGCCTCGCCCGCAGACTGCGCCGGCTGGATGGCGGCAAAAAGCCTGCGCCGCGCGCGCTCGCGGAGGAACTCCAGCAAGTCATGCTTGTCGCGAAAGCGCTCGTACAAAGTCGGCGTGGTGGTCCGCGCCGCTTTGGCCACCGCGCGCATGGTCAGCGCTTTCTCGCCCTCTTCGCTCCACAACCGGTACGCCACATCCACGATCCTTCCTTCCAGACCTGCATCGGCTTTCCGAGGCATGCTGAGCGACCTCCGTCGCGGCCAAACGAGGTAAATTATAGCCTTTACATCGTTAAAGAAACAATGTATAAATTATTCCGCTTTTAAATCTGAACGATTCTCCTATCCCATACCCTTTTTTTCAGCAGGAGAACTTATGAGGAATAATGTTTCGCTTTCAGCATTCTGTTGTAACCATGGCCAGCCCCGAGCTGGCCTGGGAAGTTTTCTCGAATATGCGGCGCTGGAACAGCTTCGCTAACATCTATGGGCGCCTGGAGTGGCGCGAAGGGCCTCCCTGGCAGGCGGGCAGCCGGCTGGAAATCGAGATTCTGCGCCCCGCGCGCACCATCATCGAGCATGTGATCACCAGTTGCGTCCCGGCCAAACGCCTCGGCTGGATCGACCACGCTCTGGGTGTGGCCTTGGCTCAGTGGGTCCACTTTGATCCGCACAAATCGGGAGGCACTCGAGTGCACACCTGGGGGGATCTGGTCCATTCGGGCGTAAGCATCGGTGGCCGCTCGGCGGAGCAACTGGTGGCGAGCTTCACGGAAACCTGGTATGAGAATTTTCGCCGCACGTGCGATCGTCTGACGGTGGACAAGCCGGGCAGCGAATCTTCAGGTCAGTGGTACAGCGACATTCTGTAACAGGCGCAGCGGCATTCTCTGGCGGCGCGGCGCAGAAACAACTTCCTTAGCCGGACAGCGCCGCCCTAAAAGGACGGCGCCTACAGTGGTGGCGATCATCCACGGCCGCGCCTGGTACAGGTTGTGCCGCCAATTTGGGTTTGATGCTCCGAAAAGCTTTGGCATCCGCCGCGGCGGTTCGCGATATTCTGGGTCTCCGTTTCCCGCGAGCAGCTTTTGGAGGCATGGGCATGGACGCTCAAGTTTTACAGTGGCGTGAAGACACTCCCGGCGCCGCTCATCGTGTGCACCTGAACAATGCCGGTGCGGGACTGATGCCTCGTTCGGTGCTCAACGCCATAACCGCGCATTTGCAGCGGGAGGCGGTCCTTGGCGGATACGAAAGCTCGGATGAAGCGGCGCCGGCTGTCGAGAATGCTTACGCGGCCGTCGCCGCCATTCTCGGCGCGGCTCCGCGCAATGTGGCCGTCGTTGAAAATGCCACCGTAGCTTTTTTCCAGGCGCTTTCTGCTTTTGATTTCCGTCCCGGCGACGTCATCGTTACCACGCGCAACGACTACATCTCGAATCAGCTGGCGTATCTTTCGCTGGCGCGCCGTTGCGGCGTCGAGATTCGCCGCGCCGCGGATCTGCCCGAGGGGGGTGTGGACCCGCAATCGGTCCGCGAACTGCTTCGCGAACCGCGCGTCCGGTTGCTGGCGGTCACTTGGGTGCCCACGAATTCCGGACTTATCCAGCCGGTCGAGACGCTGGGCGCGATTGCGGAATCCGCGGGAGTGCCTTACCTGATCGACGCGTGCCAGGCGGTTGGTGAATTGCCGATCGATGTCGCGCGATTGCGGTGCGATTTTCTCTCGGCCACGGCGCGCAAATTTTTGCGCGGGCCTCGGGGCATCGGCTTCCTGTACGTATCGGATGGCGCGCTCGAGCGCGGCGCATTTCCGTTGTATTTGGATATGCGCGGAGGAGACTGGAAAACGCCGGACACGTTTGAGCTGGCGCCAGATGCGCGGCGCTTCGAGAATTGGGAGTTCTCCTACGCACTGCTACTCGGACTGGGCGAGGCCGCGCGTTACGCCGCCGGGGTCGGCATCGAGCGAGGCGGACGGCGCGCTCGCGAGTTGGCCGCGTCGCTGCGAACCAAGCTGAGCGCGCTTCCCGGCTTTCGCGTCCTGGACCGCGGCGCGGAACTCGCCGCCATCGTTACCGTCGCCGTTGAAGGCTGGCGCGCTCCGGATCTTGTGGACGCTCTGCGCCAGCGCGGCATCAACACCTCCGCGAGCTTGCGGGAGTACGCGGTGATCGATATGGACGAAAAGCGCGCTCCTTCGGCGCTGCGCGTCTCGCCGCATTACTACAATGCCGAAATGGAACTCGACACTCTGCTCGAAGCCTTGCGCTCCCTCACTGCCAAAGGAGCTTCGCACTAATACCATTCTCAGGGAGGGCGCAACTTCCGTTCAGCTGGACGCCGGAAGGACGTGCCGCAACTGCTGCGGAGACTTTCTTGGCCACGCCATAGCATTAGAGGTGTCACACAGACGTTTCCGCACTACGCCAACGCCCGGCGCTCTCTACACGTTCCAAGGTATGGTCGCGCTGGCGACGCTTCGCTATCTTGCCACCCAGTGTGACGCCTGCGCCTTTCGCTTTTGGCCGGCGCGCCCGTTCCAGGCTGGCGACTTCACCGGGCCCGTTTCACAGCCACGGAACCGCCGAAGCAAACGGCGCTAGATGAAAAGGAGAAACATCCATGGACCTACTATGGACCGTCGCGGTTATTTTGGTAATCCTGTGGCTGCTGGGGATGGTCACGTCGTTCACTTTGGGCGGTTTCGTGCACATCCTGCTGGTTCTCGCGATTATCGTCATTCTGATCCGCGTTATCCAAGGACGCAGACCGGTCTAGGCGAGGCCGCGCGGAAGCCTTAAGGGAGGCTAACGATGAAATCGACCACGATACTTGGGATTATTTTGATTGTTCTGGGCATTTTTGCGCTGGCATATCAAGGCATCAGCTACACCAAGCGCGAAAAAGTTGTCGACCTTGGGCCGATTCACGCGACGAAGGACACGACGAAAACCATTCCTCTTTCGCCGGTGCTCGGGGGTCTCGCGCTGGTCGGCGGCATCGTGCTGGTCGCGGTGGGCGCAAAGAACAACTGACTTAGCCTGTGAGGCGCGACTAAACTTGATGGTTATTAAACAGCGTACTGCATGCAGGCGCTGACCTTGGCAGGAGGAGTTATGTCCACAAGCACGGCACGTAAGGCGTCGAGCCATGAAGGCGAGATGCTGTTTAACGTAGCGGAATCCATTGGCTCGGTGTTAGGGTCTCTGGCGGCCAAAGCCGGCGCAGCTAAGAGGGCGCTGACGCCGGGCAAGCCGGCGCGAAAGCGGTTGAAACGCGCCAAGAGCGCGGGAAATCGCTTGGCGAAAAAAGCTGCCAGCGCAGGGAAGACAGCCGCAAAGGCGGTACGCCGGGGATCGACGCAGGTCCGGAAAACGGTTGGCCGGGCCACGGCAAAGACGATTCGCCGCGCGAAAAGCCGCTGAGGTCGCGGCACCGTTTTCATTGGAAGCCATCTTGGGAAGCCCCCGGCTACTAAAGAAAAGCCTCGAGGCCTCGGGAAAGGTTGGGCTGGGTCCGGCCGCCCTAAAAGGACGGCCTCTACAGCTTCTTCACTGAACTTCGGCGATCAGCTCGATCTCCACGCAAGCGCCCAGCGGAATCTGCGCTACGCCGAAAGCGCTGCGCGCGTGTGGGCCTTTTTCGCCGAAAATCTCGCAGAGCAATTCGGACGCACCGTTGGCGACTAGATGCTGCTCCGTGAATCCCGGATCGCTGTTCACCAGCACGAGCAGCTTTACGATGCGGCTGATGTGGTTCAGGTCGCCGGTGGCCGCGTGCAATGCGCTGAGCAAATCAACGGCGATGCCTCGCGCGGCTCTCTTGCCATCCTCGGTGCTTATGCCGGCGCCCAGCTTCCCCGTCCACGGCTTGCCATCACGCTGGGCAATATGTCCGGAAATAAATATCAGCCGGCCCGTGCGCACCCACGGCACAAACGCCGCCACCGGAGGCGGCAACTCCGCCAGCGCAATGCCCTGCTCCCGCAGCTTTTCGTAAACCGACATGGCTTCCGATTCTCCTTACTTTTTCAATTCCAGATTTCCACCGCAAACCAGCACGGCAATTCTTTCTCCCTCACGGGGCTGGTATTTTCCGGAAAGCAGGGCTGCAAACGCTGCTGCACCTCCGGGTTCGGCGAGCACGCGCAAGGTCTGCCACAGCGTGTTCTGCGCGGCGCGGATTTCGTCGTCGGTAACCAGAATCACGCTGTTCACGAATTTTTGCGCAATGGGAAACATCAGTTGGCCGACTTGCTTCGGCGCCAAGGAATCGGCGGCGATGCCGCCGGCTGGACTGTCGACGGGTTTTCCGGCGCGCAAGGCGCAGGTAAGCGTCGGCGCGGTTTCCGGCTCCACGCCGATGACGCGGATGGCATTCCCGTACCAGGCCGCGACGCCACCAATCAGCCCGCCGCCGCCCACGGACACCAGAAACGAATCGATTTGCGGCGCTTGCTGTTGCATTTCCATGGCAAGAGTTCCTTGCCCGAGCAGGGTTTCGAGCTGGTCGTAGGCATGGACGGGCATCGCGCCCGTTTCGGCTTGCCACTTCTGGCTGGCGGCGAGCGCGTCCGCATAGCGGTCACCAACGACGACGAGCTTTGCGCCGCGTTCGCGGATGCGCTGCATCTTTTCCGGAGACGCCACGCTGGGCACAAAGATCGTTGCGGGCTTGCCGAGCTTTTGCGCTGCGAAGGCCACGGCGACGCCGTGATTTCCGCCCGAAGCCGCCACTACGCCGGCGGGCGGCACTTCGCGGGTCAGCAAATTCGCAAAGGCGCCGCGCGCTTTGAAGGATCCAGCGTGCTGCAGCAATTCGAGCTTGAAGGTCAGCTGGGCAGGCGGCAGGCCAAAGTCCGCTGCGTCTACCTCGATGACCGGGGTGCGGCGAATGTATGGGCGGATGCGCCCGTCGGTCGCACGAATCGCTTCACGGGTAACTTCCGCCACCGCCGATGCCTGCAGGGGCATTGTTGTGCCCTCCACCTGGGATTTGCACTTCCCTTACAGCGTCACGGGTGCTATTGTACTTAGGGAGTTGGCTAATTGTCTATATGGATTTAGAACTGGCTCTTCGGGCTCTGGCGAATGACCGCCGGCTGCTGATTCTCGATTGGCTGAAGCGGCCGCGGAAGCATTTTCCTCCGCAAGTGGATGGCGACCTGGTGAAAGACGGCGTGTGCGGGGTGCTGATCGCGCGCAAGCTGCGGGTAAGCCAGCCGACGGCCAGCGAGCATCTGAAGACGCTGGCGCAAGCGGGGCTGATTCGCGGGAAGCGCATCAAGCAGTGGACGTTTTACAAGCGGGATGAAGCGGCGATCGGCAGAGTCAAGAGGCGGTTTTCGGCGGCGGTGTGAGGTGGTTGTCTAGATCGACCACGGGGCGGTCCGCCTCCCCCGTTCGGGGGCAAGCAGAAGGCGGACCCTACAACGGCCGGCAGCGTTGCCGGAGCTTGAGCGGGCTGCACAGCCAGGAGTGCCTGTGCTACCGGGCTAGGAAGCCACCTCATAAATGCTGGGTGGAATCAAAGGCTGTCTTCAGGGGCTAAAGCCCAATCTTTGCAGAGCTTTATGTCGGGGCTGAAGCCCCGACCCCCTAAAGAGCCGAGTTTAGGCCCCTGAGGAGCCGATTTTACGCGATGAATTCTAGTCTTCGCCGATGTCTTCTTTCCAGACGGCGGGATTTTCGGCTACGTATTTGGCGAGCATGGCGGTGCATTCTTCGGATTGCATCTCGATGACTTCGACGCCGTGCTGCTGCAGCCAGTCAAGACCACCGCGAAAATTTGTGGATTCGCCGACGATGACCGCGCCGATGCGGAATTGGCGCACCAGGCCGCTGCAATACCAGCAAGGCGCGAGGGTGGTGACCATGATTTTATCGTGGTAACTGCGCTGGCGGCCGGCTTTGCGGAAGGCGTCGGTTTCCGCATGCATGGAGGGATCGTCTTGCTGCACGCGGCGGTTGTGGCCGCGCCCGAGCAGCGCGCCGTTGCGATGAAACAGCGCCGCGCCGATGGGTATGCCGCCCTCCGCCAAACCGCAGCGCGCCTCTTCCACGGCGGTCTTGAGCATCAGCAAGCAACGTTCGCGATCCATGGGGGCCTCTCACTTCTTGACGAAGACCACGCAATAGCTATCGTCCGGCCAATCTTTTACTTCGCGCTCGACTTGCAGGCCCGCGGCTTGCAGCTCTGCGACGACGAGCTTCTCCGGAATGCCGTGGCCGCCGCGATTGCTGGGAATGCCTTCGACGGGATCCAGGCCGGGACGCGGCGCAAAATCGATAATCGCCAGGCGCCCTCCGGTTTTCAACGCGGTTACCAGCTGGGCGTCAAAGTCCGCGGGCTTGGTCAGGTGGTGATACACCCGGCGCAAGAAGATGGCGTCGCAGCATCCCGCGGGCAGTCCTGTATCTGCTTCCTTACTCTGTACGATGGAGACGTTCGGTAAGTTCCGTCGCTTAACCTCTGCGCGCAAGTCTTGCAGCTTTTTTTCGTCGATTTCGGTGGCGAAGACGCGGCCTGCGGGACCCACTTTTGCCGCCGCCGCAAAAGAGTATCTGCCGTCACCGGCGCCGATGTCTGCGACTACCGTCCCGGCTTTCCATTCCATCAGGGATGCCAGGCGGGCGATTTCGTCCGCGGCATCGGCGCGCGCTCGCCAAGTGCAAACCAGCGCGAGGGCTAGCAGGAAACCGGGCCATCCACGCAATCGCTGTTTTCTCGTTATCATCGCTGTGACTCCCGGATGGTTACCCTGGTTCTTAGACGTTGCGCTGCCGGTTTCGTTCGCGGCAGTGCTATTCTTTGCGCGCGACCGCCAGCCTCGCCGTGGCAAAGGTGTAAACCATCATGCGCAAAGTTGCTATTGTTCTCGCCGCCGTCTCTGGCGCAATCGCGCTGTGCTGCTCCGCCAGCAAGCCGCAAAGCTCCGCGCCTCCGGTAATTCTGCGCACCAGCACTGTGCTCGACGGCCGCGGCCAGGTCCTGCGTGACGTGTCTATTGTCATCGAAAACGGCAAAATCGCGCGGCTCGATTCCAACGCCAAAGGCGCAAGCTACGATCTCCGCGGCCTCACCGTGCTTCCGGGCTGGATCGATGCGCACGTGCACCCCACCTGGCATTTCGACGCGGCGGGCCGGCTGGCGGGCCCGGACGAACCGAAAGAGCAAACCGTTCTCGCCGGCGCGGCGAACTCCTGGAAGATGCTGGCGGCGGGCTTTACCACGGTGCAAAGCGTGGGCTCGCCGCTGGACAAGGACCTGCGCGAGGCTATCGAACGTCTGGAACTTCCCGGGCCGCGCATGCTTACCTCTCTCGAACCCATTTTCGGGAAAGGCGATGCGACCGGGACGCCGGACGAACTGCGCGCCATGGTGCAGCAGCGCGGCAAGGACGGCGCCGACGTGATCAAAATCTTTGCCGCGGGAAGCATTCGCGAAGGCGGCAAACCGACACTTTCGCAGGAGCAGCTCAACGCCATCTGCGGGGAAGCCAAGCAGTTGGGCCTGCGCACCGTTGTGCATGCGTATGGTCCCGCGGTGCGCATGGCTGCGCTGGGCGGCTGTACGGAGATCGAGCACGGCCTGTATGCCACGGATGATGATCTGCGTTTGCTCGCCGAGCGCGGCACGTATTTTGATCCGCAGGCTGGGCTGGTGCTGCAGAATTATCTGGACAACAAGGCGCATTACCTGGGCATCGGAAACTACACGGAAGCGGCCTTTGCCACCATGGAAAAAGTGCTGCCGGAGTTTCAAGAATTGTTCCGGCACGCGATCGCGACGCGCGGGCTCAAAGTGGTCTTCGGCACGGACGCGGTGGCCGGCGCGCATGGCCGGAACGCCGAAGAATTTGTTTTTCGGGTGCGCGTTTGTGGCCAGGATCCCATGGCGGCGATGGTCTCCGCAAATTCTCTGGGCGCTGAAGCGCTCGGTTTGCAGGAACGCATCGGATCGATTGTGCCCGGATTTGACGCGGACATCATCGCGCTGGATGGCGATCCGCTCAAGGACATCAGCGCGGTCCGCCGCGTGGTGTTCGTGATGAAACACGGCGTGATTTACGTTAACCGCATCCCGCAGCGCTAGGCCGCCGCACTCGCGATTCTGGATTGCAAAAACCGGTAATATAAAGTTAGAGTGAATCAACGTAAGGCCCGCGCTCAGGAGGATGATTGCCCATGTCCGGACACCCGTCGAGTTGGCTCACTGCGCAGCAAACCGCTGTCACCATGAATACTACCAGCGCGGAGGTGTGCCGCCTGCTGAGCATCGGGCGCCTGAAGGGGAAAAAACACAAGCAGCTCGGGCGGCCGGGGCTGGCGCAGTGGTTCGTCAACCCAAGCTCGATCAGCCGAGAGATGAAGCGCGCCGCAAAGGTGGCGGCCCGCCGGCGCAAGCCTGCCAAGAAATCCAAATAACTCAAAAGGTCCTGCGCGCGCTTGCCGGTCCTGGTGCGGCGCTGCACTGTGCCGCTACGCTGGCGTAGTATGATGCGCGCTCAGGAGATTCCATGCGCAAATGGCTTATTCGATTTTTGGCGCGATGTTTGGCTTTGGGGTTTTCGCTTGGCGGCATCGTGCAAGCGCAGGAAGCTTCGCCGCCTTCGACTGCGGTTTCCGCGCCTGTAGTTGCTGCGCTGCAAAGCGAAGCCGACGAGTATACGCGCTACGAACTGCTGGCTCCCGATTCCGCCAGCTTCAAAATCTCCTACGAAGTCACGGCTACGGCCCCGGGCGCCAAGTTCTTCTACAATCCGATTCGCAAGGGCAGCGCGGCCAGCGATGAATCCGTCTTTGACGCGATGAGCGGGGCTGCGCTGCACTTCGAAGTGGTCAGCGGCGAAGAGGCGCGCAAAGATGCGCTGGTCTCCGACGCGGACGCCGCCACCAACTACATCAAGATCACTCTCGCACGCCCCGTTCCTACGGGGGGCCAGGGGCGCTTGCTCATTCTGAAAACGTATAAGGACGCCAAGAGTTATTTTCGCGAAGGCGACAGCATCGTCTTCCAACGCCCGCTGGGCATCAAGCGCAACTCGATTGTGCTGCCTGCGGGTTACGAACTCGTTTCCTGCAACATTCCGTCGCAAATTCTTTCGGAGGCCGACGGCCGCATCGCCGTCAGCTTCATGAACATTTATCCGCAAGAGGCGCCGCTCATTCTCAAAGCGCGACTGGGCGCGCAGACCGGTGCTGCTGCGGTCCCGCACGCTCTTGGCGAATCGCGCAGTTGGGAATCGCCGTTTACCGGGGAAACGGAGCGCCAGCGGCTCTCCGAGCGGGCGCATCAGGATCGCGACATCGTGTACTTTCTGCTGCAGCCGGAAACGCACGCGTTCAGTCTTTATCACGACTACACCGAATCGCGCCCCGGAACCGACAAGTATCTGAACGTCGTCCGTGCCGGCAGCACGGTTTCCGAGCCTTCGGCGTGCGTTCTGGACACCGGGGAAAAACTGGCCACACGACTTCTTACCGGCGCGGAGATGGCTGCTGCAAAAATAGATGCGGGCGAGCCGGTCACTCCTGCGACGCAGGTTGTTGTGATCGGGTTTCCGCCGGTGAAGAAAGGGCAGTCGCTGCGCTTGCGCATCGCGGAGACGTACACCGCGCCGTCCAGCTATGGCCTCGATGGTGACGAACTGGTCTTTGACCGCAGCCTGGGCCGGCCGCGCAACGCGGTGGTGCTTCCTGCGGGCTGGTATCTCACCGCTAGTTCTATTCCCGGCGTCGTGTCGCAACTTCCCGACGGCCGCATCCGCCTCGATTTCTGGAATCCGCGCCCGGATGGAATTGCCGTCCTTATCAAAGCGAAGCGGCGCGCCGCTGCCAAGGCGCAGTAACACGGGCTCCAGTCTTGCCTTGAACTCCGAAGGGCCTGTGCGCCAACGACTAAAGCGCGGTTAGTTGTGCTTCGTCGAAATCAAAGGCTCTATTTTTGCGCGAGCCCGGCTTGCCGCAATTGTTCTGCGAGTTGCGCGCGCATGGCGGTCAAATCCACGAGCTCTTTCTTCTTATCGTCAATGGATTTGTGAATGCTGTCGTTGGTGGGCGTCGATGAATTCGCGGCGTCCTGGGCCGGGCCAAGATTCAGCTCACGCTGCAAAATATCCAGTTGCGTCTTGACGGTGCGAATCTTGAAATCGATGGTGGCGAACTGCTTCTTCCATTGCGTTTCCACATCTGCGGCGTTGGCCAGCGCATCGTCGATGGGACTCTCCGGGCCTCCGCTTTTCGCGTTTGCGCCGTGCTGCCCGGCGCCCGCGGAAACTTGCTCGCTCTTGAGCTTTACCTCCAGCTCGGCAATCTTTTTCTCGAGATCGGCGGATGCCACTTGCTTGCCGTTCAGCAGGCTCGCGGTGGCCGCCGAAACCGCGGATTTGTCGCTCCGCGAAGGCGCATCGGCGCTCGAAGCTTCCTGCTGCTTCTCGAGCCCCAAATCCTGCTGCAGCAATTGCGATTCTTTCTCCGAGCGCTCTAACTGTTCTTTTTCTTCCGCGATCTGCTGTTCAAGTTCTTTTCCCATGCCGCTGCTCGATGCCGCTGCGCCGCCCGACGGCGCCAACTGCTCGCTCCGCAAATCTCCGAGAGCCGCCGCACCGTGGCTCGCCTGCTGTTCCACTTCATCGATCTTGCGCTGCAATTCCGCGTGCTCGCTTTGCAGCATCTCCATCTGCGCGTCGGAGGTCACGCCCGCGGGATCTTCCTCGAGCGAAGCCGCGTCCGCCGTACCCTTTCCATCCTTGCGGGCCTCCTGCAACGAGCGAATCTCCGCATCAACCTTGGCCAGCTCCTCCCGCAAGGGCTGTAGCTCCCGAGCGTAGCGTTCGCGCCGAGCTTTGCCTGCATCGCCAGCCGCGGCACCCTTCGCCGATCCCGCACCCGATGCTGTGGCGGTTCCGGATCCCGCTGCTGAGCCTGCGGACCCAGAGTCTGACGGCGACCCTGGCCGTCTCAAGTCATCGTCCGTCCACACCTTCTTTGGCTTAGCCCTATCCGCCGGCTTGGTTGGCGACTTGTCGGGCATGTCCTGCGCCCAGGCCGCCGAAGCCGCTCCCAGCGCCAACCCGCACGCCAGCGCCAGCATCGCCGTCCGGGCCGAGCAAATCCACAATTTCCGTGGCATACGCACCTCCCAAGAGCTCAGCCCTCTATTTTACTCTCCAGCCGACCCAGTCAACCTGACCCGAAGGACAGCCGAACAGGGATGCTTTTGCAGGACGCTGATTCCAAGGGAGTTACGGCGACTACCCGCATTAGCGTTGATTATAAAGGACTTATGGAGTGGTGATTGCGGCCAAAACCGGGCGAAACACGGGACATCGGGAGGTAGAGCGTTCGGGGACGATGCGGATTGAGCGGAATGGCAAGCACTAGGATTGCGGCGTGATCGTAAGCGGTTGGCTGGAAGAAAAGCGGGTCGGGCCGCCGCAGTCCAAAGCGCCCGAGCAAAATACGAGTGCCGCTACATGGGCAATAGCGGTCCGCTTCCCCCTCCTCGGGGGCAAGCAGAAGGCGGGCCTAAAACGGGCCAGTGGCGGCTATTGAGGAGCGGGCTTGAGAGTTAGTTCGAAGCGGCCGGGTTGGGGAACGGGAATGCGATTCTCCAGTTGAGCGGGGGAGGGATGATGGACCTTGGAGGGCCTGCCGTCGTTGACCATGCGGCGATGGGCATCGAGCCAGGCCGGAAGCTCGGGCGTTTCCTGATGCCAATGTACGACGGAGGCTTCGTCGCACCAGCCGAGGAGCTTGGGCATGACGGCGCCATGAGCGCTGGCGATGCGGAAGGCGTTCATGGATGCCTCGTCTTGCCAGGCGGTGATGGTCCAGAGAGCGTTGCGTGCTTCGCGCAAAAGCTTGCCGCCTAGCAAGCCGGATGCTCGTTTGGTTTGGCGGACGATCTGCACGGTTCGCCAGGCGAATTGGGGAAGGTAGCGAAGAGAGCGAACGTGCAGGCGCGTTACGGAGATGAACGGCATTTTTTTCTGGGTCGTGATTTGTAGCATAGCAATTTTGGTGGGGTGGGTGAAATGGGACACGGCGGCGCAGGGAGGTGCGCCGCTGTAAAGAGATCGTTGGCGGGTGGGAAGACGAAGCTGACCGATCTAAAGATCGGCCACTACAGAAGCTCGGCCTAGAATTCGAGGCCGAGGGCTACGAAGTTCCCGGAGATTTTTAAGGCTACTCGAAGCGGAGGAACTTTTTGTCCCAGACGGCGGCGATTAGCTTGAATTCGGAGGCCACACGGACGTAGCGGTTGTCGGGGCGATTGGCTTCGCTGAGGTCGCCATCGGATTTGAAGACTTCGCAACGGAGGAGCGGGGTTGCGGCTTGTTCGAAAACGGCGGCGATGTTTGGAACGAGGGTCATATTTTTGGATTGGCGCGCTGCGATGCGGATGAATCGTAACAGCCTTTGGCGCGAGTCACCAAGAAACATCAACGGTCAGGGCTGATTTGCGGGCGTGGTCGTTGGCATGAGCTTGCGGCGGAAGAAGTCGACGGTGAGATCGCCCGCCTCGGGACCGATGGAGTGCTCGCGGTCAGGAAAGATCTTGATCTCGAATTCTTTGTGAAGCTGGGTGAGGCGATCGCGGAGCAGAAGAGCCTGGCTCACCGGAACGTTGACGTCTTTTCCACCGTGCAGGATGAGGACGGGACACTTCAATTGCTCCATCCTTGGAATCGAGGAGCGCTCTCTAATGGCTTCTTTCGTCATGCCGGTTTCGTCCAGCATATTTTGGCGAACGCGCGGCAAGGTGCTTTCGTCATAGAGTCTCTTGAGATCGTAAATGCCCGCGCCAAAGACTGCGGCTTTCACGTCATCCAACTGGAGGACGAGCAAGGATGCCGCCATGCCACCCCGGGAATAGCCGTAGATGGCCATGCGCGAAGGGTCCGCGAAGCTCTCCTGGCGAAGCTTCTGGTAACCGGCGATTAGAGTCGCAATCGTTTTTGGCCCGACGAGATCGGGTGGCCCTTGCGACTTTCCGAAGCCGGGCTGCGACACGGCGACGGCCGCAAAGCCTTCGTTGGCGAGGCGAACTCCGAGCGGCAGAAGGTCTTGAGCGGTGCGCTGGTAACCAGGAATGAGCAGCACAGCAGGAAATCGGCCGTCGCCCGGGGGGCGAAAGGAGATGGCCTCTACTGCTTTGCCACCGAATCTATAGTCGTACTTGCAGACTGTGGTCTTGGACTCGAGGACCACGCAACCTTGCTTCTCGATCCGCTCAAGGATGCCACCGGGAATTTGGGACTGCTCGTTTGTTGGGTTGGTCGGTGGTGCAGGTTCGACGCGCGTTGCGCAAAGCGCGATGGCGGTCGCGCAGGCGGAGACCAGGCAAGTTCGCACCAGGCTCTTGCTGGTGATGCCGATGGATTCCACCTGATCGAGAATCATGGATTGATCCGTGTAGCTGCGATCGAAAGTTAACACAAAACGCCGGCAGGATTGTGGCTGGATTTGAGCGCCTTGGTGACTGGGGCGCAGCAGTGCTGCGCCCCTACCGGAGCGTGGCTAGAACTGAAGGCGGAGGCCGAATTGCAGGACGCGAGGGCCGCCGCCGCCGAGGCCGGGATTGCCTTGGGCTACGTCGGGAGTTTGCGTGATGGCTCCCAGAATGGGACGGCCGAGAATTGGGTCTGGCGTGAAGTCCAGCGAGTTGGACGGCAGGGCGAAATTGGGGTGATTGAAGATATTGAAGAATTCGGTGCGGAACTGGAGTTTGAGGCGGTCGCGGAGTTCGAAATTCTTGCTGAAAGAGAAATCCACGTTCCAGAAACCGGGACCGAAGATTTGATCGCGTCCGAGATTGCCGAAAGTGCCGTCGGTGGGTTGCGCAAACGCGGCGGGATTCAAGTAGCCAGTGGCGGGCGTCCAGTTGGGAAGAATGGGATTGACGCCAGGAACGACGTTGGGGCGCTGATGAAAATTGAAAGTGCCGCTGGTGTCATTGGAAGTAATGATGCCGATGGGGCGACCCGATTGGACGGTGATGATCGAGTTGAGCTGCCAGCCTTCCGCGAGAATGCGGGGCACATGCGGAATCGGCGGAGCCTGGTAGTTGAGGGCGGAAGTCCAGCGATGGCGGGTGTCGAAGGTGGACGGACCTTTTTCGGCTTTGAGATTGTCGGAATTTTGCGGAAAGGCTGCGGTGGCGAAATTGAAGTCTATGCCATCGGAGGCGCCGTCGAGCGATTTCGACCAGGTGTAGGTGGAAAAGCCAGAGAGGCGGTGCCAGTTTTGCAGTCGGACCGTAGACTGCCAGGCGTTATAAGTGGAATTCGCGCCGGCGGAGAAGACGTCGATGGCGTTGTAGTTGGGATTGTTGAAATCCTGATTGGCGTCGTAGAGGCGCGTCAGCTTGGTGCCTTTGCTGCCAACGTAGCCGGTCTCGAATGCAAAATTGTTGCCGAGCTGCTGCTGGATGTTGAGGTTCCAGCTTTGCACGTAAGGTGTGCGGAGATTGCGGTCGGTGATGAAAATGGAATTGGCGAAGACGGTGGGAGTGAAGACGGGAGTGTTCACGGGTGCGGTGCCGTTCCAGGCGGAAGAATTGAAGTCGAGGCCGTTAACGGGCTTGATGATGGCGTTGGGATCGGTGGCGCTGGAGGGATTGGTGGCTATGCCGGCGGAAGTAGTGAAGTTGGCGATCAAGTTGTTTTGCGGGATGTAATCGTAGTAGATGCCGTACGCGGCGCGGACCACGGTGTTGTGGCGGAGATTCCAGGCGAGGCCGAGGCGCGGGGCGAAATTATTCAGGTCGCGATTGTAAACGTGCGGCAGAGTAGGCGAGCCGACGCGAACGAGATTGCCGCTGGCGTCGAAATTCGAAAGCAGATTATTTTTCTCGCCGAGCGGACCGTAATACTCCCAGCGCAAGCCGGCAGTGAGGGTGAGATTCGGGCGTAGGCGGATTTCATCCTGGGCGAAGACACCGAAATTATTGTTGAAGGTGAAGCGCGCGGTGTTGCCGGTGAGTCCTTGCGCGAAGATATTGCCGATGTAGAAGTTGGCGAGCTCATTGACGATGGCGTTGTTGGGATCGAGCGGGACGGAATTTCCGGTGCCGGTGCCGTCGTCGATGGTGGTGTTGACGTCGAGCAGTCCGCGTTCGAGGTTGTCGTTGAAGCTTTGCACGTCGTAGCGATGGTATTCGCCGCCGAATTTGAAAGTATGGCGGCCGCGAATCCACGTGAAATTGTCGAGGATTTGGAAGGTTTCGCTGACGCGTCCGCGCGGAACACTGAAAGCGGTGGCGCCGAGATTTTCGAGGCCGCCGTTGAAATCGATTTCGGGGAGGCCGACTTTACCGGTGCCCGTGTCGAGGCCGAGCGTTGTGGGATCGATGGTGTTCGGGCCGCTGGAGTCCGCGGAGGTGAAGCCGGTGCGGAAGCGGGAATAGCCGAAGCGCAGCTCGTTGAGTTTGTTGGCGGAAAGCGTATCCAGAAGGCTGAGCGAAATGACCTGCACGCGCGTGGGCGATTGCTGCGCGAAAGCACCGAGGCGCGAGCCGCTGCCGAAGCCGCCGAGCGAGCCGAGCGGAAAGACTTGATCGCTTTGACCGAAAGCGTAGCGTCCGGTGAGCATGATTTTGTCGGAGAAGCGGTGGTCGATCTTGGCGATGAGATTGTTGCCGTCGTTTTTGTCGCGGACGGAAGAAGGCAGCGAATTGGAGTCGCTGGTGGGGAAGAGCGCGACGATTTTATCGAGCGCGGGATTGATGGCGGGGACAGTGGCACCGGGGATCGGATTGTTGAGAGCGAGGGCGCGGGCGTCGGCGATGTTTTGCTGCGACGGGACGGCGAGATCGAAATCGGAGCCGACGCGTTCGCGCTGGCCTTCGTAAGCGAAAAAGAAAAAAGTTTTGTCGCGGACGATGGGGCCGCCGAGCGAACCGCCGAAATTATTGTTGTTGAAGCGGGATTTCGGCGTGCCCACGGTATTGAAGAAGTTCCGCGCGTCGTAAGCGGAATTGCGGTTGTATTCATAGAGGGAGCCGTGCAGCGTGTTGGTGCCGGAGCGAGTGATGATGTTGACGGCGGAGCCGGAGTTGCGGCCATACTCGGCGTTGAATTGCGATTGCAGGTTGAATTCCTCGATGGCGTCCAGTGGGAGCAGCGTGGCAGGAGCGCCGGTGATGCCGACCTGATTGAGCGCGGAATTATTGAAGAAGGGATCGTTGTTGTCGGTGCCGTCGAGCATGTAGTTGTTGGAGCGGTCGCGATTGCCGTTGATGTTGAACTGGCCAAAGCCTTTTTCGGAGCCGGCGACGCCGGAGCCTTCGACGGTGACTCCGGGAGTGAGCGCGACAAGCTTGCCGAAGTCGCGGCCGTTGAGCGGAAGCTCCTGAACGAGCTGACGCTCGACGACTTGGGAGAGGGTGGTTTCCGTGGTGCTGATCAGAGGCACGGTCTCCGTCACGATCGCGCGTTCGAGCACTTCGGCAGGCTTGGCGAGTTCCAGAACGAGAGAGGTTTCCGCGCCTACGCTGACGAGGACATGCGAGCGGCGAAATTCCTGAAAGCCGGGAGCAATGGCGGCGACTTCGTATTCGCCAGCGGGCAACTCGCGAAAGGTGTAATAGCCATCGGAATCGGCATCGCCCTCGCGGGTCTCGCTGGTCTCCAGGTTGCGCGCCGTAATTCTGGCGTTGGCGATCGGGAGCCCTTGCGAATCGGCGACTGCGGCACGGATGGAGCCGCGGAAGGACTGGGCGAAGGCGACGGATGTTGCGAGCGAGAAGACGAATGCGAGAACGACAACGTAAACAGCGACAAAACCTGTCTTGCAGATATGAGATTTCATTTATGAATCCTTAATTTCCTTTGCCTTATTTTCTTTTAATTGGTACGCCCTTCTTCGGGATGAAGATAGAAGCGGGCGGCGTAATGTTGAATTTCCTCGAGTAATTGCCTTGATTGACGGCGACGCCCACGCGTCCGCGCGAATCGATATACAGCAGCGACTCGCCGACGAAGACGTCCATGAACGTTTTGACGTACGGGAGCGTGACTGGCTTCTTGTCGATCTGCACGAGGACTTTGTCGCCGAGGTGGTAGCCGAGCTTCTTGAACTCGTCGCCGGGAATATCGGTGATGAGCGAGCCGAAGGGATCGTCGAGGCCGATGATGTCGCCGTCGATGCCTTTTTCGGTGATCGCGGCGGTCTTGGTTTTCAAGTGCACGAGTTCGCTGACTTCGGGACCGGCGAGCGTGAAATCCCATCCTGCGGCAAGATGCGCGGCGGCGGGAGAAAAAATGTCGCGCCCGTGGAACGTGGACGAAACGGCGGACTGAATGATCCAGGCGGGATTGGTGATTTCTCGCGCGGAAGCGAAGCCGTCGCGATCGAGAACCGGAGTGACCAGGCCATTGTCGGGGACAACAAAATACTGGCCCTTCTTCGATTTCACGATGAGGGCTCTACGCGAAGTGCCGACGCCGGGATCGACCACGGCGAGGAAGACCGTGCCGGCTGGATAGTAGGGCGAGACGCCGGCCAGAAAGCGCGAGCCTTCTTCGATGGAGAATGGCGTGACCTGATGGGTGATGTCGGTGACGCGGACTTGCGGGTCGATGCCGTAGATCACGGCGCGGCAAATGGCCACGGAGTCGTTGGCGGTGCCGAAATCGGTCATGAAGACGATTGCCGGGCGCTGGGCCGCTTGCGCGGCGGCGGAGTTGGCGGCTTGTTGCGTCGAGAGTCCGCCGCAAGAATTGGCACAAAGAGCGGCGGCCAAGAGCAGAAATGCCAATAGACCACGAGTGCGAAAAATCATTCATCTCTCCGGAATGGAATGGTGCGAACGGAACGAGCGGCGGTTCAGAGGGAGCCCGGGCTCACCTCAACAAGCCGCGCTACAGGTACATCGACAGCGACAGGCGCTGCATGCCCAAGCCAAAACAACGAATGTGAATCGCAAATCCCGTATCCCCTGATGGAAAAAGTATACATGATGCCCTGGTTGAAAAGAAAAGCTGACCATAGAAGATCGCGGCCCCGGGAAGCGCGACGCGGTTGACATCAGACATGGGCGCGTTCTAGAAGAAGACCGTCAAGCGGTGAATCCGGGCACCCCTGGGAGGGTAGAAGAAATGTTGATTGGCTTGTTGTACGCGATTCTGGTGGGGCTGATTGCGGGCTGGCTCGCCGGAAAAGTGATGAAGGGTGGCGGCTACGGTGTGCTGATGGACATCATCCTGGGCATAGCCGGCGGTGTGATCGGCCGCATCTTGTTCGGGTTGCTGGGGCTTTCTTCGTGGAACTTGATTGGATCGATTATCGTGTCGTTCGTTGGCGCGGTGCTGCTGATCTGGATCGTGCGGCAGACAAAGAAACGCTAGCAGAGACCGCTGCCGATCGGAGCCTCAGTTGGACGCTGCACCGGCCGCGGAAGCCAAGTACCACTGCGGCGTCGGCGCGCGCAGGAAGCGGAAGCGCGTTTTCGCCAGCGTGGCGTTGGCGGAGTCGCCGAGCTTTTCGTAGGAAAGCACAATCTGGTGAGCCACCAGCGGGTTTTGCGTGTCGCTTTGCAACAGACTGATAGCGCCGGAATAATCGCCCGAGGCGAAGAGCGCATAACCTTTAGCGGAGTAATAGCAATCTCCCACGATGGAGTCGCGCGTCGCGGTGGCCAGCGCTTCAAGCTGACGAATAGCGCTGGAAGCGGCATCGCTCTTGCCCGCCAGGCTCAGCACGCGAACGCGCTCGCGCAGCATGGACGCAAGAGCGGTTTGCCGATCGTTGGCGCTCATGCCCGCGACCGGCTTGCTGAATCTCGCTTGCAGCGCGTCAAGAGTCTTCAGTTCCTCGTCGCTGCTCGCGGCCAGAAAGGCTCGCCCAAGGCCAATCTCGTACTGCGCGTAAGCATCTTTCTGCTGCGCCGCTTTGCGCCACAGGGCCGCCAACTCCGCGCGGCCCTGCTGCGGCTTGCCTTCCCAAAAGTTCACCAGCGCCTTTTGAAACTGAACGTGCAGCTTGTCGCGGGCAGAAGGAGCCATCGGAATGGCTTTCGCGAATTCGGCGCGCGCGCGCGGGTAATCGCCCATCATGCCGGCGGTATCGCCCAGGCCGACTTGTGAAGTATAGAACGTCGGAGAGATCTTGAGCGCCGCGGCGTACTCTTCGAGCGAGCCCTTGTCGTTGCCGGCGTAGCGGTAGACTTCGCCCAGCGAATCATGCGGATTCGGCTGCATCGGCAGCAGCTCGGAATAGCGTTGCAGCGCCGCGACGGCCTTGGCGGCATCCGGATCGCCGGTCTCGATATAGGCGTAACCGAGCATGTTCTGCGCCGGCGGGAAATTCGGGTCGATTTGCGCAGCGGCTTCGAAGAGTTGCCGGGATTTCTCGTAGTCCTGCTGGAAATAAAGCCATTCCGCCGTCAAGTACAGAACGTGCTTGTCCTTCGGAAATTTAGCCAGCAGGTCGTTCATCGATTGAATCGCCGGCAGAAGATCCCTGGATTGCGTGGCGGTCATCCAGCGGACCAGGAGCCGCTCTTCGGGAGGCGCGGAGACGGCAAGGGCGTTAGCTTTTGCGCGGGCGGCCGGTGCGGGCACGTCGCGGCGCGCGGCGAAGGACCACATCGCGTAAGCCAGAGCAAATTTCGGATCCTTCTGGACGGCTTTGCGGGCGCTGGCTAGGGATTCCACCAGCATCACATTTTCGTATTCGTCGAGCGCTTTCTCGACCAGTTGGCGCGCTTCCGCGGACCGTGTGGAGACCGGCAGCGAGCCAAACAGTTGTTGCGGCACCACCGAGACCGCCGGGCTGGCCGAATTCGTGAGTGCGCGTGCCTGCTCCACGCGCGGAGCTTTCGATTGCGCGGCGGCCGTAGCAGCTGCGAGTGACAGCGAAAACAGAGCAACGAGCGAGGCGGCGCAACGATTCATGGTGCAACACTCCCCATCGAGCAAGCAATTTGCGAACAAGCCAACGTAGCGCGAGGGCCGCAGGCGCGCCAACTGGCCCTCGGGACAGGTGTGCGCGATAAACAAGGGGACGCGCAAGCAGCGATTCGACCCAGGAACCTATCGCGGGAGAGGTACGGTTGGGCACAGGGTCATCACGCGGGCCTTGCCTGTTCCTCGAGCCGCTCGGATACTGCGGATATCTTTAGTTTTGAAAGTGAGCCTGAAATGAAGGCGAAAACACTTGGCCGGCGGCTGCGCGTGGCCGCAGCGCTCTTGTTGGCTGCGGGTCTGGCTGCGCCTGCCCTGCCCGCGATCAAGAACATGGCGGTCATCGCTTCGGCCGGGAGCAAGCTCGCCGATCTTCCTTTAGCCGACCTGGTGAAGCTCTGCAAAGGCACGCAGAAAGCGTGGCCGGACGGCAAGAATTTCACGCTGGTCATCCGCGATCCCGAATCGCCGGACTTGCGCGTGGCGATGCAGCGGCTTTTCGGAGCGTCGGGAAGCGACGCGAGGGCGGCCATCGTCAAGTTGAACGAAAGCCGGGAAGTCGTGAAGATCGTCGGGAGCGATGAGGATTTGCTGCGCACCGTCGGAGCTACCCCCGGCTCCGTGGGGCTTATCGACGTCTACGCGATCAACAGCTCGGTCAAAGTCTTGCGCGTGGACGGCAAGCTGCCCTTCGATGTGGGCTACGCACTCAAAGGAAATTGACCTGAGCTAGTTACCTTATCCTAAGGCTCCTCTGAGAAGTTCCTGCCGCATCTCTAGCGGCCTGCCCGCCTGCGTGACTTCAGTCCTCCGTAGTCCTTCCTGGGATTTTTATTGACAATAGCGAAATAAAAGCGAATGCTTCCCGCATCTGCTGGCGCTGAAACGAACCAGCGATCCCGGGCACCACCTATGTGGAGGCGTTTTTTCACCTGTCCTTAGGGACAGGTTTTCCACAGCCAGTACAGCAAAAAAGGGGCGAAAATTAGGGCGAAATGACAGGCTACCGTAAACATATGAAAATATTGTAATTAAGTAGCATCCGGAAACCTCCAAGCCCGTACTAGGAGAGTGGTTTAAGCCCAAAAATGTACCTTGTGTACCATCGCCTTTGGGACCCCTCTAGGGCCTAATGGACAGGTGCGAGACACGGACCGAAAGGCCAGGCTCGAGCATCTAAGACAGCGGCGGAGAAAGAGGCAGGAAAAACACTTAGCGGAATCCGGGGAGTCATCCGGCGTAAGAGCCGCAGGGGGCGGCGAGAGGTCAAAATGACGAACAAGGATAAGAGCCGGAAGTGGATGTGGTGGTTCCTGGGGGTTGTGGTGGCCATGCAGCTTTATTTCGTGCGGGAACTGGTCGCGGCGTTTGCATTGTTCGTCCTGGGCTTTGCGGTGATAGGCAGCCTCTTCGCCGGTCTGTACCTGCTGCAGAGAACCTGGCAAGTCGCGGTGGTGCGCGTGGCGGATAGCACTCACCCGATCATGAATGCAGCGCGGCGCGGCATGGACGCGGTCGGAGAGTTGGCTCGGCGCCCATTGCGCCGTCCTGGCTCCGCACCGGCACGCTGAAGCAGTTTCCTTAACGTCTTTTTTGTAAGGGTTTCTGGCTTCGGCCAGAGCACAAGCGGGGTTTCCGTCGCTCTGCCTCCTTCAGAGCGGTTGACCAGCCCCTCAGTCCCACAGAAAAAGAGCCGGACGCTGGAGAGAGCGTTGGGCTCTTTTTCTTTTTGACCGTGCCTTCCAGCGCGGCCCGGCTGTGCTACTCTTTGCGCCCGCGAGGTGGCGCAGAGATGCAATCAGCACGGCGATGGTGGCGCGCAAGTCTGGCAGTGACTCCGATTTTGTTGGCGGCTTTGGCGCTTCTGGGAGCAGGGGCAATTTCCGCACAAGAAAAGCCTTCAGCGCCTTCCAAAAAAATCGCCATCCGCGCCGGGCGGCTAATAGACGGCAAGAGCGACACACCCATTCTCAATGCGCTAATCGTGATCGAAGGCGACAAAATCGTGTCGGTCACCCCTGGCGGCACGCCTCCGTCCGGAGTCGAGCTCATCGATCTCTCGAAGGCCACCGTGCTTCCCGGTTTCGCGGACGTCCACACGCACGTTCTGCTGCAGGGCGATATCACTGCAGCGGACTATGACGAACAGCTCCTGAAGCAATCGATCCCCTACCGCGCGATTCTTGCCGCGCGCAACGCTCGCATCGCTCTCGATCACGGCTTCACCACCATTCGCGATCTCGAAACCGAAGGCGCCATGTACGCCGATGTCGACGTCAAGACCGCCATCGCCAACGGCGAAGTCCCCGGCCCGCGCATGCAAGTGGCCACCCGCGCGCTTACCCCCACCGGCATGTACCCGCTGCTCGGCTATTCCTGGGAGCTCAAAGTCCCCACCGGCGTGCAGTACGCCGACGGCGTGGACGGCGTGCGCAAAGCCGTCCGCGAGCAAATCATGTACGGCGCCGATTGGATCAAGTATTACTCCGACCGCCGCTACCATTTCGAATCCGACGGCGTGCTGCACAGCATGGTCAATTTCACCGACGAAGAAGCTAAAGCCATCGTCGACGAAACGCATCGCCTCGGAAAGAAAGTAGCTGCGCACTGCATCGGCAGCGACGGCATCGCCGCGGCGTTACGCGCCGGCGTCGACACGGTCGAGCACGGTGACGGCTTGACCGACGCCCTGATGGACGAAATGGCGCGAAAAGGCGTCTATTGGGTGCCCACCATCACCGTCGGCGCGTACGTAGCCCCCGGCCGCGGCGGCAACTGGCAGAAAATGGCCGACCTCGAACGCGACAATCTTCCCAAAGCCGTGAAGAAAGGCGTAAAGATCGCCTTAGGCACCGACGCCGGCGGCTTCGACTGGAAAGGCCTGAACCAAGCCAAGGAGTTCGAATACTACGTGCAGTACGGCATGTCTCCGATACAAGCTATTCGCACCGGCACTTCCGTCGCCGCCGAACTTCTCGGCTGGGCCGACAAAGCCGGCACCATCGAACCCGGCAAATGGGCCGACATCGTCGCCGTCTCCGGCGATCCCCTCAAAGACATCACCGAACTCCAGCGCGTAAAGTTCGTCATGAAAGCCGGCAAAGTCTACAAAGGCGGAAACCGCGACTCTCGCGACGAAAATTAATCCGCCCCTTGGTCGCACCACTCCCGGACGTCTCCGAACCGGCCGGCGCAACACAGATCTAGCTTCTCTTCTTACTTGTCGTCTGTGTCCCGATTGCCTGAATTGATCGTAATGCTGTATTTCCCGCCAAGCACGCGTCCAGCCGCCTTGGGCGCCGCCCCGGTGAACGCCTCGACGTTATACGGCACCGTTATCTGTGTGCCGCCGTCGTAGTCCACCACCACGTACGTCTTTCCCCCGGCCTTCGGCACAAACACCGCCAGCGGAAACATATCCTCGTCGTCGACGTCCTGAAACTGCACCATCCACTGCTGATTCGTGCTGGGATCAGACTGAAACTCGATCACGTCGCCATTGTCGACGTTCACGCTTGCAGGGTGAGGATCACCGCTGCTGTCGATAGTTACCTTCGCGTTGGGTTGTATCCCTACGACTTGCGTCCCGGTTTGTGCCATGACTCGTTCTCCTTCTCTTCTTCATCTCACTTCCCGCTTGCGCGGAAACTCGCATCCGCCAGAATCCCCTGCAATTCCGGCCGGCTTTTCAAATCGTCGATGGTCGCGCCCTTCTTCAGGCCCTCCTGCAAGTAGTGCACCGCCTTGGCGCGATCGCCTAGCTCCTGATAAACCTCGCCCGCATCCGTCAACACATGGCCATCATCCGGAGCCAGCGCGAGCGCCTTGTTGATTGACTGCAGCGCCTTTTCCCGCATCTTTTTTTCCGCATAGCAAATCGCCAGCGCGGAATGTACTTCGGCGTCCTGCGGTTGCGCCTTCGCCGCTTCCTCGAGCAGATCCTCCATGCGCTTTTCGGCTTCCGCGGCTTTGTCGTCTTGCTTCAGCCAGCGTCTTGTCTCCAGCAGATTCGACCAGATCCGGAAGTCCTTGTCGTTCATCTGCAAAGCTCTTTCCGTCATCTCCGCGGCTTCTGCGTAGCGGTTCTCGCCGAGATACAGATTCCCGAGGTTGGCATAACTCGCATAGCTCGGCCCCAATTCCAGCGATTTCTTCAGCGCCGCTTCCGCTTTCGGCAGCATTTTCAGATCGCCCATGTCTAGGTACGCCGCGGCCATATTGCTGTAAGCTTGTCCGTTATCCGGCGTCAGCTCGATCACTTTTTCGTACTGCTGAATCGCCTCCGCGTAGCGATTGTGTTTGTCGTAGTAGCCGCCCAGCACGTTGTACCCTTCCCAATAGTCCGGCCGCAGCGCCAACGCCTTCTTCAGCGTCGCCTCCGCCTCGTCTAGCCGCCCCATTCGCTCGTACCCGTTCGCCAGTCCGCGCATGGCGTCCACGTCATGCGGGTCCAGCTTCAGTGCGCGCTGAAACTCCTCCAGCGCCAAATCGCTCTTTCCGAGTTTCGAGTGCATGCTGCCCAGCGTCACGTAAATCGCCGGCAGCCGATCATCCAGCGCCATCGCCTTATTCACATTCGCGGTGACTTCCCCGCTCCACTTCGGATTCTGATCCAGTTGGTATTTCAGCCGGTACGCCTCGCCCAATCCCGCATAGCCCAGCGCAAACCGCGGATCTGTTTGCACCGCGGAATTCAGCGCCACGATCGCCTGGTCCAGATTCCCCGGCTTGTCATACCGCTGCAAATATCCCAGCCCCTTCAAATACGATTCGTACGCCGCCGGCGCCACGCTTCCGCCGGTTTCCCGCAGCATCGCCGCGGTTACGTGGATATTCATCAGCCGCGCCAGACGCGCCACCGCTTCATCCTGCAGCGTGGCGATATCCCCGGCGCGATCCTCCAGCGAAGCCGACCCGATTTGCCGCAGATTCTTCGTATCGATCAGGTCCACGTTCAGCCGCACCGCCTGCCCCGTCCGCTGAATGCTCCCCTTCACCACGATATTCGCACCCAGTTCGCGAGCCGCCTCCGCAGGGTCGCTTACCTTGCTGCTGCGCACCACGCTCGCCGGCACCACCCACAGCGATTGCTGTGCCACATCCAGATTCGAAAGTTTGCCCGTCAGCGAATCCATTAGCCCTTGCGCCAGCGGTTCGTTCGCCGGATCGTTTCCAATATTGTCGAACGGCAGCACCGCGATATGCCTTTCCCCGCCGCTGTTGGTAAGCAAAGCCGCCGCGCGTTGCCGCACCGCGGGAAGGAGCAGCGACGCTGCCCCCAATGCCACCACAACCAGCACCGGGACCATCACCCGCGCCGCCGTGCGCGAAGGAGCCTGCGCTTGCGTCCGCCACCGCGGAGCCGAAGCCCGCTCCGCAGACTGTTTCAGCTCGCGCGCCGAATGCCCACGCGTCGCCGTCGCTTCCTCCAACGCCGTCGCCGTCCCGGACGCGCTGAGCCGCCCCCGCGCCAATTCCAAATCGCCCAGCATCTCTTTCGCATTTGCATAACGATGCGCCGGCTCTTTCGACAGCGCCCGGTACACAATCGGCTGCAGCAGCGACGTCACCGTTTCCGCCCCCGCCGGCGCCTGGTTCAATATCGCAAACGTGATCGCCGCCGTATTCTCCCGGAAAAACGGATGGCTCCCCGTTAGCATCTGCATCAGAATTACGCCCAGCGCCCACACGTCCGCCCGCTGGTCCACCGTCTCGCCGAGCACCTGCTCCGGCGCCATGTATGGCAGCGTCCCGGAAGTGTTCAAGCTTTGCGTAGCGCTGGCCGAAGCCACGATTCGCGCCAGCCCGAAATCCACCACTTTCGCGGCACCATCTTTCGTGATGATGATGTTCGAAGGTTTCACGTCGCGGTGCACGATGTTCCGCGCATGCGCCGCCGCCAATCCGCTCGCAATCTGCACCGCCAATCCCACGCCTTCGCGCAACTCCACCGCTCCCCGCCCCAGTTTCTGCGCCAACGTCTCTCCCTCGTAATATCCCATCACAATGAAAAGCTGCCCGCCTGCGCCTTCTTCCAGCCCGTAAATCACGCCCACATTCGGATGATCCAGCGCCGAAGCCGCCCGCGCCTCGCGTATCAATTGCTGTTTGTCTGTTTCCGTCAGCGCCGCTTCGTTCGGCAAAAACTTCAGCGCCACCGTGCGCTCCAGCTTCAGGTCCACGGCTTTGTACACCACGCCCATGCCGCCCGCCCCGAGCTTTTCGAGGACGCGGTAATGCGAGATGGTTTTTCCGACCATGCGAGTAATTGAAGGAGAGGACGCGATTCTAGGTTCACTCGACAGCCAAGTCAACGACGGACTAGCCAACGAGATACCGTACCAATCGCGGAAACCGCAAGTTGCAATCTGAATCGAGGAGTCCGGTTTTCCACGCCACCCTACGGCTCGCGAAGCGGTCCCTTGATGCCTTCCGGAGTAAATCCCTCGAGCGTGGTCTTCGAGTGCTGCTCCACCGCTCCCACCGCCGCGACCAGGCACGAATAGAAAAATGCCCGCAAGCTCTGCTGAAACTGTTGCGTAATTTGCTCGCCCGTGCGCGACACTTCGCTCTCCAGCGATTTCCGCCGCGTTTCGCACGCCACCCGGTTCTCCGCATCCAGCGCCGCCAGCGTCGAAGTAATCCGCTGCGTCGTCTCCGCCAGCGTCAGCCCCGCGTGCACTTCGCTTTGCCGGCGAAACTCTTCGAGCGCTCCCCGCGCCCCCGTGTACATCTCCATTTTCACCGCCGCCGAATCCGCCGAAAGTTGCGCCGCCGCCTCGCTCGCCAGCGATTGCGCCTGCTCGCCCAAACGCGTCAAGTGCCGATCCGCCACTTGCGCCGCGCTCAGATCAAAATCTTCCCTGGCATGGTGCAGCGCCTGCCCAATCTGCGCGCTGATGGTCGGTCCCAGATCGCGCAGTGCTTTTTCCGCGGTCTCCTTCGCAGCCGCCAAGTCGTGATGCGCCGCCGCGGCTTGCCGCTCCAGCCGCTGCACGATCTCTTCCGCGCGCATCCGGTAGCCTTCCATCTGCCCGTCCCACCGCCCGCGCGCTTCCGTCAGCCGGTCTTCGATTCGCGCCGCCATTTCTTCCCGCGAGGTGTGCACCAGCGTGCTCCGCTGTTGCGACAACATATCCCTCAAACTTTGCACGCACGCGGCATGTTTTTCTTCCAGCGACGCCAGCGCCTTGCTGATCGCCGGTTCCAGATGTTTCGCGATGGCCGCCTGCACCGCGCCTTCCGCGGTCGAGTGCAGCTTTGCTTGCAGCGCCCCGATCAGTTGTTCCGGCGATACCACCACGCGATTCGGCTTCGCCGCTTCACCCTCCGCACGCAACGGCAAAATCTGCGCCGGCCCTATCGTTTGCCCGTTGCCTTGTTCCGCTTCCGGCCCATTCTCCTGCGCAGCTTGCGCCGCGCTCGCCTCCGGCTCCGGTGGAGGCACAATCGTCGGCCGCAACGCCACCGGCATTTCCATCACCGACGAACGCCCCGGCCCGGTCGCGCCCGTGTGCGTCTCAAACGGCATCGTCCCCAGCAGCGGCCGCCAGTCCAGCGGTGTCGGTGAAATCCCCCAAATGTTTCCCGGAGCTTCCAGCTCCACTCCCACATGAAAAAGGTCCCGCGGATTCACCGGCGGGTGCACCGACTTCACCTGCGCCCGCACCATCGTGTTTGGTTTCGGACCCCGCGACGCCTCAATCAGTTGCAGCGTCACCCACGACCCAACTTGGCACAAATGCCGCGAGGTATACCGGCAGCCGTGCAGGTTCAAGCTGATCGCCGCGGTCTGCTCCAGAAATTCCTGCCCGATGCCATCATGTCCCGCTATCAGCAGTGGAATCTGGCGCTCCACGCGCGAACTGCGCCGCATGTCCTCGCCTTCCGTGCGTTCCGGGCCTGCGTAAGAAGCTTGGCTCACGTCTACTATCGCCCTCCAGGAGGAATGACGTAGGCTACGAGAATATCGCGGCGCCGCCCACAAAGGCCAGCCATATTGGCGGTTTCAAAAAACAACGAAAACGTAGCGGCGAGCTGCCGCGTCTAGATACTGGGACCAGTCATTTGAATTAACGGACAAATGTCCGCGTTTCTGAGAGGCGATTAAATGCAAGCACTCCTGCAGGATCTCAAATTCGCAGCCCGCATGCTGCGCAAGAATCTCGGCTTCACCGCCGTCGCCGTTCTCACTCTCGCCCTCGGTATCGGCGCCAACTCCGCCATTTTCAGCGTCGTCAACGCCGTCCTCCTCCAGCCGCTCCCCTATCGCGACCCCGGCCGCCTTCTTTTCCTTTCCGGCACCTTGCTGCAAACGAAAGCCACCGGGGTCAATATCTCCTTCACCAGATTCACCCAAATCAACAAGCAAACCTCCGCACTCGAAAGCAGCGCCGCCTATTACGGCACCACTCTCAGCCTCGTGACCGAGCGCGAACCCGAAGCCATCAACGGCGCCCGCGCCACCCGCAACCTATTCTCTGTTCTCGGCACTTCGCCCGTCCGTGGCCGCGGCTTCCTTCCCGAAGAAGAAGCCCCCGGCGCCGCCGACGTCGCTATCATCACCGACGGCTTCTGGCACAGCCATTTCGCAGCCGATGAACACGTCCTGGGCCGCTCCATCACTCTCGATGGCCGCCCCGCCACCATCGTCGGCGTTCTCCCGGCCACCTTTCGCTTTCCACAGCAATTTCCCGAACCCGATGTCTGGCTCCCCCGCGTCTCCGAACCCGCCTTCCTCACTCCGGCACAAGTGCAAACCGGCGCCTCCTATCTAAATGTCATCGCCCGCCTGCGTCTCGGCTTCACTCTCGCCGGCGCTCAAGCCGAACTCGATACCATCGACGCGCGCTACCGCACCCACTTCCCCGGCTTCGTAGACTCCAGCAAATTCGCCACCACCGCAGTTTCGCTCCAGGACAGTCTCGTCGGCACCCTGCGTCCCGGCCTCGCCGTCCTCCTCGCCGCCGTCGGCTTCGTTCTTCTCATCGCCTGCGCCAACGTCGCCAATCTCCTCCTCGCCCGCGCCACCGCTCGCGAGCGCGAAATCGCGCTTCGCAAAGCCCTCGGCGCCTCCAGCCCGCGCCTCGTTCGCCAATTGCTCATCGAAAGTTTGTTGCTCGCGCTCTTAGGCGGAGTGGTCGGCGTAAGCCTCGCTTCCGTCGTGGTTCCCGCGGTCCGCGCCTTCAGCCCCGGCTCCGTTCCTCGCCTCGCGGACGCCCGCCTCGACGCTTCCGTGCTCCTCTACTCCCTGCTCCTTTGCTTAATCACCGGCGTTCTCTTCGGCCTCGTGCCTGCCCTCCAAGCCGCCGGCAAGGAACTTCACGGCAGTCTCAAAGAAGGCTCGCGCGGCTCCTCTGGAGGAGCCAGCCGCGGACGGCTCCGCAGCCTGCTCGTCGTCTCCGAAATGGCTGTCGCTCTCGTCCTTATGACCGGCGCCGGCCTGCTCATCGAAAGCTTTTCCCGCCTCATGCACATCAATCCAGGTTTTTCTTCCGCAGATCTGATGACCTTCCCGATGAATCTTCCACCGAATCATTACGCCACACCCGAGAATCAAACCTTGTTTTACCGTCAGATCCTCGAGCACGTGAAATCTGTTCCCGGTGTCCAGGCAGCCGGCCTCACCAGCTACTTGCCACTTTCCGGAGGCGCCCGCTTCGTCTATTTTTGCCCCGAAGGCACCGTCTGCCAGGGCGTCGGCAAGGATCCCACCACCGCCTTGCGCCAGGTCAGCGCCGATTATTTCGACACCGTGCGCACTCCGCTCCTCAAAGGCCGCGTTTTCTTCGAACGCGACACCGCCAGCTCTCCCATGGTCGTGGTCGTCAACCAAACCATTGCTGGCCGTTACTGGCCCGGACAGAATCCCATCGGCAAGCACCTCGCCAATTCCCGTGACCGCATTCCGCGCGAAGTCGTCGGTGTCGTCTCCGACGTCAAATTCACCGCCCTCACCGCCGCCAACGTCGAAGAAATGTACCTGCCTCTCGAACAAAACCCCTGGGCTGCCACCACCCTAATCGTCCGCTCTCCCGGAAATCCCCAATCCCTCGTCTCCGCCGTCCGCGCCAAAATCGCCGAAATCGATCCCAACCTCCCCATCGCCGGAATCGCCACCATGGACACCGTCGTCGGTTCTTCCGTCGCGCAGCCCCGCCTGATCATGCAGTTCGTCGGCGTCTTCGCCGGATTCGCCCTGATCCTCGCCGCCATCGGCATTTACGGCGTCATGGCCTACTCCGTCTCCGCTCGCCAACAGGAAATGGGCATCCGCATGTCCCTCGGCGCCGAACCCGCCGACATCCTCAAAATGGTCGTAGGCCAAGGCATGCGCCTCGCCCTCTTGGGTGTCGCCATAGGTGTAGCCGCCTCCCTCGCCCTCACTCGCCTAATCTCCACCCTCCTCTTCGGCATCCACCCCACCGACCCCTTCGCCTTCTCCGCCTCCGCCCTCGCCCTCCTCGCCACCGCCCTCCTAGCCTCCTACCTCCCAGCCCGCCGCGCCACCCGCGTCGACCCCATCACCATCCTCCGCCGCGAATAAGGCTGCGTTCCTCCCCTTTTTGGCCCCTTTTCCCTTGACAGACCTCTAATATTGGTGCACATTGTTCTTAGGTAATTGTGCGTACCAACCTTTACAGCGTCAGCGTCCGGCTGGCGCTTTTGCTTTTGTAGTGGCCGATCTTTAGATCGGTCCGCCCAATTATCTCTAGCGCAGACCGCAGTCCGCGTAGCCCTCTTTCACATTTTCTAACTCTAACGTTTTCTATCGTTTCCGCACTCTTGCTGCATTTCTTTACACCCAGAATGCAAGCTAACTGCCCCAAAATCAATCGCTTGCGCACTCTTGTGCAAAAACACCGGGGGTGTGGGGTAGGGGCGTTTCCCGCTCCTCCGCTAAGTCCTTTGTTTCCGCTATTCCCGAAATGGAATCGATCGCGCCACTTGCGCTCAGAAGAACGCCGCTCCGCCATCCACATTGATCGCTTGCCCGGTGATCGCGCTGGATTGCTCCGAGCACAAGAACAGCGCCGCCCGCGCAATTTCGTCCGCGGTCTGCGCGCGCCCTTGCAGCAGCGTGCTCAAGAACCCGGCAAGCTGCTCTTCTTCGCTTACGCCGAGTTTCTTCGCCAGCGTCGTGCCCAGCTCTTTCGACATCGCTGTTTCCGTCACCGGCCCGGGACAAAGCGCATTCACCCGCACGCCCTTGCGCGCCCCTTCCGCCGCCGTCACCCGCGTTAGCCCCAGCATCCCCGCTTTCGCCGCCGCGTACGCCGAACCCCACGGAAATGCCGACTTCGCCGACAAACTCGAAATATTCAATATCACGCCGCCTTTGCGCTCGTACATTTCCGGCAACACCCGTTGCGTCAGCAAAAAAACCGCGCGCAGGTGCACCGCCATCACTTTGTCGAATTCTTCCAGCGGATACTCTTCCACCGGCAGGATCGGCCCATAATGCCCGGCGTTGTTCACCAGAATGCTGACCGGCCCCAGCTTTTCCCGCGCTTCGCCGACCACGCGCAAGCAGTCCGCTTCGAGCGTCAAGTCCGCCGTGACGAACGCCGCGCGCCCGCCGCCCGTGGTAATCTGTTTCGCCGTTTTCACCAGCTCGCTCTTCGTGCGCGCGGTCAGAAACACCGCCGCCCCTTCCTTCGCAAAAAGCCGCGCGATGGCCCGCCCGATCCCGCGCCCGGATCCGGTAATCACCGCAACCTGATTTCGCAGCAGCATAGCCATCGAGAATAGGAGCATCCCGCTATGCGCGCAAGCGGCGGTCTACGTGCGCCACCCGCGCGCAGCTCTGTTTCCTTCGATCGAGTCGCAGCGCAGGCTTAGTTCGCGGCGAACTTTGTAATTTCATTCAGGCCGAATGCGGTGAGCAGTTGCTTCTGCACTTGCTCCGACAGGTCATTCAGAGCGATAACGCCTTGCGATCCGCTTCCGATGCGCTGGCGCAGTTTTCGCTGGCCGGGCGGCGTCTCGATGGTTTGCAGCACCGCGTCGGCAATCTCCTGCGGGTTGCCCGTGGCTGCAGCAAGCGCTTGCGTAATCCGTTCGGCTATTTCGTTGACCGGCCCGTAAGTGTCCGTCCGCGAAGTATCCGCAGCGCGCTCGAGGTTGCCGAATACCGCGGTGGCATACGCTCCCGGCTGAATGATCACCGAGTCGATCCCTTGGCCGGCGAGCTGATAGCGATATTCTTCGGCGAGCGCCTCGAGCGCCCATTTGCTGGCGCAGTAAAACGCCATGCTGGGCACCACGAAGCGCCCTGCTCCGCTGCTGATATGGATTAGCAAGCCGCTTTTTTGTTTGCGCATGTGCGGCAGCACCGCGCGGTTCATGCGCACCACGCCAAAGAAATTCGTGTCCATGATACGTTGCGCCTGCTCCATCGTGACCGCCTCGGTTACGCCCATGAGGCCGTAGCCGGCGTTGTTCACCAGTACGTCGAGGCGTCCGGCTTCGCCGATCACTTCGCTGACCGCGCGCTCGACCGAAGCGTCATCCGTTACGTCCAGCTCGATCGCGCGCAGCCACAGCGATTCGCGTTCCGCGATCTCGCGCAATTCCCGCGCCGCCGCCGCATTCTTGCCGCGCACGTTGCGCATTGTCGCAAACACGCGAAAGCCTTGGCGCGCCGCCGTCTCCGCGATCGATCGCCCAAATCCCGTGCTCGCTCCGGTAATGACGATAACTTTTCCCGATTCCATGCACATCCCCCGAAACTCAATCGCGAAAACGCCGCGAACTAGCTTCTGTCTGCCAACCGCGAAGCCGTCGTCGCACCGGAGAATATCAGCACAGCGCCAAAAACAAAAAGGCCCGGCGCAATGCGCCGAGCCTTTCGATTCTCTGTTCTAGGCTGCTCTGACGTCGTTACCTTCCGACGGTCTTAAAGTTTTTCAGCAGCGCGTGAACCATGTCATGGATCTGGTCGTGCGAAAACTGCGCTTTGTGTTCCGGCTTCTGGCCGATGGCGCGGTAGGCTAGCCGCTTCGTGCGGCTCTGTACGACATCAAGCACAAAGGTCCCTTCGCGGAATCTGATATTTTCATAGCCCACTTCCGGCGGCCCGTAGCCCCATCCGTCCCAGCAGCCGAACGGCCCGCAAACCAGCCCGCCATATCCGCCCGGATAGACGTGCTCGACGGTCACATTGCGGCGCTGCGCCGCAAAATGATAGTCGACCAGAAAATCCGCCGCTGCCGGGTCGCTGACCTGCGTCAGCCCCCTCTCGGTGAACTGGCGTTCGATCTCGTGTTGAAATTGCCGGCGGTCGATTTCCGTGGCCGGATCGTTCTCGGGGGGAACCGTTTCGCCACGGCGACCGATCACGTCGCGCGAAATTACCGCACGGTCGTTGCGCGAGGAATTGCGCGCTTCTTTTCTAGCCTCCATGGGCCGCCACGCCCAGGTGGAGTGCCTGGCGATCGCAATATCCGGATCGCGAATAATGCGCACGCGCTCATCGCATCCCGCCAAAAATAATCCGCAAACCGCCGCGGCGATCACTAGGCCGCGCGACATCAACGTACCTGCACCGAAACCTAGCATGGCAAAATCCTCCCAGCTCACTTCCACCTTATTCAACCCACACGAATTGGATTAGTTGCGAACGGAAATGGGTTGCCGCCCGTTCCTGCCAGGAGCGCGCTTCTCTCTTAAGAGGGTGCCGCGCCCCAGTCGGATGGCGGAAACACCACCGGCCAGAAATTGGGCGCCGGGCGGTCGAACTCGAAAGCCACGGCGTAGTAGTCCGGGCTGGGCTGCTCGATGCGCACCACGTGCGCGGGCTCCTGCTTGCCGCTCTTCGGATGTACCAGCGTGAGCGGCTGGCCCGACAGCACTTCCATTTTCAGTTTCAGCATTCCGCCGTGCGCGCTCACTACCAGCGTGTGCGTTTCCTCTTTTACCGGCACACGCTCCGGCGTCTCCGCCAGGACCGTGATCGGCACCTGCAGCATGACGCGTTCGCTACGCCGCCGGTTTTTCGGATCTGGAGGGGTCGCCATTTTCGCTCGAAGCAATACCCGATTGCGCGGCCATTTTCTGCTCCAAGCGCGCACGAATACCGGGCCATTCCGCTTCTACAATACTGTAATACACCGTATGGCGGATGCGCCCGCTTGCTGTGATCATGTGGTTCCGAAAGATACCTTCCTCTTTCGCGCCGATGCGCTGGATGGCGGCGCGCGACTTTTCGTTCAAGGAATCGGTCTTTAGCTCGACGCGCATGCATCCCAATGTGTCAAACGCGTGGCGCAGGAGCAGGTATTTCGCTTCGGTATTCACCGGCGAGCGCTGCCAGGCCTGGGCCACCCAGGTGCAGCCGATTTCCACGCGGCGATGCTCGCGTTCGATGTTCATGTAACGCGTGCTTCCGATGACGAGTTCACTGGCTCTTTCCACAATCGCAAAGGGCAGCGACACGCCGCGTTGCTGCTCATCGAGGGCTTTCTCGAGGTACGCGGCCATCTCGTCCGCGGTGCGAACCGGCACCGGGATCCACTTCCACAGTTCTTCGTCGAGCCCCACTTCGCAAAGCCTGTGGTGGTGCGCCCGCGTCAATGGATCGAGACGCACTACGCGCCTTTCCAGAGTCACAGGCTCGGTCTTCATGGATTCTTGCTCCATGCCTGGCATTCTGCCGCCGCGGCGCGGCCTGCGCGACCGCCAATATGGACGATGGTGTTTCGCTGCTTACCGCAGGCGGAGGCGCATCTTTCGTCACGTTTGGGCCAAGGCGCGGCTCGAAAACGCTGCGAAACGAGATGCGAGGCAGGCGCTCGGTAAGGTATGATAGAGCGTTGGGAAACTAAACAGTTAGGATAACGATGCCGACGGATACAAACGGTAAGGTCTTACTGCGCGTGAGGCCGCGAGGGTTCTGCGCCGGGGTAGTGCGCGCGGTGGATATTGTGGAACTGGCTCTGGAAGCATACGGAGCGCCGGTCTACGTGCACCACGAAATTGTGCACAACACTTACGTGGTGGAGCAATTGCGCCGCCGCGGAGCCATCTTTGTCGAATCCATCGAGGACGTTCCGCACGGCGCGGTGCTGGTGTTCAGCGCGCACGGCGTTCCGCCTCCGGTTCGCGAAGAGGCCAAGCAGCGCTCGCTCAAAGTGATCGATGCCACTTGCCCGCTGGTCACCAAGGTGCATCTGGAAGCACTGAAATTTGCGCGCGAGAAGCGCACCATCATTCTGATTGGCCACAAAGACCATCAGGAAATCGTGGGCACTTCGGGCGAAGCGCCGGACCGGACCATTGTTGTGGATTCGGTGGAAGCGGTGGACCGGCTGGAAGTCAACGACCCGGAGCGGCTGGCGTTCCTGACGCAAACCACGCTGAGCCTTTACGATACGCAGGAAATTGTGGCGCGGCTGCGGCAGAAATTTCCGAAGATTGTCGGCCCCAAGAGCGATGACATCTGCTACGCCACGCAGAATCGGCAGGAAGCGGTCGAGCAAGTGGCGCAGGACGTCGATCTGATTCTGGTGGTGGGCTCGCAGAACAGTTCCAACTCGAATCGTCTTGTGGAAGTGGCGCAGCGGCGCGGCGTCAAGGCTGAGCTTATCGACTCAGCTTCGGATATCGATCCCAAGTGGCTCGAAGGCGTCAAGCGGGTGGGCCTGACTGCGGGTGCTTCCGCTCCGGAAGTTCTGGTGGAGCAGGTGAGCGACCGGCTGGCCGAACACGGTTTCACGGATCAGCGCGATCTCGATTTGATTCGCGAAGACGTGCGCTTCACGCTACCGCCGGAGCTGGCCAGCATCGCTCCAGCGCCGCGGCGCTAACCAGGTTCCGGTAGCACGGTGGAAAGGTCCGGCGAGGGGGCTGTGAGCGCCGGCAGAAGCAAAGACCCAGGTAGTAGCCGTAAACCATCACACAGGGGGCACCTTGGCGGTCAAAATCGTCCGTCAACCGAAGAAGATTGCCTTGATTGGCGCGCCTTCGAGCGCCGCGGCATTTCTTGCCGGAGGCGAGAAAGCTCCGGCTGCTTTGCGCGCCGCGGGGTTGGTGGACCGGCTGAAATCGGCGGGTTACGAAGTAATTGACCACGGCGACTGCGCGCCACGCCTTTTCGCCGACGATGAAGAACATCGCCGCGCGCGCAATCTCACCGAAATCGTGGCCGGGCTGAATGACCTGAAAACGCGCGCCGAGGTGGCTATCAAAAGCGGCGCGTTGGTGCTGGTGCTGGGCGGCGACTGTGCGCAGGTGATCGGGCTGCTCACGGCTTCGCGGCGCTATTACAAGCGCGTGAATCTTTTGTGGTTCGACCGCGACGCGGACCTGAATACGCCGGCGACCACGCCGTCTGGGCGTATAGACGGCATGGTAGTTGCGCACATCATCGGCAGAGGCGCGCCGGAGCTGGTGCGCTTCTGGGGCGAAACGCCGCTGGTGCGCGAGCCGGATGTGGTGCTCTTCGGTCTGGAACGGGTCGATCCGCCGGAGCAGGAATTTCTGACGCGCTCGCCGATGCGGCATGTCTATGCCGCGGATATTCTGTTCAAAGGCGGCGCAAAGTCTGCCAGCGAGGCGCTCGGGTTGGTGCATGCGGATGCGCGGGAATTCGTGTTGCATCTCGATACCGACGTGATCGCACAGGAGGATTTTGCTGCCGTGAATGTTCCGGGCAGCGGCGGATTGCGGTTCGAGGATGTTCGCGCGGCGCTGAAAGAAATCGTGCGGCACAAGAATCTTGTGGGTTTGGACGTCGCGCAGTACAACCCGGACAAGGATCCCGACGGTTCGGCGGCAAAAAAACTTGTCGACCTAATCGTTGAGGCGCTTACAGCGAGACTCGAATCCAGTGATGCTCCAGCGGCCGCGGCGCCGGCAGCCGACGCGCCAGTCCCCGATTCCGCCGCGTCCGATGCCATCGCGTCTGAAGCACCTGATTCCGATGCCCCGGAAGCCGCGTCGCCGGCTTCGGAGCCGTTCGTCGAGCCATCGAGCGTCGCGCTACTGCCGGGCGAATCACCATCCGCCGAACGGCCGTCGGAGGAGCCGTCGCCCTCCGAACCGTCCTCTACTGAATCCGCCTAATTCTTTTGGAAATGCGGCGGCCTGACGCCACTTTTGCAGCGTAGACCCCACGCACCCACGGGCTGGTTCGCTACCGTTATCACAATTCCTCTCTTGCGCTTTGTGGTTGCCTACCTGGGGTGCAGCAGTGCTGCGCCCCTACCAGGATTTTGCGGTTGTGCCGTTGTGGTCATCGGTGCATATCGCGGTGCAACGGGGCGCGATTTCGTGTCGCGGGCTTTGTGCAGCCGTTACGATGGACTCAGAGCGCTGCAAAGATGCAACCCTTTCAACAGGACGCGTGGCTCCTCCTCGCGCCCACAGTCCTCTTCTTCTACTACTTCGTTGCGCGTCTCTCGACTGGCCGCAAGCCTAAGCCGGGCGCGCTGGTGATTCGCTACCAGCCGCCGAGTGGTTTATCCGCGGCGGCGGCACGCTACGTGGTGACCACCGGCAGCGACGGCCGCTCGCTTGCCGCGGTTATCGCGGAGCTGGCGGCGCGAGGGTGCCTGCGCGTGGAGCCCTCCGGCAGCAAATACAAGCTGTCACGGCTGATGAGCGATCGCGCGACCGAATCGAAGCTGGCACCCGAAGAAAAAGACATCCTGACGACCCTTTTCGAGGATGGACCGGTCCTCGAGCTAACGCCGGCGCTGGACCAGCGCAACACGGCGCAGAACGGCCGCTACGTTTTTCACATTCAGACGCAGTTGCGGAAGCGGCTGGACGGCTTGTACTTCAAGCGGCAAGCAGGAGCCATCGCACTCGGGGTCTTCGCTACCTTCGTCGCCGCTCTCGCTCTTGCCGTGGCCGCGCACTCGCGCAGCACGACGGGGTCGGTTTTCTTCACCATGTGGGTTCTCTTCGCCGGGCTTTGCCTCGGCTTACTCGTCGAGCTCAGCTTCGTTCCTGCTTGCAAAGACGCCATTCGCACGCGCTCGGGCGTCCTGCGCATTCTCCCGGGACTGGCGGCCATCTCCGCGTTTCTCTGGGCCATCGGCCTGCTGCTGCGCGAGCTGGCGAAGAATGCTTCTCCGGCTCTTTCTCTGACAATTCTCTCGCTGATTCTCGTTAATCTAGGCTGGGCGCCGTTTTTGAAATACACCACGCCGCTCGGCCGGAAAACGCTGGACGAAATTGCAGGCTTCCGCGCGTTCCTGGAAAGCGTGGAACGCGACCGCCTGGAAAAACTCAATCCTGCCGGCGAATCGCCGCAAGCTCTGGAGGAGTATCTCTCCTACGCCATCGCCCTCGAAGTAACAGAAGCCTGGGGCGATCATCTATCCGCCACCTTCGCCACCTCCACCGTTTGCCGCTGAGAAGGGGAAGACGCAGCAGCCCATCAGGCGCGGTCCAGAAGGCAGTGTCCAAAACGGGACAGTATGTCTTGGGCTTCCCCGCTACTCTCCCGAGCAAGGCATTGAATACAGGGAGTCGAGCGTCCAAGGTTCGGCTAATGGGGCTCGGCTAATGGGGCTCGGCTAATTTGGCGCTTAGCTAAAGTTTGCGCGTGGCCCGACCAGCGTTTCCGAGAATTCCTTCGCGGAACGTCAACTTCACATGCCTGTTGGATGAGCAAAGGGCGCAGCTGCGCCCGGAAGGACTCGATCGATGAACACAACTGCCAATTTTACGAATTTCTGCGTGCGCGTCGGGCTAGTGCTGTGCTTGTGCGTGGTGGTGGCGCGGCCAGCCCTGGCATACGACGATCCACCGATGCGCGTGGCGCGGCTGAACCACGTCGAGGGCGAAGTTTCTTTCCAGCCGGGTGGCGAGACGGACTGGGCTTGGGCCACGCTGAACCGGCCGATGACGGCGGGAGACAGTCTGTGGACCGGCGATCGATCACGAGCGGAGATGCATATCGGGTCCACCGCGATTCGCGTGGGCGGACAGACGTCGGTCTCCTTCCTGAATCTGGATGACCGCACGGTGCAAATCCAGTTGAACTCCGGAACGATTGATGTGCGGATGCGCAATCTTTACCGCGATGATGTGTTCGAGGTGGATACGCCGAACCTGGCGTTCACGATGCTGCAGCGCGGCGACTACCGCATTACCGTGGATCCTGACGGGAGTTTCACGACGATTACGCTGCGCGAGGGTCAAGGGCAAATTAACGGCGGAGGCCAGGCGTTTCTGGTGGACGGAGGCTCGCAGGTGCAAGTTTCCGGCACAGACTATATTTCTTACGACATTTACGACCTTCCGGGCCGGGATAGTTTTGATCAATGGTCGCAAACGCGGGAACTGCGAGAGGCAAGGTCACAGTCCGCGCGTTACGTTTCTCCGGAACTCACCGGACATGAAGACCTGGACAACAATGGCACGTGGAGGACGGATCGTACGTACGGCGCGGTG
>DATNNV010000062.1:0-5499 GCA_035601655.1 Candidatus Dormiibacterota bacterium
TCGCGGATTTTCTCAACACCAACCTCGCGGATGATTTTCGTGCCGGGACGCGCCGCCTCGATTGCGGGAATGTGCGTGGTTCCATTCATGAATCGGTACGGAGGATCGGCGTAACGGATGGGCCCGGTGGCGAACTCAAAAGAATCTTCGTGCGCGAACCATCCGGTGAGTTTCGGCTCCAATTTCTTACCGAGGTCGGGGCGGACGTAGAGATAAGCAACCCCGGGACCGCCGCAGAGCCACTTGAGCACTCCTCCGCAGGCGAAGTCGGCATTGAGCGAGTGGATGTCGACGGGTACGGTGCCAAGCGACTGGAAAGTGTCGAGGACAACGTGAGCTCCAACTTTGTGCGCTTTGTCGATGATGGCTTTGGCGTCGTTGATATAGGAGCTGCGAAAAATAACGTGAGAGATGGGGACGATCAGAGTCTGCTCGTCGATGGCATGGAGCAGGCGATCGGTAGGGACGGTGATACCGTCGTCCGTCTTGACCATGTGAACCCGCGCGCCGTACTGGCGCTGCGCCTCCCAGAAATACATGACGGAAGGAAAATTCATGTCGCTGTAAACGACTTTGTTGCGTGTGCCGGTGAAATCGAAACAGGACGCGACCACAGCCTGGCAGGTGGTGACGTTCTGGTGGAGAGAAACGGAGTCTTTGGGCGCATTCATCAGGGTGCCGAGTTCGTTGCCCACCTCGAGGGCGAGCATCCACCAGCGCTCCATCCAGGCGCGAACGCCACGTGTTGCCCAGAGATCGGCGTAGGCATGGAGCGCGTCGTAAACGCCGCGGGGCATGGCTCCGAGCGAGTTGGAGATCATGTAGTTGGTGCGCTCGAGGATGGGGAACTCGGAGCGGTGGCGGAGGAGATCGTCGGGCATGAAGAATATTGTAGTGGGGCGGGTCTCAGGTGTCAGGTGTCAAGTCTCCATTTAACCAGCGAGCGCTCTTACCTTGGCGTGATGGTTGCCGGCTACGCTCCGGGCGGACGAAGGCGTCCGCCGCTACGTGAGCAGTTCCCTATTTCATAATCAGGCTGACCTACAAACGTCTGCATGCTAAGTCCCGTTTTTCTGCGGCTTCCGTGAGTTGCTCTGCTTCGCGTTTGGGCGGAGGAAGAAGTAGAGAAAGGTTAGGGCGATCAGGAAAGTCAGTCCGGCGATCAGGTTGATGCGGGAGTCCCACCAGGTTTTGGCGATCGCGGCCACGACTACAACGAGGCCGACGATGGATCCGCATTTGCCTAGCGGTGAGCGGGCGGGAATTTCTGCAGCCTGGGCTGCGGTGAGCCGGCGGCGGAAGGAGATGTGAGCCGCCAGCGAAGTGATCCAGGAGAGCATCATGCCGAAGAAGGCGCCGCGGAGAATATATTCGAAGGCTTTGGCTGGGGCCCAGCGTTCGAGGACCAGGGCGACAATGATTCCGTAAGAAGAGACGAGCAGGGCTAAGGTCGGAGTGCCTTTTGCGCTGAGGCGGCCCAGGGCTGGGGGAGCCCATCCGGTGCGGGCCAGGGAGAAGAGCATGCGGGAAGAGATGTAGAGGGCGGCGTTGGCTCCGGAGAGGGCGGCGGTCAGGACTACGAAGTTCATGAAGTGACCGGCGCCGGGGAAATTGACGGAACGGAAGACGGTGACGAATGGGCTTTCGGTGACGCCGGCACGGTTCCAGGGCATGATCCCGACCAGGATGACGATGGCTCCTAAATAAAGGAAGGTGAGGGTCAGAAAGGTCATGCGAACGGCGCTGGCGATGGCCTTGGCGGAACTGGACTCGCCGGAGGCCACGGCTACGAATTCCACGCCTCCGAAGGTGTAGATGGCGAAGGTGATGGCCAGGAGCGGAGCGGCGGCTCCGAGCGGGAAAAATCCTCCGTGGGCGGTGTATTGGGAAGCGGCGCGTCCGGTGACAAGCAGGGCTGCGCCGAGCGCGATGAAGGTGGCGATGACAGCGACCTTGATCATGGCGAACCAGAATTCGAAGCGTCCATAGGTGTGGACGGCGAGGAAGTTGATGGCGAGAAGGAAGGCGGAAAAGACCAAGACCCAGAGGATGGCGGGCACGCGTGGAAACCAGAGCCGCATGTAGGTGGCGGAGGCGACCATCTCGGCTCCGATGGAGACGGCGATGCCGAGCCAGTAGCCGGCACGGGAGATGAAACCGGCCCAGTCGTTGAGGTAGAGGTCTCCGTAGACGCCGAAGGAGCCGGCGGCGGGATGAGTGCTGGCGAGTTCGCCGAGGGCCAGGGCGACAGTCCAACTGATGAAGGCGGCGAGGACGAAGCTTAGAATGACGGCGGGTCCGGCGAGTTCGATGGCGGCGGCGGTGCCGAGGAGGAGTCCGGTGCCGATGGAACCGCCGACGGCGACCATGGTCATCTGTCCGGCGGTGAGTTGGCGCCGGAGGCCGGACTCGGGGTTCGAGGATGGAGCGGGCATGAGGGCTCGTATTCGTATATCAGAAGCGGAGGGTTAGCGGCGGAGAAAAGGTGGCGAGCAGGTGCCGAGCTGCGCTCGGCTTGGACAGCCGAGGCGGCTGTCCCTGCGCAACCTTTGTCTCCCCCCTAGGTTTGACTAGGTTATTTCGATCGAAGCCATTGTGGCTGGATCCGTTTCGGTGAATTCTGATTCGGGCAAAGCGGCTGCGGGGCGGGCGGCGACGACGCGGTCGCGGCCAGCGCGCTGGGCTTGGTGGAGAGCGTCGTCGGCGAACTTGAGGAGGAGATCGACGCGATCGGTAGTCTCATCGAAGGCAGCGACGCCGATCGAGACGGTAAGAGTACCAGCCTGGTGGTCGGGCTGGGCGCGGTAATCCCTGAGGCGCTTGCAGATTTCCTCAGCGCGCAGGGTGGCCTGGCGAAGGGAGCACTCGGGGAGGATGAGGGCGAATTCTTCGCCACCGTAGCGGCAGGCTACGTCCTCGGCGCGCACACAGCGCAGAAGAGTCTCGCCGACGGCGGCTAAGGCCTGGTCGCCGGCGGAATGTCCGAAGTTGTCGTTATAGCGTTTGAAGCGGTCGAGATCGAGCATCATGACGGCGACGGGACGGTGTTTCCGGCGAGCGGAGTGGAGTTCGCGCTCGAGGAACTCCTGCATGTAGCGGCGGCTGTAGAGGCCGGTGAGCGGGTCGCGGACGGCCTGGACGCGGAGAGATTCACGCAGGTTAAGGTTGGCAATCGCGAGCGCGATGTGTTCGGCGGCGGTGGCGGCGACCTGAAGGCGGCGAGCGAAGGCGGCGGAGCCAGCGTCTGGGTCAGAAATGGGGGATAGGGGTTCATCATTCTGGATGGCCAGCGTTCCGAAGGTATCGCCGTTGGCGACGAGAGGAATGCAGACCGAAGGACCTTCGCCCAGCAGGTGAGAGCAGTGCGGGACGGAGCGTCCACCAGGATGAGCATGGGTGCATCCGCGGCGAAGAGCCCAACATTGTTCAGGCGAGAAGATCCGATCGGTGGGACAGACCCCCCATTCGGCGGCGGACTCGACGCGGTTTTTAGAGGCGCTGAGCAATGAGACGGAGCCGGAGGCGCCCGGGAACAGACGGCGCAAGCGCTCCGGGATGAGGCGAAAGACTTCTTCCCGGGAAGTGCAGGCCTGGAGGAGGCTTCCGAGTTCGCTGATCTGGGTAACTTCGGCAGTTTGGCGGCGGGCATTGTCGAGCAAGTGACCGATTTGCTCGTGGGAGGCGGTCAGCTGTTTTTGCGCGGCTTTGCGCCCGGCGATTTCCTGTTGTTGGTGGAACTGGGTGAGGGCCAGCCGCAAGGTGAAAGCGACGAGCGATGCGGCAATGGCCACGTCTGTGAGAGCTTCTCCGTGCGCCTGTTTCCAGCGGTTCATCAGCAAATTGATACAGCAGAGCAGTCCTACGAGGACCAGGTTGGTGACGAGGAAGCTTAGGAAATTCGCGGGCTCCGGAGTGGATTGGGGCTCGGGGAAAGGTTTCCAAGTGAGGGCGATGAGCCCGGCGGCAACATTAGGAACGGCCCAGCCGAGGTTGAACCATGCGGCGGCGGAGACATAGTGGTGCAGGTCGATCCAGTCACCGATGCAGGTTGCGACCGCGCAGACCAGCAGGAAGAGTCCTAATCGGAACAACAGATTGCGAGTGTTGGAGACGCTAGCGAATTGCAGGCGCACCAAAGCTGCGATCAGTAGAAGTAGACTTTGCGCGTCGCTAATGCTGATGTTGTGCAGGAGCGCGTCGGCGGGCAACATCCGCTGCGCCGGAAAAAAGAAGAAGGTGGAGTAGATGAGGCCGACGACGATTGCGACCTGAAAAAGATCGAGAAAAATCTCGAACTTTACACGTGCGCGCCGGTGGTCCCCCGGAAGAAAGAGCATCATCAGGATGGGGGCGCCGTAGAGGCAGTAGAGCAGGCGCCAGGTCGAATCCGACAAAATGGCTTGGTCAAACAGGGTGTCATAGGCCTGGAAAGCTGTAGGAACAAGCAAGACGGCCAGGACGGCGGCGAACAAGAACCAGAATAGTGCGGTAATGCCGTGAGCGCGACGAAAAGCGATCCAGGCGCAAGCGAGGGCGAGCAAGCTAACCAGAACGACGATGGACTCGGCAAGACCGCGGCCCGCCCGGCCAGTTCCGAGGACAAGAAAGCCCAGCGCCTGCCCGGCGATGAGGGCGGCGAAAAGAAGGCCCACGAACCCAGGTTGGCGAAGGTTCGCGAACTCGCGCAGGCGGGAGCCGCGAGGCGGGTCGAAATTGACTGCCGTAGACATCAGTTGTGGGGAGACACTCAGCCTCATGGTTGAGATCGGCGGGAATGGCGGAAGACTTTAATTTTCTGCTATTTCGGCTCTGTTTCCGGCTGGAAAGCTGGGAGCGAGCCGACGGCATGACTTTCGTAATCGCGGAGCGGGGGAACCGCGTTGCTGGGGCGCGGGGCGAATCCTAGAATCAAGGCGGAACTCTCTGTCCCGAAGACCGCCCATGCCGGAAAATCCTAATCGTGCCGAAGTAGCCCGCCGGGTAGAAAAGGCGGAGAAGCTTTTGCAGAAGGGGAAGACGGCCGACGCGCTGGCGGAATACCTGCAAATCCTGGAAGGCGATCCGCAAAACGACAATGTGCGGCAGATGGCGGCGGAACTGTGTCTCTCGTTGAATAAGGGGCCGCAGGCGGTGCTGCTGCTGGGAGAGTTGTTTGAGCGGCAGGTGGCGGCGACGGATGCGACGCGAGCCAGCCTGACCTACAAAAAGCTGGCGCGGTACGCCAACCCGACGTGGGAACAGAAAGTGCGCTTTGGGCAACTGCTGGAGCATTCGAACAAGAAACTGGCGATCGGGACGTATGAAAATGCGCTGGAGGATTTGCAGCGGCAGGGAAAGAAGGAGGAAACGCTGCTGGTTTTGGGGCGGATTGTGAGTCTGGAGCCATCGCAGCCCAATCATTTGCGGGTGGCGGAATTGTCGGCGGAACTGGGCGAGCACGTGATGGCGTCGCAATCATTTTTGCAATTGGCGGAACTGGCGGAAACATCGGGTGGAAAC
>DATNNV010000063.1:0-39280 GCA_035601655.1 Candidatus Dormiibacterota bacterium
CAAACTGCACGCGTTGTTCGTGAATATCCACAGTTTTCCATGCCATCGAACTCACTCCGGCGCGCACTTCGCGCGCGCCGGAGTGTAAAGGATGTCCCGGGACAATCTGTTAAGGATGTCATGAGGCTGAACAAAAACCGCAAAGGGTAGGCCACCGCGGAGCTTTCAAGGAACCCGCCAAGCCTTGGCCACCCGCCCGCCGAGCTGTGGCGAAATACAGGCGCGCTAAGGAGGACTTCCGGTTCGGATAGTGGTTAGGAATAGTGCACTTGACTCTATGTGAGGTCCCATCATAGAGTTCGCACGTTTGCTGCAGGAGTGTCAATGGCCGCCGATTCAAAGAGCAGCGCGCAACGAGTAGAGGAACGCCGTAAGCGCCAGACCACTTTCCTTATGCTGGCCGAGATCGGTGTGATGCTTTCCGTTGTCGTTACCGCCAGCAGTGGGGCAATAGGTCTGTTGCACTCGTCTGGCATTCTCAAATACCTCAGCGAAATTCCTACTTGGGCAGGCGACGTTTTCGGTGGCCTGGCAGGCGTCGCTGTTGCCTACTTGATCAGAGGGAAGCTGGCTCTGCCCCCTGTGGACGAACCGGCTACGAAGAGGGAGCCCTAGTTATGGACTTGAATCTCTTCGGAACGGTCACGGGATTTCTGATTGCTGGCGTTGTGATCCTCATCACATTGATACGCCAACGTCGATTTGAGATGTCCGACCTGGGCCCGTTCTTTGTTTCATTCCTGGCCGGTACGAACCTCCCCGCTGCGATCTTTCTTTGCGGCTACGCTCTCGCTCCTGATCCAGCCGCTGTACCGACCAAACTTCATGGCTTGGAGCGATTCGTGAGCTTCGCTGGTCTCTCTCTTTTGCTAGTCAGTCTTGTTTCGATCTGGGCCCTTGTTCGAGGTGCAGCGCAAAAGCCAGCCCCGGCACCCCAGCCCCAACCAGCGCTCGCACCTATGCAAGTAGAAGCTGGAAATCAGCCTGCGGGTAGCAACGAAAAAGTCCCCTAGTTCTCTTGGTTTCCTCTGTCTGCGTGATTCACTTGCGCGGAGTAGCAGCCAATCCCAAGATCTCACGCACGCGCTGGCGCGTTACTACGTCCCTTGGCGCTCCCCGTCGCTCTCGGAGGGTTCAAGACTTGCCATCCGTGCTTCGCCAAACCCCAGATTTCAGCAGATCCCCCGATAAGACAAGACTTGTAATTATTCCAGCTGATACGTAGTCTAGGCTTAATTCGATGCCAAAGAAGTCTAGATCACGTACCCTGACGGTGTTCCTCTTAAAAGACCCGCCTAAGGATGCGTCCGAACTACTCAAGCATGCAGATTCCCTGGTTCAGTACCCTGTAGTGGTCGCCGGGCAGTCGGCCGGGAGGCTCCATATCGAGCCTTCTGATGACCGGCGTCCCAGTTGGGTTTCGTTTTTCGACGGAGCGAGTGCGATTGATCCTGCGGTCGTGCGCAACGCTAGTACTGCAGCTGTATGGTTAGTCGAAGCCGAAGGCAGGCAATTCGCTTTGACATTCGGGTACGGACGCAATCTGCTAAAACCGGGCATTTATGAGGAGGACTTTGGTCTTCGGGTAACTCTAAACGCCGTCGATCCGAACAAAATCAAGGCGATCGATCGAATGACACTTGACGCAGTGGCACAGCAGGCGCGCATTCAGGCGATCCGAGACGCGAGCATGTCAGAGTTCGGGCTAGATGTTGAGCAGGATTTGCTTCGGGCCGTTACGGGTGCACCTGTTGATGAGGCGGCTCTTGGGCGCAGGCTGACTGGGCGCGATGCTCTGCAGATGACGGTGCCAATCGTGCTGTCAGAGGTCCGTCCCCTATTGGGTCGCCTTCTGGTTGAGTACGCGAAAAACGATTTTAGGGTTCGATTTCCCTGGATCGAACAAATACATGAAGTCGACGATCCGATCCGAAGGGCGGAATTAGATCTCCATCTGATCGACAAGCTAAAGAAGCAATCGCTTGATGGAGTGTGGCTGGCTGTCCCTGAGATGATCGATTGGGAAAACCTGTCCGGTTTCAAATATAGAAGTGCTAAGAAAGCTCCACTTCACGACGACATCCACGCACTCGCCTTTTTAAGTGAGGTTGGGGATCCTAACGAAATCGATGAATACGCTCTCAAGAAGCGCTACCACATTGCCGCAATTGCGAATGACAGCGAGGCGGTTGTGAAGCAATGGCCTGTTTATCGCTGCTTCTACTGCGAGGTTGTGGTCGGTCCGGATACATTTCTGCTGAACAATGCTAGGTGGTTTCGGATTGCAACTGATTTTGTGAAGCGAATCAACGAGGCTGTCGAAGGTATCAAAGATAGCGATTTGGTCCTGCCGCCGTACCAGGATAAGTCGGAGCCGAGTTATTCAAAGCGTGTCGCAAACAGTAGCGCCGGAATCCTTGCTTTGATGGACTCCAAACTCGTGGGTTCGGCAAGCCTGCCAAACCGGATCGAGTTTTGCGATTTGTATTCGGCGGCACGGCACGTTGTTCACCTTAAGCGATACAGTAGTTCGAGCGCGTTGAGCCATTTGTTTGCGCAGGGAGTCGTCTCAGCAAAGCTCTTTCTGAACGAGATCGATTTTCGACGGGAGCTTAATGGGATTCTTCCCCAATCGCATCGGCTAGCTGATCCCGATGCCAGGCCGGTCGCCGCGGACTACGAGGTCGTTTTCGGCATTATCAGTAAGTCGAAAAAGAAGCTCGTTCTTCCTTTCTTCAGTCGCGTCAACCTAAAAAACGCGCATTCTGCCCTGACGGGCATGGGATTCAAGATGGCGTTGTGCAAGGTTCCATCAGACGCATAGAGCCTGAGCGCGAGCAGGTGCCCGCAGGCGTACCTCGTGCAGGGCGCGAGGGTTCGGGATGACAGCCAAGCGGAGAAGGCGCGCATAGGGACTAGCGCAGGATGCTGCGCCACTACAACGGAGAGCGGAGGGCTAGGCGAACTGGAGGCGTTTTAGGCAGAGGCGGTTGGCGGGGATTTGCGCTAGGTCGTAGTGGGCTTGTTGGGTGAGCCAACTGGCGGCGGAGCCGCCGAAGACTTTGGAGAGGCGGACGGCCATTTCGGGGGAGATGCCGCGCTTGCCGTTGACCAGTTCGGAGAGAGTGGTGCTGGTGACGCCGAGGGCGGCGGCTGCGTCGGTGATGGTGAGGCCGAGGGGTTCGATGCACTGGCGGAGGACGACGCCTCCGGGGCGCGGTGGATTCTTCATCGGCATGGCGCGATCTCCTTTAGACGGACGCCAATCGGGAGATTGGCGTTCCCGGGCGCTAGCTGGCTTTGGGGGTGGCGTCGCGGAGCATGGCGTCGCGGAGCAGGGCGTTGGCTCGGGTTTGGTAGCCTTTGCCGTGGCGGCGGAGCCAGGCGATGACGTCGGCGTCGAGGCGGAGGGTGAGTTGTTTTTTTACGGGGCGGTAGAAGGGGTTGCGGATGGCGTTGCGCCAGAATTTTTCGGTCAGCTCGGGGATATCCGAGAAGTCGATGGCGGAGTCGGGACGCTGAGCCAGTTTGGCCAAGCGGCGCTTTTGGGAAGCGCTAAGCGGGTTAGCGGAGAGTTTCTTTTTCACGATTTTGGTCATAGCGTTGGCGTTCCTTCCGAGTGGCTTTTCGAGCCGAGATGATGCGAATTACTTCGTCGTCTACGTCGCTGCGAATGGTATGAGCAACCAGCAACAGAACGACACCGCCGACCAAACCGAGAGTTTGCCAGCGCAGTTCGCCGTCTTCGACGCGATCCTGCTCGATGAGGGCGTAAGGATCGAGAAAGACCAGCGTGGCGTCGTCAAAGGAGACTCCGTGTTTGCGTTCGTTGCCCTTTGCTTTGGCGGCGTCCCATTCGAAGAGGACCATGCCTCGTCAGTATAACGCCATGAATGTAGTTACGCAAATGTAGGATTCCTGGCGGGCGGGAACGGTCAGCGTTGCCGGGGTTTAGACCGAAGGTCCGCCTCCCCGACAGGAGTCGGGGCAGGCAGAAGGCGGACCCTACACAAGAAGGAAAAAGCAGATCCCTCACCCCGCGAAGGGCGCGGGGATTCGGGATGACAGGTACGCGGACCTCGGTGCTCGAAGGATCAGCGTTGCCTGGGTTAGATCGAAGGTCCGCCTCCCCGACAGGAGTCGGGGCAGGCAGAAGGCGGACCCTACGCAAGAAGGAGAGGTAAGGGTGCAGCGGGCTGCGCCCCTACGGTGGAGGCACTATTTGGTTTTGTAGGTGAAGGTGACTTTGGTTTCTTCGTCGAGGACTAGGGGGCGGACGAAGCGGTAGGAGTTGCCGGCGTGGGGGACGTCCACGGCTACGGGGAGGACGCCGGCGACGCGGCGCTGGAAGTTGCTGACGTTTACGGAGGGAGCTAATTCTTCGCGTTGCGCTTGTTCCTTGGCTTTTTTGTTTTGAAGTGGCATGGACATCAGCGAGGAAGATGTCGAATTTAGAGAAATGGCTGACGACTCGACGGTAACGGTTTGATTGGCGGCGGCAAGACTCAGCGCGGCGTTCATTTCGGCGGGGCGATCGGCTTCGTAGCTGCCGTCGCGGACGGTTGCGGAAAAGCCGGGCCGGGCAACGGTGACGCGGACGCGGCCGGAAGGGATGCTGGAGACGACCCAGCGGCCTTCGGCATCGGTGGTGGCTGTGCGGGTGACGCCAAAGTCCAATTGTTGCACGGTGACCTGCGCATTTGCGACGGTGGCGCCGGATGGGTCGGTGACGTAGCCGCCGATTTGGCCGGTGAGCAAGCTGATCGGGCGGAAGGAAGTTCTGGCGGAGGCGGGGGGCGGGGCGGGGGCAGCGAAACCGTAGGCGGCTGATCCGTCGACGGTGAAACTGGCGGGCACTAGATTTACGGCGATGGCGTCGCCGCCGAAGTCTTTCACTTTGTATTGCTCGGGGAGGAAAACTTCCCACTGCATGAGATTGATGGGCACATCCATTTTTGGAAGCAAAAGCTCGGACCCGCCTTTTTTGGCGAAGGGTGAACCGGAATGCATGAAGACGAAGGAGACTTCGTACGAGCCGCTGGGACGGAAATTGGGACGCAGCAGCGGGACACGATTGCCGTCGGCGCCTTGCACGGGTTTGACTTTTTCTCCGGCAACTTCGGCGGAGAGAATGGTGGCGCCTTGCGGGAGGGAGACTTTCAGAAATGGCTGAGCCTGGTTGCGTACGGTGAGCTTTACTTCGGTGAGCGATTTGCCTTGGGAAGTGACCAGCGTGGTGATGACGGCGCGTTCGGCGATGGCGGCGAGCACACTGCTGTCCGGAAAGCGCACCCATTCGAGGGCGAGGGAGGGCGATTCGGAGGGCTGCTTGTGATAGCGAAACGCGGCTTGCATGGGGAAGCGGACGAGCGAGCGGAGATAGGGATTGACTTCCTTCACGTCCATGCGCTTCAGGCCGCCGGCTTCTTTGGCGGTGAGTTCGATGGTGCCGCCGCCTTCGACGAGAATTTCGCCGGTTTCGCGCTGCGTGTCTTTGAAGGTGAGGAAGGGAACGTCAACCTGAGTGGCATTGATGGGTTTTTCCATGGAGATGAGGAACTGGTAGCTTTTCTGGTTGCCGGCGGCGAGTTTTAGGATGAGCGAGCCGGATTGCACTTCGCTGGAATCGAGTGCGGCGCCGGTGGCGCTGGTGAGTTCGTAGCCGGCGGGAAGCGCGATCACAAATTGCGAAGGTTCGCCTTGCACTACGGTGATATCGGCGAGTGCGGCGATGCGCAGATCGGATTCGCTGACGGAGACGAGCGTTTTTACGTTGGAGAGGAAGCGGACTTCGCGCGGCACGGCGGGGGCGGAGACTTCGCGAGTGGTCCACCAGATGGTGGCGAACTGGCCGGGGACCAGTGTGGCTTCGACGGTGGTTTGGCCGTTCGCGGAACTGCGAGTGGTGATGATGCCGGGAGAGATGCGGACGTTGGTGTGATCTCCGGGGACTACGAGCGTGAGGCGCGCGCTGCCGGCTGCGGGCACGGGCAAGCTGAAGGAAGCGCGGCCGGCGTCGATGGCCAGCGGCAAACCGGCTTCGAGGGTGACGGCGAAATCGGACGCGCCGGGAAGAACGGCGGTGTGCGCCGGGCCTTCGGACTGCAGCGGCAGCGGCTTGTTTTCGAGGCGGGCATCGAGGACGGTCATGCCGGTGACGAGCGGAACTTTGATGGCGGCTTTGGTGAAGGTCTCGCCATCGAGCTGCACGGTGCCGAGAACGGTGACGCCGGGCACGCGCAATTTCAGTTCGGCGCGCTTGATGACGTAGTTGAGCGGAGGAGCGTCGGTTTTTTTCGGCGGCTTGTTGGCTAGCGCGAGAAGGCGATTGTATTCCTCCAGCGGCAGGGTGACGTTGCCGGTGGGAGGAGGCGGCGCGATCATTCTTTCCTGCGTCCGCGCGGAGACGGCCGCAGCGGAGGCCAAGAGCAAAGCGACCAGTGAGCGTTTCGTGAGGCTTTTCATCGGGAGCCGCCTTTCTTGTCTGGCTGATAGTTGAGATCGGTGGAAGGCGCCTGGTTTTCGCTGGTCAATTCGGAGACGAGATAGACCGAGGGGCCGAAGGCGGGGAAAGAAACGTGAATGGGGAGCACGCCGGTGGCGCGGCCAACGTGAGTGGCGGTGCGGTACTTGTCTAGGAGCGCGTTGGTGGCGGCTTGACCGGCGGCGTCTTTGTCGTCGCGCGCGCCGAAGTCGGGCTTTGCCGGCGGTGGCGCGGGGGCCGAGACCGAAGCGACGCCTCCCAGTGCGGCACCGGCGCCGCCGCCGATGCCAACACCGGCTTGGTAACGGCCGCCTTCGCTGTCGAATAGTTCGTCGCGAGCGTTCAAGACTGGCGAAGTTGGGTCGACGTACGTTTCGGTGCGGAAGGCGCCGCCGGACTCGGCGTTGACGCGGAACAGCGGCGGATAGTAGACCTGCAAGCCGGTGCGCGAGACCGGGAGATCGAGCGCGGGGAGCATGAGCTTGGCTTTACCTTTGTCGTTCCACGCAGCTCCGGGAAGGAAGTAGACGATTTCGACCGCAAACTCCGGCGCTTCTTCGCCGCTGCGGGATTTTTCTAGCGGCAGGAGCAGGCTGCCGTCCTGAGCTTGTCCCGGACGGATGGGCTTGCCGCCGAGTGAAGCGCTCCAGAGGACACCGCCGGGCGGGAGCGTTACTTTGACGAAGTTGCGCTGGTTGTTGCGCACGGCGTAGCGGGCTTGCACCAGCGTCTTGCCTTCTTTGCTGATGAGCACGCGATAGCGCGCCTCTTCGACGTTGGCCATGAGCACGGCTTGCTGATCGTAGCGCGCGACGTTGACGCTGAGCGCGCGCGCGGAGCTGCTGTCGCCGGCGCGGAAGCGAAACGCGATCATCGAGGGCGATTGCCGGCTGGTGACCAGTTCGCCGAGGTCGCTGGCGTCGGCACTTTCGAGGCCTTGCGGCTTTTGATTGGTGATTTCGCCCGCGCCGAGAACGTCGACGGCGATGCCGCCGGTATCGCGCTCGGTGTTGAGCAGGCGAAGGATGGGAATGTCGACCTGGCCGTCGCGTGGCAAGCGCACTTCGCCGTTGATGACGAAGCGGGCCGACTGTTCGATGGGTTCGAGGAAAATTACGGCGAGTTCGCCGGATTTCATTTCCCAGTCGGCAACCGTGGCGCCTTGTACTTGATTGATGGTGATTTGCGGCGGGACTTGAATGCGCGCTTCGCGTGCGCCGCCTTGTACTACTTCGAGCGCTACTTCGGCGGTGACGGCGGTGGAATCTTCGCCGAGGCCGAGCCACTGCGTTAGCGAACCGCGGAGGCGCAGCGGCTGCTCCATGCGGTGATCTTCGATTTTGCGGTGCCAGGTGAAGGTGAGGGGCTCGTTGCCGCGGGCGTAGACGGTCCACTTGCTCGACGCCGCGGATTCGGTGTGATCGGAAAGCAAGCCGCCGGTCAGGCGGATGTCGACGCCGTTGCGGGGAATCTCGACGGCGGCGCGGGTTACGCCGGAGGACGAAGACGGCAGCGCGAAACTTTCTTCGCCGGCATTGGCCGCGATGGGCAGCGCAATATCAAGCGTGAGCACGGCGCGGCCCGGATGGTACAGAACGGCGGTGAGAGAGCCGGCTTTACCGGAAATGTTGGAGACGAGCGAGACGGCTTTGCCGTCCAGCCGGGCTTCGCGGACGAGTAGGCCGGAAGGAATCGGGACGCGCACCCAGCCATCTTTCAGGACGTCGATGGTGAGACTGGCGCGGCCGGAGGCGAAATCGCCGGTGACGCGGAGGTCGTAGTCCACGCGGGTGAGCATGGCGTCGACGGGTGGTGGCTCGGGTTCGTGGTCCGGCGGAAACGCTTTGGCGCGCAGCGAGCGGTACTCGTCGACGGGAAGGACTACCCAGCCGGGCGAGCGAGATGCATCTTTGTCTGGATTGCGGTCTTGCGCGCGAGTTGGGATTGCGGGCGTGAATAACAGCAACGCCAGCAGCGATGAAAGAACACACTTGCCCGTAAGTCTTCCGCGGGCGAGAAGAGCCAGTACGTGTCTCATGTTTTTAACCTTCGATAACTTCGAAATAGAGAACGTTGGAGATGGGATTTCTTGCAGGCGAAACGGGTTGCCTGATGCGATGAATTATTTTTTGGGAAAGAGCCGCGAGTAGCGTTGCAACAGTGGACTGGTATGGTCGTAGGACCAGGACGCCCAGTTCGTCATCTCAATGCTGCGCTGGTGCAGCGGAGGCGAAGTAGCGGTAGTGGCCGGTGATTTTCCAGTTGAAGAGTACGTCTTCCATTTTTGGCCCTTGGCCGATGTTGTGCACGATCAAGAAACGGCCGGTTCGCGCCGATTTCTGGTCCACGAGGATGCCGATGTGTGGCACATTGCCGCCGAGATCCCAGGTGACCAGATCGCCCGGCGAATAGTCGGCTGCGTCGCTGGAGAGTTTCAGCGTTTCGCCCTTGCGGCTGAAGAAAATCATCAGATTTGGTACGCGGCGGTGGTCGATATTCGTGTCCGGCTGAGCGAGCAGCCAATGCCATTTGCGCGGATACGCCGAAAAGTTCTGCTCCATGTCTTCATGGACTTCCTTTTGTAAATCCACGCCCACGGCGCGATACGCGCGAATAATTTCGTCCGTGCAGACTCCGGTATCGGCGGGCACGTCGCCGTTGGGGTAAGGAATGCGGATGTAGGCCGGCTCGTAGCGCACGACGTGGTGCGTGCGCTCAATCGCGGCGGCGACCAGCTGGTGCAGAAACTGCTCGCGAGGCCCGGGTTGCGGCGAAGCCGATTGCGCAGCGCCGGTCCAAGCTACAGACGCGATGGCAATAGCAGGGAGCACGAAGCCAAGCAGCCTGATGAATCGGGAAAGGCGCATGCACTTCATCTTAAACCAGTTAAACCGGAAGAGTTGTGCAGGGCTTCGAGGCTACGACGTTTTGGTAATGGCGATGGCGCCGTAGCTGGTCTTCAGGGTGATTTTCGGGCCGCGCGAAGGGCCGTATTTGCCTTCGAGGTGGGAATCGCCGGAGTTGGTTTTGGTTTTGGTGAGGGTGCTGGATTCGAATTCGGTGTCGATGTCGCTGGAATGGCTGTCGGCGACAATTTCAAAGCTGGAGTTGCCCGGCAGGCTCACGGAGATGGGCGCGGAGGCGTTGCTGATTTCGATGTCTTCCTTTGGCGGGGTGGAGAAACGCACGGAGATGTCGCCGTCGCGATTCTCGATCTTCAGCTTACCGGTGACATTTTCAATCGAGATGTCGTAGCTGTTGGTGCGCAGCGCGAGATTGCCGGGCGCGTCGGTGATGCTGAGATTGCCGGAGCCGGTTTCGAGGTGCCCGGTAAGTTGCGTGAGCGTCAAATCGGTGCGGTGCGAAATGAAGCGCACGCCCTTGGCGACTTTATCAGTGCGAATAGGGCCGACGAATTCGCCGTTCAGGGTCAGGCCGCCGGTTGCGGAGCTGACACTGACTTCGCCGCCGCGCCCGGAAATCTTAACGTCGCCCTTGGTGTCGGAAACGGTGATATCGCCGCCGCTGGCGTCGATGCTGACGTCGCCACCGGTGTCGCGCACTTCGATATCGCCGTGTTTGGAGGAGATGTTAACCGGCGTGGCCATTCCTGAAACGTTGATAGCGCCTTTTTCGTTGCGAATGGAAACGGTGGCTTTCATGGGCACGGTGATATCCATGTCCACCGCCACTTTTGAGTTGTTGTCCGCCACGCCCGCGGGACGAATCTCGTAACCGTCGCCGTTCTGCACGATCTCGACGGTGATCTTTTTGCCGAGCTTGCCGGCGTCCGACTCGCTCCAGGAGTGCACCTTGGTTTCGCCGGACACGCGGATTTGCGCCGTGTCCGCCGTTCGCACGGTAATGTCGCCGCGGGTTCCGCGAATCAGGATGCGCGCATTTGGCGGCACCGCTTTGGGAGCGACTTCCAGATCGAAAGAGTGCGCGTCGCCCCAATCGCCGATATTGATGTCGACGCCTTGCGTCCCGAGGTAATCTTTGCCGCGGTCCACACCTACAACGATTCCAACGAGCGCGAGCAGACCCAGCACCAAGAAAATCTCGCCCGCGCTTACTCGCGCCGTCCCCGGATCGCCCGAGCGGCTGCCCGCGGTGCGCTCGTACAGCTTCACGAGGCCCCAGACAATCAGGAACAGCGGCCACCAATGGAAAAAGACGCGGCCGAGATCCACGCCGCGATAATTGTGAACGAGAAGGAGGATGCCGATGATGACCAGCAGAAGCCCGGAAAATGTGCTGCCGCTACGAGGACGGAGTCGCGCCATGGAGGTTTACTGGCCCTGCCTGTTCTGCGGCGGCTGCCAGGCGGGATTCGCGCCGGGCGTTCCCGGCGGCCCGATGGGTGGGACGCCAGGAGGGACGACCGGCGGCGGCGCCGGCACGACGTGGCCGTCCATCGGAGCGAGCGCGGAAGCCAGGCTCACGGCGCCAATCACCAGCAAAATCACCGGATAAGTATTCGAGAAATCCAGGAAACCGCCGCGCATCTCGCTGAGCAACAGCAACAATCCAACGGTGATAATCACCGCGGGCCACATCAAGCCGCGAATGGTGCATCGCGGGCAAGCGCACCGGACGCGATTGCGATCGCTCATCTCTGCTGCTCCTTCACTCTCGGCTCACTGCTAGGCCCTTTTTCTGCGAGGCTAAAGCCTCGCGCTACGGGCGGCGCTCCATGCGGTTGCGAAACATAATCACGCCTACAATGATCAAGATCACCGGCCACATACGCGACAACCGCCAAAACGGAAACCAGTTGAAGTTGTTGAGCAGAAGTAGGCCGCCTGCCGCGATTAAGATGATCGGGCCGATGGGGCGTTCCTTGCTCCACGATTCCAGCGGGTCCAGCGTGGTGGTTCCGGTGCGGCGCGCCTGCGCGGTGCGCATGGCATCGAAAGCCATGTAGAAAACGAAGCCGGCGAGGAGCAGTGATAGTGCCACGGTCGCGCCGGTATCCAGATCGCTGCTCAAGCCCACGATCATGGCCGCGAAGACCACGATGTGGATCAAGGCTTTGTTGTACTCGCCGTTGTAAACCGCTCCGAGTCCGGGGAAAAATCCCAAGATAAACGCAATCGTCGGGTTCCCGCCCGCAGCGCCCGCAGGCGCAATCGGCCCGGGCATGGCGGGCACGATGGGAGCCGCTTCACCGGGAAACGGCGTCTGATATCCCGGCGTAGCCGCAGCCACTGGTGGTGGAGGCGCCGGAATGCCCATCAGCCGCGCCAGGCAATCCTCGCAGTACAACGCGTCGCGGACCGGACGCACGCACACCGAACACATGGGCTTGCCGCAATTGCGGCAGTAACCAACGGCCTCCACCTCCGGATGGACGGCACACTTCATCGAGTTCTCCTTCCGCCATAGGTTCCAGCGAAAACCGGCATTTCGTCCGCCAGAACTTCGAGATTACGGTAAATGCCATTGGCGCGATTCTGTTGACGCGGGCCAGGCTTGGTTCCATCGGTCGAACCGGGATCTTTCCCGGGCGTGCCTTGCGGCAAAGTCTGTTCCTGGTTCACGGGAACCTGCTCGTTTTCGCGCAGGCGCGATTGAATTTCGTTGACCACGCGAAGGTCGCTGACGAATTTTGTTCCGCGGGCATAAACCAGATGTATCTGGCTGTCCGCGTAATGGTAGATGTGTACCGGCTGCAAGTCCGCGATCTTGGGATGGCGCAAGTTGAAGCCCGAAGCCATCGCCAAGATCAGGAACACGGCGGCGAGCGACAGCCCCCCATACGCGAAGCGCAGCGTGGCCAATCCGCGCACCCAGCGCAGCATGGCTTGCCATCCGGTCACGGTTTCCCGCGGGCCGAGCGTCTTGTTCAGAATCGCGTACACCAGCCGCGGCGGCGCTTCCACTTCGGCGATGGAATGCAGATTGGTCACCACGTGCGCGACGCTGGCAAACAACGGCCCGCACCGCTCGCACGTGGGCACATGCGCCACAAACGCGGCGCGCTCTTCCGCCGTCAGCAAGTCATCGATGTAATCGCTGAGGCGTTCTTCAGTTTGTTCGCAAGTCCAGTGCATTCCGGGTGTCATGATGGTCGCACCCCCATTTGCTGCAACACGCGGGCCAGCTCGATACGCCCGCGGTTAATTCTAGATTTTACGGTGCCTTCCGGCACCGCCAAAACTCTTTGTATTTCGATGTACTCAAGCTGCTGCAAATCGCGCAAGATTACGGCTTCGCGGAGCTCCGGCGACAATTTCGTCAGCGCCGTTTGCACCTGGCCGCTCAACTCGCCGAGGAGCGCTTGTTCATCGGGCCGGCGCCCCGCTGATTCCTTGTTTTCCACGATGGCCATTTTGTCGTCCAGTGAATCCGTTGCGCGGTCGCGCTTGGACCGCCGGTAATGATCGATCAAAAGATTGCGCGTCACGCTGGTCATCCAGGTAGCAAACCCGCCGTGGGCCGAGCGGTAACTCCCCAGCGTGCGGTAGACCCGCAAGAAGACGTCCTGCGACAGGTCTTCCGACTCCGTGCGGTTTCCCGTAAACCGGTAGCAAATGTTGAAGATGCGGCGCGTATGGCGGCGCACAAGTTCCTCCCAGGCCGAACCGTCGCCCTGGAGGCATTGCTGGACCAGTTGGGCATCCTGCTCCAACTCTTCAATGGCCTCGAAACCGCTCTGTGGTCCATAGTCGCTCAGGGTTTGCAAGTACCACCCTGAAACCCTATTAGCTCAGGGTTTGCAAGTACAAACCCTGAAACCCGGTATGCCACCACTGCGGCTCAGGTTACGTGCGACCGCCCGTCGGCCCCAGCCACAAATGCGGCCAATGGCGGTCACGGATGCAATCCCTGGACGGCTTGCATCTCAGCCTGCCAGACAATGGAACGTAAAATGCCTGTAAAAAGTTCCCTGAGTCTGGACCGCCGTTCCCCAACGACCGACCGTGCTGCGCGCATCTTACTGGGAGACACTTCTCTAATACAAGGAAAACGCCCAATGACCGGCGCAGCATGCAGCGCCACTACAAGGGAGGGGCTACCTGTGGCTAAGCCAGTGGATTGGCCCAACGCAGCCCCGGAAAACGCGCAAAGTCGCGATCCGTGGTGTACAGGGTAGCGCCAAAGGAGATGGCGAGGGCAGCCAAATGTGCGTCGCCGACGAGGGGGCCGCGAGCCTGACCATCCTTCATAGTTGCACGCAGAATCGGCCAATGCTCATCGCTCCCGGACAGGAGTCGAACGTTGGGCTGCTCCAGCCAGCGATCGACCAGACTGGAGGCTTCCTCGATAGAAAACCTGCTTCCCGGGAGCCGCGGATCCGTCGAAATTCGTAGAAAGGCCAGAATGGTCTGCCAGGGCAAGCCTATTGGGGTACCGTCGGAGAATACGCCCTCTAGCCATTCCTTGGCTTTCTCAAAAGCCGGGGAGTGGCTGTCGTAGGCGTAAAGCAAAACGTTTGCGTCGAGGACAATCACTTATGCAACGGTCCGTCCAGCGCTTCCAGGAGCTCGCCGATGTTGTCGTAGCTAAGGCCAGGAGGAAGCCCCAAAGGCCGAGCTTCCACAACGAAGGGCTTCTTCTGGACCTTTTCGGTAGACGCCAGACCCAGGCGAAGAAAATGGTTTACCGCAGCTTTGAGAGAAGCGCCTGAGCGGCGCATCTCGCGGCGCAATTGCGCCGCAATATCTTTTTCCAACGTTAAGGTGGTACGCACATCATGATGCTCGCATATTAGACATCATGATGTCAAGGCCGGCCGTCCCGCCGGTTGGCGGTTTCCCTTTGCTGTCCGCATTCCCAAAGCCCAATCGCCGCAAGTAACCCGCAGCGCGCGCCGAAATCTCACGAGAACCCTAATAGTCCTCGCATCGCTTGAGCGTTTGTTGGGCTCTCCGCCTTGACGCTGCTTCCCGCGGCCAGTAGGCTGGCAGGCCCATGCAGAAATCCCGGAAGCTGCTCTTCATCCTGCTGGCCGCGGCAGCGCTCGCCTTTCTTCTCTATCGCTCCAGCAGCCTCATGCATTCCGGAGATTTTTTTGCCAACTTGCTGAGAGCGGTCCGCAGAACCAATCCTCTCCTTCTGGGATTATCGGTCGCCGCCATATACGCGTGCTACGCCATCCGCGCCCTGCGCTGGCAAGTCTTGCAGCGCAATCTTGGTCCATCGCGCTTCTGGCAGATCTATGCCATGACGCTGGCGGGTTTCGCGGCCGTCTTTTTGCTGGGACGCCCCGGCGAACCTGTTCGCGTGCTGCTCCTCTCGCGAAAAGAAAAGCTGCCGGTAGCCGACCTTTTCGGCATCTACCTCGTCGAGCGCATCCTCGATACCGCCAGCACTTTGGTGGTCGCCGCGCTCGGCTTGCTGCTCATCGAATCGCGCCACGGCGTGGACGAAACGGCCGCGAAGTTCGTGCCCGCGTTTCAAGCTGCCGGCGTCTTTTTGGGCGTCGTGGTTCTCGGCGCCGTCGCTTTTCTGGTTTTTCTGCGCGTCCGCGGCACCGTCATGCTCGAGCAAAACCTAGGACCATGGCTTTCCGCGCAAAATTGGAAGACTCGCGTGGCGCGCATCATCCTCGGTTTCGCCCGCGGCGTGCAGACCGTGCGCACCTGGGGCGACCTGGCGCTGGCCACGGTCTATTCCGGTTTACACTGGTTTCTGGTCTTGCTCGTCTATCTGTGGGTGGCGCACGCGTTCGGCGGCCGCTTGGCCGAGTTGAGTCTCGGCGACGCCATGCTGGTGATGGCATTTACGCTGGTCGGTTCCGTGGTGCAGTTGCCCGGCATCGGTGGCGGTTCGCAGTTGGCTTCCATCCTTGTGTTCACAAAGGTTTTTGGGGTAGAACCGGAGCTTGCCACGGCGGCTGCCATCGTACTTTGGCTCATCACGTTCGCCGCGTGCGCATTGGTTGGCGCTCCCATTCTAATTCAGCAAGGATTGTCGCTCGGGCAGTTGAAAGAACTGGCGAAGCAGGAGAAAAAAGAAGAACTCGAGGCGCTGAAGCGCTAGAGCGTTCAGGAGAGACTGCGTGAAGTGTCCTTTTTGCGCCACCGTGGATGACAAAGTGATCGATTCCCGCGAGGGAAGAACCGGCGACACCATTCGCCGCCGCCGCGAATGCCTCAAGTGCGGCCGCCGCTTCACGACTTACGAGCGCATCGACGAAATCCCGTACATGGTCGCCAAGAAAGACGGGCGGCGCGAGCGTTTCGAGCGCCAGAAAATTCTGCAGGGATTGTTGAAGGCGTGCGAGAAGCGCCCGGTGCCCACGCCCAAGCTCGAAGCTATCGTTGAGGAAATTGAAGGCGTGGTCCACGAAGCCACCGAGCGCGAACTCACCACCACCGAAATCGGCGAAATGATCATGCATCGCCTCAAAAAGCTCGACAAAGTCGCGTATGTGCGCTTCGCCAGCGTGTACATGGACTTCAAGGACGTCCAGGAATTCATGAGCGAGCTGAAGAATCTGCTGAAGGACCGCGTGAAGAAATAAAGGTTAGCTGGACAACTGCTGATACGCAGCTACGCTTGGCGTGTAGCGCGCGTTTCAAGCGGGCGGACATCGCGGGCCACCTTAGCAGCGATTTCGTCCTGCGCGACTTCGAGGTCGTAACGCGTCTGCAGATTCATCCAGAAGGCTGGGGAGTTGGTGAAGTAGCGCGCGAAGCGCAGCGCCGTGTCGGCACTGATACCGCGGCGTTCGTGAGCGATGTCAGCAATACGCGTTACCGGCACGCGCAAATCCATGGCCATGCGATTCATGGTCAGTCCCAGCGGCACCATGAACTCCTCCCGCAAGATTTCTCCGGGATGCGCCGGCTTCAGCTTCTTAGCCATGTTCTACTCCTAGTGGTAGTCCACGATTTCGACGTCGTACGAATGCCCGTCGCGCCAGGTAAAACAGAGGCGCCATTGATCGTTGACGCGAATGCTGTACTGCCCTTGGCGATTGCCTTTCAAAGGTTCCAGCCGATTTCCAGGCAGCGCCGAAAGCGTCCGGATATCCGGGGCGGCGTCGAGCATGTCCAGTTTGCGGAGGGCCGAACGTTCGATGGCCCTGAAGCGACGCACCCTTTCGCGCTGAAAGAGGCGCTCCGTGTCGGTGCAACGAAAGGACCGAATCACATGGAGATCGTATACTGTTAACCGGTGAACGTCAAGCGGTATAGAGAGGAGCCCGCTTCACTTGTTTCCGGACTTGCCGCGAATCTCCGCAAGCTTGGCTTGCTGCTCCGGCGTCAGCTTGTTCTTGATGCGCACCAGCAGCGTCACTTGCGCGCGCTTGATTTCGCGTTCGATGGCCAGCACCTTTTCCAGTTGCGCCAAGGACTCTTTCTCGTCCACCCGCGGCTGCTTCACCAGCGTGACAAGTTTTTCCATTTCGTCCTGCAGCTTCCATTGCAAGTCGGTGAACTTCACTTGCGCCCCGCGAATTTCCGTCTTGAAGAACGTCTTTTGCTCTTCGTTCAGCCCGATGGCCTCCTGATGCTGGATCACCAGCTCTGGCGCAAAAAAGCTTTGCCCGATGGGATCCTGATCCGGCTGCTGCCCGCGCAAGCCTCCTGCGGCGAACAACAACAGCGCACACGCGCATAGAAATCTGGCTTTCATTTCACTCCTCCTTGTCCCTCTTCGCGGGAAGCTGCAGGTACGATTCGCCAAGCCTCGGCGTGCTTCCCAAAATGCCGCGCCCCGGACTTCGCAGCAGCACGTCGCTGGGAGCTTGCCATTCCGCAAGTTTTTGCGCCGCCGCCAGTTCCTCGGCTGCCACATTCCGTCCCGCTCTCCAGCGCAGCGTCAGGCCCGTCGCCAACGTTGCCAAGACAACCGCAGTCGCTCCTGCGAACGCCCACGCTCGCCACAACCGTGCGCTCCGCGCCCGGCCATCGCCTTCGGCAGCAGCCAGCACCCGCGCACGAAAGTCCGCACCCGGCTCCGCCCCTTGCGCCACCAGCGGCAGCAAAGCGTCCAGGCGTTCCCGTCGCGCGCGCAGCGCCGCGAGCTCTTCGGCGCAATCGCTGCAATGCCGCAGGTGTTCTTCGAGATCGCGCCGCGTGGTTCTTGCGAGCGCGGCCTCCAGCAATTCGTTCTTCCATTTCACGCATTCGTTCTTCATTTCATCGCTTCCAGTAAAAGTTTCCGCGCCGTATGCAACCGCGATCTCACCGTCCCCGCCGGAATTCCCAACACTTCGCCCACGTCCGCCGCTTCCATATCTTCCACAATCGAAAGCTGCAACACTCTGCGTAGTCTATCCGGCAGGCCCTCGATTTCGCTGCGCAACCGCTCCACCCGTTCGCGCTCCTCGGCATTCCGCCTGCCATCCGTAACATCGCCCCCGCCAGTCGCGTGCCACGCCGTCTCGCGCACCAGCCGCCGCCGCATCCCGCGCTGCCGGTTCAGGGCCAGACGAAATACAATCCGGTTCACCCACGCGCGAAACTTTTCCGCCTCGCGCAGCGATGCAAACTTCCGGTACGCCCGCAGAAATGCTTCCTGCGCTACTTCCTCCGCGTCCGCCGCGTTTCCGAGGATGCCATACGCAATCTGAAACACGCGACGCTGATTTTCCGCCACCCGCGCACCAAATCCGGCGTCCTGTTCTTCCGCTGGCGTTTGCACCATCAAAGCATCCGCTCCAACTCGCCAAGACCGCTGCACCACCGGATCGCGACTCGCCATTTTCGGTGAGAAGGGCGCGGCTTGCCGCCAAGCGCGCCCCCAGTGCATTTTGCTCCCGCTCCATCAGAACAGATACAGCTCCTGAAATGCCGGAAGTACCGGCTGCAATTGTGCCGCGATGTGCACCGCCGCGAGCCGTTGCCGTTGCTCCTGGTCCAGCAAGCTTGCAAAGTGGGCGAGAAAATTCTGCTGCACTTGCGCCACCTGTTGTTGTAGCGCGTGGATTTGGATGACCAGCACTCCGATATCGCCCGGGTTGCCGCCAGAACTGAGCAGCGCCTCGAGTTGCTGCACCCGCTGCTGAATCGCCGCCAGCAGTGGCGTCACTGCCGTTTGCCGCGCCTGCAGCAGTTGCCCGAACACTTGCACCTGATCGGGCCGAAGCTGCAGAAACTGCACCACTACTTGCACCGGCGGCGGCGCTTCTCCATCCACAGTCGCCGTCTGCATCTGCGCCAGCACTTTCCCGATATTCAAATTCGAAAGATCGGGCGTCGCCACTGCTGCACTGGAATTCGCGGCCGGCTTTTGAGCGTACACAAGATTTGTGCCTCCCATCAGCATGCCGAGCAACATACCTGCAAAACGCATTGTTTTCATCGCAGCCTCCTCCTGGGAAGGCGCATTCTCCGCCTTCACTGATCAAGACACCGCGACCCGCCTCCGCGTTCACGCTACTTGCCGGAAAAGTTGCGACCCTTCATGACCCTCTTCGACTATGAGTGAAGCGAACGCGTGACTTGGCAGATTTCGTTGGAGCTTGTCGGGGACCCAGCAGAAACAAATGATACAGACGAGGTGCACGTCCATCAAAGTAACAGTTGCGCTGTTTCCGCAGTCGTCCGTTTTCTCAATGTGTGAAAGAACTTCGTCGGCTGATCGAGGCAGCCCACCGATGAAACGCATGTTGCAAACATGCAAGATCAGGTATAGTGGCTCGGTTCGTCTTTGAGGAATTTGTGGCGGCGGCAGGAGGACAGAGCATGAAGCGCAGGGAAATGCTGGGCACGCTGGTCAGAAGCGGAGCGGCGGTGCTGGCGGGGCCAGTGTTAGCGCGCGTTGCGGCTGGCGCCACCCCCGGTGTGGCGATGCTAAACCGTGGTCGCTACCGGCTGTTTGCGGGGAGCGACAAGGCGTATTCGGCGCGCGCCGTAGACTTGGTGCAGCGCACAACGGTGGTGGATATGCTGGCGCCGCTGTGGATCAGTCCAAGCAGCACCCGGAAAATGCTCGGGAATCCCGAGAATTTCAAGGCCGAAGACTTCGCGCCGTTCAAGGAATCCGGCATCAGCGTTTTTCACATTGCCATTGGCATCGGCGGTCCCGATGCCTACGTGGAATGCTTGAAGTTCCTCTCCGGCTACAACAGCTTTCTGGCGCGGCATGACGGCTGGTTCGAACGCGTGGACACGCCGGTGCGTCTCGATGGCATCAAGGCATCGGGTAAAGTGGGCGTTCTGCTGGGATTGCAAGACTCGGAGCATTTCCGCAGTGTCGACGATGTCGATTATTTCTACGGACTCGGCCAGCGCGTTTCGCAATTGACGTACAACGCGCGCACGCTGATCGGAAACGGCTCGACCGAGCGCCACGATGAAGGGCTCTCGGACTTTGGCGTCGCCATCGTCGAGCGCATGAACAAAGTCGGCATGGCCGTGGACGTTTCGCACTGCGGCGACCGCACCTCGCTCGACGCATTTGAAATGTCCAAGAAGCCGGTGCTCATTACGCATTCCAATTGCCGCGCGCTGAATCCGAATCATCCGCGTTGCAAAACCGACGAAGCCATCAAAGCCATGGCCGCCAAGGGCGGCGTTATGGGCATTACGGAAGTGCGCATGTTCGTCAGCGCCAAGGAGCCGACCACGGTCGACAGCATGCTCGATCACTTCGACTACGTTGCCAAGCTGGTCGGCGTCGAGCATCTCGGCGTCGGCAGCGACATCGATCTGATCGGCTACGACGGCATGCCCCCCGAAGAATTGAAGCAACTAAAATCCGGCTACAAAGGCAGCTACGGCTTCCGCGACAAAGTCGATCTGGACGGCTACAACTTCGCCAAACGCCCGCTCGATCTCGCCGAAGGCCTGATCCGCCGCAACTACAGCGACGCCAACATCGAGCTAATCCTCGGCGGCAATTTCCGCCGCGCCCTTAAGCAAATCTGGTCGGTGTGACCGGAGTCCAATATTTCTCTTTGTTTGGCGCAGCATGCTGCGCCCGTCTGGCAAGTTGGTGGCCTTTCACGAAGCCTACCGCGGCCAGACCGCGGCAGTGAACGATTTTATGGTGCGGAAGCCGAGGCGTTCGTAAAGCTGCACGGCGGTGCGGTTGTCGGAAGTTACCGTCAGCGTCAATTCGCGGAATTTCATCGAGCGCAGCGCATCGGCGGAGGTGAGCATCAGCGTGCGCCCAATGCCGTGGCCCTGGTAGCCGGGCTGCACGCAGATTTGCGTGGTGTGCCCGACCCCCGGGCATACTTCGCTCGTGAGCACTGCCCCGATCAGATCGTCGCTGCCCGGCTGGTGCAGCACGAAGGAAGCTCCCGGAACGAAATTGCCGCACCCGGGCAGCAGAATAATATTTTTCAGAAAACGCAGCGCGCCGGTGCGGCTGCGGTACTGATCATTGATTTCACCATCGACGTGATCGGCATACGCCAGAAAGATCAGCTTCGCGCAGGATTCAAAGTAGCGGTCGTTCCAGCGTGTCAGCCGCAGGCCCGCCGGAGCCGCAGGCAGGGCCGCGGGCGCGTGCGCGAGATCGAGCAGCATGAATTGCCGCGTGTACAGGCGGAAGCCTTGCTCGCGCAGTGTGGGCTCAACAGGTCCGCTGAAAGGCATCAGTTGCGCTTCGACACGCAAAAGATGCGGGAGCCCCCGCATGTGAAAGAGCATTTCTTCGAGCAAGCGCGGCCCGATGCTGGAGTGGGCGTATTTCGCGGAGACGTACAGGCCGCCAATTAGCCCTTTCTGCTCTTCCAACACATAGAACGAGTAGCCGGCAGCCACGCCATTGTCGATGGCCACGCAGCCGGCCAGAGCGTGTGCGTCGAGAAAGCGCTTGATCAGGTCCAGCGCGCCGCGATAGTCCCAATGCAGATCGTCGCGCCAGTGGCGCGCTTCTTCCTCGAGCAACGGCTCGAGCTGGCGGACTGAGGTTTGGCGAAGGTCGATGATATTCATGGAGGGACGGGCGGGCGGCGCGACCCCTGCCGCGCACGAACATGATAGCCGAAATGCAACGGCTCAGAAGAGAGAAGCAGTGAACTAAGCGCGCTGGGAGGTAAGAAAAAGGATACATATGGGACACAAGACGGGCGCTTTCCCGAATTGCGAGTCTCGCAGGCGTGATAACATTTTGGCGTAACGCTGCAATTGTGAGGAATCTGTGGGCGCAATGCGCCGCTAGCCCAGCGGACGCACAGAGCACGAATGTCGATCCTTTTCGAACTACGCTATCCTACCAAATGGTATACCAAGCTGTTGACGGCGGTGCTGGCGCTGGCGTTTTTCGCGGTGCTGGCGACCTCCGCAATCGCCGGTTTTCTGGTCTACCGCATCGTCAAGCCGCAGCGCACCAGCACGGAAATCAGCATGGCCAGCTTTCCGGGCCGGCCGGACGCGGTGGAATTTGAGGTCCCGGGCCTGGGCAAGCGCGAAGGCTGGTTTTTCCCGGGGCTGCGCAGCGCGCCGACCATCGTTCTTTGCCACGGCTACGGATCGAGCCGCGGGGAACTGCTGACCCTGGAATCAACGCTGCAGGACCACCAGTACAACGTGTTTATTTTTGATTTTGCGGCGCATGGAGCGAATGCCGGCGTCACCACCTTCGGCTTCCGCGAAGCCGACGAAGTGCGCGCGGCTCTCGACGCGCTGGCAGCGCGCGACGATGTCGATGCCACGCGCTTCGGCTTGTGGGGCTACAACCTCGGAGCTTACGCGGCGCTCCGCGAAGCGGAAACCGACCAACGCGTCCGCGCGCTGGTCCTCGATTCCGTCTACGACAAACCCGAGCAGATGGTGCGAGTAGGCGTCGAGAAGAACGGCCTCGGCGGCTTTCCCCTGATGGTGCGCGCGGCGCAATTGAGCTTCGAATACCTGAACTATCCGCACCGCAACGATCCGCCGCTTTCCGCCAAGCTCAATGCGATTGCCGGCGTGCCAACACTGTATATCCAAGCGGTAGACGATCCCGAACTGGCCGAGACCACGCGCCAACTATTCTTGCGCGCGCCCGAGCCCCGCGAGCAAGCCATCATCGCCCACGGAAATTTCGCCCTGATGAACGACGAAGACAAACGCGCCTACGAGAACCGCGTAGTGGCCTTCTATCTATCGAAGCTCCCCGCCACCAGAAAAATCGTTCAGTGATGTTCTTCGGCTGATTGCGGCGTGATGCGATAGAGAAAAAAGCCTGTCTTCTGCAGATCGAACGGTATTTCCTCGCACCTAAACTCTTTACAGGCCATGCTTCCGCGCATCTTGCTTCCCGCCAAAAGATAGCCGGCTCGTGGATTCTCGCGCTCCCACTCCGCAATTTCTGAGTGCAAGTAAAAGCTTAAGCTGTAGCGCTGCGCGCGACTCATCGTTCTAACCGAGAGCTCCGCGGCGGGAATCTGACGGTACCGAAGTTCCTGAGCGAGCGACCTGCCGGACGGATCCCAATAGAAGATGGATGGAATGTATTTGTCGCCAGCCAGCACGGCGAGAAGAACCGGAAAGACGCAACAAGCCGCCACCGCAGCCGCTTTATTCCCCGCGGACCGCAGCCCCACCGCAAATAGTAAATTCGCGACGCTAAGAACGCCAAAAACCAGCCCAGCGGCAATTCCAAGGTTTATGTTGCCACGCGAGACATGCGGCGCGACGGATTCGGTGAGCGCAAAGCACGCCGCAGAAAAAAGCGCTGCGCACAAAAGAGTAAGCGAGAGCGACTTCGGCCTCCTCTCTCCGAGCGCAAACCGCCCATGCGTCACTAACAGAACGATCACCGGCATAGCCGGCAGGATGTAGCCGGGGAGCTTGGATTTAGAGATGGAGAAGAACAAGACGCAGAAGCCGGCCCAGCAGAGCAGCAGGCAGGTGGCTGGACTGACGGTGCGGGTGCGCCACAGGCTCATAGCGCCGGTGATGGCGGACCAGATGAGGAGCGCGGTCCAGGGCAGGAGCGCGATGAGAAGGACCGCAGCGTAATACCAGAACGGCTGGATGTGCTGGAATTCCGGTGTGAGGAAGCGTTTGAAGTTGTGTTCGATGATGAAGACGCGGAAGAAATCGGGATTGCGGCGGGCGCACAGGATATACCATGGCAAAGCGGTCAAGCAGAAGGCGACGATAGCTGCGGGATGCAAAAGGCGAAAGGCGTCGCGCCAGCGTTTGGTGAAGAGCGCCCAGAAGAAAACGGCGCCGCCGCAGAGGATAAATGCGGCTGGACCTTTCGCGAGCACGGCGAGCCCAAGGAAAAAGCCGAAGAGCACCGCAGTGAGTATGTTTGATGATGAGGCCGTGCTTACGTCTGGCGCAGCATGCTGCGCCACTACAACAGAGGTTGGGGTCGTCAGGCGGAGAAGTGTCGCCGCGGATACCAGGGCGAGCGTCAGCGTGGCGGAGAACAGCATGTCGGTGGAGGCCGCGTGCGAGAAGCCAATCATCGCCACGCTGGTGGGCAGCAGCAGCAGGAGCCAGCGCGCGGTCTCCGCGCCGTAGAGACGCAGCGCGAGCCAGGCTAGCGCGAGTGTCGCAAGCAACGCAGCGATGGCGCTGGGAAGGCGTGCCGCAGCCTCGCTCACGCCAAAAAATTTGAAGCTGAGCGCCGCAGACCAGTAGTACAGCGGCGGCTTCTCGAACCACGGCTTGCCGTAGAGCCGCGGAGTAACCCAGTCCCCGGTTTCCGCCATGTCTCGCGCGATCCAGGCGTAGCGCGGTTCGTCCGGCCCAACGAATCCGATAGCGCCCAGGTGGCTGAAATAGCAGACGTACAAAGTGGCGCAGATAAGCACCGCCCATGCGATGCGAGCGAGCGAAGAAGATGGCATTGCGTTGGACGGCGAGGCCGGAGCAGAGTCCACGAGGCGCGAGTTTAGCATGGGGCGCGCCGCCGCTCGTATCTACGACCTCCTATCTATATCTATATGCGCGCACTCCGGAACACACAACCACCTCACTGCGGTTACGGAGCGCTTACCAAAGGAAGCTCGATAAAGCTGGCTTGGCCAGGCGCGTGGTACACCCGTTGCACCGCTTTCCGGTAATCGCCCGGCTTGGCCCAAAAAATATTGGCCACGAAAGTTTGCGGATTGCGGTCGTACAGCGGGAACCAGCTCGACTGGATCTGCACCATGATGCGATGTCCCGGGAGAAAAACATGATTCGCGGTCGGCAGCAAAAACTTATAAAGCAACGGTTTGTCCGCCGCGAGCGGCGCAGGCTTCTCCAGGCTCTCGCGATAACGGCCCCGGAAAATGTCCGCCGAAATCATGAGCTGATACCCGCCCATCTGCGCATCGCCCGCCACTTCATCCGGATACACGTCGATGAGCTTCACCACCCAGTCCGAATCGGTCCCGCTGGTGGAAGCGATCAGATTCGCGACCGGCTGCCCGCTGATTTTTGTCGGCGCCGTCAACACCTCCGTGCTAAAAACCAGCACATCCGGCCGCCCCGATGCTTCCCGCTGATCGTCCACCAGCCACTGCGGCCAGGTTAATCCGTGATCGTAGCCCACTTGCTGCGACGGCCGCGCGCGATAGGGAACCGGCTTCGCCGGATCGGAAACATATTCATCAAACGCCGCGTCACCGCTTTTCGGCGCGGAAAAACTCAGCTTCAGCCCCGCGCCCAAATAGAGCGGCGTCGCCTTCGGCGCACAACCGCTCGCGCACCCCGAAGGCCAGGAATTCAGCTTCCGCCAGGTATTCGTTCCCGTCTCGAAAGCCGATACCGGCGGCACGTCCGACTTCGGCGCGTCATCTTTCAAATAATGCGCGAGGAAAGGCGCCAGAATCTCGCGCATGAAATACGTCCCGGTAGCGCTGCCGAATTTCAGCGCGCCCAGTGAACTCGCCTCTTCGATTTCCTGCCCGTGATGCCACGGCCCCATCACCAGAAACACTTTGTCGTTGTTCGTGTCTTTCGGCTTGATCGCTTTGTACAGCGCCAGCGCGCCGTAAATATCTTCCTGATCCCACAAACTGTCGACAATCATCACCGGCACTCTCAGGGGTTGCGCCGCCAAAATCTTGTCCATCGCCTGATCGCGCCAGAACGCGTCATAACTCGGATGCTCCAGCATCTTCCGCCAGAAGCCCACCTGCTCGGTTCCGTGCCGTCGCCCCAGCTCGCCCGCCGACGTTGCTTCCATATACAGGTCGTAGTCATCCAAATGATTGCGCCACCATTTCGCGCTGTTGTCGCGCGTCGCCGCTTGCTCGTAGATGTACGGCAGATTCTGCTGGCGGAACGCGCCGTTGTGGAACCAGTCGTCACCCATCCACCCGTCCACCATCGGATTCATCGGCACGGAAACTTTCAGCGCCGGATGCGGATTCACCAGCGCCATCAGCGGCGTAAACCCATCATAAGAAATTCCGATGATCCCCACTTTCCCGTTCGATTCCGGAATATTTTTCACCAGCCAGTCGATGGTGTCGTACGTGTCCGTCGAATGATCCACCGGCGTCGGATTCTGCGGCCCGTGCAGCGGCCGGTTCATCACGTAATCGCCTTCTGAGCCATACTTTCCGCGCACGTCCTGCACCACTCGGATGTAGCCGCCTTCCACAATCACTTCCGTGGCGTTGTCGTAGCCTGTCAGAATCGGACCGAGGTGCGGACTGTCCGCGTGGCTGGTCAGCTCCGTGGCGTTGTAGGGCGTGCGCGTCAGCAGAATCGGCGCGTGGCTCGCGCCTTTCGGCACGATGATCACCGTGTGTAGCTTCACGCCGTCGCGCATGGGAATCATCACGTCGGTCTTTACGTAGTCGAAGCTGTCTGCCGCTACCTTGAATTGCGGCGGCGTTTCGCTCGGATACTGCGGATATTTCGGCGCCGGAGCCGGCGTTTGCGCTGCCGATAGACTCGCGAAGCACAGCGCGGCGAATGCGGGCGCGAGCAAAGCTGGCACGCTAAAAAAGCGAAGCGATTTCATTTGATTCCCTCAGAAGTGGAGAAGATTAAGGACGCCCAAGCGCCCGTTACAGCTGCCCCTGCGAATGCGCGCGAATTGTATGCGGAGAGCCGTGGTTCGGCAAGCCGAGTGCCGCCTTCGTCAGTTGATTCGGCGCGCGATGGCGATTTTGGCTTGTCCGAGGACATGCTCCACCTGCGTTTCGCGCAGCCGCGAAGCGTCGTACTCGAACGACAGCAACTTTGTCGCTTCGTCGTAATGAAAGCTGCGCAAGCCGTAAGTGTTGGCGAACAGTCCGAGGTCGGTGAACTGCTCGTTGGTAGGCGGCTGCTGCAATTCGTAGGTCACTTGGACGAGGGTCATAGGAGAAGAAGTATAGCAGCGTGCGCAACCACTGTGGCCGCGTGACTGCCAGCGCGGTTTGACAAATATAGGGGATAGAGGTATATATAGGGGGTGAGGGTATAGTGCTATGAAAGCCAGAACTCACGGGAAGCAGTTGGCCAGGCCCGCCGGGCCTGCTGCTTGCGTTTGCGGAAACGGCGAAGGGCGCAAAGCTGTGGCCGTCGATCCGGAGATCAAGGATGCGAATCGCCACCGGCTGGCCCGCATCGAAGGGCAAATTCGCGGCTTGCAAAAAATGGTCGACGCCGACCGCTACTGCGCGGACATCATCACGCAAATTGCCTCGGTGCAAGAAGCGCTGCGCGGCGTAGCGCGCAACCTGATGAAGAATCACCTGCATCATTGCGCCGCCAAAGCCCTGAAAAGCGGCAAGCCCGCCGAAACCGAAGCGATGTACGAGGAGCTCCTCGAACTCATTTACAAGCACCTGCGCTAAAGCCCCGTCACTGTAGGGGCGCGGCACTGCTGCACCCCATCTTGGCAAGATTTCAGAAGTAAAAAAGCATCCGTCTGGAAAAAACGAAAATGGAACAACCAAAATCAAACGAAACGTCATTCACCCGCGTAGACGGCGAATCGAAAGTGCAGGACGTCGTCTGCGGCATGACCCTCGATCCGGCGCAAGCGGCGGCCAGCGTGGACCACGCGGGCAAAACGTATTTCTTCTGCTGCAACCGCTGTGCCGAACGCTTTTCCGCCGACCCGGCGAAATTTCTCGCCGCGCCAGGCACCACTACAATGGAATCCGCCTCGCCGCAAACTCCCTCTGCCGCTGATTTGATCGCAGCGCATCCCGCCGCAAAACCTGGCGTCCGCTACACCTGCCCGATGCATCCGCAAATTGTGCGCATGGCTCCGGGCAACTGCCCGATCTGCGGAATGGCCCTCGAACCGATGGATATCGTGGCGGGTGAAGAAGCCGATCCGGAATACGAATCGATGCGTTTGCGTTTTTGGGTGAGCGCGGCGTTGTCGGCGCCGCTGTTGGTTCTGGCCATGATCGGAGAATGGGTGCACCTGCCATTTTCCGCCGCGGTGAAGAATTGGATCGAGCTCGCGCTGGCCACTCCGGTCGTGATGTGGGGCGGCTGGCCGTTTTTCGAGCGCTTCTGGCAATCGCTGCTAAATCGCAGCCCGAATATGTTCACGCTGATCGGACTGGGAACCGGTGCCGCGTACCTCGAGAGCTTGTCCGGCGTGCTCTTCCCGCAATTGTTTCCGGCGTCCATGCGGGGAATGGGCGGCGCCGTTCCCGTTTATTTCGAAGCCGCGGCGGTAATCACGACGCTGGTGCTGCTCGGGCAAGTGCTGGAGCTGCGCGCCCGCCAGAAAACCAGCGGAGCGATTCGCGCGCTGCTGAATCTGGCGCCGCAGCAGGCGCACCTGCTCGCTGCCGATGGCACTGAGAAAGATGTGCTGCTCGATGCCGTGAAGCCTGGCGACCGCTTGCGCGTCCGTCCAGGCGAGCGCGTTCCCGTAGACGGCGTGGTGCGCGACGGCGCGAGCGCCGTGGACGAATCGATGGTGACCGGCGAGCCCATGCCGGTCGAGAAGAGCGTAGGCGATCTAGTGACCGGCGGCACGCTGAATGCCAGCGGCAGCTTTGTGATGGAAGCGGAGCGCGTGGGCAGCGAGACCACGCTCGCGCAAATCGTCAAGCTCGTCAGCGAAGCGCAACGCAGCCGCGCCCCGATGCAGAAGCTCGCGGATCAAGTTGCGGGTTATTTTGTTCCGGCCGTTGTCCTCATTGCCGTCCTGTCCTTCGCAGGCTGGATGCTATTCGGTCCCCAGCCGCGCTTTGCGCATGCGCTCGTCGCGGCCGTGTCTGTGCTCATCATCGCGTGCCCGTGCGCGCTCGGCCTCGCCACGCCCATGTCCATCATGGTGGCGGTCGGGCGCGGCGCACACGCCGGCGTTCTCGTGCGCAACGCCGAGGCCCTCGAAGCACTCGCCAAAGTCGACACGCTCGTCGTCGACAAGACCGGCACGCTGACCGAAGGCAAGCCACAAGTCGCCGCGATTGCGGTTTTGCCAGACAGCGGAGTCACCAAAGACGGTTTACTGTGGCTCGCAGCGAGCGTGGAACGCTTGAGCGAGCATCCTTTGGCGCGCGCCATCGTGCGCAAGGCCGAAGAGCAAGGCGTAGAACTCGCCGAAGCGAAGGAATTTGAGTCGTTCGCGGGCGGCGGAGTGCAAGGCCGCGTTTTGGACGAAGTGGTTTTGGTCGGCACCCTGAAATTCCTGGTAGAACACAAGGTCAGCGCAACTCCTGACTCCAAGCTGCAAATCGATTTCGGCGCGGACGCGCCTTCTTCATCGTCAATCGTGCTCGTTGCGGTCGATGGAAAGATGGCTGGGGCGATTGCGCTTACGGACCGGCTGAAGGCATCGGTGCCCGAAGCTGTGAGCGCGTTGAAAAAAGAAGGACTGCGGATTCACATTGTCACCGGCGATCATCGCGGCGCCGCTGCGATGATTGCGAAAGAGCTGGACCTTACCGACATCGAAGCGGAAGCGCGGCCCGAACAGAAAGCCGAAATCGTCCAGCGCCTGAAGAAGGAAGGCCGCATCGTAGCGATGGCGGGCGATGGCGTGAATGACGCGCCGGCGCTGGCGGCTGCGGATGTTGGTATGGCCATGGGCACTGGCACGGATGTCGCCATCCAGAGCGCGGGCATTGTGTTGCTGCAAGGTGATTTGCGAGGAATTGTGCGCGCGCGAAAACTGAGCCGCGCCACGGTGCGCAACATCCGGCAGAATCTTGCCTTCGCATTTCTTTACAACGTCATCGGCATCCCCGTCGCCGCTGGCGTCTTCTTCCCGTTTTTCGGCTGGCTGCTCAGCCCCATGCTCGCCAGCGCGGCAATGAGTTTCAGTTCCGTTTCCGTCATCGCCAATGCGCTGCGCCTCAAGAACGCACGTCTCGAATAGAAACGCGGGTCAGGATTGGCCGAGGAGCGAGTCGAAGTAGGCGAGCATGTCCGGGGAGTCCCACTGCTGGAAGCCGATGAATTTGCGGGCGATTTTGCCGTTGCGGTCGATGACGTAGGTTTCCGGGTAAAACGAAGTGCCGTAGGTGCGGGCGATTTCGGAGATGGTGCCTTTGGTTGCCGGATCGCGATAGGTGGGGAAGGCGACGCTTTCGGTGCGCAGGAATTTTGCGTAGGCGTCCGGATCTTCGTCGGCGCTGACGCCCAGAATCACGCCGTTGCGAGCCTGGATGTGTTGCTGCAGTTTGTTGAGCGCGGGGGTTTCGTCTTTGCAAGGCGGACACCAGCTGGCCCAGAAATTCAGGATCACCACTTTGCCGCGCAAGTCGGACAAGTGTTGAGACTTGCCATCGAGCGTAAGCGCAAAATTCTCCGCGGTTTTCCCGGCGATCGAGGGTTCGCCCTGGCGGTACGTGGGCAGCGCGAACACCACCAACACACCTGCAAAGAGGCCGACGCCGGCCCAGATGGCCAGCTTGCGAAGAAGATTCCGCTGCATAGTTAGAATGCTATACTAACGCATTCGCACGGGATCGGAAACCGGTCCTCTCCCACCGCTCATGACTGAAAAGAACATCCCAACCGCTACGACCACTTCGGCGTCAGTTACTGCGCGTCCTCCAGCGCCCGTTTCGGCCAGCGTGTCGGCAATAGTTCCGGCGCGCAATGAAGAGGCGCTGATCGCGGCTTGCGTGGAGTCGCTTGTCGCGCAGCCGGAAATCAGCGAAGTGATCGTTGTCAACGACCAGTCGACGGATCAGACCGCGCAAATCGTTCGCGAGCTTGCTGCGCGAAATCCGAAGGTGCGTTTACTGGAAACGGACGGACCGCCGCAAGGATGGGTCGGCAAGAATTATGCGGTCTGGGTGGGTGCCCGCGAGGCGAAGGGCGACTGGCTGCTGTTTACGGATGCGGATGCCGAGCATCTGGCGGGTTCGACTGTGCAGGCACTCGAGAAAGCGCGCGAGAGCGGTGCGGCGCTGGTGTCTTTTTCGCCGGAGCAGATTACGGAGCGATGGTATGAGCGGGCGCTGATTCCATTTATCTATTGCCGCCTGGCGAAATTGTACTCCTATGAAGCGGTGAACGACGAGAAGAAGCCGGCGGCGGCGGCGAACGGGCAGTATTTGATGATCCGGCGGGATGCGTACGAGGCGATTGGCGGGCATGCGAGCGTGGCGGGCGAAGTGCTGGAAGATGTGGCGCTGGCGCGGCTGGTGAAGCGCGGCGGATTTCGTTTGTGGTTTGCCTCGGGGCGCGGCGTGGTGCGCGTGCGCATGTACCGGTCGTTTGCGGCGATGTGGGAAGGGTGGAAGAAGAATCTTTATCGGCTGATCGGCGGAACGCCGAGGGCGTTGCTGAGCGAGTTGGACGCTGCGCTGCCGTGGATGATCGTGCTGGTGCTGCTAATCGGAATCAAAGTGCCGTGGGCGTTATTTCTTTGCGTGCTTTTGCTGTTGGCGCGGCAGCTTTCTTACGGCGCGGAACTGGTGCGCAACGGATATCCGTTTTCGTACATCACTTACTATTTGCCGGCGGTAGTCTTGTATGTGGGAGTGCTGTTCGCTTCGTATCGGGCGCACGCGAAGGGACGGGTGGAGTGGAAGGGGCGCGAATACCAGATGGAAGTGCCCGAGGTCTCGGAAAAGTAGAGGAAGAAGAGCGATGGTGCTGTTGACGAGAAAAATTGAGTTTTCGGCTTCGCATGTGTACCACAATCCGGCGTTTTCGCCGGAAGAGAATAAGCGCGTTTTTGGGAAGTGCAACAACCCGCATGGGCACGGGCACAACTACACGCTGGAAGTGACCGTCGCGGGCGAGCCGGATCCGGCGACGGGCATGGTGCTGGATTTGAAGGAACTGAAAGCGATTCTGGAGCGCGAAGTGATGCAGCGGATGGATCATCGCTTTCTCAATAAGGAAGTTCCGGAACTGGCTGGGAAAATTCCGACGTGCGAGAACATCGCACGTGTGATCTGGGACTTGCTGGAGCCGAAGATTACGCAAGGGCGGCTGCACCGCGTGCGGCTGTACGAGACGCCGGACTTGTTTGCGGACTGTTACCGCAATGGCGCCGGCGCATCTAATGGTGCAGGGCGCTGATGGAAAAGTGCGTAAAGACGGAATTGGGACGGCGGTATCGCTTCGCGGCGTCGCACCGGCTGCATAGCGAGCGGCTGAGCGAAGACGAGAATTGGCGTCTGTACGGCAAGTGCAACAATCCGTACGGACACGGGCATAATTATGTGGTTGAAATCTCCGTATCGGGAAACGTGGACGCGGCGACGGGCATGATTGCGAATCTGGCGGATCTGGACGGCTTTGTGGAAAGGGAAGTGCTCGAACCGTTCGATCATAAATCGCTGAACGAAGATGTGGCGGCGTTCCGCGAGCGCGTGCCCACTACCGAGAATTTGTGTATCGAGATCTACGAGCGCTTGAAATCGTTTCCGAAGGCCAAGCTCGAGCGTGTTCGCGTCGAAGAGACGTCGAATAACAGCTTCGAGTACGCCGGAGAGAATGCCGAGGACCTATTGCCGTGAACAAGCCGACGGAAGAAATCCTGCTGAACGAAAAGAAAGAGCTGGACGCGAAGACGATCGCGTGCCACATGCGCGAAATCATCAAGCTGGTGGGCGAAGATCCCAACCGCGAAGGATTGCGCAAGACGCCGGAGCGGTTCGAGAAAGCGCTGAAATTTCTCACCAGCGGCTATCACCAGAACATCGACCATGTATTCAACGGGGCGACGTTCAGCGTGACCTACGACGAGATGGTGGTGGTGAAAGACATCGAATTTTTCAGCTTGTGCGAGCATCATCTGCTGCCATTTTTCGGCAAGGCGCACGTGGCGTATTTGCCGGACAAGCGCGTGCTGGGCCTGAGCAAGATCGCGCGGCTGGTGAATATGTTTGCGCGGCGGCTGCAAATTCAGGAACGCATGACCAGCCAGATCGCGCAAGCGCTGGAAGAGAAGCTGGCGCCGCAGGGCGTTGGGGTGATCATCGAGGCGCGGCACCTGTGCATGCAGATGCGCGGCGTGGAAAAGCAGCACGGGCAAGCCGTGACGAGCGCGATGCTCGGCGCGTTCCGGCACAACAAGCAGACCCGCGACGAATTCCTGGCGCTGATGCGATCGAAGAGCAGCTAGAAGTTGACAGGCGACAGCTAACACTCCGACAGCTAACATTCGACAGCAACGGCTGCAAGTTGCTTTGGCTTGGGCTTTGGCACACCTTTTTGGGATTGCTCGGACCGATTTTGATGTCGTCGTGAGCCTCATTGGTTGGTCGTCGTACCACAGGCAGGAGTGCCTGTGCTACTGGGATCCCCTGTTTTTTGTAAGTGTTCACTCCCAAGGTGGTTACGGGCGCGGTTTTTGTACGTGTTCATTCCAAAGGAGTTACGGGCTGGCAATTTCGGCTGATTTCTGCTAAAACGCGGAAATCGTCCACAAGTGTTCATTCTAAAGGTACTTAGGGCCTTGGTGTTTCATCTCGCCTGCCGCCCTTCAAGTAATACTTTAGGCTCTGGTCTTCGTTCCAGGCGTACACCCCCGGTGTTCTCGCAAAGAGCGCGCAAGCTATTGTCAACAAATAACTTATGCTTCGCTCTTGTGCACAAGAGCGCGCAAGAGTGTGCAAGTTGTTGATTTCACGGGGCCGCGATTGCGCTCTTTTTGCTGTTTGTGCGCTCCAAGAGCGCAGTGAGAGTTGCCGACGAAGCGGGAGTTGGGCCGACCAGGACGAGACGTACAAATAACTGGAAGACATTATAGCACATTTTCAGGATTTGTCAAGTAACAAATAGTTACATGGTAGGGTGCAGGCTGAAGACGCCGGGTCGGTTCTGGAGCGGGCTTGGCTACGGGCGGCGGAGCGGTCGATGTTGGCAAGCACGTCGGCGGGTGGGCGATCCCCAGCCCTACTGGTTGGATTGAGGCTGGACAGAGTGAGGGCCGAATGCGGGGAGTTCGGAAGGCCGCCCTAAAAGGACGGCCGCTACGGGTGCGGCTAGGGTCTACGTTTTAGCGGCTGGGTTTGGTGCGCATTGCGCGCGTTCACAGTTTGCGGACTAGTTGGTGTAGGAATTCGGCGAGCTGAGCGGCTTGTTGGAGGTCGGATTCGCTGAGGGTTTGCAGTGCTTGGACCAGGGTTTCGACGCGGCGGCGGCGGCCTTCTTGGAGGAGCTTGGTGCCTTTGGCGGTGGGTTCGAGGCGGACGCGGCGCTTGTCATCGGTGGGCTTGCGGCGGACCAAGCCGGAGCGGACGAGGCTGGTGACGATGCGGCTCATGGTGGGGGGGCGGACTTGTTCGGCTTCGGCCAGCTCACCGAGGGAGCGGGGTCCTCCAAAGACCAAAACCGAGAGGGCGGAAAGCTGGGCTGGGCCGACCCCGCTAATGGAATCGCGGGCGCGGACGCGGCGGAGCAAATGGATGGCGGCGGAATGGAGCTGGTCGCCGATCTGGACGGGGTCGGGGGGCGGGAGAAGTTTGTGGTTGCTTTCGGTCATAAAATATAGTTAGCTATGCTAACAACTCTTCTCCCGGAGGCAAAGAGCATGACTATTCCACCAAACACGGCGCTGACGCGCATCGGCCAGATCGCTATCAATGCGCACGACGTGGACCGCGCCACGGCATTCTACCGCGACGTGCTGGGATTGCCGCATTTGTTCCGTGCAGGGCAGCTTTCGTTTTTCGATTGCGGGGGAGTGCGGCTGATGCTGGACAAGGCGGAGAAGCCGGAGTTCGATCATCCGAGTTCGATTTTGTATTTTCAGGTGGCGGACATTCAGGCGGCGTACGAGCGGCTGAAGACGGCGGGAACGAAATTCGAGGATACGCCGCATCTGCTGGCGCGGATGCCGAAGCACGATTTGTGGATGACGTTTTTCCGCGACAGTGAGGAGAACTTGCTGGCGCTGATGAGCGAGGTGGCCCATGCGGCGTGATTTTTGGTTGGCTGGGTGCCGGATGTTGTTGTTGCTCGCCGGGCTATGCCTATGCGGAGCGGAGCCGCAGCCCGCGTACGCGGCAGGGACCAAGAGCGGCTTCTTTACGACCAGCGACGGCGTGAAGATCCATTATCTCGAGGCAGGCAAAGGGCCAGCGATTGTGTTTGTGCCAGGGTGGAGCATGCCGGCATGGATTTGGGAATCGCAAATCAAACATTTTTCGGAGAACTTTCATGCGGTGGCGATCGATCCACGTTCGCAGGGCGAATCGGAGAAAGTGGCGAACGGGAATGACATGGAGCGGCGGGCGCGCGACGTGAAGGAGCTCGTCGAGTATCTGCATCTGGCGCCAGCGGTGCTGGTGGGATGGTCGCTCGGCGTTCCGGAAGTGCTGAGTTACGCGGAACAATTCGGTGGCGATACGGTGCGGGGATACGTGCTGGTGGATGGATTTGCGTGGACCAAGCAGGATTTGCAATTCGTTGCGTCCATGCTGGGGATGTATCACCAGGTGGAGACGAACCGGGCGGCTTTTACGGACCGCTTCGTGCGAAGTATGTACCGGAAGCCGCAGCCGGAGGAATACATCCAGCGGGTGAAAGCGGCGTCGATGCAGATGCCGGCGGATAGCGCGGTGGCGGCGAGCGTGAGTTCGGTGAGCCGGGCAGATTTTAGCGCCGCGATTAAGAAGATGGATAAGCCGGTGATGGTGGTTTGCGAGACGCAGTTGAAGGCCATGGCTGCGGACCCCATAGCGGCGCTGGTGCCGACGGCGCGGGTGGAGTTATTTGAGGATGCCGGCCATGCGCTGTTCGTTGACGACGCGGAGCGCTTCAATAGAGTTCTGGACGATTTCATCGAGCACTTGCCGGCTGCTGCGGCCGGTGCGAACGCGAAGAACTGAAAGACTTGAGGGGCGCGGTCGCGGAAACTCGAGACTCGGGCTCGTTGAAAGCGTGCCTAGCTGGGGCGCAGCAGTGCTGCGCCCCTACCGGGCGGGCCAGACGGGGATCACGTTTATTTTGAGGCGGCGCGGGAGCGGCGGACGCGGTCGCGGTTGCCGCAGGTGCGGTCGCTGCACCAGCGTTTGATGCGGGCTTTGGTGGGGTCGTGGAAGAGCCAGCGGCAATCGTGGTTGGCACAGATTTTGATGCGGGCGGCTTGTTCGCTGGCCAGCGTTTGCGCGGCGGATGCGGCGATGCTGGCGAGAATCCAATTCCAATTTGCGCGCAGCGGCGCAAGCTCGGTTCGGTAACCATTTTGGCGCTGGAGGAGTTTTTGGCGGACCGGTACGCTGAGTGCGGCATTGAGTTCGGCGGTTTCGGCGTGGCTGAGCGGCTTAGCTGCGCCGAGTTTTTCGGCGATGGCGCGCAGCAAGCGGCGCAGCCGCTGCAAGGCGGCCAGCGGTGTACGCTCGCGCGGAGCTGGACGGAAGTTCCAGCGGTGCCGGAACGCGGCGAGCCAGTGGGGGTCGTCGAGGCGGTCGGAGCGGTTGCCGAAGCCGTCCCATTCGAGGGAGTTGGCGAGATCGACCCAGGGAGCGACTTTGCCGAAGCCATGGGAGCGGAAGATGTTTTCGCGAGCGTTCATGGTAATGAACTAAACTACGTTGACTCGTTACAGCGGATCAGGTACTCTAGGTAACGAGCATAGCAGCGATAGAGCGTTACAGCAAGAGGATTCGCTGCGCCGCCGGGCGGTGAAAGCAAATGTCCACAAAACCAATGATTACGGGAATCGACGAGCTGGCAGCATCGCCCGGCGCGGCGCGCACGCGTTCGCATCGCCTCACGGTAATATTTTGTTTCATCGCCATCTATCTCGTGTGGGGCTCGACGTATCTGGCGATCCGGTATGCGGTGGAGACGATTCCGCCGCTGTATACCGCAGGGGTGCGGCATCTGGTCGCGGGAGGCATTCTCCTGGCGTGGTGTCTGCTGAAGGGTTTGCGGCCGACGGCGGCGCAGATACGCGCGAGCGTGGTGATCGGCTTTTTCTTTTTCCTGATCGGGCATGGTTCGCTGCACTGGGCGGAAACGCGGGTGCCCTCGGGTCTGGCGTCGCTCTTGATCGCCACGGAGCCGATCTTTGTTTTCCTAATGACAGCGGCGGCGAATCGGCGGTGGAAGATGAACGCGCCGCTGCTGGCAGGCGCGCTGCTGGGACTGGGCGGAGTGGCGCTGCTGATGGGACGCAGCGTGCTGGCGTCGTCGCCGGGAATGTTCACCGGAGCGGTGGCAGTGTTGGTCGGAGCGTTTTCCTGGTCGGTCGGGGTCATTTACTCGCGGCGGTCGCATCTTTCGGGAAGTCCGCTGCTGCTTTCGGCGTTGTCGTTGTTGGCGGGATCGGGGATGCTGCTGGTGGCGGGAAGCATCGCGGGAGAATGGCGGGGATTTTCATGGCATCAGGTGACGGCGCGGTCGTGGTGGGCGCTGGCGTATCTGATTGTGTTTGGATCGATTGTGACATTTACGGCGTACAACTGGCTAATGGAGCATTACTCGCCGACGTTGGTGGCGACGCATACGTACGTCAATCCGATTGTGGCGGTGTTGTTGGGGTGGTGGTTTGCGGGGGAGGCGGTTACGTTGAATTTGTTGTTGGCGGCGGGGTTGGTGATTGTGGCGGTGATTTTGGTGGATCGGGGGATGACGCGGTTGGGGGCGGCGGGGCATTAGGAACGGCAGGGGCGCGATATTCGTGTACGTGTTGGATCGCGAAAAGAGCGGCCCGCCTCCGCTGCCGCGGGTGAATAGAAGGCGGGCCGTTGTCATCGCGAGATTCGAAAAAATCGGGTCCGGCCGCCCTAGAAGGACGGGCTCTACAGGGACGCTGCCGGCGCGCTATTTTTTGGCGATGTCGACGGAGGCGCGGGTGTTTTCCCAGTCCAGATGCAGCGTGCAGCCCGCACCGCTCTTATCGAAAGCGACGGTGAAATTTTCGACGGGGCCGGAAGTGGCCGAAACTTTCATGGAAATGCGCGCGAGATCGTCGGAGGGTCCCGCGTATTTAGTGCCCCACTCGCCGGTCTTCTTGCTGATAACCAAGGTCCACTTGTCGGCTTCGGGAATGGCAAAGAGGGTGTAGCTGCCGGCGGGAACATCGGTGCCGCCGACTTTCAAAGCCGCAGTGGTCACAAAAGTGGTGGCTTCGTTGGCTCCGGCGCGCCATACCTGACCGTAGGGAACCAGGCCGCCGAAAATTTTACGGCCCTTGGCGCGTGGGCTGGAATAATCGACGGTGATGGTTTGGCCGGCGCCCAGATCGCAAGAAGCTTTCGCCGGCGGGCTTGCGGGAGGGGCCTTCTCTTGCATCCGCATGGTGGCTGCTGCCGCTATCGCGAGTGAAAGACACCCGACGCCGAAAAATACAAATCGCTTTTGCATACATCCTCCTCAGTGGGAAATTGGAAAAGCCGCAGGGCTGTGCGGACTTCGCCCTGCGCTACAGGTTGCGCGGCGCGGGCTTCCATGGAACCCTTGGCATTGAAGCGGATTTCCGCGCGGTTGGCAACCGCAATCGTGATGCGGCCTTTTGCGGCGGCGGTGTTCGCGTTGTGCACCTGGGCAAATGCTCGTAAATTGTCGGCTGACGGAAAAGCGGGAGTTGGGCTCGCGCACTCCAAAAAATGCGCGCACGCCAGCGGCTGCTTTACACGTTTCGAGGGATTGTGTTAGCCTAAATGAGTCGAAGAGAAGAGGAAACATTCAGGGGACGACGGAGAGGGCACTTGAGCGCACCGAAAGCCGTGTTGATCGAACAGTTCCGGAGCCACGTAAAGGATACGGGCTCGCCCGAAGTGCAAATCGCGCTTCTGAGCGAGAGGATCAACTACCTTACGACGCACCTCAAGTCCCACATGAAGGACCATGCATCGCGACGCGGATTGATCATGATGGTCAACAAGCGGCGGAGATTGCTGGACTATCTGAACCGCCGCGACCCGGATCGGTACCGCGAGATTGTGGATCGCCTCAGCCTGCGCAAGTAGAAGTCCTGCAATACGCTCTCTACTGCGTTTTCACGAAGTGACAAATTCCAAGCGGAGTCTGTCGAGCGGCCGCGTTGTGGCCGTGTGTGAAGGTATGGAGCATCCGGCAGAGGGTTAGCCGGATTTTCTCGTGGTGTGCGCCGGTTTGCTGTACGCGATGGCTTCGCCGCTGAGCTCACCTCTTTTCCCGAACAGAGCAGGAAAACAGAGCAGGGAATGGCAACGCACCGGCGAAGGCCGCGCGTGATTCTCTGCGCGAATGCTCTCCGCGAACGGGGAGCTCAAAGGAAATGATTCATGTCTGAAAATAATCACACACCCGCGCCATACAAGGTATCGGTGGAAATCGGCGGACGCACGTTGACGCTGGAATCCGGGAAAATTGCCAAGCAGGCGAACGGGTCGATTACCGCGCGCTATGGAGATACGGTGGTGTTGGTGACGGCTTGCATGTCGTCGAAGCCGAACGACCGGGACTTTCTGCCGCTGACGGTGGACTATCGCGAGAATACGTATTCGGCGGGAAAGATTCCTGGCGGCTTTTTCAAGCGCGAAGGGCGGCCGAGCGAGAAAGAAATTTTGACATCGCGCATGACGGATCGGCCGATGCGGCCGCTGTTCCCGGAGTCGTGGCGGAATGAAACGCAGATTATGGCCATGGTGCT
>DATNNV010000064.1:0-75051 GCA_035601655.1 Candidatus Dormiibacterota bacterium
GGGCCTGCGCTGCGCCCGACCGTGCCGCGGTACCCGCGGCACCGCGCTCCGCTCCGGCCCCCACCACGCCACCCTTTCAAACCCCACAAGGGGACACTTCTAACGAGCTAACCTAGGGGACATTTCTAACGAGCTATGATAGTAATGCACTTTTTACTTGACAAGGCGAACATAATGTGGTATGCTTGTCGGCGTAGAAAAATGCGCCCCGACGCCAGTCGGGGCTTTTTCTTTTTTGGACTGCGGCAGCCTTGCTGCCGCTTTTCTTTTGTAGTGGCGGGGCTTGCCACGCGCCCCGGCCCGATCCGCTCTGTGTCGTACATTTTATAGCGCCGGCATCTTGCCGGCATTTTCGTTTTCTCCGTGAACTCTGCGCTCTTCTCTCTGTGATCTCCGTGTTAAGCCTGAGTCTTTTCTTCCGCCGTCAGCTGTCATCTGTCGACGATCAACTTCCTTTTAAGGACTGCTAGTCTCTGTTGACATCCAGACTTGGAGAGCGGGTTGCCGACTAGCTGTCATCCCGAATCCCCGCGGTTTTGGCGGGGTGAGGGATCTGCTTTTCGCCTTCCAGTGCTCCAATTGCGAGGATATCAACAGAGCCGGATTGCCATCATGAAACACAAAAACATCGACGCCGCACAGGTCTGGAAAGATTTTGAAGACCTGCTCGCGCCCCGCCTAAACTTTTCCGTGACCGACCGTGCCGTCTACTCCCATCTTCTCCGGCATAGCCGCCTCGTGGGCAAGCCCCGCATCCGCTTTTCGCTGTCCTGGCTCGGCCCCCGTATTCGCCTCTCCGCGAGAACCGCTCGCGAGTCCGTTCGTCGCCTGATCGTTTGGGGCGTATTGCGCTTGGTCGAACGCAGTTGCCAGGCCCATCACGTCGTTTGCGTCCGGCTGCCGCAGGAAGTCCAGGCTGTGCGTGCTGCCCGGACCGCAGCCCATGGCTCAGCTCAACCTTCAGGCGCAACCAGCTTCGGGGAGATCGACTTCCTGCAAATTCAGCCGCGTCGGCACGCCATCCACGCCCGCGAGGGCGGACATTGCTTCTATTGTCTGCGCCGCCTCATTACCCAACGACGGTGCCTCGATCACGTCGTCCCGAAAGCCAGCCTCGGCGGCAATTCCTACCGCAACCTCGTCTCTTGCTGCCTGGATTGCAACTCACTGAAGGCGGACCGCCACGCCGTCGAGTTCGTACGCTCGCTCTACCGCGACCGCCGCCTGAGCGCCGACGAATTGACCGGCCGCCTCCGCGCGCTGGACGATCTAGCCGCCGGGAAGCTCATCCCGCCACTGCCCGGGCAGAGTAACGCAGGAAGCGAGGCACCCAAAGAAGGTCGAGGAGGTCAAAAGTCTAAGGAGATAAGCAAATAAGGAAGTAAGACTCTACTCCTGTTTCTTGGAACGGCGGGCGTGCTCTGCGAGCATCGAAGCCATAAGCCTGCCCGGCGAGCGGAAGCTGGTCTCACTCAGACGCTTGAACATCTCCGGCAAATCGAGCCAACCACGGGCGGCAGCGGCATCCAATGCAGACAGCGTTCCAATGACAGTGAGGCCGCGAGCCCTGGCAGCGGCCGACCCGTCGCGCTCGTCCATCAGCAGAAGGCTCATTCCCTGCTCGGTTGCTAGAAAGATGGCTTCGCGTTCTCCAGGATCAAGTCTTGCGAGATCGGGATCCATGATTTTGGAGCACGCCAGAATTTCGAGCCACGAAGGAGCAGTGGCGATCCACGCGCTGACCAGGGCAGGGGCTTCGGGCACGGATAACTCTGCTTTTACCGCCGGGGGAATCAAGACTCGCTGATAGAGCCGGGGCAGAACGTCGATGGCTCCGATTAGAACGAGGTAATTAAGAGGGGTCGTGTCGGAAACGATCCCCGGCATCTACAAGCCCAGGCGGCGGTGCGCTTCGCGGTCGCGGTCGAGATCTTCCGGGCCGTACTCCAGCTCGACGCCGTGCTCCTTAAGGAAGGCATCAACGGCCATACGAGTCGGCAAGCCTAGCAAACGACGCAGTTGCGCAGCGGAAATTTTGCGCGTGCGATAGGCTTCGAGTGCGAGAGCTTCCAGGGCAGCTCGAGAAAAATCGCCTTCGGAAACGCCAAGAGCGGCCAGAAGCTCTTCGGGGAGCGTGATGGTAACGTCCTGCATGGCATCAGCATACCGAAATTGCGTTGCCGGGTAAACGTGGTGGTAGACACGCGGCTGCGATGGCGCAGTTCAGGTCGTCAGTCGCCGCCGTATGAGTTGGCTGCCAGCAAACTCGTTCCGCAGCGTGCGTCGCTATCAACATCGAGGAGGCGGATTTCCTGGAGAAGCAGGTCCTGCGGCAGGCCATCCACGAACGCGAGGGCGGCCGCTGCTTCTATTGTTCGCGGCGGATCACGCATCACCGGAGGTGCCTCGACCACGTTGTGCCGCGAGCGGAGTTGGGCCGCAATTCCTATCGCAACCTGGTGTCCATCTGTTTGGAATGCAACTCGCAGAAAGGGGAGCGCTCGGCCGAGGAGTTTCTGCGCGGGCTGTACCGCGAGCGGCGGTTCAGCACTGTGGGTCTGAGTGGCAGCCTCCGCGCTTTGGATGATTTGGCCGCCGGCAAGCTCCTTCCGCCACTTCCGGGTCAGGACGATAGAAAAAGCGAAGCAGGTAAATAGCTTTTGGGGGGGCCGTCACCCGCCTGACATCCGTCACTCTGCTTCCAACTCTTTGATTTTTTGCTGCCATCCCTCTACGGTCGCACTAAGATCAACGTTCACAGCCACGAACGCAGTTTTGTGCGACAGGCGAACGCCAGTCGCCGCGTCGAATACCTGTAAGTAGCCGTTACAGAAGTAGGCGATTAGGAATCTGTAGTAGCAGACGGCGACCGCTTTTGTGAATTTCTCTTGCTTTTGGTTAACGCCGAACATGTTAAGAACAAGTTCGAGCGTCTCAGCCGGAAAGTTCAGAGCCAACGCAACGTGTATCGGTTGCGTCTGTAGGTCTGTGGCTAGAAAAACAATTCCATCCTTGCACGCTGCCACTCGAAAGGTAAGCGCCGTTAAACAGTCGTAGGCTGGATGCTCTTTCAGATTTAGAGTCAACGGAGGAATGGTTGGGAAGTCTGCTAGCGGAACGTTTTCCTTCGCCTTCAATCTGGCAGTGAGTGCATCGCCGAAGAGCCGCTTGAATCCTTCCAATTCGTACAAGTGCTCCTGCCAGATCTTGCGCTGGGAAGGCACATCCAACTCTTCCTGAATGAAAACCTCTGCAAGCCCTTGCATGAGGTCTGCGTCTCTCAACGCTGCGGCGCGGTCAGTTGGCACGTCCGGGTCGAGTATGGGGTCGGTGTTCGCGTGCGCGATGGCGTTTCTACCTTCTTTCCAGAGGTAGTCGCCGATGTCTGGCACTATTTTTTGCAATTCTGCAAGTCGCTCTTGAGCCAAGAAATTCCAAACCTTCCCGAGGTTTGAATTTATCCAGGCAACTTGGGTCTTGCCACCCGAGAATTTAATGTTGAGGATTTTGAAAAAGCTAAGAAACCGATAAAGCGGGGTGTCGTAGCTGTTCAGGCCCTCCCGCAAGAGAGCGAGTGCGAGTTTCTGCTTTTCGTCGGGCGGATTTTGTAAGTGCTCGAAATCAAAGCGGCTAATGACTGCATACCTCAACAATCTTCCTTCCGAGTAATTGAACCGTGGCTTATCCCTTTCAGTTGGAGATGCACCGCCTGCAATAGCTCCCAACGAGACAAAAGCCTTTCCCTCCTTCCAAGCCATCGCGCTCAGAAATCGGTTGATCATGAGTTGTGTCTCTGCATACTTTGTGTTGTCTTCCAAAAAAGTTGAGACAAGGCTGACAGCATCCCCATGCCCCGGCTTGATATGCAGCCTGAGACCGCCGTATTCGGTCTCTAGATAATCACGCGGGTCTTGCTCCTCGGAGTCGAAGGCCATTACCAGCCACGCACAGATAGGCATTACTCAGGTTCCTCCAGGGAACCCGGGGACAGACGTAGCGTTTTCTCATATTGTTTGAAAAGACCTGTTTTGGTCATGACGATTAGAGATTTCCAGAATGGGGGAAACCTCCCGTCTGTCCCCTCCTTCAGGCACGACGCGCACTTTGCTTCAAAAGAGTGCTTCGACAGCCGCACGGGTCAGTCCAGCGTCGATGCCATTGGGTTGGTCGTGAGCTGAATGCTCTTGTAGCCCTTGGGGGCCATTGGTGAACCGATAGCGGTACGCATAGCTTCCGGCATCGGTTTGAAAGTAGACGTAGATAAAGATATCTTGACCAACGGCGCGCGGCCACACTTCTACGTCAGGCATTGCTTCACCCACCCATTTCGTGCTCGAGAATTACGGTGATGACGATGTGGCCAGTTCCTGCTTGTTGAATCATTGCTTGTGTTGTACTTAATTGCACAACCTTCCAGCCACTCATCCCCAACTGATTTAATTCGCCATTAAGTTGATTAGGATTATTTGACTGAATTATTTTGTATTCTCTTTTCGTCGGCATTTTGGTCAGGCGCTCATTCCCGCCAATCCTAGCATATCGGGGCCTCTTTGTTCCCCTTTTGTTCGCCTCTTCATGTATACCCTGCCCAAGGAGCTAGTTGTTCAAAACAGGAGACCAGCAAATATCTTGGCTTTCAGATTGCCCCGAATGCAAACGTAAAGTCACAGTCGTTACCGTGCTTGGCGGCGATGATCTAGACCGCGTATTGGAAGCTGACGGCGATGTTGAAGTGGTGTGCTTCCTGTATGAACACAGATGGAAGCTGAATCGGTCGGACAAGGAAAATCTCCGTAGGCATCTCGCGTGGGAAAAGCAGGTAGTAGCTGGGAATCCCCAGGCGGGTGGAGCACACATCGACCCGCGACACGATTCTCGGGTGCCCTACTCTTTCCCCTTTGGCCTCAGCTCGCCTGCCGCGTTGGACGGCCGTGGCAGGTGGCGAGAAAAAGCGGCGTCGAGCCGCCGCACTCCAAAAGGCCGACGATTCTCGGGTGCACTACTCTTTCCCCTTTGGCCTTAGCTTGCTTGCCCCGTTGGACGGCCGTGGGAGGTGACGAGAAAAAGCGGCGTCGAGCCGCCCTTCGAGGCTCAGGACAAGCCGCACTGCAAAAGCGTGGCTGAGTTGGCCGCTGGGAAACTCAAGCCGGTAGTTCCTAGCCAGGGCTAGGGTGGGTAAGGAACGCTGTGCTCTTTCCCTGATGAGTCTCGATCCTGCCCGCAAGCGCAAAACGAGGATTTGATGGCAAGCAGGCGCGTTTTTTCCATACCGTTCCCATTGACAGGACACTTAGCACATTGCTAAGCTCCAGACGTGCAGATCATCGGTAAGCACGTGATTGAGGGCGCGCAAAGGAAGCATGCGAACTGGAAGGGGTCTCTGGGTTCCTGGGTCAGGATCGTGGAAGGGGTGGACCCTCCCTGGAGCAATTTCCCCGCAGTCAGGCGAACCCGCAAGGATGCGGATCCCGTTGGAGACTGCGTGGTCTTCGATATCAAGAACAACGAAGCCAGACTAATATCCTACATAAGCTACGAGATGGGAACAGTGACGGTGCTAGCAGTGTTGACGCACAAAGAGTACGACCAAGGAGGTTGGAAAAATGCCTGCAATTGCTGAACGACTACCAGCCAAATATCTTGTAAAGGCGGAAGCTCCGAAGATCATTGCGTCTCGTGAGCAGCACGAAGCCTATATTCAGAGACTTCTGGGACTACAACGCAAAGCAAATCGAAGCGCGGAAGAAACAGATACGGCTAAACTGCTGGTGGTCTTGATCGCGGACTATGAAGCGAAGCAGTTCACTATCGAAAAGGCCTCAGGAGTAGAGGTGCTAAGAGAACTAATGGATGCCAACGGACTCCGACAAAAGGACCTTGCGGAGGACCTGGGCGGTGAAAGTATTGTGTCATTGATTTTGCAGAAAAAGCGACAATTGAACAGACAGCAGATGGAAAAGCTTGGTCACCGCTTCCACGTTTCTCCGGCAGTGTTTTTTTAGGCGAGCGCTCAACGCATACCGTCTTTTGTTTTGTCCACGAGCACAGCTCCGGCCTTCATGACCCATTTTACCTTGTAAATAGCAACCTCGATGTTAGCCAGTGGGTCGCCGTCGACCGCCACCAAATCCGCGAAATACCCGGGCGCCACCGCTCCCAAGTCCTTCTCTTTGCCTAGCAGCTCTGCGGCATTGGTAGTCGCCGTCCTCAAGGCCTGTTCCGGCGTCATTCCTGCCTTCACGAACCAGCCCAACTCCCGCGTATTCTCCCCAAACATGGTGTAAATCGCGTCGGAGCCCATGGCAAAGCGCACTCCAGCCTTGTGCGCTTTGCGTGCCGACTCCAAATTGCGCGCAATGTAGTTCTTGGTGCGTTCCTGAAATCCGTCCGCATACCCGATCTTTTGCCAGTTATCGAGGTAATAGCGGTTGTGGTCGATGGTCGGCACATAGAAGGTGCCGCGCTTGGCCATCTCCGCGATCGTGGCGTCGTCCAGATCCGTGGCGTGCTCCAGGGAATCCGTGCCCGCGCGCACTGCGTCGCGCGCCCCATCCGGCCCGTAAGAATGAATGGCGATCTTCTTGCCAAACTGATGCGCCGCATCCACCGCCGCTTTGATCTCTTCATAGGAGAAAGTCTGGAATTGCGTGGTGTCGTCATCCGTCCCGGTAGACGCGTACATCTTGATCACATCCACGCCAGCCGCGATCTGCTGACGCACCACTCGCAGCACTTCGGGAACGCCATCGGCAACCCCACCGGCAGGCGGATTGATCCCCGGCCTGTACGGCGTGCTGGTGACCTGCAACCCATAGCCGCATACAAACATCCGCGGCCCGATCATCTCGCCGCGGTTGATCAAATCCCGCATGGCGATGTCCAGATATTGGTCCGCGCCCAGATCGCGCAGCGTGGTCACGCCTGCTTCGAGCGTCTTCATCGCTCCCTTGCGTGCCAGAAACAATTCCATCGCCGGAGGATTCGCCGTCAACTGCTTCAGCATCGGCGTCCCCGGCGTTTCATCCGTATAAATGGTCATGTGCGTATGCACATCGATTAGCCCCGGCAATCCGGTGTACTTCGCAAGGTCGATCACTTCAGCCCCAGCCGGAATCGCCGAAGCATCCGTGGTCACCGTCTTGATTCGTTCGCCTTCCACGATCACGATCGCGTTGGTCCACAGCTTCCCTTTGGCATCCCACAGCTTGCCGAATTTGACGGCCCGCACGATCTTCGGCGCCGCATTCTCCTGCGCAAAAGCGCCTGCTCCAGCGGCCAGCGCCAGAATCATCCCGCACACCCATCGTAGAATCCTCATAGCCTCAAATCCTTTCGCCCACGCTGACGCTTGCCCGTCGCGTGACTTCTTATTGCACTCTGGCGAGAAAATCAATCACGAAGACGCGGAGACTTCTTCCACCGATACGCCGGGCGGTCAGCAATATCTTCGGGATGCACTTATTTGCGGGATGACAAACAATCTGATGGAAAACAAGCGAAAGAGGGATTCTGCTCGCACCAAGTGGTGCGTACCGGCGAGGCTACTGCCGCCGTGCGATCGGCTTGGTGGGGCTGACCGTGCTCGAAGAGGCGACCGGCGGCATCGGCGCCGCGACGCCTGCAGTTTGCGAACCCAGGCCCAATTGGTTCAGCGTCCGGGCATCCAGCTTTCCGCTGGGGTTCAATCCGTGGGCTTCCTGGTATTTCTTCATGGCCGCAACGGTTCCGTCGTCCCACTTCCCGTTCGGCGCACCGGCATAAGAGCCGTCTTTCGCCAAAGCCTCTTGGATCTGCGTAATTCGTTCGGGCGCCGGAGCTTTCTGCCCCTTATTACGGCTGCTCGCACTGGTCGATCGCTTCCCCGATTTCTTGCCGGATCTCTTTGCAGAGGTTTTGCTCTGCGCAGTCGTCGACGCGGTGTTCCCAGACGCTTTCGAGGATGCCGACGTCCTTTTCTTTGTGGTCCTAGCGCTCTGCCCGGCTGCCGAACCTGCGGACACACCCATCCCCGCTGCTGCGAGCAGCGCCAGGGCCAGGTGTGTCGCGGTTCGTATTTTCATTGCATCCGTTGAACGGCTTACCGTAAACGAATCGTCTGCTGTTTACTCCGACTTGCTCGGCGGCACCACACCCGGCAGAAACACCGTGTGGATGCGGTCGCTGTCTTGTTTGCGAAGCACTTTGAAAACCACGCTGTCGCCGGCCTTCAGCTTCGAAATGGCTTTGCGGTATTCGTCCACCGAGCTGACGTTCTCTCGGTTCACTTCCACGATCACGTCATCGCGGCCGAAGTTGAGGTCTTCCGCGAAGCTCGCGGGATCCACGTTGGTCACTACTACGCCTTTTTGACCTTCGAGGCCGATGCGGCGTCCGCGTTCCGGCGTCAGATTATCCACATGCAAACCGAATTCCGTTGGAGCGGACTCACCCGGCTGGTCGCCCAGGCGTCCCGCTGCGTTCGGGAAGACGCGCGTACGGTCTTCTACCGTAGCAGTCGCTTCCTTCTGCTGGCGGTCGCGCACGTAGTTCAGCTTGACCTTGCTGCCAATCGGCGCTTGCGCGATCGGATTCACCAGGTCGTTGCCGCTCTTCACCGTTTGCCCGTTTACGCTGGTGATTACGTCGCCGCCCTTCAATCCGGCTTTTTCCGCCGGGCTGCCGGGTTCCACGCTTTCGATCACCACGCCGTTCTGCGCGCCGAGTGACTTTAGCGTGATCGCGTTCGTGCCCAACTCTTCCTGGAAGCTCACGCCGATGGAACCGCGGGTCACGCGGCCCTGTGAAATTATCTGGTTGTAAACGTTGATGGCGGTCGTCGAAGGCAGCGCGAAACCTACGCCTTCGTAACCGCGGCTTCCGGTAATGATCGCCGTATTGATGCCGATGACTTCGCCTGCGAGGTCGACCAGCGGCCCGCCCGAATTGCCCGGATTGATGGCCGCGTCCGTCTGGATGAAGCGCTGGAACTGGTGCCCGATGCCGCCGCGATCCTTGGCGCTGATAATTCCCGCCGTCACCGTGGCTTGCAAGCCGAACGGGCTGCCAATCGCGAGCACCCAATCGCCCACTTGCACGCCGTCGGAATTGCCGAGCTTGGCTATGGGCAGATCCTTGCCGGCATCAATCTTGATGACCGCAAGGTCCGTATCTTCGTCGATGCCCACCACTTTTGCGGTGTACTTGCTGGACTCGCCGTTGAGCTGCACCTGAATTTTGGTGGCCTGCTCAACTACGTGATTGTTGGTCAGAATGTATCCGCGCTTGTCCACGATCACGCCCGAACCCAGGCTGCGCTCCGCTTGCGGCGGCGCGTTCTGCCCCTGTCCATCGAAAAACTTATCGAAGAAATCCTGCATCGGATCGTCTTGGTCGTTCGGTTGTGCCCGGCGCTTCTTGCTGGTCTGGCGCCGCTCCAGCACCTGCGTGGTGGCGATATTCACCACCGCGGGCTCCACGCGATTGACAATTCCCGAGAACGAACTGGCCGAAGGAATCGGATCAGGCACTGCCAGCTTGGTCGCGTTCGTCCCAGCGAACGTGCCGCGCATCGCCTGCACCCGGTCGGAAACGACCGAGCCGATCATGATCCCAACTCCCAAGGTCAATGCCAAAAAAATCCCGGCCAAGGCTTTGCGCCGCCGGGCCCAGCCCACAATTTCTTTTACTTGCTCGCCCATGTCGCCTGCTCCTGTTTTCCGGACCCCATGCCCAGTTCTCCATCTAATTATAACACTCGAAATTCCGCCCGGTTGCGCTACGCAACCCCTGCGTCGCGTTCAACACTGTCCCAATGGCCGGGCTCCTTGCCGCCTTTTGTTCTCCATGGTTGGACGCACAAAACCGCGAAACTGTTGTAATTCTTTTCTACTATCCGGGCAACCACTTCTTTCCCGCAGCCTGCGCCACCTACAGGACGCTTGACAAGCGGTCTGTTCTCAAGCATAAAAGAATGTAGCTGCGATGCGGCGGCGAGTTGGCCGATGGCGGTCAACTGAAACGTGGCGATTTAGGGCAACTTGCTCCACGTAAAAAACTGCTAAAGAGCTTTTCGAGTTTCCCAGAAGATTTTCTGAGACCCTCCGAGCATCTTTGGCACGGAGGGCTTTTTGTTTCTCCCCTCCGCGCTGCCCTCAATCGAATTTCCACGCGCCATCATCGCGGCCGACTTCCGCGCCGGGTGCCCTGCGTTTTCAGCGCCCGTGCTTCTGAAGCGTCGTTTGGAAAGGTTGCGTCATGTCCGACCACTATCAACTCCGCTGCCGTGAATGCTCCAAACTCTGGGGCAACGCTCCGCGCTCTTTCTGCGAGGATTGCTTCTCGCCGCTCGAAGTCGCCTACGATTACGACGCGCTCCGCAAACTCGTCCGCCGCGAGGCTCTCGCCTCCCGCTCCTTCAACATGTGGCGCTACTCCGAATTTCTCCCGCTGCCCGATGATTTCGCTCCCACCACTGCGATTGGCGGAACGCCGCTCGTCCGCTCGCAAAAGCTGGCCGCGCGCTGGGGCCTGCAAAATCTCTACATCAAGAATGACGCCGTGTGCTTCCCGTCCCTCTCGTTCAAGGACCGAGTCGTGGCCACCGCACTCGTGGCCGCGCGCCGCTTTCAGTTCACCACTGTGGGCTGCTCCTCCACCGGCAATCTCGCCAACGCCGTGGCCGCGCAAGCCGCGCAGCAAGGTTTCGACGCTTGCGTCTTCATTCCTGCCGATCTCGAGCCCGCCAAAGTGCTCAACACCGCCGTCTACGGCGCGCGCATCGTGCGCATCGACGGCAACTACGACCACGTCAACCGCCTCTGCGCGCAAATCGCCGACCGCTTCCAGTGGGGCCTCGTCAACGTCAACCTGCGTCCCTACTATTCCGAAGGCTCGAAGACGCACGGCTTCGAAATCGCCGAGCAACTCGGCTGGACGCTTCCCGACAACATTGTCGTGCCCATGGCCGGCGGCTCGCTGCTCACCAAAATCGCCAAAGCATTTCGTGAATTGGTGGAACTCGGCTGGGTCGAACCCAAGCCTGTGAAATTTTTCGGCGCGCAAGCCACCGGCTGCTCGCCCATTTCCGACGGCGTCAAGCGCAACCTGGCGCGCTTCGAGCCGCAAAAGCCCAACACCATCGCGCGCTCGCTGGCCATCGGCAATCCCGCCGACGGCCCCTTCGCCATCAAGCAGATTCTCGATTCCGGCGGTTGGGCTGAAGATATCTCCGACCCCGAAATCGTCGACGCCATCAAACTGCTTGCCGAAACCGAAGGCATTTTCACGGAAACCGCGGGCGGCGTAACCGCCGGCGTAACGCAAAAGCTCCTCGCGCAAAATCGCATCCAGCCTGGGGAAACCACGGTCGTCTGCATCACCGGCAACGGCCTGAAAACCACCGACGCCATCGCCGCCGACTTTCCGCTAAGCGAAGCCATCGCCCCACGTCTCGACGCCTTCGAAGCGTACCTGGACGCCCAACTCAACCCGTCAGTCTCCGCACAACGCGCGGTAGCCGCACTCTAGCCACCAGTCACCAGTCACGAGTCACTAATCACCAGTCACGTTTATCAACACCAATCACGAAAGGAACTCGCAATGTCCATCACCATCGAAATCCCCACCGCCTTCCGCCGCTTCACCGAAGGCGCCCCGCGCGTCGACTGCACCGCCGCGACCATCGCCGACGCTCTCAACCAACTTACCGCGCAATTCCCGGCCCTCGCACGCCACGTCCGCGACGACCAAGGCCAAATTCGCCAATTCCTCAACGTCTACCTCAACGAAGAAGACATTCGCTTCCTCGGCGGCGAAGCTTGCGCCCTGAAAGAAGGCGACCGCGTCCTGCTGGTCCCTTCGATCGCAGGAGGTTCTGCTGCCTAGCGGTGCGTCAAGACTTGCTGCGCCGGCAAAATCCTATTTTCTGCGCCCTGTTCTTGCTTTTCCCCAGAAGTAATACACCGCAGCGGCAACAATAATCGCCGCCAGGACGATGCCTACCGCCGCCGGGTGTCCGTGGTGCACGATGAACCCGATAATTCGCCGTCCATACCGCGCGGCCAGGTACGCCAGCATCGTGTATCTGCAGATGCGCCCGAGCGTCAGCGCCACCAGAAATTTTCTAGCCGGATACTGCAAAGCGCCCGCCGCCAGCAGAAATGGCACCATGGGAATGGGCGGCGGCAGCACCGCGGGAATAGCAATCGCGGCGAATCCCCAGCGCTCGAAGAGCTCGCAAACTCGGTCCACTCTTCTGCGCGAGAACCGGCGTTCCAACGCGGCTTTGCCTCCTTTGTGCGCGAGCCGGTAGGTCACAAAGCCCCCGATCACCGAACCCGCCGTCGCCATCAGCGCGTAGTAAAGCCACAACTGCTCCTGGCGCGCGGACAGTACCAGCGTTGCCACATCCATGGCCCCCGGAAGCGGCAGAGGCGAGTTGTCCAGCAGCCCGAGGGGAATCAGGCCCAGGCCGCCAAGATGAAACAGCCAACGCCGCACGCTTCGCGCCGCCGTTGGAAGCAACACCGCGATTACGTGCCCGCTCATCTGCACACCCTTGCCCCCAGCCGCAACATTCCCCCGCCAACCGTGTTCCATACACATGAGGCCCCGAATCTTCATTTACGCCATTGCATCCATCGCGCTGCTCTTCTGCTACGCGCCGTTCCACCTTATTTCTTCCTTCGTCCAATCGTCTCTTCGCCGATTCTCGTTGACCCTGCGTTCCTAAATCACGCCGCCCGCGCGATCATCTCCACAGGCTCCAGCACCCCGTCCAGCATCGCCGCCCTCATGTTTCTCATCATCTCCGGCGCCTTCTCGCCCATCAGCAGAGGCAATCCCAGCGCCGGCGCACCGCCCTCCGCCATCCTCGCCATCATCCGCTGCGTAAACTCAATGGCGAACGCTCTCCGCCCGCGCTCGCGCTCCACAAGAAATCCCGCCGCCTGCAACGCCTCGCGATATCGCGCCGGCGTCTCCACAAAACTCGCGTCTTGCGTCACCGCCCACGGCGCCGGCAGCGAGAACGCACCTTCGCCCGTGCGCATCATGTCGTACACCGTGAACTGCGTTCCCGCCTTCAGCACCCGCCGCACTTCGCGAAATACGCCGGCCTTGTCCGCCACATTCATCCCCACATGCAGCAGGTACGCGCCGTCAAACGTCGCCGCCCCGAACGGCATCTCCAGCGCGCTCCCCTGCCGGAACTGCACGCGCTCTTGCAGCTTCACCAATCGCGTCAAACTCTCCGCCACGCGGACAAACTCTTCCGTCAAATCAATGCCCGTCACCTCGCAAGCAAACGCCGCCGCAAAAAATCGCGCTGGCCCGCCAATCCCGCTGCCCACATCCAGCAGCCGCATTCCCGCACGCAATTCCATCTGTGCCGCCAACTCCTTGGTCGCTTCCAGACCGCCCACATGAAACTCATCCACCGACGCCAACTCCTCCGCCGTCACCCGCGCCAAATCCACGCCCGCCGCCCGCAGCGCGCCCAAAATTTTCTCCTCCAGCCCGCCCCGCCCGTAGTGCCCCGCCACCTGCGCCTCTGTTTTCACAGTTTCCTCCCTCTCCGTCACACGATTCAGCCGCACAATCCTACCAATAGCAATCGCCAACGATACAGCTTTCAACCGATAGGTCCGCGCGCGCCGCTGTGCCAATCTTCTCCCGATACTGGTGGCGCGTCCCCGCAAGGGAGTGACTGCACACGGTAGCCCGAGCCGGGCCTTTGCAGTTTGACCGGCCTGGAAGCTGCCCTCGCCGCCAGTTCCCTCTTCGTCCTCTAATTTAGCGTTAGCTCTTCCCTCGCCGCCACGGTGAATTGCGTGGTCGCGCTGTTGCGCCATGTTTCCGTACATGCGAGACTCCGCGCGGAGGAACCCGCGTGAGACCCTTCACCCGCCGAATTGCCCTGGTCATAACTTCGCTTATTCTCCTTGTTCCGTTGCTCGCGCGCGGGCAAGAACCCGCCCGCCACGTCAATCAGGAGCGCCTCTGGCAGACGCTTCAGAAGCTTGGCGAATTCGGCAAAAACCCGGAAGGCGGCGTGAGCCGCGTGGGCTTTACCGAAGCGGACCTCGCCGGACGCGCCTACGTCATCACCCTGATGAAGGACACCGGACTCGAAGTCCGCATCGATCCTGCCGGCAACATCTTCGGCCGCCGCGCCGGTTCCGAGAATCTTCCCATCCTGCTCTTCGGCTCGCACATTGATTCCGTGCCGCACGGCGGCAATTTCGATGGCGACGTCGGCAGTCTCGGCGCCATCGAAGTCGTTCGCGCGCTTAATGAGCAAAAACAGAAAACGCGCCATCCGCTCGAAGTGGTGATCTGGACCAACGAAGAAGGCGGGCGATTTTACTCCGGCTTAGTCGGCTCCACTGCAGCCGCGGGCCTATTGCCGCCAGATATCGCCACGCGCCGCGATGATGCCGACGAAAAGCTGAGCGACTGGCTCACGCGCATGGGCGGCGACGCCTCGCGCATCTCCGAGGCGCGGATCGCCAAGGGCGCCTTGGCCGGCTACCTCGAGCTGCACATCGAACAGGGCGCGGTGCTCGATGAAGCCAAGATTCCCATCGGCGTTGTGCAAGGCATCGTCGGCATCAGCCAGCGCATTTGCACAGCCACCGGCTTCGGCAATCACGCGGGTACCACTCCCATGGATCGCCGCAAGGATGCGCTCGCCGCGGCCTCGCGCGCCGTCCTCGCCGTGCGCGAAGAAGTTCGCCGCGAACCGGGCCGTCAAGTCGGCACCGTCGGCTGGATGAAAGTGGAGCCCGGCGCGGTCAACGTTATTCCCGGGCGCGTGCAATTCCCTGTCGAGCTGCGCGATCTCGATTCCGCCAAAATCGATCAGCTTGCCGCGCGCATCCTGCAGCGCTTCGAGGCCATCGGCAAGGAAGAAAATGTGCAGATCGCTTGCACGCCGCCGGATCTCCATGCGCCCGCGCTGACCACTCCCGCGTTTCGCGACGCCATCCGCGCCTCCGCAACCGACGCCGGACTGAAAACTTTCGATCTCCCCAGCGGCGCAGGCCACGACGCGCAAAACGTCGCGCATTTCGCTCCGATGGGCATGATTTTCGTTCCCAGCCGCAACGGCATCAGCCACTCACCGCTCGAATACACCGCCCCCGACCAAGCCGCCAACGGCGCCGAAGTCCTCTACCGCACCATCCTGCGCGTCGACGCCGCACTCGGCGCAAACCCTCCAGCAACTCGCTAGCCGGAGGACCTCTCAAAGCCGGCACTAAAGGGCGCGAGTGAATCGGTTCCTACATCTGTGCTTGGACTGAGCACCTTAGTTCCGCTGGCACGCATGATTTCAGTTAGAATGGCAGCGAGAGGCTCGTCCATGGCACTGGATTGGTCAACTGGAAAGCGTCCCTGGCAGAGCCAGTGGCGCGTGGGTATTCCGCGGCACTCGTATGCCTGTCGCCACCATCTTCGAGAATCTCGAAGATGGCATGACCATCGATGCGATCATGGAACAGTTCGACGTAACCCGCGAACAGGTCACCGCGGTGCTGGATTTCGCCGCCCGTAGCCTGGAAACTCCCGCCCACCGCTGATGCTCTCGAGAAATGCTCCGCAGCCACTTGTGACCTGTTTAGTGACTAACAACTCTTATTAATTATTTCGGCCCCGGATGTGGCATTATTCCCGGGTGAGCCTCGAACTAACAGCGAAGAAGCTCTTCGTCCTTCTCGAATCAGGCGTCCTCCAGAAGGGCAATCACGAGAGGTGCGTTCGTATTTTCTACGACGTAGCCAAAGTCATTCACTACCGGCAGGAACGTCTCAACAAACCGCAACTCAAAATGAAGGAGATCGCTTCCGCGCTTGGCCTCGTGGACTTCTTCCATTCTTCAACGTATAGGTTTGACGCCACCGGAGAGCTGGCTCGCAATTTTGGTCCCTGTCCCGAGGCGCAAGCCGTGGACTACTTCGAGCACTCGGTCATGGGCCTTGTCGCGGACTCCTTCGGAAGAAAGGTCGCCATCGAGGAGTCCGGCCTGAGATCGCTCTATAAGGAAAAATACACCGGCCGGCACTCCATCGCCCCTGAGAACTATGAGCCAGTTCGCGGCAAACGCTTGCCCTGGATTCGCCACGTGATCGAGCGGGCCAAGTCCGTCTACCGGGTAGAGGAAACCGTCCACGGAAAATTCCGGCGCACCTTTCTTTATACGGCGATATCTTCCATTCCCCTGGTGCCCAAACCCGATGTCGCCTATTTCATGGTGGTGGTGTCCGAGGATCCGAACGGAAACTTGAGGTTCGTGACAGCCTATCACATCCCAAGCCACAATCGCTTTCTTTCGCGCATTGAGCCCGGCCTGCCGGTCCTGGATGCATAAGTGTGAGCGTGGTCTGTCAGTTAGGCGGTACTGTTGACCTGCGCGTAGTTCGCGGGTATCCTTGTGGCAGTTTAGGATGGTGGGTAAGAGTATCTTGCGGGCCAGCTGATGGGCTCCGCATCTAATTTCTGCCCGCTGAACCGCATCAGCAATTCTTAGGCGCCCGGTTAGTAGCCGGGCGCCCTTTTTATTGGGGCCCAACCTCCGTCCTAAGCCCTCGGCATCAAGAAGCCTGTCCAACGCGCACTACTGAATGCCTGCTTCGCGGTACATGCTTTCGGGCAGCTTGACCCCATGGGCTCTGGCGTCTCTCAGTATCTCGATTTCTTCATTCGCAATTCTATCTTCGTCGTCTTTGACCGGCAGGATATTAGCCCTATAAAAGCGCTCACGGTCTTCGGGCGTAGAGAGCGCCGCAAGCCGTTTCGCATAGTCAACTTCTTTCCGAAAAGCTGGGGCCGATTCCAAGTCTTTGTGGAGCACGCTCTGCAAGGCTGTCGCCATAGGAATCAATTTGGCATACCCCGCGTCAGCTTTAAGGTATTGAAGTTCTTCAAGCGTTTGACCAATGAGACGATCCCCTTCCCGCAGGTTAGGTTCGTAATCGTTAAGCGCGGCTTCCAATTCGCTACACCGCTGGATGTATTCGGGCATCGTTGGTGTTTCGCGCCGAGCGATCAGGACGAACTTCTGCTTGGCTGGCGGGCCTTTTGCTGCAAAGGTATCAAATTGCTGTGTTAACAATTTAATTCTGGCGAAATGACCCGCACGGATGCCCAAATAGCCTCCGACCATGGCAGCCGATCCTAAAGCGACGCAAATGGCGGCGCCAGCCTCCATCATGAATGAGCGATGTTTTTGACGAAATGTGGGTACTGCTTCAACGCGCACAATCTGAGACCAAGTGCGCTGTGCCCATATGGCTGTACCGATCAGCCCCACGATCCATGCACCGTCCCTACGCAAGCTGTCGAAGGTATCCGGCGAACCTTGGGCTGTTGCGAACGCCAGCGAGAACACCGCACCCACAAGCCCAACAGTGAACAAAACAAGGGAGAAGATAAAACTACCGTACGGGGCTCGTTCACTTCCACTCACATTTGGGGGCGGCAGGTGACTGGAGTCCATCTTCTTCGTCGTCTCCTCGCGGCACAAACACAGGCAGTAATCTATTTCACTCTAATACGGACAGGTTGGCAACATCAGTAGTAAACCTCATATTCCACTTCAGCCGTTTGGTAAGGGTCGGGATTTGAGATGACTAGATACACGGGGCCGGAGAATGGAATCCACACCTTCTGCTTCTGATGCTTCCTTGGCTCAGGAAATCCGCCCCAATACTTGAAGGTCTTGCTTCCTTCTTCAAAGCGGTCCAGAGCTTTCGGCCCGACTATATAAGTCTGCACGGGCCGGTCCGCATCGAGTTCAAATTCAAACGTCCCGCTCTTCCGGGGCTTGTACTCAAGACTGACATATTCGTCTCCGCGAAGTCTTGTGACAGCCATTCTCAGCTCTCTTTGCTCAATGAGTTATCTTCTGAGGCTAATTTTCGCTTTCCGATTCGAGTTGCTACAGGCTGTCGGGGAGCCTTAATTCCCGCGAATTCCTCCGCCCGTTGTAAGAAGGCTCGCACTGTTCGATAGAACAAGGAATCAAGAGAAGCAAGCCGATTTTCCAATTTCCGTTCAGCATCGTGAGCGCCGCTTGCGCCCGGACCTGACGATCTTGCGAGAAACCGCCCCACAAGACCCAGTAAGTTTCGTAGATGGCCATCGTAAATACGACACCCGCAAGACCGGCGACGGTGGCGAATTCCACGACCTTCAGGCACCGGTCGAGCCATGGTTCCACACGACTTTCGAACCATGGTTGCGACGATTCCTCCTCTGGTAGCTCCAGAGGACTTGGGCCAGGCACGTCCATATCTCGCTAAGCATATCACCGAGAATGGCGACAGGCGATGCAAGCAGCCACCGATCGTCTGGTATGACGAGCCAGTACTAGTAAGAACTCTTAAGACACACCCCGAGCCCAGAATCCTTGACAAATCATGGGCGATATGGTACTGTTACCACAGATAAATTGAGCCAGTGCGGAGGACTGGAGCACCCCATGTCCCTCCACACAACGCCAACCCGCACCGCGCAAGCAAAGCTTCCGTGCCTCCCCATTCCCAACGCTCTTTCTTTTTACCCTGAGCTTCGAAGGGCACTCTTGTTTACCCCGATCTCCGAGGGGTGCGCTCTTGTGCACTTTCCTGACCACGAGATCGAAGCACATCCCCTTCCCTTTCAATCACTTCCGCACTCTCTTGCGAAAACACCGGGATGCCACCACGAGCACTCACTCAAAATCCATTCCGACGCTCTCGCTTTCGCTCTTTTGCACCAGAGCAAGGCGTATCCCCTTCCACTTCAATCACTTTCGCACTCTTTGTGTGTTTACCTGGGGTGGCAGCAAGAATGTTTTTCAAAAATCAGCCGCTACGCTCTTTCTGCACTTTTTTGCACTCTGCTGCAAAAGAGCGAAGCGCATCCCCTTATATTTCAATCACTTCCCCGCTCTTTGCAAAAACACCGGGATGTCAGTCAAAGCATTTTTTCGATACCGCCACTCGTCGCTCGCGTCGCTCGCTACTCATCACTTTCTTTCGGCAAGTCCTTTAGAAGCAACACTTACAAAAAAGCAGGGGGGATGTCGCTGCGGTCGAGCGGTTGCCACGCCACCGCTCGTCAACGATCACTCGGCGGGGACGCCGCGGGTGCGGGCCCAGGTGCGGATGGCGGATACGTCTCGGAGCGTTATGAATCAGCACTCAAAAAAGGACCGACGGCAGCCAGGCGCCGGCGGGTTCGTTGTAAAGCCCGGCGGTCATCAAGGTCATGGGCTGGACGACGCGCAGGCCATTCGAGAGGCACCAACGGAACAGAGCGTTGTTTCTCGACGGCACAAGAATTCCGGGGCCGCCGAAGGATTCCGCTGAAGCGATCAGGGCTTGCAGGTCCATATTGCTCTCTGCTGTTGCGTGGGCGAAGTAAGCCAGGTCTGTGGCGTAGCCGGTGATGCGGCCTTCGCGTTCAACAACCTTGGCAGTGCCGTGCTGGATTGCCTGCGCCAACTCGGTGCCGCGATCGAATCCGTGCACACGTCGGGCAAGCGCGTTGCATCTTTCGAGGTCGGCGTTCTCGGCGCGGCGTACGGCGCAGCCGGGAACATTCCGCTGCAGCGTGCGGCCCTGCATGCAGGAGAGCGGCTCCCGGATATCGAATCCGAGATTCGCATAAAGCGAGAGCGACCGATTATGAAAGGCTGCTTGCGCCAGCCGGATGCCGGCGGCGCCCTTTTGGTTTGAGCGGTCCATGACGGCGTGCATCAGCTTGCGGCCGACACCAACATTTTGCGTGTTGGGGTCAACGGTAATCGGCCCGACACCGTGAATCACGGAACGTTCATCGAGGCAGTTGCTGCCTACGATGCGGCCTGCGGTTTCCGCTACGACGCAATAAAAGCCGGGCGTGGAGAAAATCATCGAAAGTATCGCAGTCCCGACTTCCGGGCTGGGAACATCGGACGGAAAGCCGTGCTCGCGGCTTATCGCGGAAAATGCAGCGAAGCAGATTTGTCCGCACGCCGGAGCGTCACTCGGAGTGGCAGACCGCAGGGAGAGGGGTGTTTCTTGTCTTTGTAGCATGGCCCAGCATGGTAACAAAAACGGGGCCGTTTCCACTTGCGGCAGCGTCCGCGGCCGTCGGCATATCGAAGGCGTCCGGTTACGGCAGAAGCGTCAGGCGGGTGCGTCCGTGCAGCCGGTAGACGGCAAAATCCTTTTTGTCGACGGTGAAGATTTTGCGGATGCCTTCGCGTTCGGCGACGTGGATAAGGGCTGCGTCGGCCAGATCCATCGGCCGGTCGGCATATTTGGCCATGAGTTCCCGGATGCGGGGAATGTCAGAGAGGCCGAGCGGAAGGAGGGCGATGGCGCCCGTTTCGATCATTTTCCAGATACCTTGCTGTGCTGCTGGTTCGTCGCTGAGGAAGTGCATGACTTCGCCAAGCACCGGCCAAACCGTTGCGATTGGTTCCTCGAGGGCTCGCCACACTTCGAGGCAGGGCGCGTGGTACTGGTCGTCGTCGTCCATCAAGGCCACCAGCGGCCCCGCATCGACCAGTATCAACGGTTTTCGCGCCGCTTCTGGGCCGCGCGTTCCTTAAGCGCCTTGGTGAATTTCCGCCCGATATCTTGGGAGCGGTGGGGGTCGCCGCCGTGCACGATGCCGACGAGGTCCTTGATCAGCTCGAAAGGGCGTGTGACGGGTTCTTCGCGATCGGCCCAGGCTTCGAGGGCCTGGCGAACGACTTCGGAGGTGGACAGTTTTTTGCGGCGCGCGATTCGCGTCACGCGGCGGCGCGTTTCCGGGTCCAGGCGGACGGTGATTGGGGAAGCCATGGAGTTGCCTCGGGTTCAGTATGCTGTATTACGAGTTGTATTACAAGAGCATCCGGTTGAACGTTGCGTGCTTCAATCCGCGGGGACGGCGCGGGTGCGGGCCCAGTCGCGGATGGCGGCTACGTCTTCGGCGCGGGTTACGCTGAGGGGGCGGGTGGACTGGATTTCGGCGAGCAGAATGTCGGTGGAGAGTTGTTGCTTGGCGCTGAAGGCGGTGTATAGGGCGGCTACGATGCTTTGCTCGATTTCGGCACCGCTGAAGCCGTTGCTGGCGGTGGAGAGCTTGCCGAGGTCGAACTGCGTGGCGTCGCGGCCGCGCTTTTTCAGGTGCAGGCCGAAGAGCGCGGTGCGGGCTTCGGGATTGGGCAGGTCCACGAAGAAGATTTCGTCGAAGCGGCCTTTGCGGAGCATTTCGGGGGGCAGCGCGGAAATATTGTTGGAGGTGGCGGCCAGGAACACGCCGGGTTCGCGGTCCTGCATCCAGGTGAGCAGCGTGGCTACGATGCGCTGGGAGAGGCCGGCGTCGGCATCGCCGCTGGCACCAGCGGAGGCGAAGGCTTTCTCGATTTCGTCGATCCACAGAACCAAGGGCGAAAGGCGTTGCGCCAATTCGAGCGCTTTGTGCAGCTTCTTTTCGCTTTCGCCGACGTATTTGTCGTACAGCGCGCCGGCATCGAGCCGCGCAAGTTCGTATCCCCATTCGCCGGCAATGGAACGCGCCGCAAGACTCTTGCCGCAGCCTTGCACGCCGGTGATGAGCACGCCTTTGGGGGGCACCAGGCCAAACTTCTGCCCTTCCAGGCTCCAGGCGCTTTTGCGCTTGCCGATCCAGTCGCGCAGGTGAGTCAGTCCGGCAATGTCGGTGAACGAGCGGTCGCGGCGAATGGTTTCGAGCAAGCCGTCGCTGCGTACCGCGAGGCGCTTGGCTTCGAGGACGGCGTCGAGCAGGCCGAGATCGATTTTGCGGCGCGTGAGCACGCACATGCGCAGCGCGCGGATGGCTTCCTGCTGCGGCATGCCTTCGAGATTGCGCGCGAGTTGGCGCAGGCCGCTGGCATCAAGTTCCATCGGGAGCTTGGACTCGGCGAGGACTTGCTTGACGCCGGGCATCAGATCGTCGGCATTAGGCAGCGCGAAATGGAAGGGCACCGCGTCAGACTCCAGCTCCGGCGGCAATTCGATGGACGGCGAAGTGAGCACGATGGAGCGGCGCGCGACGCGGAACTGGCCGCTGAGGTCGCGCAGGCGCCGGCAAATTTTGTCGTTTTCGCAATAGCGCGGGAAATCCTTGAGCAGGAAGATGGCGTCTCCGGCGATGAGCGCCATGTTGGAGAGGGCGGATTCGGGAACGTCGGTATTGTAGATAGGCTCGCCGTGGAAGCGCGCCAAGCCAGTAGTGACGCTCCAGCGGAAGAAAGGAACGTCCATTTCGAGGGCAACTTCGGCAAGCAGGGACTCGAAGCGGTCTTCCTCGGTGGTCTCGACGGAAATGATGGGCTGGTGGGAATTGACCAGCAGCCGAAGCTCGTCTTTCTTGCTGTTGATCATGGTGCTGGTGCCCATGGCCGCTCTTGCCTGCTTCCGCTTCGGGGCCCGCGGTTTGACACTCCTGGCCGCGTCCCCTAGAATTGAAAATTGAAAATTTGCGCAAATACTGAGGAGCAATAGATGGCCCAAGGACAGGGTACCAAAGTCAAGAAGAAGAAAAAGTCAGTTCTGAAGCGTGCGGCGCAATCTGGTCAACGCGCGGAAGTGAACCGCTCGAACCGCACGCAAGTGCGCAACATGATCAAGCGCTTCCGCACGGCGCTGACCGCCGGCGATGCCACGGCAGCCGGGAATTTGCTGAGTCCGACGCTCTCCGCGATCGACCGGGCGATCACCAAGGGTGTGCTGCACGAAAATACCGCCAACCGGTACAAGTCGCGGCTGCACGTGGCGTACAACGGGCTAAAGGCGAAATCCGCCGCGAAGTAGCTTCCCGAGGGTTTACTCGGCGCGCAGGGCTTCGACGGGGTCGATGGTGGCTGCGCGACGCGACGGTAGATAGCTCGCCAGAAACGCCGGGCCGAGCAAGCCGATGGAAACGACGACGTAAGTCACCGGGTCCATCGCGCTGACGTTGAACAATAGCGAAGACATCAAGCGCACCACCAGAATCGCGGTGAGCAGGCCGCAAGCGACGCCAATGGCGGTGAGCTGCAAGCCGTGGCGCACGAACATGTTGGTCAAAATATTCTGCTGGGCGCCGAGAGCCATGCGAATGCCGATTTCGCGCCGCCGCTGCGACACCGAATACGCTATCACGCCGTAAATTCCCACCACACCAAGCAGCAGCGCCATGCTGCCTGCAACACCAAGCATGATCAACGTGAACGAAGTGCGCGCCATGGAGCGCTGGTAATAATAATCTTCGGTGTGCACGCCGAAGAGCGGCAGGTTCGCGTCGACCGACCAGACCGCCTGGCGCAAATCTTTCATCAGGGATTCCGAGCCCGCGCGGGTGCTGCGCACGGCGAAGACCAGGGACCGCCGTGCGCTGACGTCGTCGCCCTCGAAATGATTGGCGATCACCGGCCAATAGACGAGCGAAGGGGCGGGTTCGCTGACACCGTCGTCGCGCACGTCGCCGACCACGGCGACGACTTCTCGCCAATCGTCGCCGGGATTGACGCGAATGCGCTTGCCGATGGCTTCCTGCGGAGAGTTCCAGAGGTCGCGGACGAGCGTTTCGGAAACGATGGCGACGGGAATGCGCTGATAGGTTTCGTTCCAGGTGAAATCGCGGCCGGCGAGAAGCGGAGTGCCCATGGTGGAGATGAGGCCGGGGCTGATGTACTTGAAGCGGCGAAGCTTGGGGAGTTCGCCTTCGCGGTAGGCGTGGTCTTGCGCGTAGATGGGATCGTTGTTGCTGTTGCCATCCATGGGCATGCCGGAGGTGAGAGCAACCGAGGTTACACCGGGGACGCCTGCGATCCTGCGAAGCATTGCTTCGTCATTACGAATTACGCGCTCGGGATCTTTCACGTCGGATTCCGGCACGAAGATGCGAAAGCTCTGTAGTTGCGCGGCGCCAGTGAAGCCGGGATCGACGTGAGTCATGGCGCGGAAGGTGCGAATCATGAGGCCGGAGCAAATCAGCAAGACCAAGGAGAGCGCGACTTGCACGACTACGAGGACGCTGCGGACGCGATGCTGCTCGCGGCTTTGGCTGAGGGCGCGGCCGCCTTCGCGAATGCCGGTGCTGAGGCGGACTCCGGCGTATTTGAAGACGGGAATGATGCCGAAGAGGAAACTGGCGAACAGAGCTATGGCCAAGGTGAAGAGGAGCACGGCGGAGTCGATGCCGATTTCGTTGATACGGGGAATGCCAGTGGGAGCGATGGCTACGAGCACGCGGAGAACGATCCAAGCCAAGCCGAGACCCAGCAAGCTGCTGAGCAGGCCCAGCGTGACGCTTTCGAGGAGGAGTTCTCCGGCGATGCGGCCGCGGCTGGCTCCTAGTGCGGCGCGCAGAGCGAGTTCCTGGCGGCGGCCTTCGACGCGGACCAGCAGAAGATTCGCGACGTTGGCGCAGGCGATGAGCAGGACCATGGCGATGGAGCCCATAAGCACCCACAGCGAGCCGCCGATATCGCCGACCACATCTTGTTTCAGCGGGCGGAGATTCGGGCCGATGTGCGCGCTCTCAAACATTTTGGTGCTGAAGCCGGGCGGCGGAGGAAATGCGAATTCGAGGATGGGGATCATGCGCGCGACGTCGGCGTTGGCTTGCTCGAGAGTTACGCCAGGTTTGAGGCGGGCGAGCGCTTCGCAGCTGAAACTGCCGAGGAATGTCTTGGAGCGGTCGAAGCGGAATGGCATGACGATGGCGGGATCGGGTTGATCGAGAAACTGAAATTTCTGCGGCAGGACGCCGATGATCTGGCGCGGCGTACCGTCGACGATGAGGGTTCGGCCGATGGCGGAAGAATCTCCGCCAAATCTCTTGTGCCAGTAACCGTTGCTGATGACGATGGTTTCCGGCGCGCTGGGCGAATCATCTTCCTGGGTGAAGATGCGTCCGGCGACGGGAACGACACCCAGGATGGGCAGGGTTTCGTGGGTGACATTCAACCCGTTGACTTGTTCGGGCTCGGCGACGCCGGTGATGCTGACGGAATCCTGGCGATACATGCCGATAGATTGAAAGGTCTGCGATTGTTCGCGATAGACGAAATAGTTGGAGGGCGCCATGTTCAGCGTCTTGATGTTGACGCCGGGTGCGGTGTGCCAGACGCCGACGAGGGTTTCCGGATGGGGATACGGAAGGGGCTTTAGCAAGACACCTTCGAGGACGCTGAAAACTACGGTGTTGGCGCCTACGCCAGCGGCGAGAGTGATGATGGCGACGACAGCGAAGAGCGGGGCGCGTACGAGCCTGCGGATGGTTTGCGTCAGTTGATTTGTGGAGTCGGCCATGGTGTCCCCGGGTTGGCGGCGGCTTGCCGCGATAGACGCGTTTGCGTTGCCGTTCGTTGATAGTTACGAAGGTTGGACGGCGGATGTTTCGTGAAAGTCGTGGGATGGAGCGCGGCAGTGGGGACAATTGATCTTGCGCGGTCAACCGAAGGCCCCGGAGTGGCGGCGGATTGCGGAGATGAACGCGGATGGCTGACCTTGTGGTATCAACCGAGGGCCCGCCTCCCCCGCGGGGGCAAGCAGAAGGCGAGCCCTTGAACGGTGCGGAGCGGCGGCGTTTCGCGAATGGCGGTTAGGCGCTGGAGGCGGCGGCGCTTTGGGTTAGTTCGGTTAGGAGGAATTCGAAGACGGCGCGGGTGTCGTCGGCGCCGCCTTTGAGGCGGTCGTCGGCGCGCTGGAGGGCGCGGAGTCCGGCGAGGAGTTGAGACTTGGGGATTTTGCGGGAGGCGTGGAGAGCGAGTTCGGCTTGCTCGGGGCGCATGCCGAGAGCGCGGGAAGCTTGCCAGCCGTTGGTTACGCCCTTGATTTCGCTGGCTTCAATGAGCTTGCGGTACATCCAGGTGATGGCGCCGAGCATTTGCAGCGGCTCTTCGCCTTCGCGGAGGAGGCGGTCGAGGAATTCGAGGGCCACTTTGGTGTTGCGGGCGGCGAGCATGTTGGCGAGTTCCCAGACGGTGGTAGTTTTTTCGGAGATGACCATGGCGGCGACGTCGTGGCGGCGGATGAGTTTGCGCTCGGCGACGTAGGTGGCCAGTTTGTCGATTTCGGTTTTGAGGCGCTGGAGGTCGGCGGCGACGGCTTCGGCGAGATCCTCGGCGGCGCCTTTTTCGAAGGCGACGCCCTGATCTTTGGCCAGAGTGTGCGCAAGAGCGGCAGCGGCGGCTAGCCTTTCTTCCGGCTTGTCGCCGAGGCCGACTTCGACGACCAGGGTTTTCTCGGCCAGGAGTTTGGCGAGTTTCATGCGCTGGTCGAGCGCGGTGGCTTCGAGGACCAGGATAGTGAAAGGCGCGGGATTGCCGAGGTAGGCGTCGAGATCTTCGACGGCAGAGTCACGATTTTTTTCGGCGAGCTTTTCGACGGCTTCGACGTTTTCGAGGAAAACGACTTGTTGCGCGGCGAGCATGGGAAGGGTTTGCGATTGTTCGAGGGCCGCGGAAGTTTCGCCGCGCGCGGCGGAATAGCGGGAAAGGGCCCAATCGCGGGCGGCGGCGGGAACGAATTTGTCGATCAACTGAGCGCGGCAGGCGTCGCGGAGGTACGGCTCATCGCCGAGGAGAAGAAGCGCGGGAATGGACTTCCCTTTCTTGAGGCGTTCGAGCAATTCGTCGACGGCGATGCGGGGCATCAGTAATTCTCCGTGACGGCGGCGACGAGGCGGGCGGCGAAATCAGCGGCCATGCGGTCGATCGCGGGGTCCTGCTCTTCGAAGAAACTTTTAACGTCGGTGGAAATTTCGTACTGGTTGCGGAAGAGGAAGTTGTCGGTGTGATAGAGGATTTTGCCGGATTCGCGGTCTTCCAGAGTGACTTCGCATGTCATGGTGACGAGCATGGTGGTGGCGCGAGTGACGTTGGCGGGAACGGTAGGGGTGCTGTTTTCGAAAAGCAGCGGCAAGACTTCGAGGGTCAGGACTTTGCCGCGCAAGACGGCGTCGCCGCCGTTGGCGTCAGAGACGATGCGGTAGGGAGTTTTGGCGAGGAATTCGTGCACCGTGGCGGCGGTGAGGCGCTGCTCGATGCGGTAGCTGGTGGTCTTGTTTTCGAAAGCGGGGACAGCGATGGTGTGAAGGTTTTTGGGGAGGACGCTGCTGTGTCCGGCGACGTGGTAGCCGCAGCCGGAGAGGAGCAGGGCTATGACTAACGGGAAGAAGTGGCGAGTGGCGAGTGGCGAGTGGCGAGTCATAGGAGCATCTCCGCAAGTTTGACGGCGTTGGCGGCGGGCAAGCGAATATTATCGGCAGCACCCCAAAACCACCAAGCGCCGGGACGCGCGGGATCGGGGTCGGGTTTGGCGAGCAAAATGGATTTTTCGCCGGCGGCGGCTACGTTGCTGGGCCCGGGCGCGCTATCTTCGCTGATGAGAAAGCCGGCTTCTTTACAAATTTCCGCGATGCGTTCGCCGCTGATGGCGGGATCGAGATCGGCGCAGGCGGTGAAGGTGGCGCCGTAAAAAACGGGCGTGTGGAGCACCTGAATGGCGGGAAGCGGTGCTTTTCCGGCGACGGCGGCTTGCACTTCGCGGCGGATACGATTGCGAACGGTGCTGAGGCGGACGCGGCTGGCGACGCCGAAGCGATCGAGCATGTTGAAGGCGACTTGTGCGTCGAAGATGGGCTGGCCGACGCCCTGAAAGGAAAGCAACTGGCCGGTCTGCGTTTCGAGTTCTTCGACGCCGAGGCGTCCGGCTTCGGAAGCGGCGAGAAAAGCGACGAGCGAGAGTTCGCGGAGGCCGACTCTCGAGAGCGCCAGAGTCAATGCCGAAGCCGCAGCGCCGGCGGCGGAGGGAACTTCGTAGGCGGCAGCATCTTTGGGAAATTCGCGGCCGAGAAGAAAATCGAGTTTGGGAAACCAGGCGACGGAGTTTTTTTGTTCGAGCTCTCCGCCGGAAAGATCAATGATTTTACCTCCGGCATGACGGGCAACGATGAAATTGGCGCGCGTGAATTCGGGCGATCCCGTGAAGAAAACGAGTTTCGCGCGGTCGAAACTTCCCTCTTCGACCGGTAGGATCACCACCGGCTCACCGGCGGCTTCGGTTAGCGTGCCGGCAACGACGGCTTCATCCAACAAACGGAAGTCCGCGTCCGCGAAGCGGCTTTCTTCGAGCAGCGACTTCAGCTCGGCGCCGAGAAGCGACGAAGCTCCAGCGATAACGATGCGCCTGGAATCGCGTTCAGGAAGGGCCATGACTCACGCGGTGCGCGAAACCATGCGGTGACGCAGCAGCCGGACGATGTGCAGAGCCAGACCAGCGGCGGCGTAGGAACACGACAAGAGTATGAGGGCAAACTCGGAATAGCGCCAAATGACGGCGATGAGGAGGCAGAGCATGACGATGGCGAGGGAGGGTTGCTTACGCGTCCAAGGGATGTCTTTGAAGCTGTAATAGCGGACGGTGCTGGTCATCAGCGCGCCGAGAGTCGCCAGCAGCAGGAAAAACGCCACCGACCAGCGCCAGTCGTGCAGCGGGACTTTGAAGCCGTGAACCAGCGAGGCCACTACGCCGGCAGCCGCGGGACAAGGCATGCCGACGAAATTCTTGGAGCCGCCAGGAGCCATGCCCTGCACGTTGAAACGGGCCAGGCGCCAGGCGCAGCAAATCAGGAAAGCGAGGCAGGCGACCCAGCCGAATTCACCGAGTTGCACAACGCCGGTGCCGAATTGACCGGGGAGACTGCGGAAGGCCCAAGCGTAAGCCATGACAGCAGGAGCAAGGCCGAAGCTGACGACGTCGGCGAGGGAATCGAGTTGCTCGCCGAATTCCGTGTTGGTGCCGGTCAAGCGCGCGACGCGGCCGTCAAGAGAATCGAAGAGGATGGCGAAGCCGATGGCTTTGGCGGCGCGGTCGAAATCATCGACGCCGCCAATAAGCGAGGCGACGACGGCGTAATAACCGCAGAGAAGATTGGCGACCGTGAAGAGGCTGGGGATGAGAAAAATGCCGCGCCGCAGCTTGGGGTTGCGGAAGCGGCGGCCGAAGGGGATTGTTTTTTGTTCCATCGGCCCCATCTACACCTGCTGTCCCGCGGCGACCAGGTCATCTTTTCGAGCGGAAGGCTGCGATGCGGGCCAGCGCGCCAGAACGCTGGAGCCACCTTGCACGTTTTCGCCGACGCGCACGAGAATTTCCGCCTCTTTCGGCAACCAGATATCAACGCGAGAGCCAAAGCGTACCAGACCAATGCGTTCACCGCGAGCGACCGTGTCTCCGGGCTTTTTCCAAGAGACCACCCGGCGGGCGATGAGGCCGGCAATCTGCTTGAAGACCATGTCGCCGGCGTCGGTTTTCAGGGTGAAGACGTTCTGCTCGTTTTCGAGGGAGGCGCGTTCGAGCATGGCAGCGAGGAATTTGCCGGGGCGGTACTCCATGGCGGAGATGGTGCCGGATGCTGGCGAGCGATTGACGTGCACATTCCAGATGGCGAGAAAGACGGAGATGCGCTTGCCGGGGCGGCCGGCGAAGTCTTCGTCCTTGAGGACGACGACGCGGCCGTCGGCGGGGGAGACGATGGCGCCGGGATTGGCGGGGATGACGCGTTCGGGGTCGCGGAAGAAGGAGAAAACGAAAGCGGCGAGGAGAAAAAGGATGGTGCCGGTGATCCACCAGGAGAGCGTGAATGCAAGCGCGCCCAGAAGCAGGGGTGGGATGCCGAAGTAGTAGCCTTCCTTGACCATCGGTTGGAAAGATACCACAGGGACGGGGCGGAGTTGGGGCGTGGCGTTTTTTTTTTGCCCACCCTCCGCGGGGAGGGATGACGCCGCATTACCCGGGATTGCGCAAGATCAGTGGGCTTGCGCGCTGGCTTGGTTGGTCGGTTGTAAGAAAAGCGGTGTCGAGCCGCCGCACTCCAAAAAAAGACACGGGCAGCGGAAGAAACAACACAGGATCAAATTTGGCGGAGGAGTGGCGGGCTACTGCGTGTGTTGCGCCCGCACGCGGTGGATACGTGCGGCAATCCGCTCCATCTCGTCTTTGCAGAGGAGCTTCATTTTCTTGAGCTTGATTTCTTCGAGGAGGTCTTCGGAACTGAGGTAGGGGGCCCGGGAGATTCTTTGCAGCTCGACATCGTACTTCTGGTGCTGCTCCGACAGACGCTGGTATTCGGCGTCTGTCTCGAGAACTATGTCCCGAGGTGCCCGCGCGATGCTTGCCATGCGTTCCTCCTCATGACGGGATTTGTGAATGAGGTGTTACATCACATCAGCGAACGATAGCACTGGGGATGGCGGCGTCAAGAGAAAACCGGTGGGAATGAGGTACTAGCCTGTGAGTTTTCGTTCGAAAATGAGGGCGGCCTCATCGGGCTGGCAGTAGTAGCCGGGGCGCCTGCCGACTTGGCGGAAGCCGTGTTTCTGGTAGAAGGCGATTGCGGCGGCGTTGGACTCGCGGACTTCGAGGAAGAGGCGGGTGGCTTTGCGGGCGTGAAGCTCTTCGAGGGCGGCGAGGAAGAGAGCCGAGGCGACGCCGGTGCGGCGGTGCGCGCGGCGGACGGCGATGTTGAGGATTTCGGCTTCGTCGGCGGCTTGGCGGGCCATGAGGAAGCCGGTGATTTGGTGCTGCGACTCGCTGATGAGGAGAAATGTGCCGGCGAGAGCGGCGTCGGAGGAGGTTTCGGCCGGGAGCCAAGCCACGGTTTCGGGGGAGTCTTGCAGGATTTCGGCGAGTCGGGGCAAGTCTTCTGAGCGCATGGGCCGAATCTTCGGAGGCTGGGCAGGCAGAGCTTCATTTGCCATGCGCGGCGCTGCCCTTCCAGAAGATTTCGGCGTCGGGGCGGCGGAGGTAGTTGGCGTCGAGCTGCAGAGCGGTGACGGAGCGGCCCAGGGCTGCGGCGCGGAGGGCGAGGCGAGCGATCACTGGCGCGAGTACGGGATCGGCGGGGAGCACGGACTCGCCCAGCGATGCGCGGGCAGACCAGGCGGGAGCGTGGGTGAGGGCCTGCGGGTCGAGCGAGACCCAAGCGACGGGCCTGCCGTTGGCTTGCTGCGCGACAGATTCGAGAAAATCTTGCGGTGAGAGTAGGGATTCTTCGCCGACGAGCGCGAATCCATTGGCGTTGCGCTGGAACAGCGCGGCGAAGAGTTGCTCACGGCGGGCGTCTACGAACGCGGCCACTAATTCGCTGGAGGGCAAGGCTTGCTCGGCTAGGGCTTCCAGGCGGGATACGGCTACCGCGGGACGGCCGTAAACTTCGACCCAGGCTTTTACGGTGGTCAGGCCGGCGCGCACGCCGGTGAAGGAGCCGGGGCCGGCGGCGACAGCGAAGAGGTCGATGTCGGTGAGGCTGGTATGGGCGGAGGCGAGGGCGCGGTCGACGGCAGGGAGGAGCCAGATCGAGTAGTCCTCGGGGGAATCGTGCGGCGCGGACGCCAGGACGGTGGAGTCGCGCAGGATGGCCACGCTGCCGCGGGCGTCGCAGGTGTCCAGGGCCAGAGTCAACATATTGTGATTCTAGCGCAGGAGAGGGGCGCGCGCTGCGGGGGCGGCGGAGACAACTGTAACGAGGGTTTCAGCAGTCTGGCTATGGAGGTCGAAAGGGTTAAAGTGGGGCGAGCAGGGGGGTGAAAGGGAGAGAAAAGGGGCGAGCGTAGAGCAATTCTAGTGCCAAATTAGTACCTGCTTTCCGGTAACCTTCTGATTCCAGAGGATATATCTTGACTGTTGCGGCACACTGGGCCTACACTGATTTACGTACCTCCAAGGGGGAAAACCTAAGGTTATGGATTACAAAATTGGCGACAAAGTTGTGTATCCGAACCACGGAGTTGGGGTCATCGATCAAATCAGTTACGGGGTGTTGAACGGAAGAACGGAACGTTACTACATGATTCGCATTGTCTCGAGCGGCTTGCGAGTGATGGTGCCGCACTCGAACACGGACATAGTAGGGTTGCGCGCGGTGATCCGGTCGACCGAGTCGATCAAGGTGCTGGGTTTCCTGGAGCGCGGCAAGCTGAATTCGCACCATGACTGGAAACATCGCTTCAAAGAGAATTCCGAGCGCATGCGCACCGGTTCCCTCCTGGAAGTAGCGGTCGTCCTGAAGAGTCTGGTTTCCCTCAGCACGAGCAAGCCTCTTTCCTTCCGCGAAAAGAAGATGCTGGAACGCGCGAAGTACTTGCTGGTGAGCGAGATGGCCACGGCGCGGAATACTTCGGCGGAAAACGCCGAGGCGACCGTGGTGAAGTCCCTGGCCAAGGCCAAGTTGCAGTTTCCGGTGATGACGGAAAAATTCGAGTAGTTGAGCCGCTTCGAGCGGCGTTTTTTTTGGGCGGGCAACCTTACGTTGCCCGCCTTTTTCTTTGGCGGGGCGGCTTAGTTTTGGGGATGCGCCAGGGCTTTGGGCGTGACGCCGGCTTCGCGGAGAGTGCGCGCGACGGTGGCGGCGATTTGCGGGGCGCCGGGAGTGTCGCCGTGGATGCAGAGAGTTTGCGCGTGGACGGGAATGTCGGCGCCGTTGGAGGCGGTGACGGTGCCGCGTTCGACGATGCCGAGGGCTTGGCGGGCCGCTTCGGTGGGATCGCGGAGAAGCGCGTCGCCGAATTTGCGGGAGCGCAGGGTGCCGTCGGGTTCGTACCGGCGGTCGGCGAAGGCTTCGGCGGCTGCGGTGAAGCCGGCTTCGCGGAAGACTTCGAGCATCAGCGAGCCTGCCAGGCCGACGAGGACGAGTTTGCGGCTCCATTGTGCGACGCCGGCGGCGATGGCTGCGGCGAGCTGGCGGTTGTGCGCCGCTTGGTTGTAGAGCGCGCCGTGCGGCTTGACGTGCACGAGATGGGCGCCGCAGCGGGAAGCGATTTCGGCGACCGCGCGGACTTGCGCGAAGACGAAGGCCGAGACTTCGGCGGGGGACAGCTGCAATTCGAGACGGCCGAAATTGGCGGGGTCGGGGTAGCCGGGATGCGCGCCGATGGCGACGTGGTGGCGAAGGGCTTGCTCTATGGTGGTTTGCATGGTGTTAGAGTCGCCGGCGTGGCCTCCGCAGGCGATGTTTGCGGACGTGAAAGATGGCAGCAGGGCTTCTTGCGTGCCGTCGGCGATGGCGGCGGGAAGCTCGCCCATGTCGCAGTTCAGGTCGATGTGTTTCATTTTTGCGTTTTCCGCTCAACTTTCCAGGATTAGATCGAGCGAAGAGAGCAGCTCTTCCTGTTCTATCAGAAGGGACCGGGCGGTGTCCCAGGCGATTTGCTCGAAGCGGATTTCGTCGCGCGGGCGAAGCTGGCCGAGGCTGTGGAAGTCGGCGGAGATTACGTTGGCGAGCTTGGCGTAGCCGCCGGTGGTCTGCTGCTCGACGAAGAGGATGATGGGCAGGCCTGCGGCGGTGATTTGCACGGCGCCGAGCGCTACGCCTTCGGTGATCATTTCGCCGGTGTTTCCGTCGTTGGTGGAGGTGTCACCGGCAGAGGCGCTCGAAATCGCCGGGCCTTCGAGACGCAGACCCATGCGATTGGATTCTTCGGTGACACAGTATGTGCTTGAGAGAAACGCGCGGCGGGCGGCGTCTGAAAACCACTCGTGTTGCGGGCCCGGCGTGACGCGCAGGACTTTGCGTGGCGATAGTCGCTCCCGCGCATGCGGAGATAGCGTCCTTTTCCGAAACGGTGTGTTGGTGGGGCCGATCTGCAGCACATCACCTTTGCGGAGGCCCCTGCCTTCATGGCCGCCGAGCCCGCTCAGGAGGTGAGTTGCGGCACCGCCGAGAAAAAGCGGCACAGCGATTCCTCCGTGTACGCACAAATAGCAGCGCGCTCCTGAGCGCGTGGGGCCGACGCGAAGTAGCTGGCTTGGTCGCGCTACGCACGAAGCCCAGAGCTGGACTGGGGCTTCATCGAGCGTTGCGCCGAAGTCGGAGCCGGTCAGAGCGAATACGGCGCCTTGCGGAAAAACGAAAGTGCCGCCGAGCAGCGTCATCTCTAGCGCGGCCGCGCCTTCGGCGTTGCCGACGAGTCGATTCCCTATTCGCAGTGAAATCGCGTCAGCCGCTCCCGAAGGCGAAACGCCGAGCGGGCCGAAACCTTCGCGGCCTAAATCCTGCACGGTGGTGAGCAAGCCGGGCGCCTGGACGTGAATCTCGCTCATGCGCGCTCCAGCGCCGCGAATTGCCCCGGCGAAATCGGAACGAAGCGCACGTGATCGCCAATCGCCAGCAAGCTCAAGCCTTCGCGCTCGGGCCGAAACATCGCGAGGGGCGTGCGGCCGAGGAGTCGCCAGCCGCCAGGTGTGGCGACCGGGTACACGCCGGTCTGATTGCCCGCGATGGCCACGCTGCCCGCAGGCACCTTGCGGCGCGGGGTGGGCAAGCGCGGAGTGATCAGGGCGTCCGGCAATTCGCCGAGATACGCGAAGCCGGGAACGAATCCGAGAAAGTAGACGAGATAAGTCGCCGCACTGTGTAGCTCGATGACCTGCTCGGGCGTGAGCTTGTGCAGGGCGCAGACATCGAGCAGGTCCGGGCCATACTCTCCGCCATAGCACACCGGGATTTCCACGAGGCGTGGCTCGGGAAGCTTCACATCTTCCAATCGAGTGAGGTATTGCTGGAGGATGGCCTGCAAATCCTCATGGCGCAAGCGCAGCGGATCGAACTTGACCAGCAGCGAGCAATACGCAGGATGAAGATTGCGAACGCCCGCGACAGGTTCCGATTCGAGCAAGCGGAGCAGCCGCAGAACTTGCTGATGAGCGCCGCGGGTAATCTTCGAGCCGAAGGAAACGAGCAGCGATTGATCGCTCGCGAATTGGAATCGCGCGCCTTCGGCAGCGGTCGGTGACATGCGGTCGGAATTATACCGCACGCGGTGCTAGGCGAGGGTGAGGCTGGGATCGGCGTTGAGCGAGGCGTCTGCGAAGTCGCCGGCGCGGAAGCGCGGGTAGGCAGCGGCGGCGATCATGGCGGCGTTGTCGGTGGAGAGGGCGCGGCTGGGGAAGAGCGCGTCGAGGCCAGCGGCACTGGCGCGGGCTTCGAAGGTGGCGCGCAATTGCGAATTGGCCGCGACTCCGCCGGAGACGAGAATGCTTTCCGCCGAAAGCTCTTCCGCCGCGGCCAAGGTGCGTTCGACGAGGTCGCGGACCACGGCATTCTGGAATTCGCGTAGCAGGCCGAGCGTTTTCGGGGAACACAACGGCAACAATTGCTCGAAGGAGCGCTCGCCGCGCTGCAGCGCGGCTTCCCTTGCCGCGATTTCGGCGGAGTATTCCGGCGTTTCGCGCACGTGATAAAGGACCGCGGTTTTCAGGCCGCTGAAACTGAAATCGAGCGGATTGCCGCGCGTTTTAGTGGGGCCAAATTTTACGGGCGCAGCCGCCTTGCCGGCAGCGGCGGCGAGGCGATCGAGAATCGGGCCGCCCGGATAGCCGAGGCCCAGCAGCTTGGCGACTTTGTCGTAGGCTTCGCCGGCGGCATCATCGCGCGTCTGGCTGATTTTGCGATATTGCAACTCGCCGCCATCTTCGTAAGGCGTCGGCGTTTTCTGCTTCACTTCGTACAAAACTGTGTGGCCGCCGGAGACGATGAGGCACACGGCCGGCAACTGCGCCGCGCGCCTAGCTTTGTGCGCATCCAGGAAGACGGCATGCACGTGCCCGGCAAGATGATTCACGGCGATTAGCGGTTTGCCGAGCGAGGCGGCAAGCGTTTTGCCATACGTGATGCCGACCAGCAGCGCTCCGACGAGGCCAGGTCCTTGCGTTACGCCGACCGCGTCGAGGTCCGAAAGTTGCAGCCCGGCTTGCGCCAAAGCTTCGCGTACCACCGGAACGATTTGCCGCAGATGCTCGCGGGAAGCCAGTTCTGGCACGACCCCGCCGTACTTACGGTGAATATCAATCTGCGAAGCAACGACGCTCGAAAGGATTTCGCGGCCGTCCGCAACGACAGCGGCGGCGGTTTCGTCGCAGGAAGATTCAATTCCCAGGATGCGCGCAGTCATAGTCATCAACCATGCTAGCACATGGGATTTTGGTGGCACGCAGGAGCGAATGGCTATCGACGGAAAAGCGGGAGCAAGGCTCCCGCACTCCAAAGTGCGAGAGGATCGACCGAGAAAGTCAGGGCAATGGCCAGTTAAAACTTGAGGCTTTTAAGGTATTCGCGGAAAGGCTTGCCCAATTCGGGGTTTTGCAGCGCGATCTCGACGGTCGCTTTCAGGAAGCCCAGTTTGTCTCCGGCATCGTAGGAAATGCCGTCGTAGATGTAGGCCCATAGGCCGCCCTCTTGCGCGAGGATGCGCAGAGCATCGGTCAACTGAATTTCGTTACCCGCGCCGGGTTTGGTGCGTTCCAGACAATCGAAGATCGCCGGAGGTAAAACGTAGCGGCCCGTGATGGCCAGATTCGATGGCGCAGCTTCCGGCTTGGGCTTTTCGACAAGATCCTTGATGCGCAGCAGGCGCGCGCCAAAGGGCGGCTGCGGGGCTGGCTCGCCGTCGACGATGCCGTAGAGATGGGTCTTCTCTTTCGGGACTTCTTCGACGGCAATCGCGCCCACGCCAGTCGCCTCGTAAACCTTGACCAATTGCTTCGTCGCGGGGTTTTCGCCGGGAATGATCACGTCGCCGAGCAGCACCGCAAAGGGCTCATCGCCCACCAGATCCCGTGCAACCAGAACGGCGTGGCCGAGGCCAAGAGGCTCCTTCTGCCGCGTGTAACTGACTTGCACCATGTCGCTGATGCGGCGCACCAGCGCGGCTTGGTCGTGCCGGCCCTTTTCCTCAAGAAAGCGCTCGAGCATCGGCGCGTAATCGAAATGATCCTCGATCGAATTTTTGCCTTTGCCGGTGACGATGATGATGTGCTCGATGCCGGAGGCCACACATTCTTCCGCAACGTACTGAATCAGCGGCTTATCGACAATGGTCAGCATTTCCTTGGGCTGCGCCTTGGTAGCCGGCAGGAAGCGCGTGCCCAGCCCCGCCGCAGGCAGGACGGCTTTGCGCACTTTGCGCGGCGGCAACACTCTTTGTGGATTTGCAGGCGCGTCAGTGGTCATGGGATTGGGGATCAGCAGGAATTTGCAACCATGGCGCTCGACAGTAGCCGCGATGCCGTGGATTTGTCAATCCAGCGGTTGCTTCACTAACTAGCAAGTTCGTCAGGCCCTATTTCTTCTTGGCGGGCTTCTTCTCTTCCGACTTCTTCGTCTCTTTGCTTGATTCTTTGGTGGACGTGTCCTTGGCACCCGAATCGGCGCTGGAATCTTTCGCCCCGCCCTCTTTCGAGTCTGCGGCGGGTTTCCCGGACCCGGAGCTATCGCTGTCTGACTTGCCGCTCTTGCCCGCGTAGTCCGTGACGTACCAGCCGGTGCCTTTGAACTGCATCGACGTCCGCGAAACCAGCCGCTCGACTTTGCCCGCGCAATGCGGGCACTTCTTCAGGTGCGGCCCGTCTACTTTTTCGATTTTTTCGGTGCGCTTGTGGCATTTCTGGCACTCATATTCGTACAGCGGCAAAGGACGTCCTCCTCAGGGGGACTCAAAACCGCAAGTATAGCGCATGCAGAGATTCGGCGCTCTGCCGCAGGGCGTGCGCGCAGCGGCGTGCTAGACTCGTGGCGTGGCCAGCGAGAAGTCCAAAGCGAACGCGCACGGCATTCCGGCAGGCGAGAACGGCCACGCCAAACCGGCGCCTCGGGCCGGAGCAGAGACGCCGCTCGCGGGGGCCGGAACTCTGTTTCTCGTGGGCACGCCGATCGGCAACCTCGAAGACATTACCTTGCGCGCTTTGCGCATTTTGAAGGAAGTCGATCAAATCGCTTGCGAAGATACGCGCCACACGCAAAAACTGCTGACGCACTACGACATTCACAAACCGCTGGTGAGCTACCACGAACACAACGAAATGACGCGCGCGCCGGAGCTGATCGTGCGGCTCGAAGAAGGCGCGAAGATCGCGCTCGTTAGCGATGCCGGCATGCCGCTGGTGTCCGACCCCGGCCATCGCCTCGTTTCTTTATGCGTGCGGCATCGCATTCCGGTTGTTCCGGTGCCTGGCCCGTCGGCGCTACTCGCGGCGCTGGGCGCTTCTGGCTTGCCCAACGAAGAATTCTTGTTCGTGGGCTTTTTGCCGCAGCGAAAGGGCGAACGCCGCCGCGCGCTCGAGCGGCTGCGCATCGAAGACCGCACCATCATCCTGTACGAAGCGCCGCACCGCATCGCGGAAACGGTCACGGATGCTCGCCAGATTCTGGGCGACCGGCAAGCTTGCCTGGCGCGGGAAGTTACCAAGCTGCACGAAGAATTCCGCCGCGGGCGTTTGTCGGAGCTCGAAGTGTCGCTCGAGGAGCGGCCCGCGCGCGGCGAAATCACGCTGTTGCTCGCTCCGGCCGATCTCGCGGAGCCAGACAAGCCCGCCGAATCCGCGCAGAGCCTCGCGGACCGCGTGGAAGAATTAATGCGCCAGGCCAAACTGGACCGCAGAGAAGCTCTGAAGCTGGCCGCGAAAGAACGCGGGCTGACGCGACGCGACGCCTACGATCAGCTCATCACCGACCGCGACAAAACCTGACTGCTCCGCCGTTCTTGCCTATAGGGGCCGCCTTCTGAGGCGGGCCGCTATGCTCGCTCTTGCCCTCGTCCTCGACCCTCGCACGGTGCCACTTCCGCTGAGCCATTGCCGCACTGGCCACAGCCTCTGTGGCTCTTCTTGCAGCAGGCCAGCGGGCAAGCGATGCTCTTGCTGGGGCTCCTCTCGCGGCCAAAATCGTTTCTGGCGCGGACCGGCCTCCACTCGGTTCGATGCCTGAATCTCGACGCAACCTGATTGTTGTTCTCGCCATCCTGCTCGCCGCGGGAACTGCGCTGCTGTACGCGCCGGCCATCCGCAACGGCTTTGTCAACTACGACGATCCCGATTACGTGACGCGCAATCCTGAAGTTTTGCAGGGGCTCACCTGGCACAGCCTTGCGTGGGCGTTCGGCACCAACAATCCCGCAGCAAACTGGCATCCGCTCACGTGGATGTCCCACATGCTCGACGTTACGCTGTACGGCACAAACCCGGCGGGGCACCATGCCACCAACGTTGCGCTGCACTGCGTAGGCGTCGTTCTGCTCTTCTTGTTCCTGGAACGCGCCACGGCATCGCCGCTGCGCAGCGCTGCCGTAGCGGCGCTTTTTGCGTTGCATCCGCTCAACGTCGAATCTGTCGCCTGGGTCGCGGAGCGCAAAGCGGTGCTCTGCATGGTGTTCCTGCTGCTGGCCATGTGGGCGTACGTTTGGTACGCGAAGAAGCCGGGCGCTGCGCGATATCTTCTGGTGGTATTGCTTTTCGCTCTGGCGCTGATGTCCAAAATCATGGTCATCACGCTGCCATTCGCACTGATCCTGCTGGATTATTGGCCGCTCGGCAGAATTCCGGACGTAACCGCTAAGGACGCGCAACGCCCATTCTCTCCCGAGTTGGGCAAAATGTTTGTCGAGAAGATTCCGCTCTTTGCGATGGCCGCCGCAGCAGGCTGGATGACGCTGCACGTGCACAAGAGCGAAGGCGCGCTCGCCGGAGCGATGCCTTTCGCTTGGCGGCTGCAGAATGTGGTTTACACTTACCTTTTGTATTTAGGGAAAACCGTCTGGCCGGCGAATCTCGCCGTCTTTTATCCGCATCCGGAGAACTCGCTGGCCTGGTGGCAAGTGGCTGGCGCGGCGTTTGCGCTCGTGGTAATCAGCGCTTTTGTGTGGCGCTTTCGCGAAAAGCGTTACCTGCTCTTCGGCTGGCTTTGGTTTCTGGGTACCATGGTGCCCATGAGCGGAATCGTGCAATCCGGGCGGCAAGGAATGGCGGACCGCTACATCTATATTCCCATGCTTGGCCTGCTTATCGCGGTGGTCTGGCTGTTCGCTGATTTGGCGGCGGGCTTTCAAATCCAGCCGGCGGTTGTAGCTGCGGCGTTCACGCTGCTCGCTGCGCCGTACGTTTACTTGACCCACCAGCAGATCGGCTACTGGCGCGATAGCTACACGCTCTTCGGCCACGCTCTCGAAGTCACCCGAAACAACGGCATCGCCGAGAATAATTTCGGCGCCGCGCTCATGGAAAGAGGCCAGCCGCAACTTGCTGCTCCTCATTTCCTGGCAGCGGTTCGCCTGACTCCGGAAGTGGCCTCCGCGCATTACAATCTGGCGGTGTTGTTGCAAGGCGCCAACCGGCTTGATGAAGCGGTGCGAGAGTACCGGCAGGCTATTGCTGCTTCCTCGGACCGCCTCGAAAAAGCGCAGTCGCACAACAATCTGGGCATCCTGTATCTAGGCTTGAATAACTTTCCCGTGGCCTTAACGGAGCTGGACGCCGCGATCGCTCTGAATCCCAGCGAACAGAATAGTTACATCGGCCGCGGGATCATCGAGCAGCGCTCCTGGAATCCGGACGCGGCGATCGCTGATTTTTCGCGCGCCACGCAACTCGCCCCTTCTCCGATTGCAGACTTATATCTCGGCGAGGCCTTGGAAACGAAAGGCGACTATGCGCGCGCGGAACTGGCCTACGCCGCCGCTTTGCAGCTTTCCCCGAGAATGGCGGAAGCGCGGACACGGCTGGAGGCGCTGCACAACGGGACCCTAGCGCCGCAGCAAAAACCAGGAGGCAGTACGCGATGATTGCTTCCGACCAGGAAGTCCGCGCCACAGAAAGCTGGGGCCCGGAAGCGCTGAATGAAGTTCGCGAGGCGCGGCGCCGGCATCAGCAAGCCACCGCCGGAGAGCGCAACAAATGGATTCAAGCGAATCGCTACTTCTACGAACGGATGAAGCGCATTCTGCAATTCATCGTCGAGCCCCACAAACGAGTGCTGGATATTCGTTGCGAAACCGGACACCTGCTGGCCGCCGTGAAGCCGGCCTACGGCGTGGGTGTGGAGATCAGCGACGCCATGGTGGCCTGCGCCAGCCGGGAAAATCCTGAACTATATTTCGTCAAGAGCGATCCCGAGAACCTGGAGCTGCACGAAACCTTCGATTACATACTATTTCAGCATATTTTCGACACTGCTGATATCCTGCGCGCGTTTGAAAGCATTCGCCGCCATTGCACCGCCGAGACGCAAATCGTCATCATCAATTACAACCACTTGTGGGAGCCTTTCCTCGAATTGGCCAGCAAGGTCGGATTGCGCGCACAATTCATCGAGCCCAATTGGGTCAGCGAAAATGACGTCCGCGGATTTCTGAAGCTCGCCGGCTTCCGGCCGGTCCGCAAACACCGGCTGATCCTGTTTCCCAAATGGCTTCCGGGAATCTCTGCGCTAATGAACGGATTCCTGGCGCGTTTGCCGGGCTTGCGGCGGCTCTGCCTGATGCAGGTGATGGTCGCGCGGCCGGTGGTTGAACCGAAGCGCGAAGACGATGTGACCGTTTCGGTGATCGTGCCCTGCCGCAATGAAGTCGGCAACGTGCGCCACGCAGTCGAGCGCATTCCCGCGATGGGCAAAGTCACGGAGATTCTTTTTTGCGACGACAAGTCCACCGACGGAACCCCGGACGAAGTGCGCCGGCTGCAGGAGCTGTATCCCGAGAAAAATATTCGGCTGGTGGATGGGCCGGGCATCTGCAAAGCGGAAAATGTGTGGACCGGATTCCGCGCCGCGCGAGGCGACGTGCTGATGATTCTGGACGCGGACCTCACCGTGATGCCGGAAGAGCTGCCCACGTTTCTCCGGGCGCTGGTGTGGTCGCGAGGCGATTTCGTGAATGGCAGCCGGCTGGTGTACCCCATGCAGGAAAACGCCATGAAAGTGGCGAACATGCTTGGGAACAAAGTGTTCGGGCTGGTGTTTTCGTTTTTGCTGGATCAGCGCATCAAAGATACGCTGTGCGGAACCAAAGTGCTGTGGCGGCGCGATTGGCTGCGCATGGAGCCAAATCTTGGAAGTTGGGGCATCCAGGATATGTGGGGCGATTACGAGCTACTCTTCGGCGCAAGCAAGCTGCATCTCGAGATTGTTGAAGTGCCGGTGCATTACCAGGAGCGCATCCACGGCGTGACCAAAATGACGCGCGTATTTTCCAACGGGCTGCGCATGCTGCGTATTTGCTGGCATGCGTGGTACCGCCTCGAAGGATAGCTCATTGGCTGCCACCCTTCTTCGCCGTTTGTTGGCGCACCCTCTGACGGCGTCGCTGGACATGGACGATCCGGCAACCACGGAACTGCGCAAGCAAATCATCGCCGGGAAGCCTTTTCTCAAGGCCATTTATGACGAGTGGTACACCATTTTGGCGAATGCATTGCCCGCCGGAAAAGGGGAAGCCGTTGAATTGGGTTCTGGGGCGGGATATTGCGCGCGGTTCATTCCGGGATTGATCACCTCCGACGTTTTCCTTTGTTCGAGTGCCCGCGTTGTGTTGGACGCGCAGCGCTTGCCGTTTTCCACCGGCTCCTTGCGGGCCGTGACCATGACAAACGTGTTGCACCACATGCCGGATGTTCGGCGGTTCCTGATCGAGGCCGTCCGCTGCCTGCGTTCAGGCGGAAAAATTCTGATGATCGAGCCCTGGGTGACACCATGGTCTCGCTTCGTATACCGCAGGCTGCATGGCGAGCCCTTCGCACCCGATGCCGAAGCCTGGTCTTTCGCCGGGAGCGGGCCCCTCTCCGGCGCCAATGTGGCCCTTCCTTGGATCGTCTTCGCCAGAGATCGCCAAAAGCTCCAAAAAGAGTTTCCGGAATTGATCGTCGAGCAAATCCGTCCGTTCTTGCCTTTCCGGTATCTGGTTTCCGGCGGAGTGTCGCTGCGCAGCTTGGCACCGCGCTCCACGCAGGGCCTGTGGGCTGGCCTGGAACGCATGCTCGAGCCCAGCATGGCTCGCTTGGGGATGTTTGCGTTTGTTTCAGTACGTCGCCGTTAGAAGAGCTCACGTGAGAGCGGAGACCGTTTTCTAAATATGCTGACGACAAAAACAAAAGTAACGCTGGCCGGACTGGCCTACCGAACGATCGCTCTGGGCCGCGCCGCTCTGGGCAAAGCGAATCAGGTGACCGTCCGCCGCGGCGGCTGTCGATGGTCCCTCGATTTGAGCGAGGGCATCGACTTCTCCATCTACTTGCTCGGAGCCTTCGAGAAATCGACAGTAGCAACTCTCCGCCAGCTCGTGAAGACCGGCGACGTGGCCTTCGATATTGGCGCGAATATCGGCGCGCATACGCTCGGACTGGCGAAGAGTGTGGGCCCAAACGGCAAAGTCTACGCCTTCGAGCCTTCCGATTTTGCGTTTGCGAAGCTCCAAGGGAACTTGGCGCTGAATCCGGAGCTTGCGGCTCGCACTCAGGCTTCGCAAGTTCTGTTGGCCGGCAGCGACGCCGAGTCACGTCCAAACCAGATCTACGCCAGTTGGCCGTTGGAGTCGGACCAGTCCGTACACCCCAAGCACCGCGGACGTTTGGTGACCATGAACGGAGCGACGGTCGATACTCTCGACCGGTTCGCGGAACGCCACCGAATCGAGCGCGTGGACGTGATCAAGCTGGATGTCGATGGACACGAATTGCCGGTCTTGCGCGGCGGCTTCGCTACGCTGCGCAGATTGCAGCCCACTTTGTTGATGGAAATGTCGCCCTACATTCACGCCGAGGAACATCACAGCTTTGCCGAACTCATCACCCTCCTGAAAGACGCGAGGTATCGCATTGAGGATGCCAGCAGTCGAAAGCCGTTGCCGCTCGATGCGGCCGATCTGGAACGCTTAATTCCAGACGGAGCGAGCATAAACGTCGTCGCATTGCCCGGCGCGCCTCGCCCGCGCTCCTAGAGGAAGAGGAACGTCGCTGCCTGGGAGCGGATGCGCGACGCCGGCGACCATGAGCGAAGAGCCGAATCGGCACGCTGGTTTGCAAATCTGGCGCGGTTCGCGCATTATTACTGTTTTGTTTGGGGATGCAGCGCGCTTCCGCGGACTCCGGGATATTTCTAGGGTTGCGGCGAGCAAGTTCAGGCGCTGCTCGCGTTTTGCTCTACTATCTTCCCACGCGTGGTACGCTGCCGTTTTTTTGGCGGTGCGGAGCCTTCGCGCCAAAGGAGTTGCATGGATAAGCCGTCTAAGATCGCGCCGCCTAAAGGAAAACTCGGAGTCATGCTCGTGGGCATGGGCGCGGTCAGCACGACCTTCATGGCTGGAGTGGAACTGGTCCGTAAGGGCAAATCGCAGCCGGTCGGCTCGCTCACGCAGTTGGGCACCATCCGGCTGGGCAAACGCACCGACGGAAATTCCCCGGCGATCAAAAAGTTCGTTCCGCTGGCCGAACTGAAAGACATCGTATTCGCCGCTTGGGATATCTTTACCGACAACGCGTTTCAGTCCGCGACCAACGCGGGCGTGCTGAGCTACCAGGACCTCGAAAAGGTCAAGCCGTTCCTCTCCGGCATCAAGCCGATAAAAGCCGTTTTCGACAAGGAATTCGTCAAGAAGCTCGACGGGAAGCACGTCAAGAAAGGCAAGAACAAGTACGAGCTCGCGCTAAAACTCAAAGAAGACATCGCGAAATTCCGGAAGAGCTCGCGAGCGACACGCATGGTCACGGTATGGTGCGGATCCACGGAAGTTTTCATTACCGCGGAAGACGTGCACTCCACGCCCGAGAAATTCGTCGAGGGCATGAAGAACAATCATCCGGCCATATCGCCGTCCATGCTGTATGCCTGGGCATCGATCACCAGCGGTATACCCTTCGCTAACGGCGCGCCCAATCTGACGGTCGACATTCCGGCGATTCAGAAGCTCGCACACGACAACAACGTCGCCATCTGCGGCAAAGACTTCAAAACCGGCCAGACATTGATGAAGACGATTCTCGCGCCCGGCTTTAAGGCGCGCATGCTCGGTCTCGACGGCTGGTTCTCAACCAATATTTTAGGCAATCGCGACGGTGAAGTTTTGGAAGATCCCGGCTCGTTCAAAACCAAAGAGGAATCCAAGCTCGGCGTCCTCGAATTTATCCTGCAGCCCAAACTGTATCCCATGCTGTACGGAAAAATTCACCACAAAGTCCGCATCAACTACTATCCGCCGCGCGGCGACAACAAAGAAGGCTGGGACAACATCGACATTTTCGGATGGCTCGGCTATCCCATGCAGATCAAAGTGGATTTCCTGTGCCGGGATTCCATTCTGGCCGCGCCGATCGTGCTCGATCTGGTGCTCTTCCTCGACCTGGCGCAGCGCGCCGGCATGCGCGGGATTCAGGAGTGGCTGAGCTTCTACTTCAAATCGCCGATGACCGCGCCGGGCTTGTATCCCGAGCACGACCTGTTTATTCAGTCCATGAAACTGAAAAACACCTTGCGCTGGATGATGGGCCAAGATCTGATCACGCACCTCGGGCAGGAATACTACGACTAACGAATCAGGCAGCGCCGCCCGCCGCACGCGGGCAGGCGCCGCCTGCACTCTTCCGGGCCCATGAACCTCCACCGAAAACCGAAGCCGAGACTAGGCGCTCTTCGCTTGCCCGGAGTGCGCCGCGACGGCGTCCATGACGCGCAGCGAATACACCAGCGCGGCGCCGGCGTTCATCGAGACGGCCACGCCGAGAGCCTCGGAAATTTCTTCCTTCGTCGCGCCGGCTTTCAGCGCCGCCGCCGAATGCACGGTGATGCAGCCGTCGCACTTGGTGGTCACCGCGACCGCCAGCGAAATCAACTGGCGTGTTTTCTCATCCAGATGGTTCGTCTTCGATCCCGCCTTGTTCAGCGTCATGTAGCCGCCGACCGTATCTGGCGAGAGCTTGGCGAAATCTCCTATCCCGCTGACCACCTGCTTCATGTATTTGTTCCAATCCATCATCATTTGCGTTTTTCCTTTCCGTTCCCATGTTGGACCGCATTCGATTATAGCGCGGCGCCATCGTCCAGTTTCGTCCCTAAGACTGCGGCAACGCTCACCAATATGGTATGTTTTGCGTTCGGCGCAACCGCGCTGCCCTCGCAGTTGCGGCGCAACACCTGTTCCGTGGAGGAACTGGATTCATGAAGACAACGTATAACGGTCAGACCATTCCGGCGAACGGAAAAGCCATCGGCTACAGCGGCGGCGAGTTGCAGGTTCCGGACACTCCGATTATTCCGTTCATCGAAGGCGACGGCACCGGCCGCGACATTTGGAAGGCGTCGCGGCGCGTGTTTGACGCCGCGGTGGAGCATGCTTACGGCGGAAAGCGGCGCATCGCGTGGTTTGAAGTGTTCGCCGGCGAGAAAGCTTTCAACACTTTTAAGGAATGGCTCCCGAACGATACTGTCGATGCCATCCGCGATTTTCGCGTGGCCATCAAGGGTCCGCTGACTACTCCGGTGGGCGGTGGCATTCGCTCGCTCAACGTGGCGTTGCGCCAGCTTCTGGAACTTTATGCCTGCGTGCGGCCAGTGCGCTATTTTGCGGGAGTGCCCTCCCCTGTCAAGCATCCCGAAAAGATGGATCTGGTGATTTTCCGCGAGAACACGGAAGACGTGTATATCGGCATCGAATGGAAGTCCGGCACGCCGCAAGTGAAGAAGCTGCTCGAATTCCTGAACAACGAAATGCTGAAAGACACCAAGAAGCAAATTCGCTGGGACTCCGGCGTGGGCATCAAGCCCATTTCACCGACGGGAACCAAGCGGCTGGTGCGGCGCGCGATCAAGTACGCGCTGGAAACGAAGCGGCCGAGTGTCACGCTGGTGCACAAGGGGAATATCCAGAAATTCACGGAAGGCGCTTTCCGCGACTGGGGCTACGACCTGGCGCGCGAAGAGTTTCGCGCGGAGACCATCACCGAACGCGAGAGCTGGATCGTGGACAATCTGGACAAGAACCCGCAACTTACCGTGGAGCAGAACGCCGCGGCGATCGAACCGGGCCTGGAACAAGGAACGGATGCGTTCAAGAAAGCTGTATACGGCGAAGTGAAGCAGATCCTGGATGCAATTTACGCGACGCACGGCAAAGGCCAGTGGAAGAAAAAGCTGCTGATCAATGACCGCATCGCCGATTCGGTGTTCCAGCAAGTGCTGCTGCGCGCCGATGAATACAGCGTGCTGGCCACTCCAAACCTGAACGGCGATTACCTTTCCGATGCTTGCGCCGCGCAGATTGGCGGGCTGGGCATGGCCCCGGGATCGAATATCGGGGACGGCTTCGGTGTGTTTGAAGCCACGCACGGAACCGCGCCGAAATATGCGGACAAGGATGTGATCAATCCGAGTTCGGTGATGCTTTCCGGCGCGATGATGTTCGAGTTCCTGGGCTGGAAGGAAGCCGCTGCTTTGATCGAGCAAGGAATCGCGCTGACCATTCAGCAAAAGAAGGTCACCTACGATCTCGAACGCCTGATGCCAGGCGCAACCAAGGTGGGCACTTCCGCTTTTGCAAGCGCGATCATTGAAAACATGCGGGGCCAAGCCGCGGCCAGGTAGCACAGACTTCAGTCTGTGCCCCTGTACCGCCCGGCAAGCTTGAACCGACGTACCACGCTGTGACTCTTCGCAATCTTTAACCAACACAGAGAGGAAGCGAAACGAACAATGAGCCGCAAAAAAGTAACCGTAGTCGGTGGCGGATTCGTAGGTTCCACCACCGCCCAGCGCATCGTGGATATGGAACTGGCGGATGTCGTGCTAACGGACATTCTCGACGGCCCTCCGGCCGGTAAAGCGCTGGACATGCTCGAATCCGCGCCGATCACCGGCACCGACGCGCATGCGATCGGCATTGCTACGGCCAGCGGCGACTATTCGGCGACGGCGGGCAGTGACGTGGTGGTCATTACAGCTGGATTTCCGCGCAAGCCGGGAATGAGCCGCGACGATTTGCTGAAAGCCAACTACGACGTGGTGAAAGCGGTGGTCGAGCAAATCGTGAAGCATTCGCCGCACTGCATCATCATCGTGGTGACCAATCCGCTGGATGCCATGGCGCAGGCGGCGTTCAAAGTAAGCGGCTTCGCGCGGGAACGGGTGCTCGGCATGGCTGGAGTTCTGGACTCAGCGCGCATGAATGCGTTTGTAGCCATGGAGTGCAAAGTCAGCGTCGAGAACGTGCACTCATTCGTGCTGGGCGGGCACGGGGACGATATGGTGCCGCTGCCGCGCTATTCCACCGTGGCGGGCATTCCGTTGCCCGATTTGCTGCCCAAGGAGCGCATCGACGCGATTGTCGAGCGCACACGCAAGGGCGGCGCCGAAATCGTGAACCTGCTGAAGACCGGCTCGGCCTATTACGCTCCATCAGCCGCAGCCGTAGAAATGGTCGAAGCCATACTCAAGGATAAGAAGAAAATCCTCCCGTGCGCCGTGTATCTCAAAGGTGAATACGGGATCAAGGGACTCTGCGTGGGCGTGCCCGTGAAACTCGGCGCCAAAGGCGCGGAAGAAATCATCCAGATCAAGCTGACGGCGGAAGAAAACGCCGCGCTGCAAAAGTCTGCGGCGTCAGTGCGGGAGCTGGTGAACGTCCTCGGCCTGTAGCCAAAACTAAACGGCTTACCAGTGGTAGAAGCGCTGGGCGCCGTAGACCAGGGCCAGGGTGAAGCCGGCGATTACGACTTCGCCGATGGCGCCGACGGCGAAGGGGCGGAGTCCTTGTTTGCGCATTTCGCGGAAGTTGGTGCGCAGGCCGACGCCGGCGAAGGTGAGGAGGAAGGCCCAGCGGGAGAGATTGGCGAGGGCGCCTACCTGCTCCTTGTTGAAGAACTGGTAGGTGGCCAGGACGGAGATCAGGAGAAAGCCCAGGACGAATTTGGGGAATTTTTGCCAGAGGAAGGCGGCTTTGTTGCCAACGGCTTGGGCTTGGCCGCGGCTGGCCCAGTAGATGGCGTAAGCGAGGACCACGAACCCAATCATGGCGTTGCGGGTGGTCTTGGCGAGGACGGCGAGCTTTCCCGCGGCGTCGGAGTAGAGGGCGCCCGCAGCGGCGGCTTCGGCCGTATTGTCGACCGCGAGGCCGGACCAGAGGCCGTAGGCGTGATCGCTTAGGTGCAGGACGTGGCCGATCAGGGGAAAGGTGAAGAGGGCCAGAGCACCTAGAGCCAGGATCGCAGCGATGGCGAAGCCGGAGTCTTCGTCGTCGGCGTCGATGGCGCCTTTGGTGGCGATGATGGCGCTGACGCCGCATACGGCTGAGCCTACGGCGAGGAGCGAAGTGAGCTTGGGGCGCAGGCCGAAAGCGCGGCCGAGGAAAGTCATGAAGGCGATGGCGCCGAGGATTTCGATAGCGACGAGCGCGAGGCTGACGCTGCCAAGCTTGAGTACGTCGCCGAGAAGAAAGCGCGCGCCCAGGAGAACGATTCCGGCTTTGAGCCAGAATTCGTAGGTGGCGACTCCGGCGCGGAAGATTTGCGGCAGGCCGATCACGTTGGAGATGAGCAGGCCGAGCAGGATGGCCCAGAGGACGTATTCGATGTTGGGAAAGGTCCAGTGATGCGCCTTGGCGTATTTGCCGACGTTTTGCTCGAGGAGCTTGCCGGCGTAGCCGATGGCGGCGAGCAAGAGCACGCCGGGGATCAGGCGCAAGAAATTCCAGGCGGGATTGGAGCTGCGGACTCGGGGTAGTGCTACTGCTGCTTCGGACATGCTTTGTTCCTTTCGTTCGCTCTTAAGATTTGGGACCGGGCTTACTTGAGGACCTCGGCCGTCGGAAAAGCGAGAGCTAGCTCTCGCACTCCACAAATCACCAGGGGATGTGCTTCAGGACGCCTACGCGGATCAACAGGGCGGCTAGCAGGGCGAATAGGACGGCCCAGGAATCTAGCGAGAGTTTCCAGCGACTCTCTACTGCGTCAGGCGATGCGGTGTTTTGGCTCATGTGTCTCTCCTAAAATCAGATGACGGAAATAGACTGCGAATTTTCTTGCGCGGTGGCGCGATGCCACAGGGACTCGGCGATTTCGGCGATGTTTTGCGAGGCTACCCGGCCGACGATCAGCAGGGCCGGCGCGGGAAGCTTTTCTTCGTTGGCTAGCGCGGCCATCGAGGACCAGCGAATCTGCTGAGCTGGGCCGCTGGCGCCGGAGACTACGACGCAGGGCAAGTCTGCGGGGAGGCCGCCGTCGCGCAGGCGAGCAGCGACCTCCGCGTAATCGGGGCCGGGCATGTACAGCACGAGAGTGGTCGTGCTGGTCACGCAGCCCCAATCCATTGCAGAGCCGTCGACTCCGCGAGAAAAGGTTGTAAAGAGGACTTGGGAGGCGACGCGGCGGTCGGTGAGCGAAATCCCGGCGGCTGCGGCAGCGCCGAGCGCAGCGGTGATGCCCGGGACAAGTTCGTAACGAATGCCGGCTTGGCGCAAGGCGGAAATTTCTTCGGCGGCGCGGCCGAAGATGGCGGGATCGCCGCCTTTGAGGCGGATTACGTTGTTGTGCGTGCGCGCGTTGGCTACGAGCAGCGAATTGATTTCGTCCTGGGTGAGCAGCTTTTTGCCGGCGCGCTTGCCGACGTCGATGATTTCGGCGCGCGGAGAGATCGTCGCGAGGACTTCGCGGCTGACCAGCGAATCGTGGAGCACTACATCAGCGACGGCGAGCAGGCGCGCGGCTTTGATGGTGAGGAGTTCGGGATCGCCAGGACCTGCGCCAATGAGATAGACCGTGCCTGCGGTCTGGTTGGCCAATTTCATCAGGCTACTTCCCTTCTCCGTTCGCCGGTGCGTGATTGGCGAAGGAACCGCTCGAAGCTTTCGCGAGTAGCGAGTTGGTGCAGGACCGCCTTGGTCTCCTCGACGTTGGAGCTATTGGCGCGCAACAGTTCGCGGGCGGCTCCCAGCCATTCGAGCCACACGCCGTACTCGGAGGCGTACGTCTCTTCCAGTTCTTTGCGAATGCGTTGGGCGAGCGCGGGGCTTTTGCCGTTGGTGGAGACGGCGATCTGGAGATCGCCGCGCTGAACTACGGCGCCGTAATAGAAATGGCAGTTTTCGATGTCGTCGACGGCGTTGCAGAGGATTTTGGCGGCTTCGGCTTCGTCGAAAACGGCTTTGTTGACGCCTGGGGCGGAGGTGGCGGCGATGACCAGAGATGCGCCTTCGAGATCGCCGGCGGCGAATTCTTTGGGAAGCCATTCGATTTTGCCGAAGCGCACCCATTCGGCGATTTGCGGGCGGATTTGCGGAGCGATGAGGCGAATGCGCGCGCCGGCGGCGAGGAGGGATTCGATTTTGCCTTCGGCGATGGCGCCGCCGCCTACCACGACGACGAGCTTGCCATCGAGTTTTACAAACATGGGGAAGAGGGTCATTGGTTAGCCCTTGCCTCGTCGCGCGGATTGGAGGATTCGCTTGACGATGGCAACGCCTTAGACGGCTGGGTTGGTTGCCGAGTAGGGGCGCAGCAGTGCTGCGGCCCTACCAGCATGGCGGAGAACGTTTTCTGGTCTTGAGGTTTTGTAGACATGGTTAGACCTCCACGCTGTGCGGCACTGGACCAACTGCCAGGTCGCGCTCCACCGGATCGGCTGCGGTGCCGGCCAAGATCGTGCGGATTTCTTCGTTGGAATGGCGGGCCAGGAATTGGCGGAGGTTTTCGCTGGCGGGGTTGCGCCGGGCGTTGAAATTGTTGAGCAGGCGCTCGATGGCGTCGGGGACATCGGTGGCGGCGCAGCGGTAGCCAACGGGGCGAGCGATGGAAGCGAAGTGGCCGAGAGCGCCGCCCACGCAGAAATAGTAGGCGTCGACCATGCGGCCAGCGACTTTAATTTTTTTGCCTTCGATTCCGATGTCGGCGATCCAGTGCTGGCCGCAACTATTGGGGCAGCCGGTGATATTGAGCTTGAGTTGTTCCTGGAAGTCCGGCAGGCGATCTTCGAGTTCTTCGGAGAGCCAGCGGGCGAAGCCCTTGGTTTCGGTGAGGGCGAGTTTGCAGAATTCGGAGCCGGTGCAAGCGACCGTGCCGCGGGCAAAAACGGAGGCCTGGACTGGCAGGCCGGTGGATTCCAATTCGGTCGCTACCGTGGCGGCGTGCTGCTCGGGAACGTTCACGATCAAAAGGTTTTGCATGATGGTGGTACGGATGCGGCCATCGGCGTATTGATCGGAGAGGTCCGCGGCGACGCGCAATTGCTGCGGGGTGATGCGGCCGCGCAAGACGGAAGCGCCGACGTACACGAGGCCGGTTTGTTTCTGCGCGTGAATGCCGACATGGTCGCGATGAATGTCTGAGGGAAGTTCTTCAGGCTCAGCGGGATCGAGCGAGAAGCCGATGACACGCTGCAGTTCGTCGAGAAATTGCTCGGCGGTCCAACCGTGGTCGAGAAAGAGAAACTTGAGGCGAGCTTTTTCGCGGCTTTGGCGGAGAACATCGCTCGCGCGGAAGATTTCGGCAACGCCGCGGACCACGCGAACGACTTGTTCGGGCTGAATGAAAGCGTTGAGACGGACGCCGAGATGCGGATTAGTGGAGAGGCCGCCGGCAATGCGCAGAGAAAAGCCAACGTCCTGCCGTCCGTCGCGCACGCGCGTGGTGGCCGTAAGGCCGATATCGTTGATTTCGGGATAGGTGCACCAGTGGCGGCATCCGGTGATGGAAATTTTGAATTTGCGCGGAAGATTGTAGAACTCGGAATTACCGCCGAGCGCGCGGTCGATTTCGAGGGCCAGCGGCGAGGCATCGATGATTTCGTGGCCATCGAGACCGGCGAGCGGGCACCCGGTGATATTGCGGGCGACGTCGCCGCAAGCTCCGGTGGTGGAGAGGCCGGCTTTCCAGAGGCGTTCGAGAAGATCGGGAAGCGCTTCGATGGTGACCCAGTGGAACTGCACATTCTGGCGCACGGTAATGTCCGCGACGCCGCGAGCGTGTTCTTCGGCGAGGTCGGCGAGAACGCGAACCTGCTCGCTGGTAAGAATGCCGTTGGGGATGCGAATGCGCACCATGAAGTACGGCGTGGCCAAGCCTTCGCCGTTCTTGCCGCCAACTACTCCGGCACCGTCGCCCTGGGTGTACACCCCCCAGGTGCGGAAATACGTGCCAATCCATTCCGGCGGAATCGAAGAGTGGCCCTGGCGGGCGAACTCGCGAATCTCGTCAAAATGCTCCCAGGCATTTTTTTCGCGCTTGAAGCGCTCGATGCGCTGGGCTTTGGTCTCCGTAACAGCGGTCATGGGTTCGGCACCTTGGGCGACGACGTTTGCAAGACAAAAGCGAGCAAAAAAAACAAAAAGCCCGCGTAACCAGTGGCTCTGGCACGCGGGCTTCGGAACTTTTTGGCTAAATTACAGCTAAGTCCGGAAACTCCTGTGGCCAGTCATAAGTGTCGGGCGACACGCAGCGTTGCATGCGCACGGACAACAGATCGACTGGCAGACGTAGTTCATCAATAGCGAGCGTACGGTGAGGCGGCGCGAATTGTCAATTGCCTTCAGCATGAAAAAAACAAATCCGAGCTATTTGATGCACGCATGGGCCATGCGGTTATGAGCATCCTAACGCTAATCTAAGTAGCGCAGGCCGGGCCACATCTCGTCCAGACGCTGTTTTGGACGGCGGCAAACGAAAATCGTAAGCCCGGACTCTTCAGGCATGGCGTAGCGGGGCGAGACCGTGGCCATGGCTTGGACACTCTCGAAACGCTCGCGCAAGGCGTCTTCCTGCAAACCGATGGCGACGACCACCGCGCCGGAGGCTCGCCCGGGTCCCCAAAAACCGTACTGATTATGGCCGCTGATGGCACGGGGCAGGCCGTAGCGCGGGCCGAAATAATCGATGGCGCCACCTTGGCCATAATTGTAGGCAAGGATCGCAGCTTGCGCTTGCTCGGCGGGCGGGAGGGCATGGTACACGGCCGCGACGCTGGAGACCTGTTCCTGCCAGCCGAACATGTCGCCGAAAAGCTGCGGCAACTCGTTTTGCGGAACGTTTTCGACGTGAATCGCTTGCACATCCCAGAAACGGCAATATTTGATGGCCGCCTCCACCGGAAGAATAGGCATGGTCAGGGGCGCGGCGATAGCGGCTCCGAGAGCCAGCGGCGTCACCAGCACGGGGCGTAGCCAGTAGCCTGCGCGCGGGAGCAGGCGCTTTTCGATGCACACGGCGCCGGCGGCCAGGAGCATGACGTAGGCGGGAGCGAGATAGTAGATCTTGCCGTGCAGGATCAACATTTCGGCCAGGACGGTGAGATAAGCCCACGCGAGGACGGCGTATTTCTTGCCGAGGGGATCGCGCAGCAGGAAATAGAGTCCGGCAAGCCAGATGGGAGCGGCAAGCGGATTGGTGAGCAGAGTCTGTTGCCAAACGTAATCCCAGGGAGCGACGGTCGCGTACTTCGATCCGAGGACGGCATGAAAGAGCGCCAGGGTGGGCCAGTGATTGCGAATTTCCCAGATGAGGTTTGGCAGAAAAAATAGAAAGGCGGTAACGGCGCCCAGCCAGATCCAAATTTGCGCGAAATGACGGCGCGCGGCCGTGAGCAGCAGGCCCAGCGTGAGGCCGAAGCCAAAAAAGAGCATGGAGTGTTTGTTGAGAATGCCGATTCCGGCGATTAGGCCGAAGAGCAGCCAGAGGCGCGCGGAGCCGCCGTTCAGGATGCGGAGGACGATGGCGGCGCAGGCCATCCAGAAGACCGGCTCGAAGGCGTTCATGGAGAAAAAATTGTCGAAGGTGAGGTAAATCGGCGCGATCAGCACGCAGAACGCAGCGAAGAACTGCGCGAACTTGCCGCCGCCGAGTTCGCGGGAGATCCAGCCGGCGAGGAAGACTTTTGCGGCCGCGGAAAGAGCGGGCAAGAAACGCAGAGCGAAGAGAGAATCGCCGAGCATGGCACGGCTTAATTGAGCGAGGAAGGGCGCGAGGGGAGCGTGATCGACGTAGCCCCAGGCGAGACGCTGGCCGCACGCGGCGTAGTACAGCTCGTCGCGGAAATAGCCGTAGCGGCCGTTGAAGAGGAAGTGCAGGCAAGTGGCGGCGGCGGCGAGAATGTAGACGGAGGAGGCCAGTGGGAACGCGGTCGCGCGACCAAGAGTTTCGCCGCTCAGGACGCGTGGAGCCGCGGCCTGTGCATCAAGTGTTGGGGGGACCTGGACGCCTGCTGGCAAAGTTTCCTCTCGGCGGCGGACTGAAACCAGCGGACGCTGCCGCCTGGGCGTCTCCGGTGTATTTCCACTCTTTCGTGCACCAAGAATCAGTGCGCCAGCGGAGATGCGCGCTTCAGGGCTTCATCGGCGCAGGCCCGGTTGGTTTGGGTTTTGGCTTGGAGGCCGGGGCCGGTATACCGACGAAGGTCGCGGTCTTGATGGAATCGAGCTTGGGAAATCCCTTGTCGAGATACGCTTTACCTTGCTTCTCGATTTCGTCTTGCGAAGGACCGGCTCCGCTGGGGGCCCCTTCTCCATATCCGGTATAAAGCGATTCGACGACGTTCATTCCGTCGGTGACTTGACCGAAGGCGGCGAAACCCGAGGCGTCCAAGCGGACATTGTCGACCAGATTGATGAACACTTGCGTGGTGCGCGTATCGGGTCCTGCGGTCGCAAAAGTGATGAACCCTTTGGTGTTGCTCTTCGTCACGGCGTCGTCCTTGATGGTGGCCTTCGACCACGCCGCAGACACCGGCGGGTACGCGCTGATGCCGAACTGCACCATGAACTCGGGGATGGCGCGGAAGAAGCTGGCGTTGTCGTAAAAATGGTGCTTGACGAGATTGTAGAAGCGGTCGGCGCCCACCGGGGCCCAGGCGCGTGTGACGGTGACGACGAAATCCCCGCGCGTGGTGGTGAATTTCACCTGGTAGGTGTCCGGAGCTTTCTCTTTGAGCAGCGCCGGACGCAATAGCGTGCGATCGTAGCTGCTGCGCGCGGCAAGAGTGCCGGAGTGAGCAGTGGCGGTGCTCTTTGGCGCTGCGGACGATTTCGGCTGCGTGGGAGCCTGCGAAGCCGGCGCCTGCGCTGCGGCGTGCGGCGCACCGGCCAGCATTCCCGCGAGAAGCACACTTGCGATTGTCTTCATTTCCCTGCCCTTTCTAGTTTGGTCCTTTTGGCTAAATGCTTCGGGATACTCAAATACGTTCACTACTATTTCCGGAGCGAAAAGTTGAGTTCGCGGCTCACGCGCTCGACTTCCGTCATCACGCGCAATGTGTTTTCTCCCAGAATCTTGCGAATATCGCCTTCGGAATAGCCTTTTTGCAGCAGCGCTTCCGTAATTTGCGGCAGCTTCGAAGCGTCTTCCATTCCGAAGGGCATCACCGCGCCGTCGAAATCGGAGCCCAGGCCGACGTGCTCCGCGCCGACGAGTTTCACGGCGTGGTCGATGTGCTGGATGATTTTAGTGTAGTCAACGCGCGGAAGCTTGCCGGCATTCATGTATTCGTGAACGATGCGGTCGCCTTCGATGAGCTGGCAGGCTTCGTTGTCGGCGCAGCGTTTGGCCACTTCCGCTTGAATCTGCTTTTCGATTTCCGGATTAGCCTTTTCGGCGTCGCGGAATTCCTGGCTCAAAAAGCCGATGTGATAATTGATCTGAATCACGCCGCCTTTGGCTGCGAGGTCTTTGATCATTTGATCGGTCATATTGCGCGCAGCGTCGCAGATGGCGCGGCAGGAAGAATGCGAAGCGATCAACGGAGCTTTGCTGACTTCCAGCGCATCGTAGAAAGTTTTGTCGCTGACGTGGGAGATGTCCACCATGACGCCAAGGCGGTTCATTTCACGGATTACGTCTTTGCCGAAATCGCTGAGGCCATTGTGTGCGGGCTTGTCGGTCGAGGAGTCAGCCCATTCGTCGTTGCCGCTGTGCGTGAGCGTCATGTAGCGGACGCCAAGCGCGGCATAATTGCGAAGCACGCCGAGGTCGCTGGCGATCATGTGGCCGCCCTCGACGCCGAGCAGCGCGGCGATCTTGCCTTGTTTGCGCGCTTCGCGAATTTCGGCCGCGGTGGTGGCCAGCGCGAGCGCGTTCGGATGCTTGCGAATCTGCTCGCGCACCGCGTCGATCTGGTCCATCGCACGCTTGATGGCTTCCGGGCCGGTAATCTTGCTGGGAATCCAAATCGATAAAAAGATGGCGCTGAGATTGCCTTCCTTCATGCGCGGAATGTCGATGCTGCCGCTGGCGTCGCGCGGGCCAAGGTCGAACTTGCCATCGAGAAAGCGCTGCGTAGTGTCATCGTGGGTGTCCACCACGATCGAGGAGAAATGAAGTTTTCTTGCGCGCTCTGAGATTCCGTCCGCCGTCATCGTCACCGCCAGCAACAGGCCCGCCGAAAAAAAGAGGCCCACACCACACTTCGTTCGTTGTATTCGGGTGCGCTCCATTTTACCTCGGTGCCGATTGCATGTCTTTGCTCACGCGTTCGACCTGCTCCATGACGCGAAGCGTGTTGCCGCCGAGAATTTTGCGGATGTCGTCGTCGCTGTAGCCTTTGCGCATCAGCGCTTCCGTAATTTTCGGCAGCTTGGTGCAGTCTTCCATGCCGTCCGGCATATCCGCGCCGTCGAAATCGGAGCCCAGGCCCACGTGATCCGCACCGACAAGTTTCACCGCGTGGTCGATGTGGTCGATGATTCTCTCCCAGTTCACGCGCGGCAAAGCGCCGGAGTCTTCCAGCTTTTTCTGAAGCTCCTTTCTCTTGCGCTCCACGCACGCAGAAGCGCCGTTGCATTCCTTCATGGCGGCGCTGAGGGATTCGACGACACCGCCGGTCGCCTTGTCGTAAGCATCTTTGTACGCCTGATCGATGAAGCTGCGCTCATAGTTGATATGAATGACTCCGCCCTTCGCCGCCAGCGCCTTGATCATCTCATCCGACATATCCCGCACATGGTTGCAGAGCGCGCGGCAGGAAGAGTGCGAAGCAATCATCGGCGCTTTGCTCACTTCCAGCGCATCGTAAAAAGTTTTGTCGCTGACGTGCGAAATGTCCACCATGATGCCCTGGCGGTTCATTTCGCGAACGATATCCTTGCCATGCTCGGTCAGGCCATTGTGCGCGGGTTTGTCAGTTGAAGAGTCGGCCCACTCGTCGTTGTAAAAGTGCGAAAGCGTCATGTAGCGCACGCCAAGATCGCCGAAGATGCGCAACACGCGAATGTCGTTGCCGATCATGTGCCCGCCTTCAACGCCCATGAGCGCGGCGATTTTCCCTTCCGCGTGAGCTTTGCGAACCTCCGAGGCTGTGCGGCAGAAAACCAGATCCTTCGAGTATTTCCGGACGTTCTCATGCACCGCATCGATTTGATCGAGCGCTTGCTGCACGGCAGGCGGACCCATGGTCCGGCCATCGATCCAGATCGAGAAAAAGATCGCGTTCATGCCGCCTTCGCGCATTCGCGGGATATCGATGTGCCCGTCGGGATTGCGTTTGCCGATATCGAAGTCTTTGGTGAAGAAACGCTGCGTGGTGTCGTCGTGGGTGTCCAGCACAATCGACGAAAAGTGCAGCTTGTGCGCCCGCTCGGCGATATCGTCGCCGGTGGCGACGTTCATCGGCAGCAAGGTAGAGCCAACCAGACAGGCAAGTAGCGTAGCGCGGATCAAACGCATCGTAATCCCCCAGAGAGAAGACTGTGTGGAGATTCTACCCTATCAACCAGCCGAGTAGCGCGTGTTTCCACGCTTCGCGGTTCACTTCGGCCAGCGACTCCGTCAGCGGAATATCCTTGGGGCACGCTTTAACGCAGTTTTGCGAGTTCGCGCAGTCTTCGATACCGCCGCGGCCCATCGCCGCGCGAATCCGTTCGGCGGCATGCATCTTGCCCGTCGGATGCATGTTGAACAAGCGCACCTGGCTGAAAATAGCCGCGCCCATAAATTGGCTGTTCGTGTTGACCTGCGGACAAACTTCCAGGCAACTGCCGCAGCTAATACAAGTCGAAAGTTTGTAGCTCTTTTCCTGAACTTCCGGCGCAATCCGCGGCCCTTCGCCCAGATCATACGTTCCGTCAATCGGAATCCACGCCTTGACGCGCTTCAGGCTCTCAAACATGAACTGGCGATCCACTGCCAGATCGCGCACCACCGGAAATTTCGAAAACGGCTCCAGGCGAATCGGCTGCTCCAGTTGATCCACCAGCGCCGAGCAAGCCATGCGCGCTTTGCCGTTGATGAGCATGGCGCAGGAACCGCAGACTTCTTCGAGGCAATTCGAGTCGTAGGTGATCGGTGTCGTGCTCTTGCCATCGCGCGTGACAGGGTTTTCGGCGATGTCGCGCAAGCAAATAATAATGTTCATCGACGCGCGCCACTTCAGGGCAAACTCCTCCCAGTACGGCGAGCCCTGCGGGCTGACCTGGCGCTTCACGCGAACGATGACTTGTTTTTCAGCCATAAATCCCCTGCGGCAAATGCTGCAAAGCGCCTCCCTACTTCACCGCGTCGTAACGCCGCGCCCGCGGCGGAATCAGTGAAATGTCCACCGGCTCGTAAGTCAGTTGAATCTCGCCATTCTTCCATTTCGCGCGAGTGGTTTTCAGCCAATTCGCGTCGTCGCGCTCCGGGAATTCCGGTTTGTAATGCGCGCCGCGCGATTCGTCGCGCTGGCGCGCGCCCAGCGTGATCACCCGCGCCAGGATCAGCATGTTGCCCAGCTCGCGCGCGAAGTTCAGCGTTTGGTTCGACCATTTCGTCCGGTCGCTCAAATTGATTTTGCGGTAGCGGCCTTGCAGTTGCTGAATTTTCTGATCCGCGGCTTCCAGGTTCTTGTTAATTCGCGTGACCGTCACGTGCTCGGTCATGATCTCGCCCAGTTCGCGCCAAATCGTGATCGGATTCTCCGTGCCTTCTTGCGTGATCAGCGCGTGATTGATTTCTTCCTGGCGCTTTTTCTCGCGTTCGAAAACAGCGGAAGACGCAGCCTCGGCGCTCTTCTCCGAATTTCGCGAGTACTTCACCGCCGCCGGCCCGGCCAAGCCGCCTCCGAAAATGCAGGACACCAGTGAATTCGCGCCCAGACGATTCGCGCCGTGATACTGGTATTCGCATTCGCCCGCGGCAAAAATACCCGGCACATTCGTCGCCTGATCTTCCCCATTCACCCACATGCCGCCCATCGTGTAATGCATGCCAGGAAAAACTTTCATCGGCTCTTCGCGCGGGTCCACACCCAGAAACTTCTGATAAATTTCGAGAATCCCCTCAAGCTTGCGATCCAGCGTCTCCCGCGGGATGTGGCTGACGTCCAGATACACGGCCGCTTGCCCGTCCAGTCCCAGCTTCTCCTGATACACGATGCGATGAATAGCGCGCGTGGCGATATCCCGCGGCACCAGGTTCCCGTACTTCGGATACCACTCCTCCAGAAAATAAAAGCGCTCCGGCTCCGGAATACTTTTCGCCGCGCGCGCGTCGCCTGGCTTCTTCGGCACCCACACGCGCCCGCCTTCGCCTCTCGCCGATTCGCTCATCAATCGCAGCTTGTCTTCACCCGGTATCGCCGTCGGATGCACTTGAATGAATTCGCCGTTCGCGTAATCGACGCCCTGCTGAAACAGCGCCGATTGCGCCGAACCGGTGCACACCACCGAATTGGTGGATTTGCCGAAAATCGCACCGATTCCGCCAGTGCAGAAGATCACCGCATCCGCGGCATACGTCTTCACTTCCATCGACCGCAGGTCCATCGCGCAAATGCCGCGGCAAACGCCGTTATCGTCGAGCACCGCGGATAAAAACGTGTGCCCTTCGCGCTTTTGTACCCGCCCTTCCGATTCGTGCCGCCGTACCTGTTCATCCAGCGCGTAAAGAAGTTGCTGGCCGGTCGTCGCGCCGGCAAACGCCGTGCGGTGATACAATGTGCCGCCAAATCGCCGATAGTCGAGCAATCCTTCCGGGGTGCGGTTGAACGTCACGCCCATGCGGTCGAGCAAGTCGATGATGCCCGGCGCCGCGTCGCACATGCGCTTCACCAGCGGCTGGTTCGCCAGAAAATCCCCGCCGTAAATCGAATCGTCGAGATGTTTCGCGGTGCTGTCGCCTTCGCCCTTCTGATTCTTCGCCGCGTTGATGCCGCCCTGCGCGCAAACCGAATGCGAGCGTTTCACCGGCACAATCGAAAACAGTTCCACCGGCACGCCCCCTTCCGCCACACGGATGGTGGCCATCAGGCCGGCGAGACCTCCGCCCACAATAATGATTTTTGGCTGGTTCATTTGGTTAGGTAAGACGAAAAAGGATGCCAGTCCAGCCGAAAGCTCAGAACAATCAGCACGCCCACGACGCTGAACACCAGCCCGACCGCTACGCCCAACTGCCCGGCGGCCCGCTGTGCGCGAACCGTCGCTGCCAGCCCCCACTTACACAGAAAATTCCAGATACCCACGCCAAGGTGAAACGATGACGCCAGAATACCGATCACAAAAAAAGCCAGATACCACGGATTCTGCATGTCTTCGTAGACGCTGTCATACGTAGACCTGCCGTGCGTCAGCCACCGCTCCGTGTAAAGGTGCCACCCGATGTACACGAAGGCGATCAATCCGGTATAGCGCTGCAGCGTGTACAGCCAATTCTTCACCCACGGATATTCCGACACGTTCGATCGCCCGCGCAGCCAGATATACACCCCGTAGCACCCGTGATACAGCAGCGGAAGAAAAATAAACGCCCACTCCACAAACGGCCGGAACGGAATGGTCTGCAGATCTCGCGACACTTCGTCGTATTTCGTTGCGCTCACCAAAGCCGCGCTGTTCGACCAGAAATGTTCGGCCAGGAAGGCGCCAACAGGAATAATGCCGGTCAAAGAATGCAGTTTGCGGAGGAAATAGCTCGAATCAGGCTGCGTTGCCGTTGCGGACATGCCCTCTCCGCCGCGACATTCCCACAGGCATTGCGAATCCCGATGGGCGCTGAGAATTCGCGGCGAATTCAGTATAAGAACTTGCCGCCAGCGGCGCAAGTTGCTCCGCCTGTTTGATAAAGCGGAAATTTCCGAAAAAATAGTTGCCGGACCCGGAATTTCCTCATCGTACAATGGATACAGACGGATGGTATTCGCCGGGCCCCTTCATTCCTCCCTGGTCGTATACCCCACAACTCAAAAAAACATGATGAGCTCAGGTCTCAGCCTCGTCTCCGAACTCGAACGCCTGGCCAACGCACTGGGATCCGACGCGTCTGAATCGGCGAACGTGTCGCTGGAGGGCATCGCCGGGCGCATCGCCAAAAGTCTCGGCGTCAAGCCGAATGAAGTGGCCATTCTCAACGTGTCCCACCGCTGGCGTCATTTGCACTTTCTGGTGCCGGAAGCGCTGAAGAATGTCGGATTCATTCCCCTTTCCAGCACTTCCGCGCTCGCGGCCCGCACCGCGCGCGAAAGCCGGCCCGAAATTGTCAATAACTTTTCCGGGGTTCGCCACGCCAGCGTCTTCGAAGGCATCAAAGTGGGCACGGACCCGGCCCAGGCCATTCAAAAAATTATCAGCGCACCGATTCTGGCCGATGGCAGAGTCGTCGGCGTAATTCAAATCAGCCGCAAAGGGGTGGCCGCCCTGCACTCGGGCCCAGACTTCACGCCCGAAGATCTCGGTAAAGTGCTGGCCCTCTGCAAGCCGCTCGGAAAGTTACTGCAGCATTTCGCCGCCGAAAAAGAATAATAAAATCTGACTCGGCGGAGAGTTCGTGCCCCGCGAAGCAGCGGGTTCGCCGGAAAATGCGTTGACACTGCAAAACCTTCTTGTTATTTTTCCATCGTTGTTTTTTCTTGTTAAGTCTACTCACGGAGGCGCCTTAACCCGGCACCATGGCGTTCGTCGCTAAGAAAATCTTCCTCACCAAGGGCGTCGGTAAGCATCGCGAAAGACTTTCGAGTTTTGAGCTCGCTCTCCGCAACGCGGGAATTGCCGCCTGCAACATCGTCCGCGTCTCCTCCATCTTTCCTCCCAATTGCAAATTGATTTCGCGCAGCGAGGGCTTGAAGCACATCCGCCCCGGCCAGGTCGCTTTCACCGTCATCAGCGAGAATTCCACCAAAGAGCCGCACCGTTTGATCGCCGCCAGCATCGGCTTGGCCCTTCCTGCGGACAAAACCATGTACGGCTATCTCTCCGAGCATCACTCCTTCGGCGAAACCGAAGAAGTCGCCGGCGAATACGCTGAAGAGCTCGCCGCCGAAATGCTCGCGACCACCTTGAACGTGGAATTTGATCCGGATCTTTCCTGGGACGAAAAAAAAGAGGTCTACCGCATCTCCAACAAGATCGTCCGCACCATGAACGTCACGCAATCCGCCGTCGGCGACAAGCGGGGCTTGTGGACCACCGTCCTCGGCGCCGCCATCCTCATCGGCGAAGACGACTAAGTCGGAAATTCCCCTTCGCCTGGGATTCTGTCGGCTCGCAAACGTCCACATCCCAACATCTGCAAAAATCGCTGCGGCTTGGCGGCGGCTCCAGTTTCACTTTCGTTTGAAATAGCCGATGCGCTGCAGCACCGCTCCCGCCACCAGCGGCAGCGCCACGGTCGCGTCGTCAAAAACCTCTGCGAGCCGCCCGCCCTCCGCCGCCGGCACAAATTTTCCCCACGATACCGCTTCCGTGTACGTGCTCCCGCTCAGCCCGCCCCAATGCACCGGCTCCGGACAAATCCTTACGCCGTAGTTGTAGCGCTTCAGCGGCACTTTCTTGTAGCCGCGCCGCGCCATAAGTTCCGCGTACACCCCGAATTGCTGCGACCAGTTGCGCGGCACCCCTCCCCCGATCGTGAAAATGCCCATGCGCTTCGTCGCCATCATCGTATCCGCGAATTTCTCGAAATCCTCAAATGGATCGAAGCGCAACAGCGGCCTCTTGTCTCGCTGCCGTGCGATTTTGTGCAGCGCAAAATCAATCCCCAGCTCCGAATCCGAAAATGCCGGCACAAACACCGGAACGTTGCATTCGTACGCCGACTTCAAAATTCCCCTTCCCTGAGACGACTTCTTCAAATACTCGCCGATCCTGCGATGCAGCTTCCAGCTGCAGACCACTTCCTCCGCATCCCATTCACCAAAAATATGGTCCACCACTTCTTCCACGTGATCCAGATTCGTTTCCGGCTCCAGCGAATCATACACGCGGTTGTATCCAGCTTCGAACAATTCCGCGTCGTTCATCTTCGATGGGTCGTAGCGGAAGTGCGACAGTCCCGTCGCTTCCACCAGTCCGTGCGCCATCAGCGCGCCGGTCGAGACCACCGCCTTAACGATTCCGCTCTCGATCAAATCGCAAAAAATCAGTCCCATCTTTCCAACGGTCAGCGCGCCCGCCAGCGTCATCACCACGAAGCAATCCTTGTCCCGCGCCATCGCTTCCAGCACGTCGGCCGCGTCCCCCACCTGCCGGCCGGTGTACGCCGTGTCGCCCATCGCGCGCACCAGCTCGTCGATGGTGTGGCATTTCGAAAGATCCAGCGGAAAAATCGGCCGGAGCCTGTCTTTCACCGGGTCATGCAACACTCGCCCGGTCACCGTCTTCTTCTGCTGCTTAGTCATCAACGCTCCCCGATCCGAAATGTGAACGCCGCGTTACGTTTTTCTCCGGCGCCGCGCCTTCGCTCCCTGTTTCTGCCGCAGATGAATAGTTGGATTGATAGTACAAACCGGCGGCGAAAGAAAGAACAATCGCGCACCGGTTCCAGTCGCTCCGCTCATGCTAGACTATTTTTCATGGCTGATAAATTTACCATTGGTCTGGTGCAGATGAAATGCACCGCGAACGGCGACGAGAATCTCGCGCACGCCGTCGACAAAATCCGCGAAGCCTCCGCCCGCGGCGCGCAAATCATTTGTCTGCACGAATTATTTCACGGCGAATATTTCTGCCGCACCGAAGACGCCGACCTTTTCAATCTCGCCGAAGCCGTCCCCGGTCCCACCACGGAAAAACTTGCCCAAATAGCCAAAGAGCGCAAAGTAGCGCTGGTCGTCTCGCTTTTCGAACGCCGCGCCGCCGGCGTCTATCACAACACCGTAGCCGTGCTCGACGCCGACGGCAGCTTCCTCGGCAAATATCGCAAGATGCACATTCCCGACGATCCCCTCTATTACGAAAAATTCTATTTCACCCCCGGCGATCTTGGTTTTCCCAATTTCGACACCAGGTACGCGCGCATCGGCGTGCAAATCTGCTGGGACCAGTGGTATCCCGAAGGCTCCCGCCTCACCGCGCTCAGCGGCGCTCAAGTAATCTTCTATCCCACCAGCATCGGCTGGCATCCGCGCGAAAAAGCGCAATTCGGCGCCGCCCAGCTCGACGCCTGGAAAACCATTCAACGCGCGCACGCTATCGCTAACGGCGTCTACGCCGCCGTCGTCAATCGCGTCGGCTTCGAAGGCAAGCCCGAAAAGGGCGACCCTGGTCTCGAATTCTGGGGCCATTCCTTCGTCGCCGATCCCTTCGGCCAAGTCATCTCCCAAGCCTCCGATGACAAAGAAGAAATTCTCGTCGTGGAATGCGACCCCGCGAAAAGCGAAGACACTCGCCGCAACTGGCCTTTCCTCCGCGACCGCCGCATCGACGCCTACCAACCCATCCTCAACCGCTGGCTCGGCGAATAGCGTGCGCGTGTTGATGCCGCCTGCTTCCCCAGCGCCCGCCGTTCCTCGCCGGTGCTCCTCTTTCGCTCGCCACTCGTCACTCGTCACTCGCCACTTTTTTCTTCGAAGGGAATCCTCTTGTTAGCTCAAACCGACGCTGCAGCGCGCCCCGCGTCTCTGGGCTTCCGCATGCCCGCCGAATGGGAACCCCACGCCGCCACCTGGCTCGGCTGGCCCCACGAACTCACCGACTGGCCCGGCAAATTCGCGCCCATTCCCTGGGCCTTCGCCGAAATCGTCCGCCACCTCTCGCAAGTCGAGCGTGTCCATCTACTCGTCGAAAACGCCGCCGCCGAAAAGCGCGTCCACTCCATCTTGAAAAAATCCGGCGCCCATCTCCTCAACGTCCACTTCTTCCGCATCCCCACCGATCGCGGCTGGATGCGCGATTCCGGCCCCATTTGCGTCAAAAACGAGCAAGGCGAAGTCGCCTTCAATCATTTCCTCTTCAACGGCTGGGCCAAATACCCCAATCACAAAAAAGATGCCGCCGTCGTCACCAAAGCCAATGCCAATCCAAAACTGAAGCACCGCCTCTGGCAACCCATCCACAAAACCCGCCGCGTCGTCCTGGAAGGCGGCAGCATCGACGTCAACGGCCGCGGCACCCTCCTCACCACTGAAGAATGCCTGCTCAGCAAAACGCAAGAACGCAATCCCGGCTTCACTCGCGAAGACTACGCCGAAGTCTTTCGCCAGTATCTCGGCGTCACCAACGTCCTCTGGCTAAAGAACGGCATCGCCGGCGACGACACCCACGGCCACGTCGACGATCTAACCCGCTTCGTCAACCCCACCACCGTAGTAACCATCGTCGAACAAAATCCCCACGACGCCAACTACGCCGCCTTGCAGGAAAATCTCACCCTGCTCCAATCCATGAAAGATCAAGACGGCCACGCACTCACCATCGCAACTCTTCCCATGCCCGCCCCAGTCTATTTCAACAACCAGCGCCTCCCTGCCAGCTACGCCAACTTTTACATCGCCAACAAACTCGTCCTCGTCCCCACCTTCAACGACCCCAACGACCGCGAAGCCCTCAACGCTCTCGCCACTCTCTTCCCTGGCCGCGAAGTAGTCGGCATCCCCTGCCGCGATCTCGTCCTCGGCCTCGGCACCATCCATTGCATGACCCAGCAGCAGCCCGCTCAACCATAAATCGCCACTTTCGCATCTCAACGGTGCTACTCTAATCGCCGTTTCGCACCCGGCCTTTCCCACCGCCGTCCAAGGAGGCGCAATGCTCGCACTGCTTTCGCTCCATCTCTATTTCGTCCAGGACCGCGTCGTGTTCGTGCACTGGCAGCAAAGCATCATCGGCTGGATCATCATCGGCCTCATCGCCGGATGGCTCGCCGGAAAGCTCTCCCGCGGCCGCGGCTACGGCTGCATCACCGACATCATCCTGGGCGTCATCGGCTCCTTCATCGGCGGCTGGATCTTCGTCAAGCTCGGCCTCTTCGGCGGCGGTTTTCTCTACTCCCTCGCCGCAGCCACCGTCGGCGCCATCATCCTCGTCCTCATCGTGCACCTGTTCGTCGGCGGTTCCGACTGACGCGCCAGACTAACGCCCCGCTCCCTCGCATGTGCTAAAATTACGCGTCACTTGATTGGAGCGCACATTTCTTGAGCAAGCCTACGAAGTCTCTCTTCGCTATTCCCCTCGGCGGTCTCGGCGAATTCGGTATGAACATGATGGCCCTTCGCTTCGGCGACGACATCATCGTCATCGACGCTGGCATGATGTTCCCCGAGTCCGAACTACTCGGCATCGATCTGGTCATCCCCGACATCGCCTATCTCAAGCAGAACCGCAACCACGTCCGCGCCATCGTCCTCACCCACGGACACGAAGACCACATTGGCGCCCTGCAATACATCCTCCGCGAGCTCAACGTTCCCGTTTACGGCACCCGCTTCACTCTCGCTCTAGTAAAAAAGCGCCTCGGCGAAGCCGGCCTGCTCGATTCCACCACGCTCCGCGAAGTCCTACCCGGCGGCCGGCTCGTCGAAATCGGCCCTTTCGAAATCGAATTCATCCCCGTAACCCACAGCACCATCGACTGCGTCGCGCTAGCCATTCGCACGCCTCTCGGCGTCATCATTCACACCGGCGATTTCAAAATCGACCAAACTCCCGTCGACGGCGCCCCTTTCGATCTCCACGCCTTCGCCCGCTACGGTCACGAAGGCGTCCTCGCCCTTTTCAGCGATTCGACCAACGTCGAGCGCCCCGGCTTCACTCCCTCGGAACGCGCCATCGTTCCCCGCATCGAAGATCTCTGCCGCAGCGCCCCCCGCCGCGTCATCCTTTCGTGCTTTGCTTCTTCCATTCATCGCATCCAGCAAGTTATCGATATCGCCGGCCGTATCGGCCGCAAAGTCGCTTTCGTCGGCCGCAGCATGGTCGACAACATCGAAATCGCGCATTCCCTCGAGTACCTGCGCATTCCGGACGGCATGGTCGTTCGCGCCCAGGACATTCGCAGCTACGACCCCAAGCGCATCATCATCATGGCCAGCGGCTCGCAAGCCGAGCCCATGTCCTCGCTCTCCCGCATCGCCGTAGACAATCACCGCTTCGTTTCCGTCGACGAAAACGACAGCGTCATCCTCTCCGCCCGCATCATCCCCGGCAACGAAAAAGCCATCTTCCGCATGCTCGACCACATGTTCCGCCGCCGCGCTCTCGTCTATTACGACAATTCCGGCGGCACCATTCACGTTTCCGGCCACGCCAGCCAGGAAGAACAAAAACTCGTCCTGCAGCTCGTCAAGCCTCGCTATTTCATTCCCGTCCACGGCGAATATCGCCATCTCTTCCGCCACGCCGCGCTCGCTCACCAACTCGGCTGCGTCACCGGCGAAATCCTGCTCCTCGAAGACGGTCACGTCCTCGAATTCAACGAAGACGGCGCTTTCCGCCGCGATCCCGTCACCGCCGGACGCGTTCTCGTCGATTCCGGCTCCCTCGAGGAAATCGAAGAAGTCGTCGTCCGCGATCGCCGCCATCTTTCCGAAGACGGCTTCGTCGTCACCATCATCGCCATCAACAAACAGACCGGCCGCCTCGAATCTCCGCCCGAAATCGTCACCCGCGGCATGCAAAGCGATAACGGCGCCGAACTCATCGCCGGAGCCCGCGAAGTCGTCCTCAAAACCGTCGAGCAATCCAACGCCGAAGAAAAATCCGACTGGTCCGTAATCAAAGAAAAAATCCGCATCGACCTCAAGCGCTACATCAACAAACACACCTCCAAGCGCCCCCTAATCCTCCCCGTAATTTTAGAAGTGTAGGGGAACTGTAGGGCCAGGCTGTAGGGCCAGACTGTAGGGCCAGGCTTTAGCCTGGCATCCCCGAGCGCCACCGTAGAGGCCGTCCTTTTAGAGCGGCCGGCTCCGCGTAACTGTAGTGGCGAATCTTCAGATTCGTCAGCCTCATCCCCGTTCGTACTGGCGCAGCTCGCAGCGCCAGTATGCTCCGAGCGATTCACGGCGATCCTCAATTCCTACCGCCCAAACTCAAAAACAAAAGCCCTTCGACCTGCCACGCAGATCGAAGGGCCCATCCTCACTCCGCCGGCTCCCGGCTATTGCGACTGCGGCGCCGCCGCCAAACCGTTCAGCCGCTCCAATTCTGCCAACTGCTCCCGTACCCGAACCCCATCTTTCGCATGGGGAACCAGCTCCAGATACGTTTTCATCTCCGAGATGGCCATCGCGTAGTTGTTTTTTCGCGCAAAGATCTCCGCCAGCAAGAGATGCACCCTTGGGAATCGCGTGCGCACGTCGATTCGTTCCGCCTTCAAACCGCTCTTTTCAGCATCCTCGATCTTGTTGAGCTTGTAATTTGCGTTTGCGTCATAGAAGTAGACCTCGGCGTAATCCAGCGCATCGAAATCCAGGATGTAGCCAGTGATCGCGACCTGCCTCCACGGATCGAGATTCAAGATGTGCCTGGTAAAATCAAGGACCTCAATCCAATTCCCCGCCTCGTACGCCATCGACGCCAGCGACAAAAATGGAGGCAGGAACTTGACATCAATAGTCGCAGCCTCGGTGAACGCCTTGCGCGCCGCGTCGTTCTGGTTCTCCTTCCGCAAAACGCCGCCCAACCGGAACCACGCAATCGCGAAACTCGGGTAAATCTTTACTGCGCTTTCAAAATACGCGCGCGCATCCGGAAGTTTGCCGTCCGTCTCCGCCTTGAGCCCTTTTTCGTATGCCTTGCTCGCCTCTTTCGGTGCCTGGTACGGCCTGGCGTCCAGCGTCGCGCCTTCCACTTTTTTCCCTCTGCGCATCACCAGAACGCCCACGTCTATGCCCTCGGCGACGGGATCCAGTCCCATCAGGTCGATCACTTCAGAGCGAAAACCGGGCGCCGAGGCCCGCAACTCACAATTCGTCAACTCGCGTCGCGGAATCCCCCCAGCCGGATACTTGCTGAGGTCCCTGGATTGCCGGCTACCGTCGCCGCTGGCGTCTAGGAAAGAATCGGACCTCGCTCCCAATTGCATGCTGAATTCGCCTCGGGAAACGGCATACACCTGTTGACGCACCCGGTTGTTACAAATGCGCTCGACCATCACCCCGCTTGGAACAGCGGAACCGTCGCCGGTCGCCACGCGTCCCGATAGGAACAGCACGAGATCATCACTCGGGTTACTTGAGTCCGAACCGGGCTGCGTAGCAGTCCCAGGCTGGCCCGGTGTTGGGGAAGGTGGACGCGAAGGTGGAGGCGGCGGACCTCCCGGGGGCTTCTGCGCCAGTGTGCCCGGCGCCAGAACGGCCATGGCCAGCGCCACTACAACCGCCAGCACAACAACGATGCGCTCGCAGCGCCTCATAGATCACTTTCCAGGCCGGGAACCGTCAACTACGCAAAGTCTAGGCCCCGCCTCCGTCCCCGTCAAGTCAAGTCCCAGTCAACCCTCCCGAATCGCATAACGGAACGGCTCGAATCTCGCCCCGGCTCGCTTCCTGTCGGAGAATCCCAAATTGGGAATGACGCTGCTGCCGTCATCCCGCGGTTTTTGCAAAGAGCGCGCAAAGCCTTGAGACGAAAGGAGATGCGCTTCGCTCTTTTGCGGCACCCTGCAGAAAGTGCAAAAGAGCGGCCCTGAAACGCCAAACGCCCCGACCGAGTCGGGGCGCTGCAGGGGACTTTCCCCTGATTACTGGCAACAGTATACACTAAATTTAGGATTTGTCAATAGTAAACTGAAGACTCTTTGCGGGCGAACGGCTTGGGCGTGTAAGTTGCTGGAAATTCTGGCGTTAGCCGTGGTACCTGCGGGGCGCGACAAGTTAGATTAGGCGGCGCGGCGCTTCTTGGGGTTGATGTTGACGATTTTGCCGTGGCGCTCGACGTAGACCGGGAGTCCGGCGCGCTTGCGTTCGCGGATGGCTTTGCGGACGGCGACTTTGAAGGCCGTTAAGGCCGGGTCTTCGACCGCGACTGCCTTCTTGCCTGATTTCTTCCGCTTTTTCATGAGGAGTGCGAGCCTCTACTGATCCTTTTGTATCGCGCGGCGTCCATTATAAGTGTTTTCCCTTGGTTTGAGGTAGCGACGAGCGTGGGTGTCGTTCCGGAGTTGTCAAATAGCCTCCAGGAATGGGCGAGATGGAGATAGATCTGAAAGAAGTTATTGAGAGAGCGGGAGAACCGTCGACGAATCACGGGAACGGGAACGTTGTGTCCGCCGAGTTGAACCCGACCGCGAACGCGTATTTCCGCGAGTGCGGGTGACGACAGCCATAGGTAAAAGAGGTGAATCTGGTAGCCCTGACCCTTGAGGCGGTTCCAGAGGGCGAGCTGGGTGTGGCCGGAGAGCGTGGTCTCGAATGCGAAGTCGGCTCCGGTTGCGGCGAGCCGGTGAATCTCGGCTAGCATCAGACGACCGGCACGAATGGCGGCGTCTTCGGGGGCGAATGGCGATACGCCTTGCGCGATCAGGTCGGCGTTGACGAAGTTGGGGCAATGGGCGTAGTTCGGAAGATATTCGCGCGCGAAGGTGGTCTTCCCTGCTCCGTTGGGTCCGGCGATGACGTAGACGTTCTTCGGCATGGCCACGTTCCGCGAGGGCCGCACCTTCACCGTTTACGCCGGGAACGGCCCCGACTGGGGGCTCCCCCTACGTGCTTCAGCTGCACACTTCCGTCCCGGAACACCGCTCGAATCTCGACTTGCCCGCCTAGCGCCCGCACAAATTCGCGCAGCGTGCTCAAGTGCATGTCGGCGCGACGCTCCAGGCGCGAGACGGCCGCCTGGGTCACTTTCAACTTGCCCGCAAGCTGGTGTTGCGTGACTTTGCGCGACTCGCGCAGCTGGTTCATTTCGATAGCCGCCAAGTCTCCGGCCGCCAGCTTGGCCGCTTTGCGTTGCTCAGCCGTCGTCATGGTCTCATTCTTCAACTGCCGCCAGGTTTTTCGCAGCAGATGACCCCTTCGTCCTTCAGTTCTTTTAAACAAGTGGCATAAATTTCGTCGGCCAGTGCGATGTGCGCCCGGTACCAATTCTTCGCCCCTTTGCGCCCCCCGACGAGCAGGATACCGGTTTGCCGCGGGTCAAATACGAACAGCACGCGGTACGGCTTGCCCCGGTGCTGGATCGCAGTCGTCGGTCGCCTCGATGTTCCATGCCACTGAGGTAATATAACACCGGGATCATGCGGAAGAGACCAGCGCAGGCACCCGTGCGCTCGTCACATCAGCTGCAATGCTGAGCCGGCCAACCCAGAAGTGGCTACCCGGGACGTGCATCACGCGACGACTGATAACTTTTATGGACAATAGCATATAACACTGCGGATACTAATTATGAGGCTTGAATTCCCTCATTTTTGCAGTCGTCTGATTAATCGTCGCGTTCATCAGCACGATGCTGCGTTTGAGCGTCGCATTTCCACTCTCGATATGTGCTGTGTTCTGGTCCTTCCAGTATTCGAGCAACTCATTCATCGCAGATTGAAAAAGACGGTGAGTCTCGTCAATATTCTTGCTGAGGCCAACACAACTGCTCGGAACGTCTCCGTTGATGCGGTCCTTATAGTCTCCCTGATATCCCGCGCTCTCAACTCGCTTCGCTGATAACAATGCCGCCCTAATGTCCCCAAGTGTGGATGAGCCGTCCGACGCACCTGCCATCGTTTGCGCTACATTCGTGCCTTGAGCGTTCGCCGTCTGCACGTACGAGCCAGCGGCCCCGAAGTATGTGCGCTCGCTCTCCGTAATCGGACGTTGTCCGGAACTATTTTGGGTGGGATGCTGCTTGGAATTATTGGGGGTCGGTGCAAAGGCAGGAGCCACAGACGATGTGTTGCTAGTGATAGCGTTTTGAGAGCTATTTCCAGCGAAGATCGCTCCGAGAATCCCCATTCCAATTATGATTCCGATAAACCATGCCAAGAATTTCACCGGGCCACTCGTAAAGCGATGGCCGCATTTCGGGCAAGACCTCGCATTATTTGCAACCTGATTACCGCATTCACATTTCCTCATTTTATAGCCCTTTATTCTTTAAGATATCACATTCGCGCTCACCCTCTGCCCGCATTGTAAATACAAACCGGAGAGCCCTCACGCCGAGAGCATCAGGCGAAATAGATCGAGTTAGGACTTAGGACTACTTCAGGGGACTCGTAGGTCGCCGAGAATTCTTTTCTGGCAATCGGCCTCATTAAAAGTCCCTCGCGCGATGCTTTCGGTGTGGAAGTGGCGAAGACTCTACGCCACGAACGAAGCGGGTTGAATCGCCCGGACATTCTTGAAGCGCTCGAAATCCCCCGTATTAAACGTTAGAAGATTCTCCACCGCGTAGACGTTCATGATCGCAACCAGCCGGGCATCGTAGACCTTCACACCCTGCACGCGATGGCTGCTAACAATCCGCTTCCACTCCGCATAGATCGCCGGCACATCCGGCAGCAGGGTCAGCGATTTCTCGATGTTGGCCACTTCCTCCAGCGCTTCTTCCGCGGAGAGGCCCAGCCCATTCCGATCGCTCGGCCGCGTCGCAACATTCCAGAATTCAGCAATGTTCTGCGAACAAAAGAAGACGGATTCCTGCCCGCGGATCAGCCTGGTGACCGCTTGAACCGATTGTGAGAACAAAGGATGGTTGGGTTGCGCACTGCGCAGGAGAATATTCGTGTCGACCAGGACACGCATCAGCGGTCGTGCGTGTCGTAAATCGAATCCCGGCTAACGGCGTAGTCTGATAGCAGTGCGCTGGAACGATGCCCGGCAGACCAGGCTTCAAATGCCGCAGCCCGCTCTTCAGCTGACGTCGATTCCTGGGTTTTCACGAGCGCCGCTTCTTCCATCATCGCCAGAAGGTATTCCTCCAGGCTCATTCCACGCGCCTGCGCCTGGGTTAGCAGCCCAGCTTCGACTTCCGGCTTCAGTTTGAGGGTTACAGTCATGCCTCGCCTACCATTTCCGCCAGTCTACCAGTGCGCTAAAGGATTCGAAAGCCCCATCGCGCCATCCCGGAGTGGCGGACGGGAAGAGACTAGACCCTTCTCCCTTTGACGGGCTTCCAGCCGGCATTTGACGGAGCAAGAGAAGGAGTTCGCTACGTTGAAGCTGAGCCTGCGGGAGAATGCTCCGCGCCTTTATCAGAAGTTGCAAGAAGCCAGCCAGAACCTGAATACCGCGCAAAACTAACGACTCGTGTACGGGTTTCCGAAACCCCAGGACCCACCCTCAGAAACCGAGGATGCGGCACCCCGCACTCGCCGCCCTAAAAGGACGGCGTCTACAGTGCTTGCTCTCGCCTCGCGCTTAGTGGTATCAACACCTCCGCAAATTCTGGAGGCTCTCTTGAAATTCGGTCTTTCGCTTGCTGCAATCTTGCTCGGCCCACTCTTCATCCCTATCGCTACGCTATCCCAAGCACCCAAGCCCGATCCTTATTCCGTCGTCCACGGCTGGCCAGTCCTCCCGGACGGCATGGTCCTCGGCCAGGTCTCGGGCGTCGCGGTGGACTCGCACAATCACGTCTTCATCTTCCATCGCGCCGAAGGTTCCTGGGCCACGGACAAAACCCATCCCATCGCCTCCGCCACTATCCTGTGCTTCGACGGCGTTACCGGCGCGCTTATTTCCTCTTGGGGCCAAAACCGTTTTGTCGAACCCCACGGCCTGCGCATCGATCGCGAAGACAACATCTGGGTCACCGACCGTGCCCTCCAGCAAATCTTCAAGTTCTCCCACGATGGTAAACTCCTGCTCACCGTCGGCACCGAACGCACTCCCGGCCTCGACGCCACGCACTTCAATCTGCCCGCCGACATTGCCTTTGCCGCTGACGGCAGCTTCTACGTCGCCGATGGCTACGGCAACCGCCGCATCGCGAAGTTTTCGCCGCAAGGCAAATTCCTTCTCGATTGGGGCAAAGAAGGCACCGGGCCCGGCGAATTCGCGCTGCCGCACAGCGTCGCCGTCGACGCGCAGGGACTGGTCTACGTAGCCGACCGCGGGAATTCGCGCATCCAGGTCTTCGATGCCGCCGGCAAGTTCCTGCACGAATGGAAATCGCCGGAACTCGGCCGCCCGTGGTCGCTCACCATCGGCCCGGACAATCTCCTCTACGTCATCGATGGCGGCGACCTGAAGCCCAATCCACCCGAC
>DATNNV010000065.1:0-39069 GCA_035601655.1 Candidatus Dormiibacterota bacterium
GGGCCTGCGCTGCGCCCGACCGTGCCGCGGTACCCGCGGCACCGCGCTCCGCTCCGGCCCCCACCACGCCACCCTTTCAAACCCCACAAGGGGACACTTCTAACGAGCTAACCTAGGGGACATTTCTAACGAGCTATGATAATCGCGAGGATTTTCCTTGACTTTTTCCCGTTCTGTGGTATACTTACTTGTGGGTAATACTGCGAGCGCGTCCCGCATGCGCTCTTTCCGCTCCCACTGCAAAAGAGCAAAAATTTAACTCCTTAAAAATCATAACGTTACGCGCTCGTGCAGTGCTCTTGTACACGAGAATGCAAGCTAAGTCTATTGCAATCTATAGTTTGCGCACTCTGTTGCAAAAACATAGGGGGTGTACCTCAAATCCCCCTCTAGAGTTAAAGTATTACTTGAAGGGCTCTTAGGGTGCGGTCTTGGGTCTGCAGTTTCAGAATGGAACTACCGGGTCAGCCTAATGCAAGCCGCTCGATCAGCGAACACGCAATGTGCCCAACCGTGATGTGCGCTTCCTGAATCCGTTGCGCATCGCTCGACGGCACATTCAGCAGCAAATCCACTTTTCCGGCCAGCAATCCGCCGGACTCCCCAGTGAGCGCCACCAGAAACGCTCCGCGCTCCCGCCCGGCCGCAACGCCCTTCAGGATGTTAGCGCTGATCCCGCTGGTCGATAGCGCTACCAGGACGTCCAGTTTGCTAACCAGCGATTCGATCTGCCGTGAAAAAACGCGCTCGAAGCCGTAATCATTGCCCGCTGCCGTCAGCACCGAGGAATTCGTAGTCAGCGCCAGCGCCGCTAATCCCGGCCGTTCCGTCGACAGCCGCACCACCAATTCGGCAGCAAGGTGCTGCGCATCCGCCGCGCTGCCGCCGTTCCCGAAAAAGACGATTTTGCCGCCCCCGCGCAACGCCGCCGCGGACTTCTCCGCGAATTGCGCGATCCGCCCGATCAGCTCGTCGGAAAAGCTCTGCTTGATCCGCGCGCTTTCCGCGAGCTGTCGGCGAATTTCTTCAGCGGCTGTCGCCATGGCGGTTGTAGGGGCGCAGCATGCTGCGCCCCAGTTGGGCACTCAAGTTAGCCCTGGAGGTCTGTTGCGGGTTGGAAGTGGCCCTTAGCAAAGTACGATTTTCTCGCGGTGGCGCATCACCCGGCGCGTCGCGTTACGCGAGTCCACCACCAGCTTCGCAGCGTCGACAATCGCGCCGTAGTCGTAGCTCGAATGATCGGTGGCAATCACCACGCCATCGTAGCTGCCCAGCGTCTGCGCGCTCAGCGGAACGGACTTCATATCCTCGAAATTGTAGTGCCGCATCTTGTGCAGCTTCGGAAAATACGGATCGTTGTAGTCCAGCAGCGCGCCGCGCTGCTGCAAAAGCTGCATGATCTTCAGCGTCGGCGATTCGCGCAAATCGTCCACATCTTTCTTGTACGCCACGCCCAGGATCAGAATCTTCGAGCCCTTCAGGCTCTTCTTATGGTCGTTCAGCGCCGTGGCCACCGCGTTTACCACGTGATACGGCATCTCGGTGTTCACTTCCCCGGCCAGCTCGATGAAGCGCGTCGCAAAATCATATTCCCGCGCCTTCCAGGACAAATAGAAAGGATCCACCGGGATGCAATGCCCTCCGAGCCCCGGTCCGGGGTAGAACGGCATGTACCCGAAAGGTTTCGTCGCCGCAGCGTCGATCACTTCCCAGATATCGATGTTCATCCGCAGGCTGAGCTGTTTCAGCTCATTCACCAGCGCGATGTTCACGCAGCGGAAAATATTCTCGAGCAGCTTGGACATTTCCGCCGCTCGCGTCGAGCTCACCGGCACTACCCGCGCCACCACTTGCGTGTAGATCGCCTGCGCCGCGCGCCCGCTCGGCGGATTCACGCCGCCAACGACCTTCGGAATCTGCGCCAGGCCAAATTGCTTGTTGCCCGGATCTTCACGCTCCGGCGAGAACGCCAGATAGAAGTCGCACGCCATGTTTTCATTTTCCGGTCCCGCCGCGATCGGGCAGCGCAGCCCGCTTTTTTCCAGAATCGGCAGCACCAGTTCTTCCGTCGTGCCCGGATAGGTCGTCGATTCCAGCACCACCAGCTGTCCTCTCTGCAAATGCGGGTAAATCGAAATCGCCGTCTGCTCCACGTAGCTCAAGTCCGGATCGCGCCGTTCGTCCAGTGGCGTGGGCACGCAGATAATGATGGCATCCGCGTCCTTCAATTTCGCGAAATCGTTGGTCGCTCCAAAATGCTTGCTGTTCACGAACTGCTGGATCTTCGTCTGCGGGATGTGCTCGATGTACGATTTCCCCGCATTCAGCATGCTTACTTTGTGCGGATCCGTGTCGAATCCGGTTACTTTGTGGCCGGCTTCGGCAAATCGCAGCGCCAGCGGCAGGCCCACGTAGCCGCATCCGATGATTCCTACTTTTAGTTGCGCGCCTTTGAAGAACTCAGGCTTTCGGTCAACAGGCATGTGTTAGCTCGCACTCCTCGTATTTTGCTCAGGGATACCGCGGGCCAAAAAGGCCGACAGGACTAAGGACACCGTAATATAACAGGTTCCGCGCAGTCTCAAAAAGTGTGGTGTCCGGTGTGTTACGAGTTGTTCATAAGGCTTGCAGCCAGCCCTCGGACAAGCGAAAATGAGTTTACTCATTTTCTCTATGGTCGATCTTCACTGCCACATTCTTCCCGGCATCGACGACGGGCCTGAAACGATGGAAACATCGCTGGCCATGGCCGAATCCGCCGTCGCCGACGGCATCACCCACGTCGTCGCCACTCCTCATTCCAGCAACGCATATTTTTTCGATTTCACCACCGTAAGAAAGCGCCGGGATGACCTGCAAGAACGCATCGGCGACCGGCTGACCCTCGCCACCGGCTGCGACTTCCATCTCAGCCCTGAAAACCTCGTGGCCCTCCGCGAAGACGCTCCCCGCTTTTGCATCAACCAACGCGACTGCCTCCTCGTGGAATTCAACGAGTTTTCCATTCCCCCGTACATGGATCAAACCCTTCACGACCTGCAACTCGCCGGACTCCGCCCCATCGTTACTCACCCCGAGCGCAACGGCATTCTCCGCAGGCAACCGGACCGCCTCAAACAGTGGGTGCGCCACGGCTGCTTTATTCAAGTCACCGCCAACGCCCTCACCGGCACTTTCGGGCCGGGCGCGCAGAGCGACGCGCTGCGCTGGATCGGCGACGGTATGGTCCACTTCGTAGCCAGCGACGCGCATAACACCAAGTCCCGGCCCTTAAAGCTCCGCCCGGCATACGATTTGGTGGCCGCTCAGTTTGGCGTCGAGAAAGCCGAGGCTCTTTTTCACGACAATCCACTGGCAGCATTTGAAGGGCGCGAATTGCCCCACGTGCCGCAACTCGAGGAGGAATCCCGCCCGCCTCGCCGCAAACGCTTCCTCTTCTTCTGATCTCGCCTTGAGGACTCGCCCGGCGTGCCCCGGGCGGTTTCCCGCTGGTGCAAGATGGTCATGGTTTATGGACGGTGCGGAAGCTGCGGTGGCGCCGAGCGCTCGGCGCTCGGTTGACGGAAAAGCGGGAGCGGGGCTCCCGCACTCCCAAAAAAGCGTCTCGCGGATGGTCAAGAAACCTTCGCCGGATGCAACAGCAACCCCGCCCAGGCATTCAACAAACCAAGAACTTCGCGAACCACGTCCAGCGCGTCCGTGGTGTTCCGCCACCAGTGTGACCCGTCAAAAGTGTCGCCGGAAGCCGCGCGCACCATGGCCTTCCCATGCGCGGCGGCCAGTTTGCGCCACAGCGTGCGCACCCGCCTGGTATGCGCTTTGGTGGTCACGATGATCACTCGCTGATTCTTGTCCCGTTCGAGTTGCGCCTTCCGCCCGAGTTCCGCGGCGATTACCGCGATTTCGTCCGCCGTGTTTACGATCGGTTCCGGCAGCACCCGTATCGCTTCCGGCGGCACACCCTCGTGCACCAGCACGCGCAGATTGTAGTAGTCCTCACCCACGTACGGAATCCCCATGTCTTTCAGGGAAGCAGCGGGTTCGGCGCTGCGCGTAAGCCAAATCTCCGGCGCATACCCTTGGCGATAAAGTTTGGCGGCCTCGATCGCACGCACCGGCATCCCGCCGCTGAGCACCGCGATGCTCTGCGCCTTCTCCAACGGGTCTTCCACCACCAGCCAGCGGCCCACACCAAAAAAGCCCACCAGCGCCAGAAACGCCACGATGGCAGCGCAAATCGCCGCGAGCTTTGACCGCAGTTTCATTTTTGCGTGACTCGCCTTGGATGGTCTTGCGAAACCAGGATTGGCAATTGGAGCGCTACCTATCGAGCTGGTGGCCAACCGACGACGCTCAAGTTACACTGTCCCGCGATGTTTTTCCAGGAGGATACATGAGGGCCGTGGTGACGGGCGGAGCCGGCTTTCTAGGGTCGCATTTCTGCGATCGCCTGATCGCTGAAGGCTGGGACGTGCTGGTGCTGGACAACTTGGTCACCGGCGCGGAGCCGAATATCGCGCATTTGCTGAAGCACGCCAAGTTTCGCACCGCGCGCGCGGATGTCTCGAGATATGTCGATGTTCCAGGGCCGGTTGATTACGTGCTGCATTTTGCGTCTCCTGCGAGTCCGGTCGACTACCTGAAGCTGCCGATCCAGACTCTCAAGGTGGGCGCGCTGGGCACGCACAACGCGCTGGGCCTGGCGCTGGCCAAGCGGGCGAAATTTTTCCTGGCCTCGACCAGCGAATGCTACGGCGACCCGGAAGTCTCTCCGCAGAATGAAGAATATTGGGGCCACGTGAATCCCATCGGGCCGCGGGGCGTGTATGACGAAGCGAAACGCTTCGCCGAAGCCATGACCATGGCGTACCACCGCTATCACGGCGTTGATACACATATCGTGCGCATCTTTAATACGTATGGGCCGCGCATGCGCCTGAATGATGGGCGGGCGCTGCCGAATTTCGTGCACCAGGCGCTTTCCGGCAAGCCACTCACGGTCTATGGCACGGGCAAACAGACCCGCAGCTTCTGTTATGTGTCGGACTTGATCGAAGGCATCTACCGGCTGATGCTCTCGGACGAGCACGAGCCCACCAATATCGGCAATCCGCAGGAAATCACGATTCTGGAATTTGCCGAGCGGGTGCGCAAACACTTTCCCGAGGTTCCGGAGATCGTATTCGAGCCGCTCCCGCAAGACGACCCCAAGCAGCGCTGCCCGGATATCAGCAAGGCCAAGCGTATTTTGAAGTGGGAGCCGAAGGTGAGCCTCGAAGACGGGCTGCGAGAAACCATCGGGTACTTCAAAAAGGCGTACGTCAAAGCCGCTTCCTAAAGGCTCGGGGTGGGCATAAACGCAGTTCCTTTTGCGGCGCAACCGGCGCGCGCAGATCCGCCGCTGCTTGCGGCCACCCTGCCACAGTTCGTATACTGGCGGCCCGGCCAAAACGGTGTTGCCGCGGGAGGGTAGCCCGCTGAGCACGCCTCCGTTGGCCTTCTAATCATCGCGCCTGCGCAGACTCTACAGGCCGAGCCGTGCCGCCGCGTTGGTCCCTATGTGGCCACGCCAAAAAGGAGAAGTCCGCATGTCGCAAGCGCCAATGCCCGAGGAGATGAACGTCTATCAGAACGCGGAAGCGCGCTTCGAGGTGGCCGCGAAAAAACTCGGACTCGAGCAGGGCATCTACCGGTATCTGAAATATCCAAGCAAGGAAATTACCCTGTACATCCCGATCGGCATGGATAACGGGACGCTGGAGGTTTTCACCGGGTATCGTGTGCTGCATTCGACGGTGCGCGGGCCGGGCAAGGGCGGCATTCGGTACGCGCCGGACGTTTCTCTCGACGAAGTGCGCGCACTAGCCACCTGGATGACCTGGAAGTGCGCGGTGGTGAACATACCATTTGGCGGAGCGAAAGGCGGGATCATTTGCGATCCGAAGAAGATGTCGCGCGGGGAGCTGGAGCGCATGACGCGCCGGTACACCGCAGAGCTGGCGAACTGGCTGGGCCCGGAGCGCGACGTTCCGGCTCCGGATGTGGGCACCGGTGAGCAGACCATGGCGTGGGTGATGGACACGTACGCGATGCACGTCGGCCAGGCTACCACTGCCGTTGTGACGGGCAAGCCCATCGAGCTGGGCGGTTCGCGCGGCCGGCGCGAAGCCACGGGGCGCGGAGTGATGATTTGCTGCGACAAGGCTCTGGCGAAGCTGGGCATGAAGAAGCAGGGCTGCCGCGTGGTGATTCAAGGCTTCGGGAATGTGGGCTCGCTGGCCGCGGACCTTATGCAGAAGGCGGGCTACAAGATCGTCGGACTCGCGGATATTGGCGGCGGACTTTATAACGAGAAGGGTTTCGACGTTCCCAAAGTCATCGACTGGGTGTCCACGCAGAAGAAGGCGTTGCAAGATTTCCCGGGCGGCGGAACGAAAATGAGCGCGAGGGAAGTGCTGTTCCAACCGTGCGATATCGTGATTCCGGCGGCCATCGAGAACCAGATCACGGAGAAAAACGCGGCTCAAGTGCAGGCGAAAATCCTCTGCGAAGGCGCGAATGGGCCGACCACGTGGCAGGCCGACGCGATCATCGAGAGCAAAGGCATCTTCACGGTGCCGGATATTCTCGGGAATGCCGGCGGCGTCACGGTGAGCTATTTTGAATGGGTGCAGGACCGCCAAGGCTTCTTCTGGCGCGAGCAGGAAGTGAATGAGCGGCTGCTGGATATTATGGAGAACGCGTTCGACGAAGTGGTGCGCTACGCGGAATCGCATAAAGTGAACAATCGCATCGCCGCGTACATGCTGGCGATCGACCGGGTAGCCAGCGCGCTGAAGCTGCGTGGCATTTATGCCTAGAAGTCATCGCATCAATGCTGGGCCGAAATCATAGGCTATCGTCGGGGGCTGAAGCCCAATCCTTGCAGCGGCTTTAAGGCGGGGCCCTTCGAGACTAGGGTAGACTGAAGCCCCGACCCCCTAAAGAACCGATTTACAGGGCGGCGCACCAAAACACTGGCGTTGCAGCGTCTAAGTGTGTAAGCTTCCGCTCCGCAGCGCGGGCATCCCCGCCGGAGCGCTGCAGCGCCCATGGCAAACCACAGCGTTTTTCCTGGACATGCCGGGAAGGAAGAGCAGCACCGCCGCGACATCTGCACCGTGGGCCGGTGGATGTACGACCGCGGATTTATCGCGGCGTGCGAGGGAAATCTTTCCGTCCGCCTGGACGCGAACCGGATCCTGGCCACGCCTACGTGCATGAACAAGGGCATGCTGGACCCCGATGACCTGGTCATCACCGGCCTCGATGGCCGGCACATCGCCGGACAGCGGAAAGTGTCGTCCGAGCTGGCCATGCATCTGCTTATTTATCGCTTGCGGGAAGATGTGCATGCGGTTTGCCACGCGCATCCGCCTACGGCGACCGGATTCGCCGTCGCTGGCCGGGCGCTGGATCAGGCGCTTCTTCCGGAAGTGATCATCGGCCTGAGCCAGATTCCGCTGGTGCGTTACGCCACTCCGGGCACGCCGGAGCTGAGCGCCGCGATCGAGCCTTTCGTGCCGAACTACGACGCGCTTTTGCTGGCGAATCACGGCGCGGTTACGTGCGGCCCGGATCTGGTCGCGGCTTTCCACCACATGGAGACGCTGGAGCAGTTTGCCAAAGTGGTTCTGGTGGCGGAATCGGTGGGCGAGCCCAAGCTGCTTTCGAGCCGCGAAGTGGCAAAATTGATGGCCGCGCGCCCGCGTTATTCCGTGGCCGCGCCGCCGGGCGGAGGCGCGGAGCTTCCGGTTACTTCGGACGATGGATCGAGCCGCGGCGACCGGGTGACTTTGACGCGCGCGGACCTCGAAGCGCTGGTGGACGAAGCCATTCGCAAAGATCGCTCGCGCCGTTAGACGCTGGCTGCTACGAAATCCTGCGCACTTTTTGTGCTCTCGCCGCGCGTCCGCGCATCTATCCGCAAAGACCCGACACCGCTGGAAAGAAAGGAGCCGCGCGATGGAAGCGAGAATCGACTATCGCAAGCACGCGCCCGAAGCGCTGAAAGCCATGCTGGATTTGGAGAAATATATCGCCAGCAGCGGGCTGGACCACCAGCTGATTCACCTGCTGAAGATGCGCGCTTCGCAGATCAATGGCTGCGCTTTCTGTATCGATATGCATGCGAAGGATGCGCGGGCGCTGGGAGAAACGGAGCAGCGGCTTCACGAACTGGATGCGTGGCGGGAGACGCCGTTTTACACAGATCGCGAACGCGCGGCGCTGGCGTGGACCGAAGCGGTGACGAATGTGGCGCAGACGCACGTTCCGGATGAGGTTTACGAAGAAGTGCGCAAGCAGTTCAGCGAAAAGGAAATTGTCGACCTCACGGTGGTAGCAGCGGTCATCAATATGTGGAACCGCATCGCGATTTCCACTCGAGCGGTTCCCGGACATTACAAAGCAGCGACAAAAACTGCGGCATCCTGAAGACCTGCAACAATCGCCGCAAATGGTGACGGCCGATCGCTTCTCATTTTCGGCTCGGCTCAGCGGGAGTACAATGCTGAAACGGGTATAGCCATGAAAGCACAAGCGGCCCGAGAAAACCCTGGTGAGCAGGCAAAACCATCGTCCGAAGCGGTTTCTCTCCTTGACGAACCGTGCAACCACCCCGCCGAAGAGTTCTGCGAAAGATGCCAGCGCTGGTTTTGCGCTTCGCATGCGCACGATGATGAATGGCATCCTTGCGGGCTCGAACCCGGCGAAGAGGGCGGCGAAGCTTAGCAGCTCACCTGGAAGGACGTCAGAAATTATCGATCGAAAGCCTCTTCCCCGGGTTAGGAAGACGGGGCCACTCTCCTCCTACGCCGAGCGGTGCGTTGACGGGCGAAGGGAAAGCCGCAATACTGGCGGGCGATGATTGGACAGTTGCGCGGCAGGCTGGCGGACAAGCGGCCGAACCATCTTCTGGTGGATGTGGGCGGGGTAGGCTACCTGGTGGCCGTGCCGCTTTCGACGTATGCGGCGCTGGGCGATCTGCACACGGAAGTTACGCTGCTCATTCATACGCATGTGCGCGAAGATGCGCTGACGCTGTACGGTTTTCTTTCTTCGCGCGAAAAACACTTTTTTGAACTGTTGCTGGGAGCTTCGGGCGTGGGTCCGACGCTGGCGCTGAAGATTCTTTCGGGGATGAGCGTGGAAGAATTGGTGCCGGCGATACGCACCGGGGACGTGGCGCGGTTGACGCGCATTCCGGGAGTGGGGCGCAAGACGGCGGAGCGCATGGTCGTGGAGTTGAAAGACAAGCTGGAAGCGGTGGTGGTGGCGGGCGAAAAGCCGGCGGTGGCTTCGCCCGCGGGAGTGGAGGCGGACGTGGCGTCCGCGCTGGTGAATCTCGGGTACGAGCAGCGGGCCGCGGAGAGCGCGGTGGCGGAAGCGCGGCGCACAGCAGGCACGGCAAACTTTGAGGCGCTGCTGCGGGCAGGCCTCCACGCGTTGAATGCGCCCAAGACGAGGCAAGCGGTTGGCTGAACGGACGGAATGGACCGAACGAGCGGGGGCGCGGTAAGCGGAGCGGCAAAATGTCGGACGGAACAGCAAAAAAGATGCAGCCGGAGCGCACGGTGCCGAGGATTGTGTCAGGCGCGGCGCTGGACGATGACGTGCGCATGGACGCGACGGTGCGGCCGAAGCGGCTGGACGAATACATCGGGCAGCGGCGCGTGAAAGAAAATATCGCCATCGCCATCGAAGCGGCGCGCAGCCGCGACGAAGCGCTCGACCACGTGCTGCTGTACGGGCCGCCGGGACTGGGCAAGACTACGCTGGCGCAAATCATCGCCAACGAATTGAATGTGCCGATCAAAACGAGCGCGGGACCGCTGCTGGAGCGCAAAGGCGACTTGACCGCCATTCTCACCTCACTCGAGAAGAAAGAAGTGTTTTTTCTGGATGAGATCCATCGCTTGCAGGCCGCGGTTGAAGAAGTGCTGTATCCGGCGATGGAAGATTTTCGCGTCGACTTAATTATCGGGCAGGGGCCGGGCGCGCGCATTCATCCGTTTCCGTTGAGCCAGTTCACGCTGATCGGCGCCACGACGCGCGCGGGGTTGATCACTGCGCCTCTGCGTTCGCGCTTCGGCATCGTGCACCGGCTGGATTTCTACGAGCCGCAGGATTTGCTGATCATTTTGCGGCGCTCGGCTCGGATTCTGAATATCGAAATGGAGGAAGCCGGTGCGGAAGAAATTGCGCGGCGCTGCCGCGGGACGCCGCGCGTCGCCAACCGGCTGCTGCGCCGCGCGCGCGATTTCGCGGAAGTGCGCGCTGACGGGCGTATCACGCAAGCGGTGGCGCAGGAATCGCTGGCAATGCTCGGAATCGACGCCAATGGCCTGGATGAAGTCGACCGCAACCTGATGCTCGCGCTGATCGACAAATATGGCGGCGGACCCGTCGGCGTGGGCACGCTGGCGGCGGCGCTGGCCGAAGAAGAAGACGCCATCGAGGAAATGTACGAGCCGTATCTGATGCAGATCGGCATGATTGACCGCACGCCGCGCGGACGCGTGGCCACGCAAAGCGCCTATGAATATTTCGGCCGCGAACTGCCGCGCCGCCAGCCGCGGCTTTTTTAGCGGAGTGCACAGTCGGCATCTCCCCCGGTGGCGAATTTGCACGGATATTTTTTGTGCGCGAGTCCAGAGACAATCGATTTGCGACCGAGCGGAGGAAACTTGAGACGAAAACTCATTGGCGCCGGGTGCTTATTGATTCTTGGCGTGGTGACGCTGCTGGCGCAGCAGCAGGGCCTGAGCGACGACGGTGGGCGGGTGCTGGCGCTAGAGAAAGCCTGGAATCACGCGCTCGAGGACAAAGACACAAAAGCATTGGACCAGCTCCTAGCGAGCACGTTTGTGTCCGTGGAGAGCGACGGAAGCATTTCCTCCAAAGGAGAATTTCTTGCCGGCGTCAAGGCGCCGGACTACAAGCCGTCGCAAGTGGTCACCGAACAGACGGATATTCAGGTATACGGGAACGCCGCGGTGGTCATGGGAATTTTTCGCGTAAAGGAAATCAAGAACGGAAAACCGCGCGTGCGGCGCGAGCGATTCACGGACGTGTGGATCAAAATGAGCGGAGGATGGCAGTGCGTGGCGACCCAATCAACACTGATACCTGCGAAAGCCGGAGCGGATTGATCGGGCGGACGCCTGGCCAGCCGGTTGGCCGCTGCGAGGCATGATGGCGACGGTTTACCTTTCGCTGGGCTCGAATGTGGGCGAGCGCGAGAAAAATCTGCGCGACGCCATCGCGGCGCTGCCGGGCGCGGGTGCGCGGGTGACGCGCGTCTCTTCGCTCTACGAGACGGAACCGGTCGATTTCACCGAGCAACCGTGGTTTCTGAATTGCGTGGTGGAAGCGGAAACGCAATTGCCGGCGTTGGAATTGTTGCACGCGTTGCGCGCCATCGAAGCGCACGCCGGCAGCAAGAAGGAATTTGCCAAAGGGCCGCGGCTGCTGGATATAGACATCTTGGTTTACGACAATGCAACGATGGATACGCCGGAATTGCAGGTGCCGCATCCCCGCATGACGCAGCGGCGATTCGTGCTCGTGCCGCTGGCGGAACTCGCGCCGGAGTTGCGGCATCCATCGTGGAACGCCACGGTTGGCGAAATGCTCGCGCGATTGCAAGACCGCAGCGCGGTGCGGAGGTTTCGCGCGAGCAGTTGAGCAAGAAGCGCATGGGCCAGGAGCGTGCGGCCCTCGAAGCACAGATTTAGGTGCGGTGCAGGAACAGGCGGTGCAGCGTCATGGGCTTGGGCTCGATGGCGTCCAACTCGATCTGCGCAAAGCGTCCATCGGTGATTTCGCGCCAGCGGTACACGCCGGGCTCGCTTTCCTGGACTTCGCGTCCGTTCAAGCGGCGCAGGAAATCGCTGGCTGAATCGCGCGAGGCGACTTCGCGGAAGGTCGGGCGCGCCATGGCTTCCACGGCGTAGCTGCGCAGCAATTTGTCCCAGTAGCGCTCGAAGAGATGGCCCGAAGCGAAGATGTCGCTCCACGCGACTTCGCCGCCGTACGCGACTACCACGCCGACGACGCGCTCATTCTTCAGCCCGGAAGTGGCGCGCGCGAAGCGCACCCGCAATTCCCGCACGAAGCCGTCGATGGACTGACCCACGCGGCTGCCTTCGTAGATTTTCTGATAGGACTGCGTTGGCGCAGCGCCGGTCATGGCGGCGGAAAGGTCTGCGGAACTGATGCGCGGGGCCGCCTTCGGCTCGGGCGCTCCGGCAGAAGCGCTGCGTTCATAGGTAGTGCCGCCGCGCACTGCGGACCATACGTCAGTTTGCTTTTGATCGACGGCGGCTCTCTCGCGCACGCTGGGATGCACCATGGTTTTCGCAGCGGCGAATTGCGAGCCATTGGACCAGCGGCCGTGTTCAACGCAGAAGACATCGAGCGGAAGCGGCGGCGCTCCGACTGGCACGATGCGATCTTTGCCGATGATGCGGTCCTGCTTGCCGCCGCTGACCAGTTCACCGGCGAGCAGGAGAAGCGGGCGCTTGCTGCGATTGACGAGAACCAGTTGATTCACGGTCGCGCCGGCACGGCGATCGTAATCGGTGATGATGACCGGGTTGCCCTCGCGGTTGCGCACCATGCCTTCGCCGCCGCGCTCGGTAACCAACACTTCGCCGGTCGCCAGGCCCTCATCCAGCGTCAGGTACGCGCTGGTGTCCTGGGCGTACGAACTGACTACCGGGAAAAGAGAAATATTTTCGTAAACGACCGGCTCGAGAAGCCGCCAGTCGCCTTCGGGCCGGCCGGGCGGCGGCGCCGGAGCCGGGCTGCCGGTGAACCCGACAAAAGCCAAACCGCCAAGAGTGGACATACCAAGCAGGCCGCCGATGATGGCGCCAAGGATCGAGCGTTCCATGAAAAGCCTCCTGAGCCGGTGCGTTGAGATTGCGTGAGGACACGACTCAGGCATAGAACGGAGGGGCTGAGAAACCTTGCACTAGGATTTGCAGAAAGGGGGCCGTGGGCCAGTCGAGGCGTCAGATCGGCGGTTAGCGATCGCCGCCGCCGAGATTGGTGCGCGGCTTGTTTCGCCGGTTTTTCGAGGCTTCGGATTCCTGCTTCTCGTAATCCGCCATCTCCTCGTCGGTATACGTGAAGGAATCGCGCGAGGCAAACATGGAATTCGACTGCGCGCTCTTCTTCTTTTTCTTACGCAGGTCGCCAAACTCGTAGCGCACCTGCCGGATGGGCGCCTCAATCGCCTTGATTTCCACCAAGAGGTCGCTGACCTTTTCCAGAAAATCGTGCAAATGGTACGGGCGGACTACGTACGGAAGGTGGCTGATTTCCAGAGCACCCACGTACTGGCTGCCGGTCATCTCCGGCACCAGGAAAAGAATCCGCAGCCGGGCGCCCTCTTCCGCTGGAACCGAGCACAGCTCGCGCAGGGTGTTGAAAACCGGAGTGTCGACCCCTACCACCGCGACATTGGCGATAACCAGCGAATACTCGGCGGTTTTCAGCTCGGCAAAAAGGGACGGGATATCCGGGACGATGCGAACGCGCCAGTTTTCCGAATCCAGGATCTGGCGCAAAGCGGCGCCGCTTTGCGGGTCTTCGTCCACGACAAGGAGCCCGACCTGGCGCGGCGTTGCGGTGACAGGTGGGGTGCCCATTGCCGAAGTATAGCGACGGGGCCGGAGGGGGGGGTGGACGGAAGCAAGGGATGGGGCGTATTGGGTACTGGCCCAGGGGTCAGGGAGCTTGCATCGGCGGCTGTGCGAATAAAAGGCGAAACTATTCGCTTGACATAGCGAACAAAAAGCGAAATACTCTGCTGCAGCTTCGAGGTGGGCTATGTCTCCAGTTCTCACCAATCCGGCGATGGGCTTTACCGTCCACCGCCGCCGCGTAACACCCACTCCAGCACCACTCTTTCCTGATGATGCGCATAGCCCGAAGACAATGGCCGGAGAGCTTGCCCCGCTCTTCACCGGCCCCAGCGGTCAACGTTCGGAAGCCTCCCCGGCGGATTGCCCCCCGCCGGGTGCAGGCGCGGCCGGAACACGGCTGGCGAACGTTGCCGCTGGAATGTCGCCAGGCGCGAAAGCGCCGCTGGTCGGCATCGCCCGCCTCGCTGCCGCTTCTCCGCCCGCGGAAACGCGGCGGAAATCCGAGGGCAGGCCGGAGTATTTCGTGCTGCCTGTGAAGTCGATCCTGAATCGCTGCGATTCGCAGCGTGTTCCCTTCGAGTGGACCATCAACCCGTATCGCGGATGCGAATTTGGCTGCAAATATTGCTACGCGCGCTATACCCACGAATATATGGAACTGGACGGCAGCGAGTTTGAGCGAAAAATTTTCGTAAAGAAAGACGCAGGTCCGCTGCTGGCGCGCGATGTTTCGCACAAATATGCATTCGATGCGCCGAAGACCGAGCACATCGCCATTGGCACGGCGACGGATCCGTATCAGCCGGCCGAGCGCGAATACGGCGTGACGCGCGCGTGTCTCGAGGAATTGGCGAAGCGCGAGGGGTTGAGCATTTCCATCACTACGAAGTCGAATCAGATCCTGCGCGATGTCGAACTGCTGAAGCGCATCGCGGAGAAATCGTCGCTGTCGCTGAATATTACGGTGACCACGCTGCGGCCCCGGCTGGCGCGCTTGCTCGAACCGCGCGCTCCGCGTCCGGACTTGCGGCTCGCCGCCGTCAAGGAGCTGCGCGAGGCGGGACTGGCCGTCGGAGTCTCCGCTTCGCCGCTGCTGCCCGGAATCTCCGATCGCGAAGGCGAGGTCGAAGAGCTCGCTGCAGCTGCAAAGGCTGCAGGAGCGCAATGGTTCTTCGCAGGCGTGCTGTTTCTCATGCCTTCGTCGGCGAAACAGTTCTTGCCGTTCATCCGGGAGAAATTCCCGCGCCTCGCGAAGCAGTATGAGCAGTGGTACACGCGAAACGGCTATGCGCCCGAGGAATATCGCCGCAAGATTTCAGAACGCGTCGGCCGCGTGAAGCGAGAATTGGGATTTATGGATCGGCCTTGGGAAGAAGTGCGGCGCAAGACTACGCCCTGCGCGCAAATGTCACTGGCGTTGGCCGGTTCCAGCGCACAGAGCGAAACCTCGACACTCTGGGCCCTAGGCTAATACGGCCAATCCTGCGCGGCCCGGGGGTCAACCGCTAGGGCACGATAATCCGCGACTCTTCTCGCTTCAGGTCTTGCGATTGCGGGAATTGCGCGCGCAGGAATTCGATGAAGCGCCGCGACTTCGGCCGGCCGTTCGTGCGCAACAGTCCCATGCGGTGGAGAAACACGAGCACGTAGAAGACGTCCGAATCTTTGAGCGTTGCAAATCCTGCCTTCTCTGCTTGTTGCCTCTTGATCTCTGCGAGCAGCGCCATGATTGCCGCGTATAATTCGCGCGGCAGCGGAGCCTCTGGTGGCTTCTCGTAGAAAATCCCAGAGATCATTGTTTTGTGCGTCTCTGCCAGCGCTTGCAGCGCCGCAACTACATCCGGGTCCGTCGCCGCGGGCTGCGAGGTGCAGAATTTTGCGATCGAGAAAACCAGCGCGGTGATCAGCTTCTGATGCGTGTAAACGATGTCCTGCGGCATGGTCACGTCAAGCAGCGGTGTGTCCGCGGGAACGGAGCGCCGGTGCTCGTCCTCGTATCGGTGCGCCGCCAGCAGATAGGAACAATCAGGGACACAATCGATAGTGACTTCGCGTTCCGTGCCGCAGCACACCGCGCAAATCTTTTCGCCCTTGGCCGGACAAAAACGCACCGCCTTTCGTTTCTCGCAAATCGTGCAATTCACGCGCGCTCCCCATTGGAAAGAAAGACCAGGAACAAAAGATTAGGCACAAACAAGCAGCCTAGCGCGCTGCGCCCTAAAAAACAAAAGTCCGCCGCACCATCGTCGAATCGCCCCACTGAAAGGTCATGGAGTCTGCGGGACGCGGCGGCAGATTGGCGCCGGGGATCGCTGGAAGGCCGGTGGTTTTGTCGGTCACGCCGAGGCGAATGGGCGACACGCCTTGCACTTGAAGGACAAGCTCGATTCCCTCGTCGGCGGCGTTGGAGTAGTCGAAACTCCATCCGCCGGAATTCCAGCGCGCATCGGCAGGCTTACCCAGCGAATGTCCGTTCACCGAAGCGTCCAGAACTATTCCTTGCTCCACGGAAACCATCAGCGCCCGCGCGTGCCGCGGCGAAGTGATCCGCAGATGCAGGGTGCGAACATCGCCGGCGGTCGCGCCGTCCAGCATTTGCGCTTCGGGAGGCGCAAGCGGAACGAGTGGCGCGGTCTTTTGCAGAAAGTGGATTGCCAGCCAAGCCGGATAGAAGCCTGGAAGCCTGCCGCGCGTTGGCGACGTTCCGACATACTGCGCCGTCCACGGATCGAGCCGCGACGCCGTGCTGGCCCACACCGCTTTTCCGGCATCTGCGTCGACCGCGTAGGCGAGCATCGTAGGTTTCGGATGAACTTCGGAGTAGCGCGTGGTCGCCGCGCCTGCCACAAAAAAGCACAAGCCAGCAACGAGTGACGCCAGCGGAATATACCAGCGGCCGGCAGCCAGCAGCACATCCGTCAGCGGAAGGAGCAAAATCAAAAGCAACGCGAACGACAAACCGAGCAACGGCCCGCCGATCTGCGTGAATCCCAAGGCCTGAAAGAATCCCCGGAGTAGCGGAATGAAAATCAGCAGCGCCGGCAAACTGAGCAGACACAAAAGTAGCAGCGCGCCCAGCCCGGGCTTTTCCGGACGAAACGCAACCACTCCCGTGGCGATGAGCGCCGCGAGCAGCGGCCACAGAAAAACGAAGTTGCCACCCGGCAGCCACCGCGCGGTAGCCAGCACAGCCAGCAGCACCAACGTAAAGCCACCGAGCGCAACACCGGCAGCGGTCAGTTTTTTTCTTAGCCACAAATGGACCGTGTCAACCAGCGCTGTCACCAGCGACAACATGCTCAGCACATACGGAACGCTCTGCAGCAGGTTGCCCTCCGGAAGCCAATGCAGGTGCAGCCATCGCACCGCCAGCACAAAACACCAACCGGCCAGCGCGCAAATCACCAGCAGGCCCATGTTGGCGAGAAAGGCCAGCACGATGCCGCACCACCGCGTTTGAAAAGCGCCGCTCGCAAAGAACATCACGCCCAGCAGCATCACGCCGGACAGAGTCGCCAGCGGCCAGTTCCAGCTTGTCGGATAGTGAAAGAAAATCCCGGGTGGCAGCCCAAAGAACGCCGCATCGCGTTCGCGAAGTTGCAGGAGGTCCGCGTTTCCCAGGCTCCGCGCCAGTGCCAGCCCGTTTTCGCCATGATGCTGCAAGCTGCCGCGGTCCAAGAGTTGCGGATTGTCGAGCGGCGTATGATACGCCTCCCAGTTTCCGATAAATGCAAAGTTCAATCCGGCGCTGCCCGCTCTCTTGAACAGCGTCATGTCCGTATCGTTGGGCATGTGCTTGTAGATCTCGTAGGTCAGCGATGTTCCCGCCGCATGCGGGGCGGCGTGTGCGAAGGTTTCCACCAGGCGGCGATTGTCCTGGCTGGTTTCAAAAAGTTGCGAAGGGCCGGCATTGCCGCGCGCTTCGAGATTCACCACCACGCGGACATCCTTCGCCCACGGATGCTCGGCGACGAATGCCGACGCGCCCAGCAGCCCGGCTTCTTCCCCGTCGGTGAACAGCAGAATGATGTCGTTGCGCAATGGCGGGCCCGCGCGCAACACGCGAAACACTTCCAGCCACGCCGCTACGCCCGCCCCATCATCGCCCGCGCCTGGGCCTGCCGGCACCGAATCGTAGTGCGCCAGCAGCGTCACCGCATCGCTTCCGCCGCTGGTTCCTTTCCATCGCGCGACGATATTCTCGACCGTACCTGCCGCTTGATACCGCGTGGTCACTGCTGTAGTCCGCTGAATTTCCGGCGTAAGGCCCAGCGTCTTCAACTGCCCGACCAAGTAGTCCCGCGAGCGGTTGTGTTCCTCCGAGCCAATCGGGTGCGGCGCTTTTGCGAACGCGTTCAGGCGCGCCAGCGCGCGCTCCGCTGAAAATTCGCCGGAACTCGCGTTCGCGGGCACAGCGGCAGGCGGCCGGTCAAAATAAATGCACCCGGCAACCGCCGCAAATAAAAACAGCGCGATCAAAATGGCCGCAGAACGATCCGTCACCGCCGCCACCTCGCAGTCGAAGTTGCGCGCCAAGAGTAGTTCGCCGCCGCTCGGGCGAGCAAGCAGAAACCTGCAGTCGCAGCCGGCCTCAAACTGCGGTCCAGCAAACTTCAGGCCATAATGACTTTGTTGCGGAAGCGCCGCGCGGCAATCACCAGCAAGACGCTCCCGATGATGCACAGCGCCAGGCCATCCGTCCACAAATGGCGGATGCCCGCCCCACGAAGAATGATACCGCGCGTGATGTTGATGAAGTACGTGGCCGGTATCAGGTAGCTGATGGGCTTGAAGATCGCCGGCATGGTCTCGCGCGGGAAAATGTAACCAGAAAAGAAAACGCTCGGCAGAATCGGCAGAAACGCCAGTTGCATGGCTTCGGCTTGCGAGTTGGCTTTGCTGGAAATCAGGATTCCCAGCGACAGCGCTGCGAAAAGATACGGCAGCGACAGCACAAAAAGCAGCAGCACGCTGCCGTGCATCGGAACCTGGAAAATGAAGCGCATGGAGAAAAGAATCAGGCACAACTCGAAAAAGCCGATGCCCAGATACGGAAGCAGTTTTCCGAGCAGCAGCCCGAAGGGACGGACCGGCGTAACGAAAAGCTGCTCGAGCGTGCCGCGCTCTTTCTCCCGCACGATCGAAAATGCCGTGAGAAACGTGGTCACGTTCAGCAGCATGATGGCCGTCAGGCCCGGAAGAAAGAAATTCGGCGACCGCGAATCCGGATTGAACAGCAGTTTCGGCCGCATATCCACCGCGAAAGGCGCCGTCTGTCCCAGCACGCGGCGCAGCGATTCATCCAGGCCAATGGCCGTGGTTACGTTGATCGCCTGCCCGGCCACGGAAGAGTCCGACCCGTCGATGAGCACCAGCACCTGCGCGCTCATTTCGTGCAGCAACCGGTCCGAGTAGTCGACCGGAATCTTCACGCCCACTCGCGCCTTCCCGCTCACGATCACGTCGGTCAAGTCGCGATCGTTCTCCACGTAGCGATAAATGTGGAAGGTGTCCGAATTCTTCAGCCGGTCGATCAGCTCGCGGCTTTCCCGCCGCCCATCCGCGTTGTAAATCACCGTATTGATTTGCCGGATGTTCGTATCGACGCCAAAGCCTAGGAGGAAGAGTTGCAGCAGCGGCATGGTCAGCGAAAAAAACAGCGTTCCCGCGTCTCGCCGCACATGCAGCGCTTCCTTGTAAAACACTGCCCCAAAGCCCCGAAATAGGTCACGCACTCGGAGCCTCCGCTTGCGCTTGATGCTTGTACGTCAGCTCGACGAACACGTCCTCCAGGCTCGGCGCCAGCGGCCGAATCTCGGCGACGCCGATGCCTTCTTTCAGCAATTGCTGCCGCAGCGCATCCAGATCGAAGTGTTCCTCCGCCAGCGCATGAATCGCTTGACCGAAAATCGTCGCGCTGCGAATCGCCGGGATCGTCCGAACGAGCCGCAGCGCTCGCGTCACGTCCGAAGTGGTCATGATTTCCACGCGAATCGTTCCGTGCGGCTGCACGTCCGGAAGCTGCCGGAGCGAATCCGGCGTTCCGTCGGCAATCAGCTTCCCGTAGTAAATGTACGCCACGTGGCTGCAGCGCTCCGCTTCATCCATGTAGTGCGTAGTCACAAAAAAGGTAATCCCGTGAGCGGAAAGCTCGAAAAGCAAATCCCAAAGCTGGCGCCGCGCCACCGGATCGATTCCCGCGGTGGGCTCGTCCAGAAAAAGCAGCTTCGGCTCGTGCAGCATGGCGCAGCCCAGCGCCAGCCGCTGCTTCCATCCGCCCGAAAGCTGCGCCGACAAACGGTTGAGGTATGGCCCCAGCCCGTTGATCTGCACAATTTCCTCGATGCGCCGCTTCAGCCGCGCCGCATCCAGGCCGTAAATGCGCCCGTAAAACTGCAGATTCTCCGCAACCGTCAGATCGAAGTACAAGCTGAAATTCTGCGACATGTAACCAATCTTCTCGCGCACCGCCTCCGAATCTGTGCGCACGTCCACGCCTTCCACGTGCGCGGTGCCACCGCTCAGCGGCAAAAGCCCCGTCAGCATCTTGATCACGGTCGTCTTGCCGCTGCCGTTCGGCCCCAGAAACCCGAAAATCTCGCCGCGCTCGACACGAAAGCTCACGTCGTTCACGGCCGTCACCTGGCCAAATCGCCGCACCAGATGCTCCGCGACAATCGCCGCGTCCGCCGGATTCTGTCCCGCCGTAGCCATCCGCTAGCTCGCCTCGATCAGCTTCACATCCGCGGCCATTCCTGGCAGCACCTTCCCGCTCGCATTGATGCGAATCTTCACGCCAATCACCTGATGCACCCGCTCCTCGCGCGTCTGCACGTTGCGCGGCAAAAATTCTGCCTGCTGATTGATTTGCTCCACCACGCCCTCGAAAACCGTCTTCGGAAACGAATCCACACGCACCTCCGCCTTCGCGCCCAGCTTCACGTGCCCGATCTCCGTCTCCGGAATGTAAATCCGCACATAAATTTGCTCCTGCTCCAGCAGCGTGGCGATCGGCGTATTCGGCGCAATCAAATCGCCCGGCCGCACATCCAGCACTTCCACGATCGCAGCGCTCGGCGCCGTCACCTGCCGCTCGCGAAATCGCGCTTCGTCGTAGGCGTACGCCGCCTGGGCCTGCGCCACGTCTTCGCGGCGATTACCCCGCTCGAATTTCTCGAGCGTCGCCTGCGTCTGCCGGTAACGCGCCTCGGTGGACGCGATCTCCTCGGGCCGGTACCCGCGCTGCAATTCATCTAGCTTGTGTTTGGCGTTATCCTGCTGTGCCGCCGCCACTTTCCAATTCATTTCCGCGGTGTCCCGCTGTTGCTTCGAGACCAGATCCTTTTGCGCCAGCGCGTCGTAACGCTGAAAATCCAGATGCGAGCGCACCTCTTCCGCTTTGGTGCGGTCCAGATCCGCCTGCGCCGCCGCAATATCCTCGTGCCGGTAGCCGTTCTTCCGCTGCTCGTACTCCGCTCTCGCTTGCGCTGCTGCCGCTCGCGCTTCCGCGATTTCTTCCGGCCGGTAGCCGCGCTGCGCTTTCTCCGCCGTCGCGCGTGATTGTTCCAACGACGCTTTCAATTCCTGCTCGTCAAACGTCACCAGCACTTGCCCTGGCTGCACGCTGTCGCCTTCCCGCACCAGCACCTGGTCGATTCGGCCGCCGACCTTCGATCCCACGCGAATATTCCGCGCTTCCACCGTTCCCGACCCCTGCAAGCCGTTGTCGCGCCGGAACCACGTCGCATACACCGCCGTGCCGCCCACGATCGCGGCCACCACGACAAAGATGATGATGTGCTTCCTCTTCATGCATCAATCTCCGCAGGTGAACAAAGGAACTCCGCCGCTCGCCGCCACCAATTGCCGCGGCGCCAGCCCCGACCACAACACATCAAATGCCGTCCGCATGCGCTCCGGCAAACTCGCATCCCCGTAAAGCGACCACATCAGCAGCGTCCCAAAAATGGTTTGCCGGAACACGCTGGCCATCTCCGAAGCGGGAAAATCTGTCCGGATTTCCCCGCGCTCCTGTCCCATCTGAATAATCTGCGTATGCAGCGCCTGTACCCGTCCCTGCAAATCGACCATCGCTTCCCGCACCACGTTCGTGGATAGATACGCCTGAAGTAGTGTCCGGATCATCGCCGGATTCCGCGTCGGCTCCTGCGTCATGCGCTCGGGCAGCGCCCGCAGGAACTCCTCCACCGAGATATTGCTGCTCCGCGCTTCCTGGATTGCGGTTTCCAGTTTTCCCAGTTGCATCTCGCCGAACGCCAGCAGGATGTGGTCCTTGCTTGGAAAATAATTGAAGAACGTTCCCTTTCCGACGTCCGCCGCTTCCGTGATGTCCTCCACCGTGGTGTTCGCAAATCCTTTTTTTGCAAACAGGTCCAGCGCCGAACGAAACAGCCGCTCGCGAATTTCTACCCTACGGCGTAGGCGGCGCGCCGTGGGTTTCCCCGCAATAGTGGTGGATGTCAGTGCTGAAGAAGAGGAGAGGCGTTTGGCCATAATGACTGTTCCTCATAAATGACTGTAGGTCATTCGCCCTCCCCTGTCAATCCTTACCTGCTTCCGCCTCCCCAAAAACAAAAGCGCTCCGGTACACCAGCACCGGAGCGCTCCCAACTTCTCGACGGCATCTGGGCGACGCTATTCCCTTAGCGACGCCGGATCCGAAAGGTTCTTCGGCGACTTCTGATTCAGGTACGCCACCATTTTCTGAGCCGACGGCGGAACCGCCACCGCTCCCTTGAACACGATGTCCGTCGCGGTCACTTTCTTTCCGTAAAGTTTCTCGTTGGCATCATTGTCCGGACGCACCGTCGAGCCTTCCAGCGATACGCCCGCGAACAGTCCGCGCGCGCGCGAATAGCTCAGTATTTCCGCTCGCAGCGAAACATCCGTGGACGCTGAGGCGTCCCTGCCCTTGGGTCCTGCCGCCGCCGAAGCATCGGCGCCGAGTTTTACCTTGTTGTTCAGGATCGAGCGCGCGCCCCGCGGATTCATCACCAGCAACACAAAATCCGTTGCTTGCCCGCCGATCTGGAAGCCCACGCTGCCTCCTTCGAGCGCCATCATCGTCGGCGCGCCCCACGGCCCGGTGAAGTGTTCCCCGGTCCGGCAGGTCATCGCGCCGCGGCCGTAGCTGCCGCCGATCACGAAAGCCGCCTTGAGCACGGACGGGTACACGATCACGCATTCCGCTTTGTCGATCAGGTCCGGCGGGATGTCTTCCGGGATATCCATGATTTCTTTCAGCACCGTGCCGCAGTTTTCCACCCGGTCTTCCACCTTATCTTTGTCCGCGGCCGCGGTGGCCGCCGGAAGCCCGATTAGCAATAGCGCCGAAAAGAGCGCTGTGAGTTTTCGCATCGCAAGTCTCCTTGAACTAGTTGGCGTCTGGTCAAGCATAGGAACACAAGCGGCTGGGCGCAGGCTCCGGAGTTTCCGATCCCCATCGGGCAAGCTCCGAAAGAAGGGTTCCCTGACTCTTCGACTATACTTTCCCAGGCAACATTCTACCAGCAGGGGAAGCCGGATGAGCAGCGGTACGAAAAGAAAAATCGCCATCGGCGGCGGATTCGCTCTTACCGCAATGATTTGCTGGCTGATGGGTGCCGCTCCCGCCCCGTCTACCGCACAGTCTGCCGCGCCGGTCGCGCCTCACTCGGGGCCGCCAACTCGCGTGCGGCATGGCGCCAGCCGCGTCGGCAAAGGCTCCCGGCCTAAACAAACTCCGCGCGAACGCTTCTCCGCGCGCGCCGAAGCTTTGACCCAAGCGGGCGCCGCCGAAAAAGGCGAGTGGGGCATGCTCATTGCCGACGCCGAAACCGGCGAAATCCTCTTCGAACAGAATTCCGAAAAATACTTCGTTCCCGCCTCCAACCTTAAGCTTTTCTCCACCGCCCTCGCGCTCGCTACTCTCGGCCCTGACTATCGTTTTCACACCACCCTCGAATCGCACGGCACGATTGCGCCGGATGGCACCCTTTCCGCCGACCTCGTTCTCGTGGGCCGCGGCGATCCCAATCTTTCCAACCGCAAATTTCCATTCGAGCTAAAGGAAGAATTCGATGGGCCGCCCGAGCGCGTCCTCGCTGAACTTGCCGACGCCATTGTCGCCAAAGGCGTGAAATCCATCTCCGGCGATATCATCGGCGACGACAGCTACTTTCCCCGCGAACGCTACCCCAGCGGCTGGGAAATCGACGACATGGTCTGGCAATACGGCGCCGCCGTTTCCGCCATCGTCGTTGACGACAACACCGTCACGCTCACGCTCACCGCCGGCCAGTCCGCAGGCGAGCCTGCGCAAGCCGAACTCGCTCCCGCAACACCGGACTTTCTCGTGGAAAACCGCGTCGCCACTTCCGAGCCCGGCGTGAAGTCCGATCTATCTCTCATTCGCGAGCCAGCGGGACATTCCGTCGTCGTGGAAGGCACACTCCCGGCAAAAAGCACGCCGCGCAAACTCGTTCTCGCCATTCAGGAGCCCGCGCTCCACGCCTCCGCCATCCTGAAGCGCTTGCTCGGGCAGCGCGGTGTCGCCGTCAACGGCGTAGCCCGCGCCGAACATCAGCGCCTCCCTTCCGCCGTCGAGCCTGTCGCGCTCGCCGAACATGTTTCCGTTCCGCTCTCCGATTCTGTCAAGCTCGTCAACAAGATCAGCCAGAACTTGCACACCGAAGTGCTCCTGCGCACCGCCGCCCGCGAAGCCTGTCTCCGTGCTCTCCCCGGAGCCGCTTCGCTCCCATGCTTCGACCTGAAGCCCGACGCCATTTTCACCGAGTTCTGCAACCCGCTTTACGCCACGATGGGAATCCCTCCCGACGACGTCATTCAAACCGACGGCTCCGGCCTCTCGCGCCGCGATCTCGTCACCCCGCGCGCCATAGTTGCGCTGCTGCAATACGCTCGCAAACAGCCGTGGTTTGCGCCGTACTATGCGTCGCTGCCCGTCGCCGGCGTTGATGGCACGCTCGAAGATCGCCTCAAGAATTCAGACGCCGCAGGACGCATTCACGCCAAGACCGGCTCGCTCGAACATGTCCGCACGCGCTCCGGCTACGCGGAAACGCCTAACGGCCGCAAACTCATCTTCTCCTTCCTCGGCAATAACCAGGGCGGCAAGAATCACGAAGCTATCGACGCGCTCGACGGTCTCAGTCTCGCGATGATCGAAGAATTCGACCAGCGCCCGCCGAGTTGCTGCAAGAAATAAAAAACGGAAGCCACTGACATGCCCGCAGAAAAAATCGTGACCATCTTCGGCAGTTCGCGCCCGAAGGAAAACGACCCGGACTACGCCGAAGCGCGCGCACTCGGCCGCGCCCTGGCGGAAAATCGCTTCGCCGTCTGCAGCGGCGGATACGCCGGCGTCATGGAAGCAGTCTCGCGCGGCGCGAAAGAAGCCGGCGGGAAAACCTACGGCGTGACCGCGGAATTCTTCCAAGCCAAGACCAATGCGTGGATCGACGTCGAAATCCGGATGAAAACCTTTCAGGAACGCCTTTTCGAGCTCATCCGCATGGCCGACGCATTCGTCGCCTGCAAAGGCGGCACCGGCACGCTCGTCGAACTTGCCGTAGTCTGGGAAATGCTCAACAAATCCGTAATCGCCGCCAAGCCCTTCGCAGTCCTCGGCGATTTCTGGACGCCCGTCCTCGAGCGCGTCCGCGAAGTCGAACTCGGCCATCCTGCCCCCTGGGGCGAAGCCAACGGCCGCCTCGTTCACGTCGTCAGCGATCCCGCACAAGCCGCCGCCTTCCTCTCCAACCACCTGCGATAGCGGGAACCTTGCGGTACTCTGTTACAGCACGGTGCGGCGGGAGCCGAACCGTAGCGCGAGCCTTTAGGCTCGCGATGCTCTCTTTTCTTTGAAAATGTCGCGAACCGCACAAGACGTCCTCGAATTCGACAAGCTCCGAGAGCTGCTGCGGCTGCGGACCACCTGCGCCCCCGGCAAGCGCGCCATCGAAGCGCTCGCTTTCAGCCAGGACCGCCCCGCACTCGAATCCGCTTTCGCCATGATCCGCGAAGCTCGCGAATGGCTGCGCACCGGCGACCTCGGCTTCGGCGGCCTCGCCGATCCGCAGGACTGGCTCGCCAAGCTCGAAGGTCCCGGAGCCATGCTCGAGCCGCCGGAATTTTTGGATGCCGCTTCTTTGATGGAAACGGCCAGCTGGGTACGCCTACAATTCCGCGAACAAGCCGCGAAGTTTCCGCTGCTCGCCGCGCGCGCCGCTTCGCTTTTCGATTTTCGCGACGGGCTCGCTGCCATTCGCCGCTGCGTCCTCCCCAACGGAGAAATCAGCGACGATGCCTCCGCCGCTTTGCGACGCATCCGCGCCAGCATCGTCGGCACGCGCGATTCCATCCAGAAATCGCTGCGGCAAATTCTTCGCGAGCGCGCTTCCGGAAGCGCCGAAGACTATGTGACCCTGCGCAACGACCGCTTCGTCATTCCCGTGCACTCGGAAAATCGCCGCAGCGTCCAGGGCGTGGTGCACGGCGCCAGCGCCACCGGGCAAACCGTCTTTCTCGAGCCTTTCGAGACCGTCGAAGCCAACAATCAGCTTGTACAGCTCGCCGAAGACGAAACCGCCGAAATTCTGCGCATTCTGCGCGAACTCACCCAACGCTTACAGTTGATGCTCGAACCGATGCTCGCTGCCGCCGAAACCATCGCCGAACTCGACGGCGTCTTCGCCCGCGGACGCTTTGCCCGCGATTTCGACGCCGCATCCCCCGAATTCTCCGATGTCGGCGACTTGCGTTTGCAGGATGCCCGCCATCCCGTTCTCGAAGACAAATTGAAGCGCCAAGGCCGCGCGGTCGTCCCCATGACGCTGGCGCTGGGCGGCACAGAAAAAGTCCTCGTTATCAGCGGTCCCAACACCGGCGGCAAAACCGTGGCATTGAAGACGACCGGCCTGGCGGCGCTGTCGGCACAATCCGGAATTCCGGTGGCTGCGCAAATCGCCGTACTGCCGCTTTTCGACCACGTGCTCGTGGACATCGGCGACGAGCAATCCATCGCCGCCGACCTTTCCACCTTTTCCGCGCACATGCTCAATCTCAAAGCGATGCTCGAATCCGCCACGCCGCGCTCCCTCGTCCTCGCCGACGAGATGGGCACCGGCACCGCACCGGAAGAAGGTGCCGCATTGGCTGTCGCGCTGCTTGACGAATTTCGTGCCAAGAATTGCATCGTGCTCGCCACCACGCACCACGACCGTCTGAAAACGTATGCCTCCACGACGAAGGGAGTCGTGAACGCCGCCGTAGAATTCGACGACGTCAATCTGCGCCCGACCTACCGCCTGATGGTCGGTGTCCCCGGCGGCTCGAGCGGCATCGCCATCGCGCAGCGCCTCGGCCTCGCGCACGGCATCATCGAACGCGCGCGTTCGCTGCTCACCCCGGAATCGCGCGAAGCTGCCGACCTGATCGCCTACCTGCATCGCAGCCGCGACGAACTCGACCGCATGCAGCGCCAGATGAGCGCCGAACGCCACGCCCTCGAGGAAGAACGCAAAAAGCTGCGCACCGAATGGGTCGAGCGCCAGCAAAAACGCATCAGGGAACTCGAAGCGCAATTCGCCGAAATGCAAAAGCGCTTCGATGAAAACGTCTCGAGCGTCATCGCAGCCGTAAAGGAACGCGAACTCCGCGCCTCTCTCGAGAAAACCGCCCGCCGAAAAGGCCAGGAAGTCCGTAGCGAAGCCCGCGAAGAACTAAACGCCGCGGTGGTGCAAACCATCTCCGAATCGCAAGCCGATCTCGGCACCACTTCCTCAAGCCCGGAAGCCATTCGCGCCGAAACCCTGCAACCCGGCACGCGCATCCGCGTCCGCGGCTTCACCAAGCCCGTAATCCTCCGCCGCCTCGACGGCTCCTCCGCCGAAATCGAAGCCGGCCCCCTGCGCATGAAAGTAGCCCTCGACGAAATCACCGCCATCGACCAACCATCGGGCATACTGCAGGATCGAGCGACCACACGCAGTCCCAGCGCCACGGTAAGGTCACAAGGGAATGCAGCTACCGGCTCCGAAGAGATCAACGTAATCGGCCTGAGGGTAGAGCAAGCCGTCGAACTCGTCGACAAGTTCCTAGACAATGCCGCGCTCGCGCGGCGCGTCCGCGTGCGCATCATCCACGGCCACGGCACCGGTGCTCTGCGAAAAGGCCTCGCCGAGTTTCTAAAATCGCATCCGCTGGTCGAGCGCGCCGCGTTTGAAGCCGAAGACCGCGGCGGAAAGGCCATCACGGTTGTAGACTTGCGTGCATAGACATGGCCGAACCGGGATCCATTGCGGAGCGGGTGAAGCAGCAGGCGGACATTGTCCGGGTGGTGGGGGAGTACGTCCAACTGAAGAAGGCCGGGCAGAATTTCCGCGGCCTGTGCCCGTTCCATTCCGAGAAGAGTCCTTCGTTCAACGTGCATCCGGTACGGCAGATGTTTCACTGCTTTGGGTGTGGCAAAGGCGGCGACGTCTTCAGCTTCGTGATGGAGATGGAGCGCTGCGAATTTCCCGACGCGCTGCGCATCGTTGCGGAGAAGTGCGGGATCTCCATTCCTCGTTCGCGGGAGCGCTCGCCCGAAGAGCGCAAAGAGAATCTGCAACGCGCGGCGCTGATCGAGATGCACCGCGAAGCGCAGACCTTCTTCGTGAAGCAGTTGGAAGGAACGCTCGAAGGAAAAGCCGCCCGCGCGTATCTCGAGGATCGCGGTCTGGACAAGGATGCCATCGGGCGCTTCGGCGTCGGCTACGCACCGAGCGGCGGTGACGCGCTGCTGCGCCACTTCAAAGCGAAATATGCCGAGAATCTGCTCACGGAGTCCGGGCTGATCTCGCGGGATCAAAGCGGGCGGCCGTTTGACCGCTTTCGCAGACGCATCACGTTTCCGATTGCGAATGAGTCCGGAAAAATCGTGGCCTTTGGCGCGCGGGCTCTGGGCGACGAGCAGCCGAAATATTTGAATTCGCCGGAAACGCCGATCTACTCGAAAAGCAACGTGCTCTATCACCTGGACCGCGCGAAAGACGCGATGCGGCGGCAGGATTTCGCGATTCTCGTCGAAGGTTACATGGACGCCATCGCCGTCGCGCGCGCCGGAGTCAGCAACGTGGTAGCCAGTTGCGGCACCAGCCTGGCGGAGCCGCAAATCAAGCTGCTCGGACGTTTCACCAAGCGCGTGATCATTAATTTCGATCCCGATACGGCAGGCCAAGCAGCCACCGAGCGCTCCGTCGCGCTGCTACTGGAGCAGGATTTCGAGGTGCGCGTCCTGGCGCTACCAGCTATTGGTGATCGCAAAGCGGATCCCGATCTTTTCATCCGCGAAAAAGGCAAAGACGAATATCTCAAGGTCCTGAAGGATGCGCCTCCGTACGTCGATTATTTAATCGGACGAGCGCGGCAGATGGATTTGTCTACCGGCGAAGGGAAACGCCGCGCCGTGGAATTTCTGCTGCCGTACGTGCAGAAAATTCCGAACCGCCTGCTGCGTTCGGAGTGGGCCACGCGAATCGCGCAGCAACTTCGTCTCGAGGAGCCGGTGCTGCGAGCGGCGCTGAGCAAGGCTGCCGGAGAACGCCGCAGCCACCTGAACATCAACCCCGAACTGATGAGCCGGTCGGCCAAGCCGGTGGAGCGGCGGCTGATCTGGATGCTCGCGGAAGCCGAAGGTTTTCGGCGGGAGCTGGCGCAGGCGCTGCAGGATGCGCAGCTGTATGCCGGCCTGGAGACGGAAAAGATTTTTGCGGCGCTGATCGCGGCGAGCGCTTCCGGGGAGGCAGTGCAGGCCACGGAAATCGGCGCCACGCTGGAGGAGCGCGACCGCCGGCTGCTCTTCGAGATTTTGTTTGAAGAAGCCAATGAGGCTACCTGGGAGGAAGCGCAAAGCTGCCTGGAGGCGCTGCGGCGCCGGCAAGTGGAGCATGAGCTGGCCGACGTGCAACGCGGAATTGAGGCGCAGCCTGCCGGGGCTGATCTCAGAGGCCTGTTGACGCGCAAACAGGAACTGATGAAACGGCTGGCAGCGGGGCAATGAGTTGGCCGGCCCGGCTCTGTATCGCGGCGCGCGTATCTGGCCATAACGCTTAGCTAGAACGATTCCTCGAACGTGCGGAAGCGGCGCTCGAGTTCCCATTGCTGCTGGGCTTTTTCGCTGGACTTCAGGAAATCGGCGCAGGCTTTCGATGGGTGTGGGGCTCCGGAGGCGTCGCGGGCGCAGGCGTTGGCGACCTTGCTGAAATCATCGGGCTTGCTCCACAGGCTGGCGCCGGGCAGGAAGCTGTGTTCGAGGCTGGTGCGCGCTATTTGCTTCAGATCGGCATAGCCGAGCTTGTAGGTTTCCACGGCGCGAATGTATTCGGCGGTGAGATCGATGCGCGAGACGCCTTCGTCGTCGGTCGAGAGGGCGACGGGGACATGGTTTTTGCGATATAGCTGGAACGGGTGATGATCGCCGCTGACGCCGAGAATCAGATCGTTGCTCGATAGATTGACCTCCACCATCACGTGCTTGTCAGCCATTTCTTTCAGCAGATCGTCGGGCTGCTCTTCGTACATTACGTCCACGCCGTGGCCGATGCGCTCGGCGCCGGCTTTCTCAACAGCGAGGCGAATGTGGCAGCACAGGCCTTCCCAGGCGACGAGCCCCGGTGCGAGTTCGCCGGCGTGCAACGAAATATGCACCTTGGGATAGACGCTGTGCAGATACGCGAACATGCGCATGTGCAGCGCGTAATCGTGCATGGAGACGTAACCATCTTCGGGCATGACGAAATTGACGCCGACGATACGCGGATCGGCCGAAGCCACTTCAAAGCCGAGCAAGGTCTGCGCGAAGACGATTTCCTTGGGAAGCCCGCGCAGCGCCTGATAGAGGTAGCGGACCTGCACGGTGCACGCAGGGAACGGCGCGGATTGGCCGCAGTGCTGGCGCTCGCGGCGCAGTCCTTGCGCTTCGTCGAAGTGCGTTGAGGCTACGGCAACATCTTCGCGCAGCCCGCGCGCGAGAAGGGCTTCGCGGAGCTTGGCGAAATCCTCTGTCCATTCGACTTGTCCCGCGATGCTAGCAGTGTGACCGAAGTCCGGCGTTTCCATCAGTTCGAGATATTGTTCGTTTTGCGCCGCGGCCCGCGAGGTGACTTCGTCGAGCCATTCGCCGGTGTGGTGTTTGCTGGTGCCGCGGAATTTGTTGAAGGTATCGAAGAAATGATCGTGGCCGCTGACTCCGGCGTAGGGCACGAACGAGCGCATCGAGAAGGAATCGATCAGTTTGTCGTACAAGCTCTGATCCTTGAGCGCTTGCGCGGCAGGGACTTTGCCTTCGCCGCACACGGGTTGCGGCGGGGTGCCGCGGGTCATCGAGTCGATTTTTGTAAACGCCAGCGTGGCGAGTTCGATGCACAAATTGTCTTCCGCGCCGGCGCGAATCCAGGATTCGGCGTACACAGCGCCGCTGAGATGCACGTGCAAGTCCGCGCCTTTGGGCATGCGCAGGAGCAAAGCGCGCAGCTCGAGGGGATTGCCGCGAGCGGCTTCCAAGGCGTGCGCCGCGCGGTCCGCGGGAGCGAGGGCGCGAGCTGGCCGGGCTTGCGCAGGGGCGCGCTGAACCGGCGAGATCACCAGCAGCGCGGCAAGCAGCGTTGCAAATAGGAGTCGCAAGAGAGTTCGTTTCGGATTTTGTGGGGTCATAAGTCGGGACTGTAGCATAGCGTTCGCGTCAGGCGACGGTCTCCAGCGAGGAAACCAGTTCGGGGATGTCGATGCGGATAACGGTGCCTTCGCCGGGCTTGCTGGCAATCTCGAGGTGAAAATCAGCGCCGTAGAGGACGCGGAGGCGCTCGCGGACGTTGCTGAGGCCGATGCCTTCGACGTACACGTGCGGCATTTTCTCCTCGGAGATGCCGACGCCGTTGTCTTCAATCTCAATTTGCAGCCGGCCGTCACGCATGACGGTGCGCAACTGGATTTTTCCGCCTTCGAGCTTGGAGGCGAGGCCGTGCTTGAGGCAGTTTTCGACGAGCGGCTGGAGCAGCATGCTGGGAACGAAGGCTTCGAGCGAATCGTCGTTGAGTTGCTTGACGAATTCGAGATTGTCGCGGCCAAAGCGCGCGACTTCGATATCCAGATAGTCGTCGATGAATTCGAGCTCTTCGCGGAGGGGCACGAAGGTTTCGTGTTTGCGCAGCAGGCGGCGGAGGATGTTGCTGAGTTTGAGAACCACGCCGCGCGCGGTATCCGGATCGAAGCGAATGAGCGCGGAAACGGTGTTGAGGGTGTTGAAAAGGAAGTGCGGATTGATTTGGCTGGAGAGCGCGTCCATGCGCGCTTTCAGAAGCAGTTGCTGGTGGCGTTCGAGATTCATCTCGATGCGCGTGTTGTTCCAGATTTTCAGTGGTGCCGCCACGGACATGAGCGTGGCGATGACGGTGAGGCAGAACCACCAATCCCACGCCGGATGAATGGCATACAGCCAACTCGGCTTGGTCCAGAGAACGAGTGCGACGCGGCCGACCTCGAGAGCAACGCACGCGGTCAGTGGGGCCATTTCCCAGGACAACTGCGCGTCGCGGAGCAAGCGCACCACCGCGCGAGGAATATTGAGAAATGTGAACGGCCCGAAATTCCAGAGGTCTTCTTTGTTGGGAATGGCCTGGCGAATGATGCCGCCCACCAAGCCGGCGGCTGACGCGGCGGGCATGGCCAGCCACTCGTGGGAGATCAGCGCGGGGATGGTGATGATGGCGCCGCCGATGGGGCCGACGACGCGGCCGCCGAGAAGGCCCATGAGAAAGGCGCCTTCGATGGAAAGGTCGGCAAAGCGGTAGGCGCTGTTGAGGAGGCGCAGCGTGACGCCGACGATGAGGAAAGGGGTCATGAACAGCAGGAGCTTGAGTTTTTGATCGGCGTCGCGCTCTTCGGTGAAGAGCACGCGGCGGAAGGTGTTCCAGCGGGCAAGCAGGGCGGCGAAGGAGGAGGCCACGCCGACTTTGAGGAGCAGCGTAAAGAGCAAATCGCGAACGGGCGTGACGGTCTCATTCATGGTGCGGAGATTCCTTGGGTAACGCTAGCCAATCGGTGCGGCGATGTAAAGCGCGCAGCGGGGGAGGGTTGACCAGCATCCAATAGGTTGCAGCGGCGGCGGTTAGCGGCCGCGCTGCTATACTGAGCCTTCCATGAGCGCAACGGCGAAAACAACCAGTATCGAAATAAAATCCATGCCTGCGGCAAATTCCAGGAAGGGCGAGCTCGAGCAAGTTGCCAAGGCGGAACTGCCGACGAAGTTCGGCCGGTTTGCGATTTATGGATTTCGCGGCGACGGGCCGAACCAGGAGGTGGTGGCGCTGGTGCGCGGGAAGCTGACCGGGAACAGGGCGCCGCTGGTGCGGGTGCATTCGCAATGCCTGACGGGGGATGTGCTGACGTCGCAGCGGTGCGACTGCCGAGCGCAACTGGAGCTGGCGCTGAAGAAGATTGGCAAGGCGCAGGCCGGGGTGCTGCTGTACCTGCCGCAAGAAGGGCGGGGCATCGGGCTGATGAACAAGCTGCGGGCGTATGAGCTGCAGGACGGCGGCATGGATACCGTGGAAGCCAATGAATCGCTGGGATTTGCGGCGGATGCGCGGGATTATGATTTTTCGGCGCAAGTGCTGAAGCAACTGGGCGCGACGAAGATCCGGCTGCTCTCGAACAATCCGGAGAAAGTGCGGCAGTTGGAGAACGCGGGGATTCGCGTGGTTGAGCGGGTGCCGTGCCAGCCGCGCATCTCGAAAATTTCGCGAGCCTACCTGAGGACCAAGAAAGCCAAGATGGGGCACCTGCTGGACGGGGTATAAGAGTCGACCCGCAATGTGCCGGAGCACAGACCCTTCGAGACTCTGGGCCAGCTGAAGTCTATGCTACTGGCTCCCTCCCCCCCATTTTTGCGTAAGTGTTGATTCCAAAGGAAGTTAAAGTCCTTTGTTTTGATACACTTTTGCAAGTGTTCATTTTAAAGGAGTTATGGGAGGAAAGTGGCCCTTCGATGCTCACGGTAAACGAGTGGAGGGTGACCCTTCGGGGCTGAGGGTAAATGACTGGCGAGATCGGAAGACGCGATGAGTGCCATCCCGGGTGTTTTTGCAAAGAGCGCGGAAATGATTGAAAAGGCAGAGGATGGGTTTCGCGCTGGTGGTAAAGAGTGCAAAAGAACGCGGAAGAGTGTCGGGCGCGGGCTGGTGCGGGTTTGCCAGATGGGAAAAGCCGCAGGGCTGCGCGGGCTCCGCCCTGCGCTACCGGTTGAGCTACGGGCAGGGGGCGAAAGTTGGAGTAGGAGCGTGGGAGGAAGAGCCTTGCCGGCGGTAGGATGTGGGCGGACATGGGTTGGGTCCCAGTCCTCCGCCCGGGGTTCGTTATCAACACCTAATTTAGCATGGACTTACCATATTGTCAATAGATGGTGGGCGCGAGTGTGTTGTAAGAGTTCTTACTAGTACGTTTAGAACGGAAGGCGTTACGGTGTAGCGCGCAGGGAAGCCCCGGTAGCCGCACTTATTGATGGAATCGCTAAGCCGGGTGTTGGAACGGAGAGGGTTTGCCTCCAAGATTTCGCGGGTGGATGCAGGAAAAGCGGCGTCTAGCCGCCGCACTCCAGAAAGGGGCTGGGATTTCCTCAGAAGTGCACAGAAACGTAGGGATTAAAATGTTGACTGGGTACGAGATAGGCGTGTAGCGTAGAAGGGTTTCGCAGTATCGGAACGCCCTCTAAATGCATCTTATAGATGTGATTGGCGGGCGGGACGGCCCGAGGTGCGGGAAGCGGGCAACGCACCGGGCTAGCGGCAAGGGCGCGGCGCAAGGTAACAAACGACAAACGCAGGGACTGACGACGCAAGGGTCTAATGGCGAACTTCGAGATGAAAGAATTTCAGCCAGTTGCGTAGGCGTGCCAGCCTGTCTGCCTGGAAGCGAATGTGGAGTGGGCGGTCGTGCTGAGACCGAGGGTCCGCCTCAGAAGGACCCTGCAACGGCGAGGCGCGGATTAGGATTAGCGACGAATTTTGGGAGGAGGAGTAAGTGGCGCAGGGTTTAGAGGAAAAATACGAAGCAGTACGGCATCTGATCACCGTCGGCAAGGAGCGGGGGTACCTGCTGTATGACGAGGTGAACGATTCGCTGCCGGCGGAAGTGCATTCGTCGGAAGAGATCGACGATCTGCTGACGACGTTTGAGCGGAATGGAATCGAGATTTACGAGGACCAAGCGTCGGCGAAGGCGGCGCGCGCGGTGGAAGTGTCGGCGGAAGCGAGCGACCGGGACGCGGTGGTCAAAGAGGATGGGCATGAAGAGAGCGGCAGCGACCTGGACCTGACGCCGGGATCGCTGGAAAAGACCAACGATCCGGTGCGCATGTATTTGCGCGAAATGGGCACGGTGCCGCTGCTGACGCGCGAAGGCGAAGTAACCATCGCGAAGCGCATCGAGCGCGGGCAACTGGTGGTGATGAAATCGATCACGCGTTCGCCGATCGTGATCAAGGAATTGATCGCGGTTGGGGATGATTTGCGGAAGGGCGTGCGGTCGATCAAAGAAATCGTGCAGTTCGACGACGAAGAGCTGACCGAAGAGAAGATCGCGAACAAGACGAAGCAGACGCTGAAGTACATCGAGAAGATCGGGAAACTTTACGATACGGCGCTGAAACAGGCGACGAAACTCGATAAAACACCGAAGGCGAAGAAGAAGCCGTACATCCGCGCCAAGTGGGACGTGGCGCGGACGCGCGTGGAAATTTCGGTAGCGATTCGGGATCTCGATTTCAATCCGTTCGAGAAGAAGCGGCTGATCGACAAGATGCGCGGGACGGTGGAGCGCTTGCAGTCGCTGGAGCGCGAAGCGGGACGGCTGGAGCGGCGAGTGGATGCGGCGAAGGGCGATGTGGCTGCGGAAGCGCGCAAAGAGCTGCGGACGCGGCGCACCGAGCTGAAGGATATCGAGGAGCAGAGCGAAGTCGGGTTGATGGAGTTGAAGCGGACGCTGACGCTGATTCACCGAGGCGAAGCGGAAGCGGAGCAGGCGAAGAAAGAGCTGATCGAGGCCAACCTTCGCTTGGTGGTTTCCATCGCGAAGAAATATACGAACCGCGGATTGCAGTTCCTGGATTTGATTCAGGAAGGCAACATCGGTCTGATGAAAGCGGTGGATAAGTTCGAATGGCGGCGCGGGTACAAGTTTTCGACGTATGCGACATGGTGGATCCGGCAGGCGATTACGCGCGCGATTGCGGACCAGGCGCGGACGATCCGTATTCCGGTGCACATGATCGAAACGATCAACAAGCTGGTGCGGACGAGCCGGCAACTGGTGCAGGAACTGGGGCGCGAGCCTACTTCGGAAGAAATTGCCAAGCGCATGGACATTCCGGTGTCCAAGGTGCGGAAGATTCTGAAGATCGCGCAAGAGCCGATTTCGCTGGAGACGCCGATCGGAGAAGAAGAGGATTCGCATCTCGGTGACTTCATCGAGGATAAGGCGGTGGTTTCGCCGTCCGATGCGGTGATCAATTTGAATTTGAAGGAGCAGACGTCTTCGGTGTTGAAGACGCTGACCCCGCGGGAAGAGAAAGTGATCAAGATGCGGTTTGGGTTGGACGATGGGAGCGAGCATACGCTGGAAGAGGTCGGGCAATCGTTTGCGGTGACGCGCGAGCGGATTCGGCAGATTGAAGCGAAGGCGTTGCGGAAGCTGCGGCATCCGTCGAGGTCGCGGAAGTTGCGGGCGTTTTTGGAAGGGCCGTCGCGGGACTATTTGTAGAAGGAAGTTGAAGAGTCTAGAGTGCAAGAGTTCAAAGAAACGCCTCCGATTTTGGAGGCGTTTTTGTTTTTTTTCGGGGTGCTGGCGCGGCTAGCAGCGCCACTACAAGGAAGGGCTAGGGTTTTGCGTTCGCGTCGGGGTCTTACACCGAAGGTCCGCCTCAGAAGGCGGACCCTACAGCTTCGCGGATGCCGCGCGGGAAGGCGTCAATGGTCTTGGGGGAGGCGGGAGAAGCGGAGGGCGATGCGGAATATCCAGAGGAGGGTGAAGGCCAGGAAGGCGAAGAGGACGTAGAGGAAGCGGGTAGGATCGGGGCGGTTATCGGGGTGCAAATTGGATTGCACAGCGTAATCGAAAGTGAAGAGGATGACGAGGAAGACGGCGCAGCCAAACCAGGCAAACCAGGTGGCCAGGAAATCGAAAGAGGCGGAGCGGCGTGGGGGGCTGAGCCAGTAGGCTTTGTTGGGGAGATTGATGATTTCCGGGGGCATGGAGCGAATGATGGCTGGGAGAGCGAAGGTGAGGAGGGTGGCGAGGACGGTGACGCCGACGAAGAAAGAGAAAAAGACGAGCTTGGATTGCCAGCCGTTGGGGGCGCCGTGGGCGTTGAAGTGGGACTGCACGACGTCGGGGAGTTGTGAATAGTAGGAGGAGAAATGGATGGCGGCGTAGAGGACTAAGATGACAAAGCAGAATTTGGGTAGGCGGGAGTCCATGACGGGTGTGTGGATTCAGCTTAGCAGAGGATCGTGTGCGGCTTGCGGGAGTTCGCCAAAGAGTCAGGGGTCTTGCGTGCGCGGATCTCAGGCCGGGGCGGCGATGCAGAATGCGAAATAGCGCGTTGTGTGTGCTTTAGGGCATGCCTAAAATGAAGGCGGGCCTAGGATGAAGGGGTTTGTGGGCAGGAGTAAAAGCTGAGGCGGATTTGAATGCTCGGTGGACGGAAAAGCGGGAGCTTGGCTCCCGCACTCCATAAGAAGAGAGTATGACGACAACGCACAAAGTTGCTTCCGCAGTGCTGGTGGTGATCCTGGCGGCCACGATTTACGGGGTGTTCCGCACCGGGCAGGAGGATGGGGCCGCGGCGGCGCGGAAGAGCAAGGTCGTGGGCGCAGCGGAAGGGCCGGCGGTGGACCAGACGGAGCTGCAGACGGCACAAAAACTGGCGCAATTGGCGGACAAACCGGAAGAACAATCGCTGTCGAAAGAAGCGATACGGCTGGTGGATCACGAACTGGATCTGGCGTTCGAAGGCGCGCGGCGGGAGATTGCGGCGCATCCGCCGGTGCTGAGTGCGAAGGCCCAGGAAATCGAAGCGCGGCTGGACAAAGCGCAGAGTTTGCAGAAGGCAGATCAGGCGTTGGTGGAGCAGTTGACGGCTGCGGAAGCGAAGGCCAGCGGCAAGGCGAAGGATGCGCTGGACGATCGTTTGGACGAAGCCAAAGCGCGATTGGAATCGGATGAAGATGAAGTGGACGACGCGACGCAAGACTTGAACCGGGCCGGCGGAGACGTCAAGGCACGGCTCGATAAGCTGGATGAGGAACACAAAGCGGCGTCGGCGGAAGTGGATAAAGGAGTGCAGAAGTATCCGGAGCCGCTGGCGGATCGATTTGGGCTGGTGCACCAGTACACGCAGTGGTCTTGGCTGCACCAAAAGCAGCGGGCGCTGGCGCAAGCGAGGCAGGCGGCGGAGACAGCGGCTACGGCGCTGACCAGCCGACACAATGCGCTGGATGCGCAAATCGAGGCGGCCAAGCAGGCTACGCCGGATTTGGCGGGACACGCGAAGAAAGCCGCGGCTGGGGATGCCAGCGTTGGCGCGAAGGCTGGCGCGGGTGCGAGTACAGGCACGGCACAAGACCGGAGCCATGAAGAATCGTCGGCGGCGGTAGCGAGGATGAAACAGATTGTTGCGGACCAGAAAGGTCTGCCGAATCTGGACCGGCGGGCGGATTACGAGCGGCAACTGGCGGCGGTTTATGCGGAGTGGAGCGAACTGGTGAGTGCGCGGCAACGCGCGGTGCTGCACCGGGCGCTGCAAGGGCTGCTGATTATTCTTACGATCGGGCTGGTGGGGATTTTCTTTGAAGGGTGGCTTGAAAAGCTGCTGGGGAAAACGAAGCTGGACCGGCGGCAAGTGGAGACACTGCGCACGGTGACGCGGGTGTCCGTACAAATAGCGGCGGTGCTGTTGATTCTGCTGGTGATTCTGGGAGTGCCGGGGCAGTTGGGGACGATCCTGGGATTGGCGGGAGCGGGGCTGACGGTGGCGCTGAAGGATTTCATTGTGGGATTCATGGGCTGGTTCGTGTTGATGGGAAAGAACGGAATCCGGCTGGGAGATTGGGTGGAGATCAACGGAGTAACCGGCGAAGTGGTGGAGCTGGGGATGTTTCACACGGTGTTGCTCGAGACAGGAAACTGGACGGACTCGAGCCATCCGACGGGGCGGCGGGTGACGTTTACGAATAGTTTCGCGATTGAAGGGCACTACTTTAATTTTTCGACGTCGGGGCAGTGGCTGTGGGATGAGCTGCAGGTGGTTTTGCCGGCGGGG
>DATNNV010000066.1:0-11275 GCA_035601655.1 Candidatus Dormiibacterota bacterium
ACCAGAAATTCACGGTATCCCAATTCCATGTCGGAAGCATGTTGCGCGCCGTGAAATGCGTCGCCGACCCGTGTTTCATGCCAATGATCGCGGCGACCACCACCACCGCCATTAGCGGCAAATACGTCGCGACCCCACCCGCATTCTGCAGCCACTTCCCGATATTCAAACCGATGATATTGAATGCCACGGCGACAACCAGCAGCCCCACCGAAACCGAAAGCAGAAAAGTGCGATTCTGCGACAGTGCCGCGCCATTCTCTCCCATGAGGTACGCGCTCATGGCCGCGCTGGCCATCAGTAAGCTCGGAAAATAGAAAACTGTGTAAATCCAGTAGTTCCACCCCGCAACGAACCCGTGAAAATCCCCGAACGCTTCCTTCGTCCACACATACAGCCCGCCTTCTTCAGGGAACCGCGACGAGAGTTCGTTAATCACCAAAGCCGACGGAACGAAAAACAAAAGCGCCGCAAGCACCCATAAGCTGATCGACGATGTTCCGTTATGTGCCGCCGCCGCCACCCAGCGCGGCCCCAGTACCGTAGCAATATTAAATAGCAGCACGTCCCAAAAACCCATCGTCTTGCGCAATTGCCCGATCGGATTCGGCTGCGCGCTCGCTGTCGTGCTCAACGTGCCGGCCTCCTGAAGCTTTGCTGCACCAGAGTTCTCTTACGCATGGAGGGTTTTATAATGCCGGTACCATTCGCTTTGCAACGTCTCCATCGGATCGTATTTCGTTTTCAGGCTCAGAAACTCCGCAAATTGCGGATACGCCGCATCCAAATCATCCCGTGTAGCGAAGCGATTGTACGTCAGGTAAAAGCTGCCGCCTTTCTTGGTCGCCGCGCGCATCAACTGCCGGCATGTTTCCCCCGTTTTATGCACGGCGCGCGCTTCGCCGGAAGTATGCGGCGTGAAAATCACGCAAGCGTAGCGTTTCTTCGCCCACGGCAGAAACGAATCCTTATCCTGCTCGATAAATCGAATCGTTCCGTAAATCAAAGGCAACTCGTTGCTCAGCAGCAATCGTCTAGCCTCTTCCAGAAACGGAATCAGCTCGCCGCGCGGTACGTAAACTTCCACGATCACGTCCGCTCCTTCCGAATCCGCGCCCAGCCGAGTCTCGATATCTTTGTGATAGCCGGCGGGATACATCGCCAGTTGGTGCAAATCCGACCATTCGACATTGCCATCCTTCGCCAGTTCCAGCTTCGCGTAACGTCGGTACGCCGCACCGCGGTCCTTATGCGCCAGCTCCAGCAGCGCGGTCAGCAATCGCGCATCGATATCCGTGCTTTCCGTTCCCATCGGCGTCTCCGGCGGCACGGGTTCATACGTCGTCAAAATCCCCGTGCGCAGAAAATCCGCCGATGTCTCGTCAATCGAATACTGAAAGTAGCCGAACGCCGCGCCCGCAGCGGTTCGCTTCTCGATCAGCTCGACCAGCTCCGCTGTTGTGCGCGTTTCCACTCTTCGTCGCAGTTTTCGCCGCGGCACGAGCCTCAGCCCAACCGCGGTGATCACTCCGAAAAGGCCGTAGCCGCCGATCGCCAGCGAAAAAAGCTCGTGATTCTGCTTCCTGTTGCACTTTTTCGTCGCGCCCTCTGCCGTCACCACTTCAATCCATTCCACGTCCCCCACAACTGGCCCGCTGCCCAAGCTGTGCCCGTGCGCATTCGCCGCGAGCGTTCCGCCAATCGTCATGCGGTCGGCTCCGCCCTGCTTCTGGCGAATTCCCCAGCGCGCATTTTCTTTTTGCAAGTCGAGATAACCCTGAATAAGCTCCGGCCACTCGATTCCAGCTTCCACGTGCAACACTCCGCTCTTGTCATCAAGACCCAAAATCCGATTCATCGAGCGCATGTCCAGCAGCACCGCATCCGCCGCAAACTGCTGCCCTCCCGCCGCATGCCTGCTTCCGGATACCGAAAGAAAGCGCCCATGCTTTCTGCAGTCCTTCATCAGGTTCTGTACTTCCGCGACGGATGTGGGGCGAACAATCCTGCTGACCCAAGTCGGGTTCAGCCCCGTGTGCACATCATTGACCAGCTCGCCCTGCGGCGCGGGCAGCCCCGATGCCGCGGCCGCCACAAAGGGAGCCGCCGTCATGCCCTTCAGAAAATCCCGGCGCCTCATCCGCGACCAACTCGTGGTCACAGAGTCACATCCATCGCCGGAACCAGTTGGTCCTGCAACAGAAAATTGTGAAGGAAAGGATCAGTGGAATTCTCAAACGCTTCCCAAGAAGGAAAAACCGTGGCCTTGCCCTCCTGCAGGAAAACAATCTTGTCCGCCAGCTTCTTTGCCAGATGCGTGTCGTGCGTCACCACAATCGACGTCTTGCGGAACGCCTGCTTCAGCCGCAGGATCAGATCGCCCATGTGCGCCGCCATGATCGGATCAACCATCGTGGTCGGCTCATCGTAGAGAATAGCTTCCGGATTTTGCGCCAGCGCCCGCGCGATCGCCACGGCGCGCCGCAGTCCAGTCGACAGCTCGCCTGGCAGCTTCTCAAGCACGTGCTCGACTTCCAGCATGTGCGCCAGCTTGGCGACGTACGCGTCCACGTCTTCCTCGGTGAGCCCCGGCTGCCCCTCGAGCGGGAACGCAATATTCTCGAACACCGTCAGCGAATCGAACAGCGCTCCGGATTGAAACACCATCGTGACCTTCCTCCGGATTTCCGCAAACTGCGCTTCCGTGAAGTCGGTCACGTCCTCCCCATCGATGAAAATCCGCCCGGAATCCGCTTTCAAAAAACCAAGAATATGCTTCAGCGAAACGGACTTACCCACCCCGCTGCGCCCCATGATCACGCACGTCTCCCCGCGCTTCACCGTAAAGCTCACGTGATTCAGCACCGGGCGATCGTCAAATGCCTTGCTGACCTCGCGGAATTCAAAATAGTTCTCCGCAGTGCCCTTGCTGACCGAAAATACGCTTTCATCGGCTGGAGTCCTATTCTCGGTCACCGGCGCTCCTCCGCGAAAGCTTTCAGCGCGTCCTGATAATCCTGTGGCGTATTCATGTTCCAGAAAAGCCGCCCTGCGCTATCAAATCGTTTCCAGTGCGCCTCGTCAAGGATTTCCGTCTGCGTGTGCTTAAAAACTTCCGTCACTTTACGGACTCCGCCGTCGAACAGGCCGTGCAATGTTTCAGCCGCATCGGTGCTCCAACAAGCGCACAGCGGCTCCAGCCCCTGCGCGGACCGCGGCACAACAATTTGCGCCGCACTGTTTGCCGCATACGCACACAAATATTGCAGCCACTCCGCCGTGAGGAAAGGCATATCGCAGCTAACGACCAAGCAGTGCGCGGCCTTCAGATCACTAGCGCGCGTGTGCTCCAGCGCCGTGATAATCCCTCCCAGCGGACCTTCGCCCGGCCATCGGTCCGCCACCATCTGCGCATCCACACCGCTATAGCTTGCCACCGACGCCACCACGCTCACGCCGTCCGTCACTTCGCTCAATAGCCGGCACATCCGCACTAGCATCGTCTCTCCGCCGAGCTGCGCCAGTGCTTTGTCCGTCCCAAAGCGCGAACTCGTGCCCCCGGCCATTATGTATCCGCAAAGACTTGCGGCCAGCGCCCCTGTTTTTTCGCCAGTCACCCGTCACCAATCACTAGTCACGATTCACTCTTCTTCCTCGATCGGTTCGCGCCCGGGCCGGCGCACATTCAACTCGCGCAGCTTCTCCTGCAAGCTTTGCCGGTGCAACCCGATCGTCGCAGCCGTCCGCGAAACATTCCACTGGTGGTCGACAAGCTGCTTGGTCAAATACGCCACCTCGAATTTCCGTTTGGCCTCGCGAAAATCCTTCTCCGATAGCACGCCATCATGAACATCGCGCGGAGAACTCGCCGTCAAGCCTTCGCCGGTGCGTACTTCTTCCGGCAGGTCCGTCACCGTTATTTCTTCGCCGCGCACCAGCACCAGGCTCCGCTCCAGAGCATTCTTCAGCTCGCGAACATTCCCCGGCCAATCGTATCTTTCGATCGCCGCAAGCGCTTCGCGCTCCAGCCGTGCCGACCGCCCCAGCCGCGCGCTGTGCATCTGCAAAAATGCCTCCGCCAGCAGCGCAATGTCCTGCTTGTGCGCGCGCAGCGGCGGCAGATCAATGCTGACCACTCGCAACCGGTAAAACAAATCTTCCCGGAACTTTCCGTTGCGAATCTCCGCCGGCAGATTCCGGTGCGTCGCGCTGATCACTCGCACATCCACCGGAATCGTTTGCGTTCCGCCAAGCCGCTCGATGGTGCGATTTTCCAGCACGCGCAGCACTTTCGCCTGCGTCACCGGATTCATATCCCCGATCTCATCCAGAAAAATCGTTCCGCCCGATGCCAGCTCGAATTTCCCTTTCTTCTGCTGCGCCGCCCCGGTAAACGCCCCGCGCTCGTACCCGAACAATTCCGATTCGATCAGCGTCTCCGGCAAAGCCGCGCAATTCACCGCCACGAACGCCTTCCCCGCGCGAGCCGACCGCGCGTGAATCTCCTGCGCCAGCAAATCCTTCCCCGTTCCGCTCTCGCCCAGAATCAGCACCGTTGAATCCGCCGCAGCCACGCGGTCCGCCATTTCAAACGCCCGCCGCATCTCCGCCGACCGCCCTATCATCTGCCCAAACTGCCCTTCCGTCGCCAGCCGGCTCCGCAACGCATCATTTTCCCTTTCCAGCGAAGCCAGCTTCAGCAGGTTCGCCACGCGCGCCCGCAGCTCCTCAAGCTCGAATCCTTTCACGAGATAATCCGCAGCTCCCACACGCAAAGCGTCCACCGCGCTCTTCGCCGTATCCAGCGCGGACACCATCAGCACCGGCACTTCATTCCCCTGGTCGCGCAGCGATTTCAAGAACGAAACGCCGTCCAGCCCCGGCAGCACCACATCCAGCAACACCAGGTCCGGCTTCTCCGTATCAATCGCCGACCGAGCCGCCTCCGCCGAATCCGCCTCCGCAATCCGGTATTTCGATTCCAGCGCGCGCCGCAGCCCGTAGCGCGCCGCCGGTTCGTCATCAACAATCAGAATTGTTTTCATGGAGAATTCCTGCCTGCCAATGGAAGCGTAATTTCAAACCGCGTGCCCCAATTTTCGTTAGCCGGACTCAACCACTGCAGCTTGCCGGCGGATTCCGCCACTCGGCGCGCCACAATCGCCAGGCCCAGCCCGGTGCCCTGCGGCTTGGTAGTAAAAAATGGCTGAAGAATTTTCTCCCGCGATGCCGCCGGAATCCCCGGACCATCGTCCTCCACCGTCAGCACGCACACCGAACCATTTGCCGCCGCCGAAATGCTCACATGCCCTCCGCGCGGCGCAGCCTCCAGCGCGTTGACTAGCAAATTCGAAACGATATCGTTCAGAATTTCCGCGCTAGTTGCCACATCCATCGCCTTTCCGTCCGCCGCAATTTTTAGTTCCACGCCCCGCCGGTCCGCCTCATGCCGCAGCACCGCCGACACTTCTTCCACCACCACCCGCGCATCGCAGCGCATTTCCGCGCTGCCGCCCCGTACCGCCGGCCTGCTGAACTGCAAAAGCTGATTCAACTTCGCCGAAAGCCGCCCAATTTCATCCAGGATCATCCGCGTCTCCGCGCGCATCGAATCCGGCATCTCCGGGTTCTCCAGTTGCACCTGCAGAATCGTTTTGATCGACCCCAGCGGATTTTTCAGATTGTGAGAAATGCTCGCCGCCGTCTGCCCCACCAGCGCCAGCCTCTCCCGCTCCGCCAATTCCCTTTCTAGTTGCAATTTTTCTTCAATCAGCCGGCATAGCTCGATCGCCCCAGGCAGTTGCTCGCACAAAAACTCTAGCGCCGCGTGTGTCTCACCCGAAAGCATCGCTCCGTGCGATTTCACGCTCAGCGTCCCAATAAATCGTTGCGATTGCCGTATCACGAAACTTTCTTCCCCTCCCCGCCCCGCCTGCGCAGCAGCCTCCTCCTCTCCCACGCTCAACCGCACCTCCGCCAACTGCAGTTGCTCTCGAATCCACTCCTCCGCAAAACTCTTCAGCTTCGCCATGCTCCCCAGCCGCGCCATTTCCTGAATCGGCCCCATCATCCGTTGCGTCAAGTCCATTTCGCTTTGCGCCGTCCGGTGCAGAATTCTTCCCACCAGCCGCTGCAACGGCTCGAAGAACACCACCGGAAGAAACAGCAGAATCGCCGCTGAAGCCTCCGGCGGCAGCACTGGCTCCAGCCACAAACTAACCCGCCGCACAAAACTCAGATACAGCAGCGCCACAAACGCGGCGAACACCGCATAGATCAGATTCCGCTGCCGCCCAATCTGCAAGAAATTGAATTGCTGCACGTTGCGAATCAACGCCGCCAGCGGCACCAGCGCAAACACCCCGATCGCCGCCGTGTACCAAATCCCCGCGCCTTCATTTGCCCGCCCCAACACGTGCGCCGCCACAAACAACACCGCGACCAAAACCAAATTCAGAATTAGCGTCCCGTGAAACTTCTTCTGCTGCCTGTCCGGCGCAGTCCTGGCGAATCGCCATTGCCATCCCGCCGACAGCAACACCGCAACCACCAGCCACACCCGGAACGCCAGCCCCAGCCGATTCGTAGGCGCCACGAAATCAAGCCCGCCGCTCAACCGCAGCGCGCCATAAAGGTTTGGCAGCAACACCAGCCCGGGCAACCACGCCGCTACCAGCCAAACCCGTCCAGCCGCCTTCGAAACCAGCACCTCTCGTACTTGCGCGTACTCAACGTGCAAATGCAGCAGCAGCGACGGCACAAACCACAACCCCACGCTTGCCACAATCCACGCAAAACTCCCCAGCGGCCCCGGAATCGCCCCGTAATGCAGTTGCGCATTCAGCGCCAGCAGCGAAGCCCCAAAGAAAAACACCAGCGCCAGACACAAAAAGAAGAACACCCGCTCGAAATTGCGCTGCCTCCGATGCCCCAGAATCACCACGATCCAGAACAACGGCAGCAGCGTCCCGGCCGTCAGCACAATCAGCCGCAGATAGACCTGATGCAACAACGCTCAACCTCCGCGCGATTCTACCCCTCACCACCACGCACGGCAATCCCCAAGTGCAAGATTTATCTTGCACCATTCAAGATATTGATAATAATACGCTTACATAAGCAGAAACCACTCGACCGAACTGGCCGACCGCCGCCCCAGCGCTTGACATGTCCGCCAAATCTGCTATATTAGCACTCGACTTCGAGGAGTGCTAAACCCTCTTCCCCCCTCGAAGACACAATTTCAAACCGCTAGTTCTTCTAGGAGGTAGTTCAAGATGGCAGTCAATTTGACCCCGCTCCACGACCGCGTGATCGTGAAGCGCATTGAAGAAAAGGAAAGCGTCAAGGGCGGCATCATCATCCCTGACTCGGCCAAAGAAAAGCCCATGGAAGGCGAAGTTATCGCCGTCGGCAGCGGCAAGCGGGAAAAGGGCGAACTCATTCCGCTCGACGTCAAGCCCGGCGATCGCGTCCTCTTCGGCAAGTACAGCGGCACCGAAATCAAGATCGAAGACGAAGAGCTCCTGATCCTTCGCGAAGAAGAAATTCTCGCCAAGCTCAGCGGCGCCTCCAAAGCCGCCGGCTCCAGGAAGTAACTCCGTCCCGGGCCGCAGGCCCGAAACGTAGGGCGAGGCTTTAGCCTAGCCAGTCAGCAGTTCGTAGTGGCGGGTCTTCAGACCCGTCAATCTGTACCCCGGGCCTTCAGGCCCAAGCGTTTAGAGCAAAATATCAGCAACACAAGAAATTCAGGAGGAATCAAGAAATGGCAAAGACGATTGTAACGGGCGAAGCTTCCCGCCAGGCGATTCTGCGTGGCGTGAACGCTCTAGCCGACGCAGTGAAAATCACCCTCGGCCCCAAGGGCCGCAACGCGGTGATCGAAAAGAAGTTCGGCGCGCCGATCATCACCAAGGACGGCGTCACCGTAGCCAAGGAAATCGAGCTGCAAGATCCCCTCGAGAACATGGGCGCGCAAATGGTTCGTGAAGTTGCCTCCAAGACGTCGGACGTCGCCGGCGACGGCACCACCACCGCCACTGTTCTCGCTCAGGCCATCTTCCGCGAAGGCGTTAAGACTGTCGCCGCCGGCGCCAGCCCCACCGCTCTCAAGCGCGGCATCGAGAAAGCCGTTGAAGTCGCCGTCGAAGAAATCAAGCGCCTGCACCGCGACGTCAAGGGCGACATGATCGCTCAGGTCGGCACCATCTCCGCCAACAACGACAAGCAAATCGGTGGCATCATCGCCGAAGCCATGAAGAAAGTCGGCAAGGATGGCGTCATCACCGTCGAGGAATCCCGCACCATGGATACCACCCTCGAAGTCGTCGAAGGCATGCAGTTTGATCGCGGCTACCTCTCCCCCTATTTCATCACCGACCCCGAGCGTATGGAGTGCGTGCTCGAGGACGTCCGCATCCTGATCCACGAAAAGAAGATCAGCTCGATGAAGGATCTCCTCCCCTTGCTCGAATCCATCGCCAAGACCGGCAAGCCCCTGCTGATCATTGCCGAAGACATCGAAGGCGAAGCTCTCGCCACCCTCGTCGTCAACAAACTCCGCGGAACCCTGCAGGTCGCTGCCGTCAAGGCTCCGGGCTTCGGCGATCGCCGCAAGGCTATGCTCGAAGACATCGCCACTCTCACCGGCGGCAAGGCCATCACCGAAGACCTCGGCATCAAGCTCGAAAACGTGAAGATCGAGGACCTCGGCCGCGCCAAGAAAATCACCATCGACAAGGACAACACCACCATCGTCGAGGGCGGCGGCAAGCCCAGCGAGATCGAGGGTCGCGTCAAGCAGATCCGCCAGCAGGTCGAAATCACCACTTCCGACTACGACAAAGAGAAGCTGCAAGAGCGCCTCGCCAAGCTGGTTGGCGGCGTTGCGGTCATCAAAGTCGGCGCGGCTACCGAAACCGAGCTCAAGGAAAAGAAGGCTCGTGTCGAAGACGCCATGCACGCCACCCGTGCGGCAGTCGAAGAAGGCATCGTTGCCGGCGGCGGCACTGCCCTCATCCGCTGCGTTAGCGCCATCGAAAAGCTGAAGCTCCACGACGACGAAGCCGTCGGCGCTGGAATCGTCAGGCGCGCTCTCGAAGAGCCCGCCCGCCAGATCGCTCACAACGCCGGCCACGAAGGCGCCGTTGTGATCGGCAAGATCCGCGACTCCAAGGAAGAGAACTTCGGCTTCAACGCGGACACCGGTGAATACGGCGACATGGTCAAGATGGGCGTCATCGATCCAGCCAAGGTCACTCGCCTCGCGCTGCAGAACGCCGCATCCATCGCCGGCTTGATGCTCACCACGGAAGCGCTCGTGGCCGAAATCAAGGAAGAGTCCAAGTCCGCAGCCGCTGGCGGCGGAGCCCCCGGCGCAGGCGGCATGGGCGGCATGTACTAAAACGTAGGGCGAGGCTTCAGCCTCGCAAGCCCGAGGTAGGGGCTCAGCACCGCTGCGCCCCATCTTGGCAAGACGCAAGCAAGAAAAAGGGCGGACCTCCGGGTCCGCCCTTTACTATTCCTATCCGTAACGGTATTCTAGAACACGTCGCAAGCGCCTTCTGGCAGGCTCAAATGTTCAGCTACACGAACGCCGAGCACACCAAACATATGCCCTGGAACGCTTTGCTACGGACGTTCCTGGTCCTTCCACTCCTGATGGCCTGCATGATGGACTTTTTCGAGCACTCTCGCCAAATCGCAGAGTTCTCTGCATTTCTCTTCTTTGCCCTGCGCCTGTTTGACCGAAAACCAGTGCCTGATTCCTCGCAGCCTTCGGCGGCTCCGGACAGCACGCCAACACCGCTTCCTAACGCTCCCGCGTTGCCGCTGTCCTGGAAAATATTCGCGCCTATCGCCGCCTTGTGCAGTTGGTCATTGCTGATTTGGCCGCTTTGGCCTGTCGCCGGGTCCGCCGTGCTCGTCTGGCTACTCTCGTATTTTGCGTGGGACTACTACGAAAGTAGTCGCTTCGGCCGAAGCCCGTTCACAATTCTCTCGCTCCGCTAGACCTAACCTCGCCTCGGCCAGACTGCTCGGAGGCAATCGCACAACGTGCCTGGTTTATTGCAGCGCTTTGCCGCTGTAGCGCAGGGCGGAGTCAGCGAAGCCCTGCGGCATTTCCGCCTCGTCTCGCCGATCACTCACCGCCAGCCCCTCCCGCACTCCCGCAACAATCTCATAACTCCGCAACCGCGCCCCCTGATCGTAAATCAACCCTGCAATCATCAACTCATCCGCCTGCGTCACCTCCATAAATCTCCGCAGTCCGCGCTCCACGGTCTCCGCAGAGCCCACAACAGCGCAAAGCAGCGACTGGCTGGCCATGGCCTTTTCCGCCGGTGACCAAAACGCCTCAATATCCTCAATCGGCGCCGGAATCTGCCCCGGCATCCCCCGCCGCAAATTCACAAAAGCCTGCTGGTGCGAAGTAAACAGCCGCCGCGCCTCCGCATCCCTATCCGCAGCCACCACGTTCACCCCCAACATCGCGTAAGGCCGTTCCAACTCCTTCGACGGCTTGAATCCGCTTCGATACAACTCCAGCGCCTCCATCATGTCCGCAGGCGCAAAGTGCGACGCAAACGCAAACGGCAATCCCAACGCCGCCGCAAGCTGCGCACTGAACAAACTCGATCCCAGCAGCCAGATCGGTACGCGCAATCCCGCCCCAGGCACTGCCCGAATCCTCTGCCCAGGTTCCGCCGGCTCGAAATACCCCTGCAATTCCAGCACATCCCGCGGAAAATCTTCTCCCGTCGACTTGCTGTCCCGCCGCAATGCCCGCGTCGTAGGCACATCCGTCCCCGGCGCCCGCCCCAGCCCCAAATCAATCCGCCCCGGATACAAAGACTCCAGCGTGCCAAACTGCTCCGCGATCACCAGCGGCGCATGATTCGGCAACATCACCCCGCCAGCCCCCACGCGAATCGTCTTCGTCCCGCCGGCCACATGCCCGATCACCACCGCCGTAGCCGCGCTCGCAATCCCCGGCATATTGTGGTGTTCCGCCAGCCAATAACGCCGGTATCCCCACCGCTCCGCATGTTGCGCCAGCTCCAGCGAATTGCGAAACGCGTCTGCCGCCGTCGCCCCCGCCACAATCGGCGCTAAATCCAAAATCGAAAATGGAATCATCCCAACCCCCGAGCCAGCCAGAGCGCGTCCTACAGCTCATTAGATGAATCCCCAACCCACTTAGGCACAAGCCCGTAGGGGCGCAGCACTGCTGCGCCTCAACTCGGCTAGGTGTGAACAAAAAAGCTGCCCGCCT
>DATNNV010000067.1:0-34707 GCA_035601655.1 Candidatus Dormiibacterota bacterium
GGTGTGGGTACCGACGCATGTGTCGCGCGATTGGGCGCCGTACAAAGAGGGGCACTGGGCCTGGGTGGATCCGTGGGGCTGGACCTGGGTGGACGACGCGCCCGCGGGATTTGTGACCTCGCATTACGGCCGGTGGGCGCACGTGAACGACGGGCGGGGTGGCGCGAATTGGGCGTGGGTGCCGCCGCATCATGAACAGAACCGGGAGGACACGCAACGTCCGGTGTATTCGCCGGCGCTGGTGACTTTCGTGGGAGATAGGAATGCCTCGCGGGATTTTGGAAGCGGGGGCGGAGTGGCGTGGGTAGCGCTGGCACCGGGCGAAGTGTTTGTGCCGGCGTATCAGACGAGCCCGAAGTACGTGACGAACGTGAATGTGACCAACACCGTGGTGCAGCAGACAACCATCACGAACGTGGTGAACAACAATGTACAGAATACGACTTATGTGAACCAAACCGTAGTGGGCGCGGTTACGGCGGTGCCCAAGGCGACTTTCGTGAACGCGCAGCCGGTGGCGGCAGCGGCGGTGCAAGTGGCTCCGAGCGCGATCACGGCGGCGCCAACGGTGCACAGCGCACAAGTGGCTCCGGTGAGAGCCAGCGTGATGGGAGCGAATAAAGTGAGTGTAGCAGGCGCGACGACGACTGCAGCGACGACGACTGCAGCGGCGAGTGCTCCGCCGCCGAAGCCGCCGCCTGCAGTGGTGGCCCGGCCGGTGGTGGCTAAGGTTGCGCCGCCGCCTCCGCCGGTGGCGTTCGCGCAAAAGCAGCAGGCGTTGCAGGCCAATCCGGGAAAGCCTTTGGATGCGAAGGCCGAGCAGACGCTGCGCGCGGCTACGCCGCCACCGGTGGTGCGAGTGGTGACGACGGCGCCGCCGGTCGCGGCGGTCAAGCCAGTGGAAACGGCGGCGAAAAAGCCCCAGCCGGCGACGTCGCTGAACACGGCGCAACAGGTTCATCCTCCGGCGCCGGGAACGCCGCCCGCAGCGGCTGGAGCACAGAACGCGCAACAGTTAGCGGCGGCGGAAAAAGCGAAGCAGCAGGCCGCGCAACAACAAACGCCGCAGCAACAACAGGCCGCTGCAGAAAAAGCCAAGGTAGAGGCCGCCCAACAAGCAGCCGCGGAGAAATCCAAGCAGGAAACGGCAGCCGCGGACAAAGCCAAGCTGGAAGCAGCGCAGCAACAAGGCGCGCAGCAGGCTGCCGCGGAGAAGGCCAAGCAACAAGCGGCGGCGGCAGACAAAGCCAAGCTGGAAGCAGCGCAGCAGCAAGGAGCGCAGCAAGCCGCAGCGGAGAAGGCCAAGCAGCAAGCCGCAGCAGCGGACAAAGCGAAGCTGGAAGCGACACAGCAACAAGCGGCGCAGCAAGCAGCTGCAGAGAAGGCCAAGCAGCAAGCCGCTGCGGCAGACAAAGCCAAGCTGGAAGCGACGCAGCAACAAGCAGCTCAGCAGGCGGCTGCAGAGAAAGCTAAGCAGCAAGCCGCGGCCGCGGACAAAGCGAAGCTGGAAGCGACGCAGCAACAGGCAGCAGCGGCGGACAGGTCCAGACAGCAAGCCGCACAGCAGCAAGCCGCGCAGCAACAAGCCGCTGCAGAAAAGGCCAAGCAGGAAGCGGCGCTACAGGCGGCTGAACGGGCTCGACAACAGCAACCGGAGCCGCGGCCGGTGTCGAACCCCAACGCTGGGCCTCCGCGCGGGGCTCCGCCGGCGAATCCGCCGGCTGCAGCCGCTGCAAACAACGGGCCGGTGCGCGTGGCCGAAGGGGCGCAAGCGGCGAAATTAATTTCTCAACCGAAACTGGTTTACCCGCCGGCGGCCAAGGCCGCGAACGTCCGAGGACCTGTGCGCGTGCACCTGGTGATCGGCGTGGATGGCCGGGTCAAGAGCGCGACGGTGGTATCCGGTCCGCAGCCGCTGCAGGCCGCGGCATTGGACAATGCGCGGCAGCGGCAGTACCAACCGACGATGGTGGGCGGAAAAGCGGTGGAAGTGGAAACCGAAGCCTCCATCGAATTCTAGCCGCCGGCAGTGCCCCGCCCTTGCGGTTCTTGCAGGGGCGGGATTTTTTTGCCCGGCTCCGTGGTTTGCACGAAACGTTGCACTCCCTCCTTGCACTATCCATCCAGCGGCAGTAGCTTACGCTTTTGTTGAGCAGGGGCCTGGGCAAGGCGAACGGCGCTTGTTGCCCGCGATCTGGCGGCGCTTAGCGACGTAGGCTTCCCAGGCGATCGACACGGCGTTCGACTTCGACAAAAAGGCACCATGAAACGTGGGGGTATCGCTCTCGCCGTCTTGCTCGCCATCAGCGGAGTTCTTCGCGTGGCGGGTCCCGGCGCTTCCTCCGGCGCACCTTCGACGGGCTCGGGGAGCGGCGCAGCCAGCAAGCGCATCCTCGCTCCGAGCCCAATCAACGCCTACCAAGAGAATCTCTACAGCACGGTCCAGGATTTCTACGGATACTGGCCGGGCGCTTCCGACGGCGCCTCCGCAGTCGCTTCTATGCCTGAGCAGCAACCGCGGCTGGTCATTCCAGATTGTGCGCGCGCGGAAATTCAGTTCGTGGTCGCCATCCTTCCCGATCCGGTGCATACGCGGCTGGGCCTTTTCTTCGATCGCAGCATCGAAGCTCTGCAGCAAGCCGCGCAGAAGCAGAATTATTCCTTCGACCGCGCGGTGCTTCCGTGGGATCGCAATCCGCATCCCCAGCCCGTCGAACTCAAAGCACGTCAGGAAGCGGCTGCCGAGCAGGAGGCTCGCGAAGCGTTGCCCGGCCTGTTGATCTTTCGCGATGGCTACGATCCTGCGGACGAACCGAAGCTCGCTGCGCCAGGCTCAACTGCGGCGCCCGTGGGCGAGTGCTACCTGCATCACAAGCCGCTATTCGTCTTCGTGGTCGGCGAGACGCCGACCGGCGGGGTGCGCAAAAAACAGTTCCGCAACACGCTGCAACTTCTGCGCGAAATTCGCGGCCCGCAAGCGGTGCCCCTGCGCATACTCGGGCCTTCTTTTTCCGGCTCACTCGATTCGCTCGCCAGCTTGTTGCATCAGGACGCCGACAAGCCTGCCGAAAAAGGTAACGTTAAAACGGTCCTCGCGCCCGTCGACATCTACAGCGGTACGGTCACCGGACGCAGCACCATCGATCATTTCGTAACGGCGATCGCTCCGCTGCAAGGCCAGTTCGCTTCGTTTATCGAAAACGACGACTATACCCTGGCGCAATTCATCCTTTTTGCGGGCACACAAGGTTTTCTTCCCGAAGAAATCGCGGTGCTCTCTGAAGATGAGACCGAGTACGGAACGCCTCGCGAACCCCATCGGCACGAAACCGAACGGCACGAGAGGTCCGCGGAGAAATCCGTGGACCCGGATGTCGTCCATCTACACTTCCCGCGCGAGATTTCCTATTTTCGTTCGGCGTACCAGCAACAAATTGCCGCGCAACAACAACAGCCTTCTTCCACGCCGAAGACTTCGGGGGCACCGACGCTGCCTCTCGATCTCAATGAATCGGGAAACGATGACGATTCGGTTCCGCCGTACAGCGTGGCGCTGACAACGCTGTCGCAGGAATCGGCGATGCTCGGCGTGGTCAGCGAACTGCAAAAGCATCACATCAAGTTCACCATCCTGCTGGCCAGCGACCCTTCCGACCAATTGTTCCTGGCGCGCTATCTGCGCACCGCTTATCCGCAGGGCCGCGTGGTGGTTACTTCGCCGGACTTGCTGCTCTGCCGCGAAGAGGACACGTTGCTCCACGGTGTGCTGGGACTGAACACGTATCCGCTGCTTCCGGGTCTGGACGACAGCGTCGGGCAAAATCAGGATCCGTCGGCAGCGAACCAAGGGGGCGTTCACGAAGACCGGCTTTTCGTCAGCAGCTTGAGCGTCGGCGAATTCAATGCCATGGTTGGCCTGCTGGCGACTGCTGCGCCTGAGCGTGGCACCACAGCGGAAAAACCAGCGACCGCGACGCAAGAGCCGGCCGCAGCAGCTGAAAAATCTGCTCAGCCGCCCTCGCTTCCAGATAGCGACCGCGTTCCTGCCGCTCCTTACTCCGAATACGCGTCGCCCGCGGCGCGTTACGCCGTCGCCACCGGTGATGTCAAGACCGAGGTGCCGCGCAAGCCGCTGGTTTGGCTCACCATCCTGGGGCGCGACGGCTATTGGCCGATCGTCGCGCTATCCCATGACAACCTGGTCTCGGCCGACGGCCACGAGCCGATCGTTGCGCTCACCGACGTGCAAAACATTCCCAGCACTCTTCACGAAACTCTGGCGCCCACGGCCGAGGGTACCGCACCTACACCGGCCGCTCAGCAACCGCTGCCGCGCGTGAAAAAGTCTTCCAGCACTCCGCCCTCCTGGAATCTCGCGTTGTGCCTCTGCCTGCTCGTTCTGGTGCTGCACGCCATTCTCAGTTGGAAGGGTTCTGTCTTCGCCGATTCCGAAAGCCGCGCGCAATTTGCGCGTGACGATAAGGACGCCCGCGGCGCCATCATCATCGCGCTCGGCGCTTTCGCGCTTTCCTCCGCCATCGTGCTGATCTTGCTCACCCGCAGCGTGCAAGTGAGCTGGGGCGGCGGCTGGCTGCTGACCGCATTCCTGTGGCTTCTCTACGTAGCGTTCGTGGGCGTGACCTTCCGGGATCTCAGCCAGTGGCGCGCGCAACCGCACGTGGCGCTGGTGTTCGTGGTCGCCGTGGCGGCGATGACCGCTCTCCAGATGGGGCTGGCGGTAGCGCCGCCGGTTTGGGCACGCGTGTACTGGTCCACCCGGCTCATCCATCTGGACAGCGGCCTCTCACCGGTGCTGCCGGTGCTGCTGCTGCTCGCGGGCGGTTATTGGTGGATGTGGATGAGCTTGCGCGCGGTCGCGCTGGTGGACTTGCGGCGGCCGCGGCTTCCGCAGCAGAAAGACCTGGGTGACAAGGAGGCGGATAATGTGATCCGCCCGAAGCTGCCGGAGGCGCAAGACTTGAACGCGGTGTCGCACCGCATCAGCGATGACGAAGCGGAGCAGTTGCGCACCATCGCGCATCCTTTTTTTGTGAAGTGGCAGGTGCTGATTCCGGTAGTCGGCTTGTTTGCGATGGCGCTGACGGTGCTCGATTTGCAGCATCCCATTCAGACCATCGAAGGGCGCGGGTACGACTGGGGATACACGGTGCTGCTGTCCGTGCTGGTGGGCACGTTCCTGGGATCGCTGCTGAAGCTGGCATTTACGTGGATGAAGTGCCGGCAGATCCTTGCGGGACTGGACCGCTTGCCGTTGCGGGAAGCGTTTGGCCGGATGAAGGACCTTTCGTGGCATTCGTTCTGGAATCCGGGCGGGAGTACCCTGCGCGAAACGTACAAAATAATGTCGCGCACACTGCAGAATCTCGAGCGGCTCAAGCCGCTGCTGGAGGCGAAATGTCCCACGATTTCCGGCGCCGGACGCGCCTACGTCTGCACGCAAATCGACGCGGTCTTCGAGAGACGCGACCGGGCGCTCGAGAAATACCACCAGCTATTTGAACTAGAAGCGCCGGCCACGAGCGCTCCGGGAAAAGCACCCGCGCGCGTTGCCGTGCTGCTGCAGCGGTGCGTTCGCTGGATGAAGAGCCTTTTCGATGCCGAGGCGAATCGCGCCAGCAAAGAACAAGCACTGATGAAGACGGTGGAAGAGTTGCAACGGCAAATCGCGAAAGCCGCCGCGGCGGTGATCCGGTATGCGCTGGTGCCTTTCTGGACCGAGGAACCGCTGCCGGTGGTTTCCGTCGACGAGCGCATCAAAAAAGAAGACTTGCCGCCGGTGCGCGTGCTTGCAGAGGAATTTGCGGCGCTGGCATATGTGAATTTCCTGGTGAGCGTGCTGCTCCGTTTGCGCACCTTCGTGATTTGCGCGATTGGCTTGTACGTGTGCATCGTGCTGTCGATTAGTGTGTATCCCTTCGAGCCGCACCCGGCTCTGCAGGCCATGGCGGTGATTCTGCTGATCGCGGGAGGCGTAGCGGTCGGGTATGTCTACGCGGAGATGCACCGCGAACCCATCCTCAGCAAGCTGACGTCGACGCCGGTGGGCGAGCTGGGATGGGACTTCTGGCTGAAACTGGCGGCGGCGGGAGCGATTCCCATCTTCAGCTTGCTGGCGGTGCAGTTTCCGGGAATCAACAAGGTGCTGTTTACGTGGCTTGAGCCGGCGCTGAACGCGGTGAAGTAATCGGATAGACAGTTTCAAGAGTGTGGCTGCGGTGCGCGATCTTACGCGGTTTTTTGTGCGCGTTTGCGGATGTGGCGGGCAAGCCCGGCGAAGGAGAGATCGAGGCCGGCGGTGAAAGCGTAGTGTTCGATTTCTTCGGGCGCGAGGAAATTCGCGATATCTAAGTGCGCGAAGGCGAGGAATTGCTGGAGTGCGGCGGCATCGTCGCCGGCCGCGGCGCGGAGGATTTGCTCGGTTTGGTCGGTCCAGCGGTAGAGGCGTTCGCGGAACGTGGCGATGTGCGCGGCGGGATTTTCGGCGAAGCCGTAGTGCGTGAGGAACAGGCGCTTTGGTTGGCGCGCGAGAATTTCCGCAAAAGATTTATCCCACAGCGTGAGATCGATATCGGGCGGCGGCGTAGCTGGAAGAATGTACGGGCCGTTGTCGATGCGTACGCCGGTGGTGTCTCCGACGAAAGCGACGCCTTCGTGATGGTCGAAATAGCTGACGTGATGCGAAGCGTGGCCGGGCGTGTACACGACTTCGAGTTTGCGCGAGCCGAACTCCAGCGTCTCGCCGCCGGCAAGAATGCGCAGGTTGTCTTGCGGCACAGGAACCATTTCGCCGAAAAGATATTCGAGCTTGTCGCCCCACAGTCGCGTGGCGCTGGCGATCAGCTTGGAAGGATCGGCCATGTGCGGCGCGCCATTCTGGTGCACGTAAACGGGCAGGCTGGGATTTTCGCGAACCAGCGATCCGGAAGCGCCGCCATGATCGAGATGAATGTGCGTGAGCAGGATGGCGTCCAGATCCGCGACGCTGAAGCCGTGCTCGCGGAGTCGCTCGCGAAGGGTATCGAGCGTGGAAGTGGGGCCCGGATCGATGAGCGAGCGATGCCCGTCCGATTCGAGCAGCGCGGCTCCGATGGAGTGGGGGTGGTCGACCCAATTCACGTCAAGCGGGGTGATGGAGGCCATGTCGGGCGATAGTGTAGCGCAAACATGACCTAGCTTGTCCTCGCGGATCGCGAACCGCGCATCGCCGGAAACGGGCCACGGAGCACGTCTGTTGCAATTGCCGGCGCGGTCGGCCGACAATATCTATGGCGGCGAGCTGGCCGCCCCGAGAGTGTCCATGAGAGGTCCCCATGCCTGAAGCCGTAATCGTTTCCGCGATCCGCACCCCCGTCGGCCGCGCGTTTAAAGGTTCGCTGCGCTCCACTCGCCCGGACGATCTCGCCGCGCTGGCCATCAAGGAAGCGCTCGCACGCGTTCCGGGTCTCGAGCCCAAAGACATCGACGACGTCATTCTCGGCTGCGCCATGCCCGAAGGCGAACAAGGGATGAACGTCGCGCGCATCGCCTCGCTGCGCGCCGGCCTTCCGGTCGAAACGTCCGCGATGACTATCAATCGCTTCTGCTCCTCCGGTTTGCAAGCCATCGCGCTTGCTGCGGAACGCATTCGCTCGGGCGGCGCGGAAATCATCGTCGCGGGCGGCACGGAATCCATGTCCATGGTGCCGATGGGCGGCAACAAAGTTTCGCCGAATCCCTGGCTGGTCGATCACTATCCGGACGCCTACATTAATATGGGCCTCGGCACAGAGAATATTGCGCGCAAATTCGGCATCACCCGCGAGCAAGCCGATCAATTTTCCGCGGACTCGCACAAAAAGGCTCTTGCCGCCATCGCTGCCGGCAATTTCAAGGACGAGACCATCCCCGTGGAAGTCAAAATTACTTCGCTGGCGAACGGCAACGGCGCATCCTCAAAATCGAAATCGTCGCCGAAGCCCGCGACACAAACCTTTTCCTTCGACACCGACGAACTTCCCCGCGCCGACACCAATCTTGAGGTTCTCGCCAAGCTCAAACCGGCTTTTCATGTCAAAGGCACGGTAACTGCGGGCAACAGCTCGCCGATGAGCGACGGTGCGGCCGCCGTCGTGGTCATGTCCGAAGGGCGCGCCAAAGCTCTGGGTCTGAAGCCTCTCGTCCGCTTCGTTACCTACGCGACCGCCGGATGCCCGCCGGAGGAATTCGGCATCGGTCCCGTCTTCGCCATTCCTAAAGCGCTCAAGCTCGCCGGACTCTCGCTGAACGACATCGCCGTCATCGAACTCAACGAAGCCTTCGCCGCGCAGTCGCTCTCCGTAATCCAGCAAGCTAGGCTCGATCCCTCGCGGGTCAATCCCAATGGCGGCGCTATCGCTCTTGGGCACCCGCTCGGCTGCACCGGCGCCAAACTTACGGCCACGCTCATCCGCGACCTGCAGCGCAAAAACGCTCGCTACGGCATGGTGACTATGTGCATCGGCGGAGGCATGGGCGCAGCGGGCATCTTCGAGCGCCTCTCATGAAGACGCTGGCTTGTTCAGCAATCCTGGTCATCGCGTTCTTTCTGAACGCGCAAGCCCCCGCCGCGGTCCCCGTCGCGCAGGAGCCGCACCATCATCTCGTCTTCGAAAACTCGTACGTCCGCGTCCTCCGCGTTAGCATCCCGGCAAACGAATCCACGCTGCTGCACCAGCACGACGCTTCCTACGTCTACGTAAGCCTGGGCCCCGCCGACATTGTCAACGCCGTCCAAGGCAAGCCCGAAGTTCATCCCAAGCTAACGGACGGCCAGGTAGGCTACGCCAAAGGCGGCTTCGCGCACGTCGCCACCGCCGTCGGCATCCCCTTCAACAACGTCACGATCGAACTTTTGCTGCCGCAGGGTGATCCTCGAAACCTCTGCGAGAAAATCGTGGATGGCCCTCTAGACGCCTGCAACCAGCCCACACGAAGCCTGCCATTCAAGGCAAAACCGCTACTCGAGACAGATGAAGCTCGCGTCGTGAGGAACTCACTAGCCGCGAAGGCGCACTATACGCAGCCTGCCAAGTTTGGAATGCTGTTTGTCGTTCTAAACGATTCGGAGCTTCAGATCGATGTTCCTGGACAACCTTCCAAATCGCTTCGCGGCGGCGAGGTTTTCTGGCTGAACCCGGGAGATTCAGCGGTCCTCACGGGCCTTGTAGAACAGGGGACCTCCAACTATTTGACACTCCTCTTCAAGGACGCTGACGCTGCCGCGAAGCCCTAGAAACGAGCATGGCGGCGGCTATCGCTTCGTGGCCTCGACGCGGAGGAACAGTTTTTCCGGGGCGCCGTTGGCGCTGATGAATTCTTCGGTGACGATTTTTCCGGGTGCGACTAGCCGCGTCGAATTGCGCAGCGCGACTTTCGTGGCGCCCATGGAAAATTCGCCGCGAAACACCAGCGCGTCTCCCTCGAACTGCCCGGTCTCCACGATCGCTCCCGCAAAATCGTTCGCGAAACCGTACTGTTTGTACGCTTTTTCTTTTGCATCCCAGGTCATAATCAGCAGCCCCTCGAAATCGCCGAAGGGCCCTTGCGTATGGAACGTGTTGATCAGCGAGTTTCCGCCCGGCCCCAGCTTGCTGCTGTAAACGCCGCTGTCCTGGCCGCCATCCGGAAGCTCTTTGGATTTTGCGTACGTTTCGGTGTAGTCCCATTCACCGAGATAAAACTTCAGGCGCTCCATTTCCGCGGCTCCGGGTTTGGGCGCCGGATTCTGCGCGGCGCTTTTTTCCTGGCGTCTTGCGATCGTCGCTGCGCTGCTAATCGCGAGGGCGGCGATCGCCAGCACACCCAGCAGGTATTTTGCGTTCCGGATTGTTTTCATGGTTTCTCCTGGCGATTCTCGATGGTGCTCTTGGTTTTTTCTGGCTTGGCGGCTTCGGTCATTTTACGCCTCGGGAGTAGAAAGATTTAACACAGAAGGCACAGAGAAAACAGAGAGCACAGAGACAACTAGGGCGTTGTCAGGGCCTGGGCCAGGGATTCTAACGCGCGTTCCATTTGTTGCTCAATTTCTTTGGCGCGCTCGGGGGGCATGCCCCAGCCGCAGCCGTGCACCGCAAGCATTTTTTGCGGGCCCATGTTGATGGCTTTGAGGCCGAGGACGCCGCGGACTTCCGTCCAGCTCAGTTGCGTTTCGGTCTTGGTGAGCGCGAGCACTTGGCCGTTGATGCTGCCGCCGCCGCGCAGCGCCAATTGGAAGGAATCGCCGACGGCGTTAAATCCACCGCTGGTAGTGAGCCATTTGGCGAGGCCTTCGGCGGTGCGATGAAAGGGCAAAAGCCGCTCGGTGGTGAAATTGGCGGGGCGCATGGCGAAAAACGAGCTGCGCGGCAAACCGTAATAGTTCTCGAGATAGTGTTTGAGGATGGCGAGAGCCATCTGCCAGCCGGAATCGATACCGTCGTATTCGTTCTGCCATTCGGCGCCTTCGAGAAAGCCGGAATTGACGAGTCGCACGATGGTCGCGCCTACCTGTTTTTCGATGGTGACTTCGAGAACGCCAGGCGGACGGCCTGGCGGCGGATTCCAGCGGATAGCGAAGCGTCTGCCGGGTTCGGCGGCGATGACTTCGTAAGGAATGCGGTAGTTGAACTTGTCGAAGATCCAGGTGATGGTGACGCCGGGTTCGGCCCGGCCTTCGGCCTTGTCGGTGAACCAGTGCGAGATTTTTTCGGGATCGGCCCAGGCTTGGTAAACCTGGTCAGGAGAGGCGGTGGTGGAAATGCTGATTTCCATCTTTCGGCCGCTGTGTTCGATGGCTTTTTGCGCAGGATTCTCGAGCATTTCGCACCTCATTTCTTTTCTTGCGGGGGAATCGGATAGCAGCCGAGGACGAGCCGGAAGGGGCGGCCTTCGGCATCGGAGCCATCGGCGCTGCGGAAGGGCGCGCTGAAGCGGCCGACGACGTTGACGAGGGCACTCTGGAGTTCTTCGGTGAATTTGGCGCGCTGCTCCGGCGAAGTGAAACGCACTTCGGTGTTGATGGAGAGAGTGGCGAGGCGTTTGCCGGCTTTTGCGGCCAGATCGGAGACGCGGCCGAGTTCGGATTGCATTTTGGAAGCGAGGCCGATGAGGTAGGCGGCGGAGAACGCGTCCGCTACTTGCGAAGGATCGGCGGCGAGTTTGCCGAGAAGTTCGGGAGAGAGAGCGTACCCGCGGGCGGTGGCGACGTAGCATTGTTCGTAGAGTTGGCGGCGACGGCGGCGTCCGGCGCGGGAGAGTAAGCGCGCGCGGGCGAGTTCGCGGACGTGGTAATTGACGGTTTGGCGCGGGAGCTTCATGCGGCGAGCGACGCCTGCCGCAGAATCAGGATCGAGGAGGGCCGCCAGAATTTTGAGCCGAAGCGGGTGATGGAGCAATACAGCGGCCTGCGTAGGCAGGCGGAGGAGGCCAACGGAGGCAGCAGAGCGCGAATTGGAAGGACTGGCGTTCACGAGGCGTGATTCTGGTATGGACCATTTATTTTGTCAAGAACAATTATGCGGTCTGCTGGAAGCGGCGATCTGAGTACCTCTCGCCTACGCCTTACCTGCGCTTAAACGGGCACAGACTGAAGTCTGTGCAACCGGTGGCGTACAATGCTCCGGAGATTGGCGGACGTTTTGAACACTATTGAGCTTACTGGGCTGATTTTTGTGGGGTCGGTGCTAGCGGGATTTTTGGGGGCGCTGACCGGGTTGGGTGGCGGGGTGGTGATTGTGCCGCTGCTTACGGTGGTGTTTGGGGTGGACATCAAGTATGCGATTGGAGCGGCTCTGGTTTCGGTGATTGCGACGTCGTCGGGTGCGGCGGCGGCTTATGTGCGGGAGGGGTATTCGAATGTGCGGGTGGGGATGTTTCTGGAGATTGCGACTACGGTCGGGGCGATTGCGGGAGCGGCGATTGCGATTTATTTGCGGGCTTCGGTGATTGCGATTGTGTTTGGAGTGGTGCTGCTGTACTCGTCGTATTTGTCGTTTCGGCAGAAGGAGCATGACGCAGAAGATGTGGTGCCGGGGCGGATGGCGACTTGGCTGCGGATGGATGGGAGCTATCCTACGGCTGCGGGGATGACCAGTTATCACGTGCGGAATGTGCCGGGAGGATTTGCGCTGATGTTTGTGGCTGGCGTGCTTTCGGGGCTGCTAGGGATTGGGTCTGGGGCGGTGAAAGTGCTGGCCATGGATCAGGTGATGAAGCTGCCGTTTAAAGTATCGACGACGACGAGCAATTTCATGATCGGCGTGACGGCAGCGGCGAGCGCGGGGATTTATTTGAGCCGGGGATATATCGACCCCGGGTTGGCGATGCCGGTGATGTTGGGTGTGCTGAGCGGATCGCTGATTGGGGCGCGGGTGCTCGCGGGGGCGAAGGTGCGGGTGCTGCGAGTGGTGTTTACGATTGTGATTGCGGTGCTGGGCGTGGAGATGATTTTCAATGCGCTGACGGGAAGGATTTGAGGGCGTGTTCCGTGATCCATCTGGGAACAAAGAAAGAAAAGACTTCACACAGAGGGCACAGAGGTTGGAGCACGGAGAGCACAGAGAGTGCTGGGCGGGGGCAGTAGAAGAATGGCTAGCATGAATTATGAGGCGGAGCGGCAGATGGATGCCGTTATGGGGCGGGTGCTGCAGGCGGGGTTGCTGGCTGCGGCGGCGCTGGTTTTTGTTGGTGGGGTGGTGTACTTGGCGCGGCATGCTATGCCGGCGATGGACTACCGGCATTTTCAAGGGGAGCCGGAGGATTACCGGACGGTGCGGGGGATTTTGCAGGAGGCTGCGGCGCTGCGCGGGCGGGGATTGATTCAGCTGGGCTTGCTGGTGTTGATTGCTACGCCGGTGGCGCGGGTGGTGTTTTCGGTGTATGCGTTTTTGCGGCAGCGGGATTGGACGTATGTAGTGGTGACGCTGATTGTGCTGGGGATCCTGTGCTACAGCCTCTTTGGCGGGCACCGGTAAGGCAGTGGGGGCACGACATATCGTGCCCCTACTGTGGCGCGCTGATAGTGAAACTACACTTCAAGGCCTGTACGGACGGGCGATTGCCGGGCCGCGACGCGGGGGGGTAGAATAGTGCTTCCGCATGGCAAATCCCTGAACAGGCAAGGAGAACGACGATGGCGACAGCGACACTGACGCGAACGGCAGCGAAGGGCGGAAGCTTTTTGCTGGAGTCGGCTGCGGCGGCGGATGTGTTTACGCCGGCGGACTTGACGGACGATCAGAAGCTGATCGGGCAGACCGCGGAAGAATTTGTCATGAAGGAAGTAATGCCGCTGGTGAAGGACCTGGAAAACAAGAAACCCGGATTGATGGCGGAGCTTGTGCGGAAGGGCGCCGAAGTCGGGCTCATGGGCGGCGGCGTGCCGGAAGAGTACGGCGGAGCTGGCCTCGATAAGATCGCCACGACGGTGCTGACGGAAAAGCTTTCGATTTACGGCGGATTTGCGGTGACGCACGGAGCGCACGCAGGAATCGGAACGCTGCCGATCGTGTATTTCGGGACGGAAGAGCAGAAGAAGAAGTATTTGCCGAAGCTGGCGTCGGCGGAAATGATTGGCGCGTATTGCTTGAGCGAGCCGCAAGCGGGTTCGGACTCGCAAAATTCGCTGACGCGCGCGGTGCTGAACAAAGAAGGCACGCACTACATTTTGAACGGACAGAAGATGTGGATCACCAACGGCGGGTTCGCGGATTTGTACGTGGTGTTTGCGAAGATCGATGGCGAGAAGTTCAGCGCTTTCATCGTCGAGCGCGCCTTCCCCGGATGCAAGCCCGGCAACGAAGAGCACAAGATGGGGATTCACGGGAGTTCGACAACGCCAGTGTTCCTGGAAAATTGCGCGGTGCCCAAGGAGAATTTGCTGTTCGAGATCGGGCGCGGGCATATCGTGGCGTTCAACGTGTTGAATGCGGGCCGGTTCACGCTCGGGGCATCGGCGGTCGGCGGATCGAAAAACGTATTGATGACCGCGGCGAAATACGCCAAAGAACGGAAAGCGTTTGGCAAGCAGATCGGGAATTTCGGACTGATTAAAGAAAAACTGGCGGAGATGGCCATTCAGATTTTTGCGGTGGAATCGATGGTGTACCGCAGCTCGGGGAATATCGAGGCGGCCATGAGCGCTGCCACAGGCGATAAAGTCGCGCATTCCATGAAAGTGCTGGAGGAGTACGCGATCGAGAGCTCGATTGCGAAAGTGTATGGCAGCGAGATGCTGGATTTCGTGGTGGATGAAGGCGTGCAGATTTTCGGCGGATATGGATTCCACGAGGATTATGCGGTGTGTCGGGCGTACCGCGATTCGCGCATCAACCGCATCTTCGAAGGCACGAACGAGATCAACCGCATGCTGATCGTGCAGATGCTCATGAAGCGCGCGATGGGCGGGCAACTGGCGCTGATTCCCGCGGCCATGAAGCTGGCGGACGAGGTTTTGGCCGGGCCGTCATTTGAAGATGCGCCCGAAGGCGTGCTGGCGGACGAAGCGCGCGTCGTGGCCAACAGCAAGAAGATGTTCTTGCAGGCGGCGGGCGGAGCAATGCAGAAGTACCGCGAGAAGCTGGCGGACGAGCAGGAATTGATCGGAGCGCTTTCGAATATCGTGATGGAGATTTATGCCATGGAATCGTGCCTGCTCCGCGCGCAAAAGGCGGCAGCGAAGAACGCCGGCTCCGCGGCAGTGATGATCGATGCGGCGCGAGTGTTCATCAACGATGCAGTGGAACGCGCGGAGCATGAAGCGAAGCGCGCGATTGCCGCGGTCCACGAAGGCGACATGCTGACGACGCAAATGGCCGTGCTCAAGCGCTTCGGGAAGCGCGCGACAGTGGATACCATCGCGCTGCGGCGGCAGGTGGCGGCGGCGGTGCAGGCACAGGACCGCTATCCGTTCGAAGGGCGCTGATGCTGGAAGAGGCTGAGCAGGAAGAGGGTTCGGAGCGGGAGTGCCCGGGCAGCTTGCCGGGCGAGTTGCCTTGCAACCAGCCGGCTACGGTGCATTGCGTGAAGTGCGGGAAGTGGTTTTGCGATGTGCACGCTGAGGATGAAGACCGGCACGCGTGTATCCGCGAGATGAATCTCTAGGCGGCTGGACAACTCAACAAGCCTAGCTTCCGATTTGCACCAAATCTGAAGGAGAATCAACCGGCGGATTATCGCTGGGGCGCCAGCGGGAAGGCCGTGCGGCGCGGGCGCGCAGGCGGTTCATCAATAGGCCGATCTCGACGGAAGTGCGGACGAAGTGGCCTACTTTGAGGGGGCCGACTACTTTTACGTCGCGAATCCAGTGAAAGCCAACGCTGGCCACGCAGCCACACTGCGAACAATCCGGCGAGCCGCCGAAGACGCAAGGTTCGACCCGCGTATCGAGATCAGCGGAATAGTTCACCGACATTTTGGCGAAGAGGCAGTCCTGCGGATTCTTGGGCGGGGTGATGAGCGCCTGCGCCATTCCATCGGTCATCAGGAGCTTTGGGCATTTGCGGTGCAGGCGCGCAAGCTCGTGCGCGACGAAACTCCGCTGGCTCGGCGTGAGCATTTCCGCGCTGTGCTCGCCGATTTGCGGAGTGTACAGGCTGACCCAGATGCGGTCGACTTCGCTGCGCGCGCTCCAGAACGCAAGGTATTCGTCGAAGTAGGCGTCGCGCTCGAGCATCGCTGCGGTGATGACCCAGTGCACGTTGACCGTGCGGCCGAAGATATTTTTTAGGAGGCGCTGGTAGGTCGCGGGCTTGCGGCGAATGTCGTGATGCTCGGGCAGGCCGTCGACAGAAATGGCCACGCGGACTCGAGGCAGGTCCATCCACTCGGCGGGAATGGGAATGACGCCGCTGGTGACCACCATGGTGAAGACGCCCATCGCGGAAAGCGCCGGAAGGATCGAAGACAGCTCGCGATGGCGCATCATCGGCTCCCCGCCGACGAGCGAAACTTGCAGCGGGCGATGCTGGCGGACCAAATCAAGAACGCCCTGAACGAGGGCTTCGCCGCGGAAATCGGAAAGTTGCGTGAGGGTCTTTTCTCCTCCGAGGTGCGAATCGCCGTAGGCGTAACACCCGGGGCAACTCAGCGGGCACTCCTTGGTGATCTCGATGGAAAGCAACGGCGCGCTGCCAGAGAGAATTTTGCCCCATCCGCGCAGAACTTCTTTCGGCGTAATGGTCGGTCTCGGTCTTAGCCCGTTCATGCCTGTTTTGATGCACCGTTGACGCCGCCTGATGCATGCCGGATTCATTTTCGTTGTTCGGTGCGTTCGATTTTTTCGAACGAAGCAGTCCGCTGCGGCAGCAGGAGCTAAGGGAGAAACGGCCCGCCTGGGACTCACCGGGGCGGGTCTGCCTATATCGACACAGCGGCGCGCGGCAGAGCCAAAACACCCCACAAAATCGATTAAACTCTCATCAACAGGCTGCCCAAGAGCATAGGAGGGCCGCACGCGATGCCCCGCAGGCTGCTGATCGTGGCTTTCGCGCTGGTGTTTCTTCATGCCTGCGTCATTGTGATGCTGGGGCCGTCGTCCTCCGGCTCGTTCGTTGCAAATTCCATCGAAATTCTGATCTGCGGTTTGGCGGTGGCGATGTGTATCCGCGCCAGCCGGCGCGCCCACGGCCTGAGCCGGCCATTCTGGCTTTTGGTGGCCACCGGCATCGCGATGTGGGCAGTCGCGAATCTCGGATGGATGTATTACGAAGTGGGGCTGGGAATCGAGCCGCCCACTGGCTCGTTGGTCCGGTTCTTGTTCGCTAGCCAGGCGGTGTTTTTTGCGATGGCTTTGCTTCTGGACCAGGGAAGAGATTCCTCGCGCCTGGATCTGGAATCACTCCTGGACTTCACGCAACTGACGATCGTCTTTTTCCTGATCTACCTGAGCCTCTACTACCTGCCGTCGCTGCGCGCAGACCAGCACACCGCCATGATTCGCGAAATCTGGGTCGAGATCGGCGAAGACCTTGCGTTGCTGCTGCTCGCGGTGGTGCAGTACGCGCGGAAACGGGCGAGTCCCATTCGATCGCTGTACGCCGGCCTGGCGATCTATCTCGCGGCGTACACCATCGGCGCGGGAATCTCCGATTATCAGCAAACCATCCGGGAAGCGCCCACGGGAACGTGGTTTGATTTTTCCTGGACGCTGCCGCTCTTATTTGCGGCGTTCTGGGCAGCCACTTGGAAGCCTTCGCAGCAGCCGGCGCAGATAACGCTGCCGCGCCAGCGAACCATCGGAGAAATGCTGCTGACCAACACGATGTTCGCCATTGCACCGCTGGTGGTGCTCCTGCAGATCGCCCAGCTTGGAACCGGGTGGCGGTTCCTCCGTTTTTCCCTGCTGGGCATCTCCATTTTGTGCTTTGCGGCGCGGCTGGCGCTCAGCGAATCGCATGAAGCGAAAAGCGCAGAAAGTGTCCGCCTGCACGCTCTGGCGATGGACTCCGCGGTTGACGGAATGGCCATACTGGACGATACCGGCAAATACATTTACGTGAATTCTGCGTTTGCGCAAATGATGGGCTACGACAATTTGCAATTCATGCTGGGCAAGCCCTGGCACGAACTGGTCAACCCCCGGGACGCGGAAGGCGTCGTGCCAGAGATTCGCGAATCGCTGAAGAAGCTCGGGCGTTGGTTCGGCCCGATGACCCTTCATCATCCTGCTGGAACGGCCTTGCCCGTAGAGATGGCCATCACCGCTTTGCCGGACGGCGGGACCGTGTGCGTCGGCCGAAACATCTCGGACCGCCGCAAAGCCGAGGCCGCGCGCATCGAAGCCGAATTCAAATACCGGACCTTCGTCGAGCAGGTGGCGGCGATCAGTTACGTGGCGGAACTTGGCGTCGACGGACAATGGCTCTATGTGAGTCCGCAGGTCGAAACCATCTTGGGATACGCACCGGATGAGTGGCTTGCCAAGTCTCAGGACTGGCTGAAGCTGGTTTCGCCGGAGGATCACGCCACCGTCGAGATTGCGGAGGAAGCCAGCAAACGAGGCGAGCCGTTCCAGGCGGAGTACCGCATCACGCGAAAAGACGGAAAAGTTGTGTGGGTCAGCGATACCGCCGTGGTCGTGCCCGGAAGCGACCGGCATCCGGTCATGGAAGGCATCATCGTGGACATCACCGAGCGCAAGCAACTGGAAATCCAACTGCAACGCTCGCAAAGAATGGAAGCGGTGGGTCGCCTGGCCGGCGGAGTCGCGCACGACTTCAATAATCTCTTGACCGTCATCAAGGGTTATACCGAACTGGCGCTGAATCGCTCGGGAGTTTTGCCGGCAGTGACTGCGGACATTCAGCAAATCGACCACGCGGCGGAGCGCGCCTCCGCGCTGGTGCGCCAATTGCTTGCGTTTGGCCGCAAACAGGTGTTGCAGCCGAAACCGCTCGACCTGAACAGCATCGTGATGAGCCTGGACAAGCTGATGCGCCGCTTGATGAGCGAAGATATCGCCATGATCACCCGCTGCGCGGACAAGCTGGGAACCGTGAAGGCAGATCCCGGGCAAATCGAGCAAGTAATCATGAATCTGGTGGTGAATGCGCGCGACGCCATGCCCAACGGCGGGCGCTTAACTATCGAAACTTCGAACGCCGAACTGGACGCGAGCTACGCGCTGGACCATGCGACCGTCCGGCCGGGGCGCTACGTGATGCTCGCCGTCTCGGACACCGGCACCGGTATGGACGGCGAGACGCAAGCGCATATCTTCGAACCGTTTTACACCACCAAGGCCAGCGGACGCGGCACCGGCCTGGGACTTTCCACCGTGTACGGCATCGTCAAGCAAAGCGGCGGCTACATCTGGGTGTACAGCGAGCCCGGCCACGGATCGGCGTTCAAAGTGTATCTACCGCAAATCGAAGAAACCGTCGAGGCTGCAAAACGCAGCGAGAAGCGAGTTACCCGGAAAGGCACGGAAACCATCTTGCTTGTGGAAGATGAAGAAGCCGTGCGCGATCTCGCGCAACTTTTGTTGGAGGGTGCAGGCTATTCCGTACGCGTCGCCGAAACGGCGGCCGGAGCCGAGGAACTTTGCGCCAAGCACGCCGGCAAGATTGACCTCCTGCTTACAGACGTGGTCATGCCCGGGATGAGCGGCCGCGAGCTGGCGCGCCGAATCACCTCGCGATTTCCCAAGACGCGAGTGCTGTACATGTCTGGCTACACGGACAACGTGATCGCGCCCGACGGAATGCTGGAGCCGGGAATCGCGTTCCTGCAGAAACCTTTTACGCCCGCGGCGTTGGCGCAGAAAATCCGTGAAGTGCTCGAGGCGCCAGCCGCCGTCAAACCCAGATAAATCCGCAATCAGGGTTTTGCTTCGGCCGGCGTCGTGTCTTTCGGTTTGCCGATAGTAGCCAGCGTTTCCACATTGAACCGCTTGTAGTCCGAGTAGCGCGTTACAACGTTTACCTTGAATCCTTTGACCAGCAGGACGCGCACGCCGACATGCGCTTCTTCGTAGGTGGGCAACCAGATCTCGTTATTCACAAAGCCCTGCTCCAAAACAAAACTCGTGCCCTTCTGCAGATTCGCTAGCAAACCGCCGGCAATCTTCAGGTCGCCCACAAAATACGCCTCCAGGCGCGCCACGTCGTGCGCTTTCTCGTCAATCCACACCACCCCGGCAAGCTTCTGAACGACTTTCTCTTCCAGGTTCCGGGCCTTATATTCCGGATTTGGCTCGAAATCGAACACCAGAACGTCCTGTCCGCGAAACCGTTCTCTTCGCGGATTCACGAATTGGCAGACCCGCAGAAACACTTCAATTCCGGGATCGTCCTTGTCCGCCTTGCCTTCTTCCTTGGCTTTCTCTTCCTTGGCTTCTTTCTTGGCCTCCTTCTTTTGCAATTCTGCGATACGCTTTTGAGTTTTCTCGTCTTCCTTTTTCTGTTCGGAGCCGGAAAGAGCCTGGCCGTCTTTTTTGACCAGCGTGGAGATTTCTTCGCCGCTCAAATAGAAAAAGGTGAATTCCTTAAGCTCCTTCTTCAACTCCTTGCCATTCTTGTCATATTCGGTTTCTTCTTCTGCGCGGGTTCCCGCGTAGTTCTCTTTGATCTTGTCGATGGCTTTCTGGTTGTCGTCGATTTCCTTGAAAAGCGCCTTCAAGTCGGGCAGTTGCACCTGCGATTTTCTCGGAAAGTCGAAGACGCGTTCGCCGATCGTGCCGTTCACAGCCACGCGCGTTACCGTGATGTCGTAAGAATCGCCGCCACGGTGCAGTTCCATGCGATGCGCAATCTGCACGCCGCTCTCGGCGTGGTAGTCGCTGTAAAGCAGTTCTTCGTCCACACCGCCAACCGTCCCGGCTTCTTTCACCAGCAAGCGGCTCTGCGGATCAAAAAATACTTGCCGCTTGATTCCAGTGGGCGAGGTGATTTCCATCTGCAGCGCGTCTTTGCCTCGCACTTGCGCGTGCCCCACGAAAGCAACCGCAATCTTGCGCTTCTTCAAGTCCACCAGGCGTGAATTGTAGATTAGCGACGCTGCCTCGAGTTGTGCCCCCTCAGGGCCGGTGAGCGTGCCCAGCTCGCCGGTGGCCTTCTGGTGCCAGGCGGACTTCCCGTTATAAGCCTCGATGATGCTATGCTCGCCGGCCAGCAACTCGGTATACAGCCGGTTCGGCAGCTTGGCGTCAAACGTGTAAGTGCCCGCCTTCCCGTCGGCACCGGTGAACGTGCCCTCGATGGTCAAGGTCTGAATGCGGCTGAGCGCCTTGGCGCCGCCGACGGCCTTCACGTACTGATCGACGACTTTGCCAGGCTCCTGCGCCCCAGCCGGCGCCGTTCCCGCAAGAATCATCGGAAACGCCAGGGCCAGGAAACGCACCAATATAAGGTAGCGATGAACAGGTGTCTGCATGGGCTTCAACCGTTAGAACGCATTTTTCAGCGAAAAGTTTCCCAGAACGTGCACAATCTTCAAACTTAGGAGGACCAAGCACATGGCCGCAGGACAGCGCATCGACCCATTCGAGAATTTCCGCTTTCGCGTCGAAATCGACGGTATTCAGCAGGCCGGCTTCACCGAATGCACCGGCTTGGGCTCACACATCGAAGTGGTGGAGTTTCGGGAGGGCGGGGATGTTCCCAGCGCGGTGCGCAAGATTCCCGGGCGGGTCACCTATCCCGATATCGTGCTGAAATGGGGCGTGACCACCTCACGCGAGCTATACGATTGGCACCTGGCAGTAATCAATGGCCAACTCGCGCGAAAGAGCGGCTCAATTGTCCTGCTCGACTCCCAACGCCACGAAGTCTTGCGCTGGAATTTCTCCGGCGCCTGGCCCAGCAAGTGGGATGGCCCAACATTGAACGCCATGAGCAACGACGTAGCCATCGAATCGCTGACCATCACTTGCGAGTTGCAGGTTCAAGCCTGAAGCACCCGCGCGCCGTTCATTCGTAACGCAGCGCCACCAACGGATCTACCCGTGTGGCGCGCCGCGCCGGAAAATAGGAAGCCGCAGCGCCTACCAGCGTCAAAATCACCGCCACGCCCGCGAACGTCACCGGATCGGACGTGCTCACGCCAAAGACAAAGCTCCGCAGCACCCGCGAAAGCAGCAGCGCGCCCACCATTCCGATGGAAACGCCGATCAGCGCAAGGCGCAAACCCTCGCCCACAATAATGCGCAGAATATCGGCAGGCTGCGCGCCCATGGTCACGCGAATGCCGATTTCACTGGTGCGCTGCGTCACAGAATACGACATCACGCCATAAACCCCAACCGCAGCGAGCACCAGCGCCAACGCAGCGAAAATGCCGATCAGCCAGGTACGGAAGCGCGGCTGCGCCACACTCGTCTGGATGTTCTGTTCCATCGAGCGCACGTTCACCAGCGGCTGATTGGGATCGATTTCCGCCAGCGCGCTGCGCAGCGCCGACGTTGCCGCCAGCGGCTCCATAGCCGTGCGCAAAATAACTGACATTTGAAACACTGGCAAAAGCTGGTCCGCCTGCCGGTACGGAAGATACATCTCCGCCTTCGCTTCCTCGCCCAGCCCTTGCAGCACATCTCCGACAACGCCGACAATTTCCATCGTCGGAATTTCTTTCTCCGGAAGCGCCCCAAGCTGCATGTGCTTCCCCAGCGGATTCTCGTTCGGGAAGAACGTATGCACCATCGCCGAATTGATCACCACCACGGCCGGCGCTTTCTCCGTGTCGCCTGATGTAAGCAAGCGGCCTTGCAGCAGCCGCACGCCCAAAGTCTCAAAATAGTTCGGCGTCATCGTGCGATAACCCGCAGCGGTAAAATCGTGCGGAGATTTGGGCGGCCTGCCGGTGATATTAAAATGAATCAGGCCGCCTCCTCCGCTCACCGGCAAGAAAGACGCCGCTGCCGCGGAGCGCACGCCGGGCAGCGCTTTTGCGCGCTCCACCAATCGATCGTAAAACTCGTAACGTTGCTCCGGCTTGGCATACGCCGTCACCGACAACGGAATGTCCGCGGCCAGCAGATGATCCGGCTGGAATCCCGGCGCAACGTCCTGCAACCGCGCAAAACTCCGCAGCAGCAAACCTGCGCCGACCAGCAGCAACATCGCCATGGCAATTTCCGCGGCCACCAGCACGCCGCGAATCCGGTGATGCCCCGGCCCGGAAGTCGAGCCGCGCGAGCCCTCGTTCAGCGCCTCGCGCAGATCCAGCCCCGCGGTGCGCAGCGCCGGCACGATGCCGAACACCAGCCCGGTCACCAGCGCCACGCCCACAGTAAACAGCAACACCGAGCGATCCAGCGCTACGCTGAACGCCGCCGGCACACTCCCGGCGGAAAGTTTCAGCAGCGGACCCAGCGCCGCCCACGCCAGCACCAACCCCAGCACTCCGCCAACCAGCGAAAGCAACACGCTCTCCGTCAGCAACTGCCGCACCAACCGCCCGCGGCTCGCCCCCATCGAAGTGCGTATCGCCACTTCCCTGCCCCGCGAAGCCGCGCGCGCCAGCAACAGATTCGCCACGTTCACGCACGCGATCAGCAGCACCGCGCTTACCGCGCCCAATAGCAGCAACAGCGCCGGCCGCACGTTCTGCACCATCTGCTCCTGCAAACCCACCACATCCGCGCTCGTGCCCGTGTTGTAATCCGGATACTGTTGTTCCAGCCGCTTGGTGATGCCGATCATTTCCGTTCGCGCGTCAGCACGCGTCACACCGGGCTTCAGCCGCCCGATCGCGAAGATTCCCGGGTGCCAGTTGCGGTCCGCCGGCAAAGTTTTTGCCCACGGAACAAAAGGCAGAAACACATCCGCCGGCTGCAGCACCTCGAATCCTCGCGGCAAAACTCCGACGACGGTGTACGGCTGCGAATCCAGCGTGATGGGCTTGCCGAGAATCTCCTGCGAGCCGCCGAACCGCCGCTGCCACAGCGCATAACTCAACAGCACCACCGGAGTGCCGCCCGCGCGATCTTCCTCGGCCAGAAACGTCCGCCCAATCTGCGCGTTCACCCCGAGCATCGAAAACAGCCCCGCAGTGGCGTTGCGCGTATTCAGCCGCTCGGGTTCTCCCACGCCGGTTAGCGCAATCGTCGCGCCCCGCGTCGCTTCCATCGATTCGAACGAGTGGCTCTGGTCCCGCCAATCCTGATAATTCTCATACGACGTGCTGATCACCGGGAACGAGCTTTTCTCCGCCACAATCACCAGGCTCCCGGGTTCGCGAAAACCGAGCGGCCGCAGCAACACCGCATTTACGACCGTGAAAATCGCCGTATTCGCGCCAATGCCCAGCGCCAGCGTGAGAATAGCAATCGCTGTGAAAGCGGGATTCTTGCTAAGCAAGCGGAAGGCGTAGCGGATGTCTTGGAACAGTGTGGACACAAGTCCCCCAAATGGATGGGAATCCTGTCTCATCTGACGGATGCCGCGGCGAAAAGTTGCTCGTGTTTCACACCGCGGAAGGTGCCATTCGTCCCTACTCGGCTGCCTTCGGGCGATTCAGGTACTTCTCGTACAGCCGCTGGTGTTTGTTGTCGGTGGACGTCAGCCGCCCCTTGATAAAGAGGTAGCGCACGTCTGTAGTGACTTCGAGAGGATCGCCGTTGGTAACGATCACGTTCGCCATCTTGCCCACTTCGAGCGTGCCCACCTGATCGCCGAGACCCAGAATCTCCGCTGGATACTGCGTTACCGCCTTCAGCGCTTCGTCGTACGGCAGCCCATACGCAACGGCATTCGCCGCGTTCTGCCCCAGCCGCCGCGCAAACGAATTGTCGAAGCTCCCGATGGCGAATCTCACGCCCGCTTTCGCCAGTTCGGCCGGCTGGCTCAGCAGCCGATCGTACGGATCGTCTTCCTCGCTCGGCAGCGTTAGCGGCGGCCGCAAAATCACCGGTACACTCTTCGAACGCAGCAAATCCTTCACTTTGTAAGCTTCCGTTCCACCCGCGATAATAATTTTCAGCTTCTGCTTGTCCGCGTATTCCACCGCGTTGCGAATGTCGCGCCCGCGGTCCGTCACCACCAGCATCGCCAGCTGCCCGCGCACCACCGGCACCAGCGCCTCCAGTTTCACGTCGCGCCGAAAATCCGCCGTCTTCTGGTGCTCCACCGCCACCGCGTAGTGGCGCGCCCGCTCCAGCAATTCCGTAAGCTCGCTGACCTGCTTCTCGTATTCCTTCTTCGCTTCAGCAAACGGTTTCTCTTTGCGCGAGAACGTCGCAAAATCAAACGTCCGCGTTTCGATCTCCGGCCAATTCACCACCATCGCCACGCTTTTCTTGATCAGCATCTCGTCGATGGTCCAGCCCGAAAGATGAATCGCCGAAGCCTGCCCTCCGATCACCCCTCGCGACCCCGAAAAATCGAACCCTCCGCTCCCCGGCACCGCCAGCACTTCCGTAATCCCCGCAGCCCGCGTCACCGGAATATGCTCGCTCGAAGGCAGGATCGCCGTAGCCGCCACCACATCCGGGTTGTAGAGCCCCGTTTCCGCCGAATCCACCGTAGCGCTCACGGCGGAAATCTCGCTCAACCCCATCTGCGTCACCGCATCGAAAAGTCCGGGATAAACCTGCAACCCCTTTCCATCAATAACCTGCGCGGCCGCCGGAATCTCGACGTTTGCGCCCACAGCCGCGATTTTTCCGTCGCGAATCACCAGCGTTCCGTCATCGATCGGCGCTCCCGACACCGTAAAAATCCTGGCGTGCGTGATCGCATAAGCCGCCGGCGCCTGCGATTGCGCTCCCGCCACCTGCGCCGCAACCACAAAGACGCCGCCAATCAAAAACGCCTGCCCTGCGCCGAACCGCCTCACAGCGCACCTCCCGCAGCCGTCGCATCCTTCGGCGGTTTTGGTTTATCTTCCGGCTTCTTTTCTTCAGGCTTACCGCCCGACTTCTTTTCCTCCGCTTTCTTCTCGTCAGCTTTCTTCTCGGCGGCCTTCCTTTCTTTTTCCAGCAAGGCCTTCTTTTCCTTTTCCAGAGTGCCGCGGTCAGCAACGTCCCGCTCACGGTCGAAGTACACTCGCCCGTCGATCAGCGTCTTCTGCACCACCGCATAAGCGCTCAGCGGATCGTGATCGTAAATCACCAGATCAGCATCTTTCCCCACATCAATCGAGCCCACCCGCTTGTCGATCCCCAGCTGCAGCGCCGGATTGATGGTCACCATCTTCAGCGCTTCCTCGTGCGACATCCCGCCATACTTCATGCTCTTCGCCGCTTCCTGATTCAGATGCGTCGCTTCTTCCGCGTCATCCGAATTAATCGACACGATCACGCCCCGCTTCGTCATAATCGCCGCGTTATACGGTATCGCCTCGTACGCTTCCACTTTGTACGCCCACCAATCCGAAAACGTCGACGCCCCCGCGCCCGACGCTGCAATCTCATCCGCCACCTTGTATCCCTCCAACACATGCTGGAATGTCCGCACCTTGAAGCCAAACTCCTTCGCCACCCGCAGCAGCATCAGAATTTCATCCTCGCGGTAGCAATGCGAATGCACGTAGCGCTTCCCTTCCAACACTTCCACCAGCGGCTCGAGCCGCAGATCGCGGCGCGGCGGAATCAAGTTCTTCTCGCCCGCCCCCGCGCGCTTGTTGTACTCCTCCCACGCCTTCTTGTAATCCCGCGCTTCCGTAAACGCTCCGCGAATCGTCTCCTCCACTCCCATTCGCGTAGCCGGATAGCGCTTCGGCTGCCCTGGAATGCTGAAATTCGAGCGCTTCGGATTTTCTCCCAGCGCAAACTTGATCCCCGGCACCGCGCCTTCGAATGGCAGCCTCGCCGCCGGTTGCCCCCAGCGCAGCTTGATCACTACCGTCTGCCCGCCAATCGCATTCGCCGAGCCATGCAGCACATTTGCCGTGGTCACGCCGCCCGCTAGATCGCGATAAATATCAATGTCCTCCGGATTCAGCACGTCCGCAATGTTCGCGATCGACGAAACCGAAATGCTGCCTTCGTTCACGCTTCCATCCACGCCGATGTGCGAATGGCAATCGATAATTCCCGGCATCACGAACTGCCCGTTCGCATCCACAATCTGCGCCCCGCTCGGCGCCTTGATCGACGTCCCCACCTCCGCGATCTTCCCATCCTTAATAAGGATGGACCCGTGCTCGATGGTCCCGTGCGACACCGTCAGAATCGTGGCATTTTGAATCAGCAGCACCGCAGGCGCCTCCGGCGGATTCGCGGCAAACACAGCGACACACGCCGATCCGACAGCAACCAGCGCCGCCGCAGCAACAATTGTGTTCACCAGGCTTAGCCTATTCATCGCGCGTCTCCTTCAATTCCTGAAAACGCGTCTCCGCCCATCATCGCTGCCGTCGGCTTGCTCCCGGTAAAATCAATCGAATAACCCACCACGCTGATCGATCCCTTCAGCGAACTTCCATCAAACGTGCCAGTAAAAGTCGCATCCGCTGGCGCATCCTGCACCGGAATATTGATCGTAAAACTGAATTTATCCCCGCTCAGATACCCCGAAATAATCGACGTCGTTCCCCGCTTCCCGCTCACCGTTCCGGAAATCGTCCCGTCTTTCGTCATCTCGATCTCCACCGTCGATTCCTCCGCCCCTTCCGGCGTCGTGTAACTCAGTTTCCATTTCCCGCTGATATCCCCCTTCGGCGGATCTTTCGGCTTTTCCGGCTCCCGCGGTTCGAATCTCCGCCCGTCCACAAACACGTATTTGATCTTCGCCTTCTCGTCGAAAAGATCGCCTTCCGTCACCACCAGATTCGCAATCTTTCCCGTCTCAATCGATCCCAGCCGGTCCGCCACGCCAAAAATCTCCGCTGGCGCCAGCGTCATCGCCCGCAGCGCCGCTTCCGGCGCCAGCCCTGCATCGATCGCCTTCTTCGCCGCCTTCAGCGCATCTTTCGGCGTTGCCACCCCGCCGTCGTAAAACGCGAATTTCACTCCCGCCTTCGCCAGCGCCGCGGGCGAACTCGGCGCCCGGTCGCGAAATCTCAAAACACGCAGTGATGGCGTGTCATTCGGGTCCCCGTCCTTCTCCGCTTCCGGCCACTTCAAATCCACCAGCACCGCCATCTTCTTCGCCGCAATTTCTCCCGCCACTTCATACGCCATCTGCCCGCCGTATAACACGCCATTCACATGCCAGCGCTCCGCCAGCTCCAATCCGCGCCGCAACTGCACCGCATTATTCGCCGGGATCAGCACCACCGCGTGATCTTCCAACGCATCCGCCAGCGCCGCCTCCACGCGGTCGTACCGCGGCCGCGCCACGCCGCGCGGATTCTTTTCGTAAGCCGCCTGTGCCTTTGTGCTCCACTCCGTGTCCAGCCACACTTGATGCACGTACGCCAGCACGCCCATCTGCGAATTCGGAAATCCGCCGCGAAATCCCGCTGCCGGCTGCAAACTCAGCGGTATCGCCACCGGCGACTTCACCACCAGATCGCCCGCCCGCTCCCCCGCCAAATCCAGCACCGCCGCTTGCCCCGGAAAAAATCCCCCGCGCGGCGCCGACACCACCGTAGTAAACCCGCCGTTCCGCCACGTCTCAATCCGCTTGTCCGCCAGGCTCGCTTCATCCGCTCCATTGCGCCAAGGTGTCGCCGACGGCCGATCCTCCGGCCCACGCGCGCTCTCGCCCGGCGCTACTGCACGGCCCGCGCCGCCCTCGGTCCCCTGTGCGGCAGGAGCCACAATCCCCAAATCCGTAAACGCATCAAACAACCCCGGATAAACCGTCAGCCCTTTACCATCAATTACCCAGGCGTCCTCCGGCACCTTCACATCTTTCCCCACCGCTGTAATCACCCCGCGCGCCATCACCACAGTGGCGTTCTCCAGCACCGGCCCCGACACCGGCACCACCTTCGCGCCGCGAATCGCAAAATACGATGGTTCGCCCCCCTGCGCCCGCGCCACCGGCGCCGCGCACCACGCCGCCATCATCGCCAATACCACCGCCGCAGCCGCGCTCCCACGGCTCACCAAAAAGTGCATACACACTCCTCGCTCAAGTGATCTGAACCTAAGCAATTTTGGAAAGGACACCCGCCCACCAAATGAAAAACATCAAACGATAGTCGATGAACTAGACGGCTGAGGCTAGTGGGAAGTTACACCCGAGTCAAGCGCCTGCCGCCCCCACCCTCCCCCAAAAAAAATCATTCCGCTCGGAAACAAATCCCCCTCCTTCTGCGTTACTTCTATTGCTTTCCCATAGGGCTCGTAGCATAGTGAGGCCAGCAGTATGGGTATCCCATAGGAGAACCCCAGGAGAACCAATGTCTCCCAAACAGGACGTCTGGCAAGGCACCCTCGCTCTCATGGTCCTCAAAACCCTCGAGGGCCTCGGCCCACTCCACGGCTACGGCATCGCCCGCCGCATCGAGCAGACCAGCGGCGCGCAGCTCGTCGTCAACTACGGCACCCTCTACCCCGCCCTCCTCAAGCTCGAACAGGAAGGCTACATCGCCTCCGAATGGGGCCAGTCCGACAACAACCGCAAAGCCAAGTACTACAAACTGACGCGCGCCGGCCGCAAGCAACTCGCCAGAGAAGCCAAGGACTGGGAGCAAACCACCGCCATCCTCGAACGCTTCCTCTCCCCCGGCGAGGAGCATTCCTAGCCGCGGCGCGCCGCCAAAATCGCCAACAGGAGCAACATGCGAACACTAAAAGGATGGCTGACCAGACTCACCGGACTCTTCCGCAAGCACTATCGCGACCGCGATCTCGACGCCGAGATGCAAATCCATCTCGCCCTGCACATTGAAGACAACCTCCGCGCCGGCCTGACTCCACAGCAAGCCCGCCGCGCAGCCCTCATGAAACTCGGCGGCCTCGAACAAACCAAACAACTCTACCGCGAACGCCGCGGCCTCCCCTGGCTCGAACTGCTGATTCAAGATCTGCACTTCGCGGTCCGCATGTTGCGCAAAAATCCCGGCTTCACCGCCGTTGCCATTCTCACCATGGCGCTCGGCATTGGCGCGAACACCGCGATTTTCTCCATCATCGATTCCGTGTTGCTCGGCCGCTTGCCCTATGCCGAGGCAAACGACCTGGTGCTCGTCTGGGAAGCAAATCCGCGCCTCGCCAGACAGCACAACGTGGTCTCCCCGCCGGACTTCCTGGATTGGCAGCGCCAAAACGACGTCTTCTCCGGCATGGCCGCTATCGCGGACCTTCGCGCCAATCTCACCGGCAACGGCGATCCCGAGCAAATCGTCGTGCAGTACGTCTCCGTGAATTTCTTCAGCGTGCTCGGTGTCGCGCCGCTCGTCGGTCCCGGATTCCTCGCCGAGAACGGCCAGGAAGGAAAAGACCAGGTCGCCATCCTCAGCAATGACTATTGGAAGCAGCGCTTCGGAGCCGATCCCTCCATCGTCGGACGCTCCATCCTCATCAACGGAAAGTCCACTCTCGTCGTCGGCATCGCGCCCGAAAAATTTTCCTGGTTCATCAAGGAAGGCACGCTGACGGATTCCAAGCCCCAGATATGGTCGCCCTTCGTCTTTCCAAAGGCCTTCGCCGAACGTAAGAATGTCGGTCGCTTTCTGACCGTGGCCGCGCGAATGAAGCCCGGCGTCACTCGCGAACGCGCGCAATCGGAAATGGATTCCATCGCCGCGCGCATCGCCGCGGCCGAACCCGAAGCAAACGGAAGTTGGGGCGCGCGCGTGGTTCCCTTGCGCGAGCAACTTTCCGGCGATTTGCGTCCCGCGCTTTTGGTTCTGTTCGGCGCTGTTGCGCTCGTTCTGCTCATCGCTTGCGCCAATGTCTCCAGCTTGCTCCTCGCCCGCGCCGCCTCGCGCGAACGCGAAGTGGCCATCCGCACCGCCCTGGGCGCGGGACGCTGGCGCGTGGTCCGCCAGCTGCTCACCGAAAGCGTTCTCCTCGCTGTTGCCGGAGGAGTTCTCGGCGCGCTGCCCGCCGTCTTCGGCACCAACGCTCTGCTCGCCGCCAGTCCGAAAAATCTGCTGGACCTCCGCTCCGTCTCGGTCGATCCGCGCTTGCTGCTGTTCGCCGCTTCCCTTTCTATTTCTTCCGGCGTGCTCTTCGGCTTCCTTCCCTCCTTTTTTTCCACGCAGTCCGCCATCTCCGAGATTCTGAAGGAAGGCTCACGCAGCGCCACTTCCGGAAAGCGCCGTCGCGTCTGGCGCAGCGCCTTCGTGGTCGCGCAAATGGCCCTCGCACTCGTGCTGCTCGCGGGTTCCGGCCTGCTGATTCGCAGCTTCGTCCGCCTTGCCGGTGTCGCTCCGGGTTTCGATGCCAACAACTTGCTTACGTTCACGGTGGCGCTGCCGCAATCGAAATATTCCAAAGACCAGGCCGCCCTCGACTTCTTTCAGCAGCTTCGCACCCGTATCGCTGCGCTTCCCGCCGTCCGCTCGGTCAGCTTTGATACCGCCCCGCCGCTCGCGGGCGGCGGCTCCTCCACCGCCGTCCACATTCTGGGCCAGCCCAGCCTTCCGCTTTCCGAGCTTCCCGTCGCCGCGGTGCGCATAGTGGGCGCCGATTACTTTGCAACCATGCGCATTCCCCTGCGTGCCGGGCGCGTATTCGGTCCAGAAGAACTGGCTGGCGAGCGCCACGTCGCGATCGTCAATCAATCGTTCGTGGACAAGTATCTTTCCGGCGTAAATCCGCTCGGCCGGCGCGCGGCCATTTTCATGAAGAGCCTCGAGGAATCCGGGAATGCGCCATCCGAAATCATCGGCGTGGTGGGAAACGTGCATCTCGAGGGACTCGCTTCCGAGGCGTCTCCGATCCTTTATTGGCCGCACTCGGAGTTAGTGAATACGCGCATGACCGTGCTGGTGCGCACCGCGGCGGATCCGCTCGCGCAGGTGTCCGCGATTCGCGGCGAACTGAAGCGGCTCGATGCGGAGCTGCCGATGGCGAACGTCGCTACCATGGAGGATTTGCTTTCCGATTCGCTGTCTCGCGCGCGATTCACCATGAAGTTGCTCGGCATCTTCGCCGCTATCGCGCTGGTCCTCGCGGCGGTCGGAATCTACGGCGTTATCGCTTTCAATGTGACGCAGCGGACGCAGGAGATTGGCATTCGCGCCGCTCTTGGCGCGCAGCACCGCGATGTTTTGCGTATGATTTTCGTAGAAGGAATACGCCTCGTCTTTCTGGGCGTCGCCATCGGTATTCTTGGGGCCTTCCTCACTACCCATTTCTTGGCCAGCCTGCTCTATGGCACCGGCGCCACCGACCCCTTGACCTTTGCCGCCGTCGCTTTACTTCTTACGCTCGTCGCGCTGGCGGCTTGCTACATTCCGGCGCGGCGGGCGATGCGGGTGGATCCGATTGTGGCGCTGCGCTATGAATAAAACTTCCTAGCACCCTTCTCCTAAAATTTATTTCAGCAGACGGAGCGCTAGGGCTTTTTCTTTTTGCCGAAGAGGCCGGTGATGGCGTCGACGGGGCTTGCGGCCTGTCCGGGTTGGCCTTTGGCGCCGGGGAGGGCGCCGGCGGCGCAACCGAGTTGGGACTTAAGCATGCTTGCGGCGAGACCGCCGACATCGGGGACAAATTTGGGATCGGAGGTGGTGCCTTGAATCAGGAAAGGCACGGTGGTGCCCTGCTTGCAACCGCTGCCGGTACCACCTGCGCCGCCGCCTCCGGTGAGTTTGCCGAGCATTCCGGCGGCGCTGGAAACCGGGCTGCCCGCGGCGCCGAGCGCGTTGGTCAGGGTGGCGGCCATTTTGAAGTCGAGATTGTTTTTGGAGTCGACGGTACCGGCTCCGGCGATATTGGCGATGGACGGAAGGACGGCGATGAAATTCTCGGTCTGAATTCCGGTGGGAGACATGTGGAGATTGGTGGTGATCTTCTCGATGTCGAGATCCTTACCGGTTTTCATGCCGGTGAGCGAGCTGATCGCGGACATCTTGGAGCCGAGATCGAAGCCGGTAAGCTTGGTCTTGAAGAGGCCGACGTTGCCGGTGGTGACGAGCTTGCTGGTGGGGCCGGAAACGTTGAGATTGGTGCTGAGCGTGCCGCCTTGCAGCGAAGAGCCTTTGGGAAGATTGACGCCGAGGGCGGGAAGAAAGGTTTGCAGGTCATGGGCGGGCATGTTTTCGCCGGTGACTTTGATGCTGAGGACGGTGGCTTCGCCTTCCGTTTGGTAGGTGCCGTTGAGGCGAGCGACGGCTTTGCCGATTTTGAGGTCGGAAGGATTGAGGACGCCGGAATTCTTGCGGAGATTGTATTTGGTGTTGAAGTCCACGGTGACGGGCTCGGAGGAGGGGGAACCGCCGGCGACGAACAGTGCTTTGGAGAGCTTGGCGGTGCCTTTGGTTTCGGCTTCGCCGTTTTGCGAGGTCAGGGTGGCGTCGAGATCGAGGAGGCCGCCGAGACCGGCGGTGGCGTCAACGAAACCGGTGGAAGCGAGATTGAGGGCGCTGACGGTGAGCTTGGCCTCGACGGGAGTGAGCGAGGAGTCAGCCTGATCGACGGGACCGGCGGTGCCTTCGAGCTTGAACTTTCCGCCGCCGGGAAGATCGGCGGTTACGACGATGGGAAATTTGGAGGTGACGGAAACGTCGGAGAGAGTGACGTTCACGTGATCGTAAGCGCTGTGCTTTTGCGAGTTGGTGGTGCCGACGACGATGCGGCCATCTTTCAGCTCGAGCTTCTTGACGGAGAGTTCGGTGGGAGAAGTGGGGCTGGTGGCGGTTCTGGAGGCGGCGGGTTTGGAGGCTTGCTCGGATTTAGCGATGGCGGTACCGAGGGAGGAATAGTTCCAAACGCCGGCGGGATTGCGGAGGAGCGTGACTTCGGGATTCTCGATGGTGATGCCGGTGACGTTGACGGTCTTCGAGAAGATGAGGGGCATGACCTCGACGCCGACTTTGACGGATTTGGCGGTGAGGAAGGGAGATTTGCTGAATTTGAGATCGTCCCCGACGGAAAGGTTTTCGGCTTTGAGCGAACCACCGAGAATCGAGAGGCTGAGATGGCCGAGCTGGACCTGACGGCCAATGGCAGCAGAAGCTTTTTCCTCGATGGTGGGGCGGAACTTGTCGACAGGGATGAGGAATGGTGCGACGAAGAGGAGTACGACCAGGACGGCGACGACGATTAAGACGGTGCGCAGGGTGCGGTTCATTTCAACCTCCGAAGCGGCACTGGGCTGGCTGGGTGGCGCGGTGCGAAGATGATAGCACGCTGGGATAGAGGTAGAGGAGGTACAGGAGGTGAAGGAAGTAGAGGATTGGGGCGGAGTGTGGCAGAGGTTGACCCCTCGAAGCTCGGGGTAAACAGTCGACAGTTAATGGTCGAAGGGAATACCAAGAACGCTCCGGGTGCCCCTCCTCGGCGGGCCAGCCCTCCAGAAATCCGGCGGGCCGGCATCCCGGTGTTTCTGCAAAAGAGTGCGGAAGCCATTGACAATAAATGAGATGTGCTTCGTTCTGGTGGTGCAAAAGAGCGAGAAAGAGTGCGAGAAGAGGTTGAAGGGTGCAAAGTTGAAGAGTTGAAGAAAGGCTGGTGATGGCACACCCGCCGTTTTTGCAAAGAGCGCGCAAACGATTGAGAAAAAAGGGGATGGACTCTGCTCTTTTGCACGATGGAACAAGAGAAGGAGGGAAGAGTGAAGCCAGAGCTAGGATTTAACACGGAGAACACAGAGGTCACAGAGCGCACAGAGGAGGCAGCGCTGGCGGACAAGACAGGAAAACGCCTTTGGTGACACCCCCCGTGTTTTTGCGAAGAGCGGGGAAGTGGTTGAAAAGTAAGGAGATGCGCTTTGCCGTTTTGCAGCAGAGTGCAAAAAGTGCACCCTTCGCAGCTCCCTTCGAGGCTCCCTTCCTCCGTCAGGGTAAACAGGGCAGGCAGGGCAAGGAAGAGCGAGGAGGTAGAGATGGAGCGTGGGGAAGTTAGATGTACAGCCTGGCGGCGAGGCATAAAGAGGGCGGGCAGGGACGAGATCCGTTGCTCGCGATGATAACTTATTATACCACATTGTTTGTATTTATCAAATGATATCTATAAGTGGCTCGTCTTCTGAGAGATAGGAGATAGAGGAGTAGGGAGGAAGAGCAACGGCCAGAGAAATTGAGGAGAAGATGGGCCCACGCCTTGCAAAAACCGTGTCTAGTCCCATGACATGGTTTACAGAGTGTCCCAGGACATCCTTTACAGGAGGCTGTCAGAATTGGTGGTTGGGGTCCAGTGCTCGACGATCGTCGAGCACTGGACGAGCGGGTCGATTTCGCGAACCAGTGTCGAGC
>DATNNV010000068.1:0-22571 GCA_035601655.1 Candidatus Dormiibacterota bacterium
CTGACGTCCGGACCCGCCGCAATCTATACTGTACCGGCCAACTCGGCGATTACCGCTGGCTCTGCCACCAGCGCACCGAGTTCCGTCGCCATCGGCCCCACCATCGGCATCGGCGCGATTGCTTTGGCAGGCGCGAACGACCCCGGCGGTGCCGCCACCAACACCCAGAAGAACGTTCAGTTTTTCAGCGTGGCGGGCGGCAACGTTACTCTCCTCGGCCCCGCAACCACTGGAGGCAATGTCGCCACCAGCGTGGCGATCGACGACAATGTCGACGCCGATCTCACCACTCCCATCGCTGCTGTGGTCAACTACGCCAGCCGCAGCCTCTCCATCATCAATCTGCCCAATGGCACTGCTCCTGTTGCCACCGTCGATCTCAGCGGCGTCATCCCCCCGCCCAATCCTCCTTCCGCGACATTCGTCCAGCCATTTCCTTACGCTGTTGGCATCGATCCTTTCCTGCACAGCGCGCTGGTCGCTTTTGCCTCCACCAACATCGGCTTGATCGTTAATCTGGATCCCGTGAAAGATGTCACTTGTATCATCGGACCCAAAACACCTCCAATGCCTCGCTACTGCGCTACCGGCTACGTCACGCTCAACACCGGCACGCATCCTCAAGTTGCTTTTGAGCCCGGTGCGCACATCGCCTACGTCACTCCTGGTGGCGGCGGTTTGCTCGAAGGTATCAACCTGGCCGCTCTGCCCTCCACGCCGGTAGTCATCTCCAAAGCCGTGCGCACCGCCAACAGCGTTCAGATTACGACCGCAACTGCGCACAACCTCTCTTCGGGCGTATCCGGTCTCGGCGGCCCCACCGTACTGATCGCCAACGTTCCTCCGGGGACCACCAACAAAACCAACTTCAACGGCACTTTCCCCGTCACTTCCGTCCTGGGCACCAATGATTTCACCTACGCCCAAGCCGAGGCCGACGATACTTCCACCTGCGCTGCCTCTGACAACTGCACCACCACGCAGGGCGCCGTCAATCTCGTCTTCCAGGTCTCTCAGTCGATCCAGGGTATTGCCGTCAACCCGATTACCCGGCGCCTGGCCTTTGTCGATCCCAACGTCGCCGGTTCCCAGATCGAATTCCTAGACCCGCTCAGCCAGTCCTTCACGGCGATGTCCCTCTTTAAGGATGGCGTCGGCGCCACCTTCACCGGCGCGCCCGAAATCGGCGAAACCAGCGTGGCCTTCCAGCCTTTCTCCAATACCGCCGTCGTTTTCAACCCGAACGGTGGTTTCAATCAAATCTCGTTGATTGATCCTTCCGTTCTCGAGCGCGCCGCCATTGTCAAGACCGGCCAGCTCGGCACGGGTTCCGTCTCTTTTCCGCCCGCGATTCCGACGGCCATGCCACTATCGATTCCTGGCGCTCTCGCAGTCGATCCCGTCTCCAACATCGCGATCGCTGCCAATTCCGGCGATGGCACCGTGACCGTCATCGGTCTTGGCCACATCAAATCCGTGCATATCCAGGAGCTGCGCACCCCAGACATCGCGGGCACCACCCTGCGCCGCGCTTTCATCACCACTTCCGGCGTGATGCCTAACGACCTCACCGTCAAGATTTTTGGCAGCGGTTTCGATAACACATCACAAGTCCGCCTCGATGGCACCGCGCTGAGCGGCGGCGTAACCCTCGTCAGCAATCACGAACTCGATGTCACCATTCCGAAAGCCTTTCTGGCCGCGCCGCACCGCTTTGCCGTCGATGTAGTCACCGGCAATGTTTTCTCCAACGTCGTCGATTTCACCGTTTTGGAATCCGTACCCGTTCCCGCCTGCGGCAGCGTCGCCACTCCTATCCCTGCCGCACCCGGAGGTGTGGCCATCGATGAACAGCGCAACCTTGCCGTGGTCACCAATACCGCGTGCAGCCAGGTTTCGCTCTTAAGTCTCGATCCTGCAAACAAGTTCGGCCAACTCGTCGGCACCATTCCCACCGGAGGCACCCCCACGGGCGTCGCCGTTCTGCCGAGGTTGAGCGCTACGCTTGGCGTTGCCGTGGTCACCAACAATGCCTCAGGCACTGTCTCGATTCTCGACCTCGACAAACAGATGCAAGCCGTCAAGGATGTGACTGTCGGTACCAATCCCACCGGCGTGGCCATCAATCAGCAAACCAATCTTGCGGTCATCGCCAACACCGGTTCGGGCTCTGTCAACGCCATCGATCTAACTCCCCTCACGGCAACTCCCGTTGGCACACTTACGGTGCTCGGCCCGGTCGGCGTCGATATAAGTCCCATCGCCGTCGCCATCGACCCCGATCGCGGCACCAATAGCCGCGGCTTGGCTGTCGTCAGCGCGCTGCAATCCAACGGCGCGTCTTCTCCTTTCGGCGTTCTTGACGCTATCGATATCGGCGGAGCTACTCCCGTCCGAAGCACCAGCGCGGCTTCTGCTTCCTTCCTCGGCGCTACGCCTACCGGAGTGGTGTTCGATCCAGCAGCCACCACCAGCACAACCAACCCCGGACTCTTTTACTCTGTGTCCAGCCAGTCGAATCAGGTTGTCGAGTTCAATCCGGACAACGGCAGCACCAGAGCCATCCCGGTCGGCATCAACCCCAACTCTCTTGCTATCAACGTCAATTCCGGCACCGTGCTGAGCGTCAACGCTGCCAGCAACACCATTTCTCTGATCGATGCCCAGACCCTCCAGACCAAACTGACCATTGGCATTGGCGCCACCGGTGAGCTTGCCGCCGCCATCCACAACCAGCTGAATCTGGCGGTCATCGTCGATCAGGCCAACAACCGCATCCTGTTGTTGCCGCTGCCATGAGGTCTCACAGCCTTTCGTCTAGAGTCCTAAATGCAAGGTGCAATCGACAGGTTTCGCGTTGCTTGCCTTGTCCGGCGTCGGCTATACTGCTGGGTTTGGAATACCCCCGCGGAACCCATAGGGAGCGGAACCAAGTTTTAGCCAATCGAAAATTGGCCCGGGGCTTCGAGAAAATCGGAGCCACCTTCAACAAGGAGAATAAAGTGAATTCCAGAAATTATCTTCGTACCGCCGCGCTGGCCGCCGCGTGCTTTCTCGGCACCGCGGCCGTCCAGGCCCAGGGAGCGCCCGCGGCCGGTTCCGCCGCCTCCGGAAAAGTTGGCGTCGTGGACGTGCGTTCCGCGATCGTCACCACCGCTGAGGGCAAGCAGGCTTCCGCCGAACTGCAGTCCAAGTTCGCGCCCCGCCAGACGGAACTCGAGAATATGAACAAGACCATCAACGACATTCGTCAGCGCCTTCAGGCTGGTGCCAGCACCCTGAGCCCGGAAGCGCAGGCGCAGCTGCAGCGCCAGGGCGAAGTGCTCGCCCGCCAGCTCGAGCGCAAGCAGACGGAATACCAGGAAGACGTCAACGCTGAGCAAGGCGAAGTCATTGATCGCATCGGCCGCAAAATGATCGACGTGCTCGACCGTTACGCGCGCGAAAACGGCTTGGTCGCGGTGTTCGATTCTTCCGCGCAGAACTCCAACTTGATCTACAAATCGGCTCAGATCGATGTTACCCAGGACATCATCCGGCTCTACGATCAGGCTTACCCGCTCAGGGCCGGCTCCACGACGCCCGCAAAACCGGCTACTGCCAAGCCATCCGCGACCCAGGCTACCAAGCCTGCGACGCCGCCACCTGCCAAGCCACAAAGCTAAGCCAGTTGCGGTTCGCTATGAATCCCGGGCCTTTGCGCCACGCGCAAAGGCCCTTTTTTTGTCTCGTAGCGCGCGTACGGCTGAACCGACCTACGCCACTGCTGCGTTCCGCTCGTGCGGCCCAGTCCTGCCTTAGCTAGTCTTGCGGTTTCTCGCCCTTATCGCGCTGCTCGGCAGGCTCTTTGGGCCTTCCGATTTGGTTGGCGGTATCCACGGAAAAGAGCATGTAGTTCGTCAGCGTGTGCCGGTGGTGGTAGCGTCTCCCGTGCAGCTCCATGAACATCTCCGCTTTCCACGGCAGCCAGAGTTTCTCGTTCCCCCGCTCGAAGGTCACCGGTCCATAGTCGATCACCAGATGATCGCGCACCAGCATCAGCTTTTCGATCGGGTCACGAAGGTCCGTCTCCATGTGCAGCAGGTCGTAGCTGTTGGCGCCCAGCCAGATGCGGCCCTTTAGCGCCACCGGAAAGACTTCGCCGCGGCGCCGCCACACTCGAATGCGCGATTCGACGTTCCTCTTTTGCTCGAAGCGCACCTGCCACGCCGCCTGCCCTCGCCACGAAGAAAGCCCTTCGCACTTGTACTCGAAGTCGTTTTCATATTCCGGCTCCAGGACGGCAACGCCCAATCCCACAAGCCCCGTCGTCGCCAGACTTGTCGGGAACGCGTCCACGCCTTGCCCGCCATTCCGCGATTCTTCCAGAAAAAACGAATCGTTCTTGAACGGGTGCACGAACACCAGGTAAGAGAAATCCTTGAACCGCAAGCCTCCTTCGTTGCCGTGAGCATCCACTTGCTGATGTTCGATCCGCTCGGTGGCCATGAACTTATCGAAGTTTTGCAACTGGTGGAGCATGCGTTTCTGCGCCCGCGCCAGCACTTCTCCTTGACCGCAGGGAATGCCGGGCGCCACGGGGTACTCTTTCCCGTCCACGTCCGCCGGAGCCCACAAGTGCTCGGTGACCAACAGCGGCGGCGGGTCCGCTAGACCCACCACGGCGGAGGGAGCCGCGCCCGCCGGCAAAGGTGCAGGTGACACCGCGGCACTGGCCGTCGTCGCCGCACCTACCGAAGGCAACGCCGCCAGAGCCGCGATCTCGGATTTGGCTTGCTGCGCCGCAGGATCGCCTGGAAATTCCTTGATCAACAGTTCAAAAGCCTGCTTCGCCGTGTCTCTCTTATTTTCCGCCGCGTAAACCCGCCCTAGCAGCAGGAGCGGCAACGCAGCCTTGGCCTTCCCGAGTTCTGCCGCGCGCGACGCGTGAAGCTCGGCTTTCCCATACTCTTTTTCGCTGTTGTACGCCTGTGCCAGCAGAAAGTGCGTTTTCCAGTCCGCGCCATTCGCCGCGAACGCTTTCTCCAGCGCGCGCACCGCGCCACTCGCGTCGCCCGTCTGTAACTGCAATTCGCCCAGCGCCAGCAGCGACCGTTCGTGCGCAGGATATAGCGCCAGCGCGCTCTCGAATTTCGCCCGCGCCACATCCAAATGCTTTTCCGTGGACGCGATCACTCCCAGCAGGTACTGCACGTCCGCATTTCCCGGCGCGATTTTCGCGGCTTTCTCAAAGTGCTGCTGCGCCCCGTCATACTGCTGCTTGCGCATCTTCTCCATGCCTTTGTCCAGCTCGCTCTGCAGCTTCGGCGTCATCGTCATCCCCGCCGGGGGCTTGGCGCTTGCCGGATCCTCCGACTCCGAGTGCAGATAAATGAACACTGGGTAGCTCCCGCCGCGAGCGATGTCTACTCGTTCCGTGAGGGTGCGGTATCCGGCTGAGCTCACCTCCACTTCGTAATCCCCGGCAATCACATCTTTGAATGTAGCCGAGGAATTCTCCTGCGTCGCTACCGTCTGGTTATACCGCCGCGCCTGCGAAGTAAGCTTCACGAACGCATGGCCCTCGAGCAGCATCCCGCTCGCTTCTCGCACGTTCACCGTAACTGTCACCGGCAGCAGCGCTGCGTTGGCCAAATCCCCAGGATTCATTACCGGCCCCGTACTGGGCGCCATCGGCCGCTGCGCCAACCCCGGCCCCGCGCACACCAGTAACAAAACGCCTAGTCCTAATAAGGAGCGAACGTGGAATTGCGTTAACGAATAGTGGAATGACTTGGCCTGATTCACATCCCCGCCCTGTGTCTATGGCTTGCCGAAAACACTACTCGCCCTCGCTCGTCCGGGTCAAGTCCATCTCCGCCCGCCACCCCCTGGCTTCGCCTGCATATCAGCGAGGGCCCAGATGTAAAAGGGTGCCCACCGAGGCGGCAACGACGTGAGCCTGGCTGGGAGGGCAGACCGCTCGGTAGCGCCGTAGCGCCCTGCTGCTCTGGGGCGCGTATCTTGCTTTTGCCGTGTTGGCGGAATATACTCTACTTTCACTCTGAAGCGGTCGAACGGGTGAGTGGGCGCAAGCCCACTTTTTTGTTGACGCCGGACGGAGTGCATCGCGTTCCGGCATAGGCCGGGGAGTCTTCGGTTGAATCTGGAAAAGGTACGCGAAGCTGCCGAGCGGGTGGCCCGCTCAGAAGGACTGGAAGTCGTTGATGTCGAATGGAAAGTCGGCAAGCAGCGCTTTCTGAGGGTGTACGTCGATCGCGTGCCTTCGGTGAGCGCACCCAGCGGCGGCGAGACCGGGTCAGATGCTGGGCCGGAAGGTGCTGGCGCTGCTGGCGGCGCGAACAGTCCGTATCCCAAGGTTAGCCATGCGGATTGCGAGAAAGTGAGCAAGCAGCTAAGTGTGATTCTGGACGTGGAAGAGTTGGTCCCGGGGCCCGGATATGTTCTCGAAATCAGTTCGCCGGGCATGGACCGCGCGTTGACCAAAGCCGGCGATTTCGAGCGCTTCACCGGGCGGCTGGCCAAGATTTCGACTATCGAGCCGGTTGGCCAGGCGAAATTCTTCGAGGGGCGGCTGAAGGGATTTGCGGATGGCAAGGTCCGCATGGAACTGAAGGGAAAAGAAGCGCGGATGGTTGAGCTGCCGCTCGAAAACATCCGCAAAGCGAATTTGGTGGTCGAATTTTAGGAAGGGAACTACTTCAGGGAAGTTTGGGACGAGATTAGGAACGAGTTATGGCGAATCTGCTCTATCAACAAATTGAGATGCTCAGCCGCGAGAAGCATATCGAGCCGGAAGTCGTAGTGTCCGCGATCGAAGATGCTATGGTGGTGGCGGCCCGCAAGTATTACAAGAGCGAAGAGGACTTGCGCGGAAAGTTCAATTCCGAGACCGGGCAGGTGGAAGTGTTCGCGGTGATGACCGTCGTCGAGGAAGTGACGGATCCCAAGCGCGAAATCAGCGTCGCCGACGCCAAGAAAAAGAATCCCGGCGCCGAAGTCGGAACCGAAATCATCACCGTCAAGCCCACCGACGTGCTCGGCCGCATCGCGGCGCAAACCGCGAAGCAGGTCATCCTGCAAAAAGTCCGCGAAGCCGAGCGCGACACTATTTTCAACGAATATCACAACCGCGTTGGCGAGCTCGTGACCGTCATCGTCAAGCGCGCCGAAGGCCCGGACCTTATCGTGGATATGGGCCGTACGGAAGCCCGCCTGCCGAAGCGCGAGCAGTCGCGCCTCGAGACCTACAACATCGGCGAGCGCCTTCGCGTGGTCATCAAAGCCGTGGACCGCGCCGCGAAAGGGCCACAAGTCATCGTTTCGCGCGCGGACGCCAGCCTCGTGCAGCGCCTTTTTGAAATGGAAGTACCCGAGATTTATGACGGCACGGTGCAAATTCGCCACGCCGCCCGCGAAGCCGGCGAGCGCACCAAAGTAGCCGTGGCCAGCCGGGACAAGGATGTCGATCCCGTCGGCGCGTGCGTCGGCATGAAAGGCATGCGCGTGCAGTCCATCATCCGCGAGTTGCGCGGCGAAAAGATCGACATCATTCCGTACAACGAAGAGACCGTGGCCTTCGCCCAGAAAGCCCTGAGCCCGGCCAAGGTGACGCGCGTCCAGATCACCGATCCGGAAAATCGCAAGCTCGAAGTGATCGTCGAAGATTCCCAGCTTTCCCTGGCCATCGGCAAAAAAGGCCAGAACGTGCGCCTGGCCAGCAAGCTCATCGGCTGGGATATCGACATCAAGAGCGAAGAAGAGAAGCGCCGCGAAATCGAAGAGCAGATGACCGCGCTGACCGCGCCGACGACGCCGCTGACCGCACTTGCGGGCGTCGGGCCCAAGACCATCGAGAAGATCGAGGCCGCGGGAATCGCCAACGTCGAAAAGCTCGCCGGCATGACGCCCGAACAGTTGATGGAAATCCCGGGCATCGGCGAAAAAATGGTCGACAAAATTTATCAGGCAGTGAATCGCTTCTACGAAAGCGGAGGCGAAGCGGGCGCGGCGGCAGCAGCGGAAACCGCGGAAGGCGCCGAGGCCGTGGAAAACACGGACACGCTCGTAGAAGATGCGTCTGCTCCAACCGAAGGCGAAGTGCCTGCCTCGTCCGAAGGTGAGTCTGCTGTTCCCGAGAAGACCGAGGAAGCCGCGGAAGAGACGTCTGCTTCCGAAGCGGCTCCCGGGGAATCGGCCGGCGCCGCCGAAGTGGCTTCCGAAGAACCGAAGGCTGCGGAACCGGCGAAAGAAGCTCCCGTAAACGAATCCGAGCAAGCGCCTGACAAGGCGGAAGAGGCAAAGTCCTAACTAAAGAATGAGCGACGCAAACCAAGTCCGAATCAACGAACTGGCCCGTGAACTCGAGGTCAAGGCCAAGGCCATCATCGACCTTTTGGCCGGATACGGCGTCACCGAGAAGAAGACGCACTCGAGCTCGATTCCGGCGGATGTCGCCGAAAAGGTGCGCAAGCGCCTCTTGGGTCAGGCAGAAGAAGAGGCTGCGGTCGAACGCGCGGCCCAGGCTGATAAGGAAGCCAAGGATGTGGCAGCCAAAGCAGCCCGTATGCGTCCCGCGGCTGCGCCTGCTCCGGCGAGTCCTGTAGCGCCTCCGGCGGCGAAGACAGTCGCGCCTGCAGCGCCAGCGCCCATAGCGTCAGCGCCTGCGCCTGCTACACCGGCGGCAGTTGCACCCCCAGTTGGGACCCACGTTGTGCCTGCTCCTCCAACTCCGGCCGTACAACAGCCGGCACCGACCTCACAAGCTCCCGCCGCGGCAAAGCCTGCCGCTCCTGCGGCGCCTGCCGCGCCAGCAGTCGTGCCGCCAGCCCAGAAGCCTTTGGCTCCCGCTGCGCCCACGGCAACCGCGCCGCAAGGCCAGCCCCCGCGCCCGACCTCCCTGCCGCACAGCCAACCCATTCGCCCGAACACACCATCTGGTGCGCCACCCTCCGCGCGCCCACCGGGCACAGCTCAGCCTGGTTCGCCTTCTGCAGTGCGTCCCGCTGCCGCCGCCCCCGGTGCTCCCGGAGCGCGCCCCGGCGGAACGCCCACGCGCCCGGGACAACCGCCTCGCCCCACCGGACAGCAGCCTCGTCCGCTTCCGACTGGAAATCGTGGTCCGCTTCCCACCGGAAATCGCGGACCCTTGCCCAACACCGCGCCTGGCAACCGCCCGAGTGGCCCGCGTCCGGGCCAGCCCATGCGCCCGCAGCAACAAGGCGCGCAAGGCGCACGGTCCCACACGCCACGCCCGAGCGGCCCCGGAGGTCCTGGTGGACCCGGCGGCCCCCAGAATCGTCCTTTTGACCAGCGCCGCGGCGCTGTGCCCACAGGCACGCGGCCTGGTCCGCGCATGCCCGGACGCCCCGGTATGCTGCCGCCGTTTCCCGACAAAATGCCGTCAAAGGCGGAGCCGGGCAAGCCGCTCTATGCGCGCAAGCCGCCGCAGCGCCAGCGTCCCGTTGCTGACAAGCGCGAGATGGAAGGCGAGCGCAAGCTCCATCCCACGCGCCAACGTTCAGGTGCCAGCCGTGGCATCGCCGCAGTCATCGCGCCGCCGGAACCGCGCGCGCCCCGCGACGTTACGCTCACAGAAGGCATCACCATTCGCGAACTGGCGGAAAAGCTGGACGTGCGCGCCAAGGATTTGCTCAAGACCCTGCTCGATCGCGGCGTCTTCGCCAGCATCAACCAGGCGCTCGACGTGCACACCGCCACCGAATTAGCGCAGGCCTTCAACGGCGTCGTCAGCGTGGTCTCCTTCGAGGAAGAAATGGTCCTCGAAGTCGCCAAGGAAGAGACTCAGGAAAACCTGAAGCCGCGTCCCCCGGTCGTCACCGTGATGGGCCACGTGGACCACGGCAAGACCAGCTTGCTGGACGCCATTCGCGAAGCCGACGTAGCCGGCGGCGAAGCCGGCGGCATCACCCAGCACATCGGCGCCTACAAAGTTCAGGTGAACGACAAGGCCGTGGTGTTTGTCGATACGCCCGGTCACGAAGCGTTCACCCGCATGCGCTCGCGCGGCGCCAAGGTCACCGACATTGTGGTGCTCGTCGTGGCCGCCGACGACGGCGTCATGCCCCAAACCAAAGAAGCCATCGACCACGCCAGAGCCGCGAAAGTCCCCATCATCGTGGCCATCAACAAAATCGACAAGCCGGAAGCGCAAGTCGAGCGCGTGAAGCGCCAACTCAGCGAAGTTGGCTTGATGCCCTCCGAGTGGGGCGGCGACACCGAATTCGTGGAAGTCTCCGCGAAGCAGAAGAAGGGTATCGACAAGCTGCTCGAAATCATTCTGCTGGTCGCCGAGTTGCGCGACTTGCGCGCCAATCCGGATGCGCCGGCTGCCGGCACCGTCCTTGAATCGCGCGTCGATCGCGGCCGCGGCCCGGTCGCCACCGTGCTCGTGCAGAACGGCACGTTGCTCCCCGGCGACTTCTTCATTTGCGGCGCGGTGTTCGGCAAAGTGCGCGCCTTGTTCGACGATCGCGGGCGTCCCGCCAAAGACGCGCCGCCTTCCACCCCCATCGAAGTGCTTGGTTTGCAAGGCATTCCCGAGGCCGGCGATCACTTCCAGGTTACCGACGAAGCCAAAGCGCGGCACGTCGTCGACTACCGCCAGTCCAAGCAGCGCGACGCGCAACTGGCTCGCTCCAGCGGCGCCCGCATCACTCTCGATCAGTTGCACGAGCAGCTGAAAGCTGGCGAAGTCAAGGAATTGAACATCGTCATCAAGGGCGACGTGCAAGGTTCCGTGGAAGTGCTCGTCGAAATGCTCCCCAAGCTTTCCACCGATCAGGTCAAGCTCAAGATCCTCGGTTCCGGTGTCGGCGCCGTCACCGAAAACGACATTCTGCTCGCTTCCGCCTCCGGAGCCATTGTCATCGCCTTCGGGGTCCGTCCCGACCGCAAAGCTCTCGAACTGGCACAGCGCGAAGGCGTGGACATCCGCACCCACACCATCATCTACGAAGTTTCCGACGAGTTGAAGAAAGCTATGGAGGGCCTCCTCGAGCCGGTCATCCAGGAGACCTACCTCGGCCGCGCCGAAGTGCGCAACACTTTCCGCGTCAAGGGCGCGGGCACCGTGGCAGGCTGTTACGTGGTCGACGGCGTGCTCAAGCGCGACGCGCAGATCCGCGTGGTCCGAGATGGCGCGGTCATCTATACCTCCAAGCTCAGCTCGCTCAAGCGCTTCAAAGACGACGCCAGCGAAGTGCGCACCGGTTTTGAGTGCGGCGCCGGAATCGCCAATTTCAACGACGTCAAAGTCGGCGACTTTCTCGAATGCTTCAGCGTTCTGAAACTCAGTGCCGCGGAAGCTGCCGCTCAGACCAGCGGCGCTGGCGGCCGCAAGTAAACTGCACGCTGTCCCCCGGAGCCGCACATGCCGGTCGGCCTGCTCACTCTCGAGCTGTACATCCCGGAAGCGCACTCGCTGAAGGACAAACGGCAGGTCGTGCGCAGCTTGAAAGACCGTCTGCGCCGGCGCTTTAATGTCGCCGTCGCCGAGATGGAGTATCAGGAAGTGTGGCAACGTGCCATCATCGGCGTGGTCACGCTGTCGACGGCCGAACAGCACGTCGAAGAGTCGCTGCAGTTGGTTCTAGCCGAAGCGTACCGTTTGCTCGGACGAACGCTGGTGAATCACGTCGTAGACATGCTATAGAAGGCCAAGCAGGAACGATCATGAGCCCAGCCAATCATCGTCACGAGCGCATCGGCGAAGAAATCGCCCACGAACTGAACGCCATGCTCGCCGGCGAGCTCAAAGACCCGCGCCTCGAAGGCATGATCGTGGTCACCGCCGTGCGCGTGCAGCCGGACATGCGCCATGCCCGCGTCTTTGTAAACGCCAAAGGTTCCGCGAAAGAACAGCAGGACGCCATAAAGGCCCTCGAGCACGCCGCCGGCTACATTCGCGGTGAGCTGGTCGAGCGCCTGCAAATCCGCCGCACTCCCGACCTGCATTACACTCTCGATCACTCCCAGGAACATATGGAACGCATCGACCAGCTTCTCAAGACCATGAAAAAGGACAATCCGTCCTCCACCGCCTAGCCGCCCGCCCCCGACCCTATGCCACGCCAGCCGCAACCCGCGCCGTTTGACGGCGCGCTCGTCGTCAACAAGCCCCAAGGAAAAACTTCCCACGACGTCGTCGATGCCGTGCGCCATCTCGCAGGCTTTCGCCAGGTCGGCCACCTCGGCACGCTCGATCCGCTGGCCACCGGTGTCCTCGTCCTGCTACTCGGCCGCGCCACCCGTCTCGTGCGCTTCTACACCGGACGCCGCAAGCGTTACACCGCCGGATACCGTTTCGGCTTCGCCACCGATACGTATGACTCCGACGGCGAAGCGCAAGGCCCAGACGTATCGCCAACGCTCGATCCCGGCATTCTCGAACGCCTCGCGGCAGATCGCGTTGGCCGCTTCGAGCAGATGCCTCCGGCCTTTTCCGCCAAGAAAATTCACGGCCGCCCAGCCTACGAACTAGCCCGCAAGAAACAAGTAGTCGAACTAAAGCCTGCGGAAGTCGAAGTCTTCGAGTACAAGTTCACCGGAATCGAAGGGCAGGTCGCGCGTTTCGTAATCGAATGCTCTTCCGGCACCTACATTCGCGCGCTCGCTCACGAAATGGGCGAGAATCTCGGCTGCGGCGCACATCTCGCCGAAATCACCCGCACCGCCGTCGGCGAATTCTCCCTCGAGCAAGCCATCGACCTCGACGAACTAGCCGAAGCCGCGCGCGCCGGTAAATTCGTTGACCGGCTCATTCCCCTCGAGCACCTGCTCCCCAACTTTCCCCGCGCCAATGTTTTGCCGGTAGTCGAGCGGCGCGTGCGCCACGGCACGAATTTCAACGTTTCCATCGCGCAAATCCAGCCCGGGCGTGTCGAGCCCGTGCCGGGAGCTACCACGGAGCTGGATTCCGGACAATTGGTAGCTCCGCGCCTCCGCGTCTTCAACCAGCAAAATAAATTGATCGCCATCGCGGAAGCGGTCGTTCCGCGCACTTATCGCCCCATCGTCGTTTTCGAATCGCTCCCCTAAGTCTCCCAGCTTGTCACCGTCGTCGCGCGACGCTATTCTTTTTTGCACGCCAACATGAGCTCTCCCGCAACCCAGCCGGCCGAATCGCAGTCCAGCCCCGGGGCAACCCGCCTTTTCTCTGTGCAAGACGCCGAAGGCCGCTTTGCGCCGCAGCTTCCGGACCATCCACGCGAAAGAGGCGACCGCCTCTGCGCGCAACTCGAAGCCGGCAACATCCTCTTTTTCCCGCACACTCCGTTTGAGATTTCCCCCGCCGAACGCGAAATCCTTCTCGGCCAAAAGCAAACCAGCGCCGCCTACCACAAAAACGTCGCCTACCGCCCCGCCGAAGACCGCGTCACCGGTCTCGATAAATCCGAATCCGCCGAAGCCGAGCAGCTTCGCGCCATTCTTCGCCACTACTCGCACTCCGCCGCAAAATTCCTCGGCGAACTGCTTCCCTCCTACGCCGGCAAATGGAAGCTCGATTACGCCAGCTATCGCCCCATCGAAGAACGCGGCCGCGCTGCACGCCTGCACGCCCGCAACGATCTTTGCCACATTGACGCTTTCCCCACCCGCCCGACTAACGGCGACCGCATCCTGCGCTTCTTCACCAACATGAATCCCGTGCAGAACCGCGTGTGGCTCACCGCCGAAACATTTGCGACGGTCGCGCCGCATTTTGCGCAAACCATCGGCCTGCCCGCCACGCAGAAACGCGATCCTTTCAGCAGCGCCTTGCGCGCTCTCTCGCGTGCGCTGCGTTTACCCGGCGCGAATCGCTCGCCTTACGACACTTTCATGCACCGCTGCCACAACGCCATGAAAGAAGACGCAACGTTTCAGCAGCACTCTCCCAAGCAGCGCTGGGAATTTCCGCCCGATTCCACCTGGATTGTTTTCACCGACTGCGTCAGTCACGCCGTGCTCGAAGGGCAGCACGCCCTCGAGCAAACCTTCATCATCTCCCGCCACGCCATGGTCGCGCCCGAGCATTCGCCGGTTGCCATCCTCGAAAAGCTCGCCGGCCATGCGCTCACCGCGGCCCGCTAATCGCGCAAATAGTTGCGCAGCCACAGCCGCAGCGCTAGCAGCCGTTCCTTTTTCACTATTGTGGCGGAGGCGTCGGGGCCGGAACTGGACCTGGCACTGGAGCCGGAACCCCCGCCGGAGCGCCGCCGACGTCATGCCGCGCTGTCGAGTCGCCCCGCCCCGCGTAGAAGCTGCGCTCGATGCGGCTCGGAGACCGCAGCCGCCGCGGCGTAATCAGAATCACCAGCTCCGTGTTCCTCAGCGAAGTACTCCGTGTTCCGAACGCGTAACCAACCACCGGCAAGTTCGCAAATCCCGGCAACCCGGTAATCGCCCGCGTCTCTTCGCGGTCCGTCAGCCCGCCCAGCAGGCTCGGCTGATCTTCTTTCACGCGCACCGTTTGCGTCAGTGTGCGGTTCGAGATGATCGGAATGCCATTGATGTTTGCCCCCGAAAGCGCGCGAATCTCGAATTCCAGTTGCAGCGTAACCTCATGGTTGGCGTGCAGCGCCGGCGTCGCTTTCACCTTCACTCCCAGATCGATGTACTCCGCACCCGGGTACGGCTGCTGCGCCAGTCCGCCGGTGCCCAAAATGTTTGTGGCGTTCAGCACCACCGTCACTTGCCCTGCTGCTCCGGACACGTTATCCGCAATCGCCACATCCGAAGACGTTGTGCCTTGGAGCGAAGCGGCCACGATCGCGGATGGATTCGTTCCCCCAGGCGGCTCGATCGCCAGTGCGAAAAGTCCCAACCCTCCATTTAGAAAGACAGAAAAAGTATTCGTCCCCGAATTGCTGATCACCACGTCCGGCGTTCCGTTTCCGTCAAAATCCGCCACTGCGATTCCCGTGGGAGACGTCCCCGAGCCGATCGTCAGCGGCGAATTTGGTCCCGGCGCGAAAGTGCCGTCGCCGTGATTCAGCAGAATCGTCAGGCTCGCATCCGTTTGATTCACCACCGCGAGATCCAGGCTTCCGCTCGCGTCGAAATCGCCGGATGCCATCGCCACCGGCCCGTTTCCCACGGTGGTCGCTGCGCCGGCGGCCACGAAAGTGCCGTCTCCTTGCCCCAGCAGAACCACCACTTCGCCCGCTGTCGATGGAGCGTTATTGTTTGCCAGGATCGCCAGGTCCGCCTTGCCATTCGCATCGAAATCGCCTTCGATCATCGCCACCGGATTGAGCACCCCGCTCGGCAGCGCGATGGGCGAATTCTTGGCTTCGGTGAACCCGCCTTTTCCATCTCCCAGGAACAGCGAAACGTTGCTCGCCGAAAAACTGCTCACCGCCAAATCCACGTTGCCGTCTGCGTTGAAATCTCCCGTCACGATCGCGCTTGGTTCGTTCGGCACCGCAATAGGCGAGCCGGTGGCTTCCGTGAACGTTCCATCGCCGTTGCTCAGAAGAATCCGCACCGTGTTGGCCGTCGGATCGGTGATCAGCAAATCGTGGAATCCGCTGCTCGTCAGCGCCGCTGACGCAATCCGGGGCTGCACCGCTGGCGCACTTGTCCGCGGAGTTCCCAGCACAATCGGCGAAGTGCTCGGCTGCGTAAATGTCCCGGATTGCGTGCCCCCCTGGTTCACCAGAATCGACACGCTGTTGTCAATTTCATTGACCACCGCCAGATCCAGCAATCCATTGTTCTGGAAATCGGCCGCCACCAACGCCACCGGCCCGGTCCCGACGTTGTACGCGGTGCTCGGGAACGGATTGGCGGCCCCGCCCGGATTGGCCGTCAACCCCACCCCGCCGCCAATACTTCCGGAAAGCAACGACAGCGTGACCGGAAAGCGATCGCCCACAAAAAAAGTAGCCGGCTTGTTGTCTTGCGCGCGCAGCAGCACTTGCCGCCCGCTCTGCACCGTCGTCAGCGCATCCGAAAATTGTGCCGCGCTGCCCGGAAGCGTCAGCAGCAACGTAGTCTTGCCGCCGCCCACGGTCACGAACGGCGGCACCACCGAACTCAGGCTGAACGCCGCCCCTCCCGTGGCCGCTCCCCCGAATACCCCTGCAAGCAAAGAGAGCAGCGCGCTCAAATCCTTCGCTTGCCGCAACTGCGTAAGAATTCTCGGGTCCACCGCACGGAGCGTGGCGGTCGTTGGGAACTGCACGCCCAGGTTTCGCGCCGCGTCGCGATCCACTTCCAGCAGCTCCACCTCCAGCATGATTTCCCCGCGCGCTTCTTCCGCTTGCTGCAGCACTTCGCCCGCCAGCGCCAGCTTGTCGGGAGTGTCCCGCATCGTGATGCTCCGGCTGCGCGAGTCCAGTTCGATGTGCGTGGCTCCGGTGATATCTCGCAGAATCCGCAGCAGCTCCGAGACCTCTTCCGGAGTCACCGCTCCCCGCAGCGGAAACGTCTGCTCCAGCTCCACTCCGAACTGCCGCCGCTTCTCCGCCGTGTCCGGCGTAACGAACACCATCGTCGAATCGATGGGCCGCCAGAACGTGTTCGTTTGTATCGCCAGCAGTCTCGACGCCATGTAGAAATCCACATCCTCGAGTTTCAGCTTGACGTTGCGCGTCGGCAGGTCCGGATCAAACGCCGTCTTCAACCCAAAGGCCGACGTCATCTGCTGGTAGACCGCTTTGGTGTCGCCGTGCAAGTCCAGGTTTCGACGGCCCGGCTCCGGCTTCAGCACCGGCAGACCCGTGGGAGTTTGCGCTGCTGCCTGCGCCGGCGTTTCCGGCTCTTCGCCCATCGTCTTCATTTCCAGCAACCGCTGCGCCACGATCGTGTTTCCGATATCGATGCGCAGCGCCGTATTCAATTCTTCCACCGCGGCTACCACGTGACCTTCCAGTGCCAGGTGCTCTGCGGCTTCCACGTGGCCACGCACCAGCTTCGATTTCAGCGCTGCTCCGCGTCCCACGATCGCCGCATCGTTCGGCGCATACCTCGCCGCTTCGTCGTAAGCCGCTAGCGCCTCGTCCAGGTGCCCCTCCGCTTCCGCCTTTTCGCCTCGCTCGATGGCTTTCCGCGCGCGTTTCAGGTCGCTTGTCGCCCTTCCCTGCGAAGACGCCCCCTTCCCGCCCTGCGCGTTCCCTTGCGGACACACCAGCAGCGCGCACAGCGTTAGCGACGCGATTTGCCGAACGATTTGAGCCCTAAACATGAGCAGGTGTATTCTACCTTGGTGATATCGGACCAGTGTGGTCCGATTGACGGAAATGCTTCTCTGCGGTACACTTATTTCGTAGTTGCAATTCATTTACAACTGGAGATCCGGTGCTTTCCGCTTTCCTTATCGCTCTTCGTGAAGGGGTCGAAGCCGCCCTCGTCGTCGGTATCATTCTCGTCTACCTTTCCCGTACCGGCCGTGCCCAACTCGGCCGTTTCGTCTGGGCCGGCGTCGCTTCCGCCACCGCCCTCAGCCTCGCCGTTGCCATCGCCCTGGAACGCTTCCGCATCAACCAGGACGGCTTCGAGGGTCTGCTTCTGCTTATCGCTTCCTTCTTCGTGATTACGATGATCATCTGGATGAATCGCGTTGCGCGCCACCTCAAAAAAGAAATCGAGCAAAAAGTCGAATCTTACGCCGTTCGCGCCGGCCGCGCAGCCGGTTGGGGCATTTTTCTCTTCGTCTTCTTGATGGTCCTCCGTGAAGGCGCCGAGCTAGCGTTGATTTTGCGCGCCGTCGAGCTTTCCACCGAAGGCATCCAGACCTGGATCGGCACGCTCGCCGGAATCGCCGCCGCCGTAGCCGTCGGCCTCTTCTTCTTCAAAGGTACCTTGCGCGTGCCGCTCCACCGCTTCTTCGCCGTCACCACTGTAATTCTAATGCTGGTGGCCTTCCAACTCGCATTAACGGGTGTTCACGAACTTAGCGAAGCGCGCTGGCTGCCTTCCAGCAAACAGGAAATGGCGCTGATCGGCCCCATCGTTCGCAACGAGCTCTTCTTCTTCGTATTCATCTTCGGTGCCGCCGCTCTTCTCGTCTTCCGCGAATGGCAATCTGCCTCCCACTCTAAGGCCGAACAAGAAGCCGGCACCGACGCCGAGAAACGCCTCCGCGAAGCACAGAATCGCCGCAGCCGTCGCTGGATGGCCGCCGCTGCCAGCGCATCGCTCGCTGTCATTCTCGTCCTCACCGCTGATTTCATTTACGCGCGCGCCAATTCCGCCCCGCCCACAGCGCGAGCGATCGTCGCCAACGGCAACGAAATTCGCGTCCCGATCACCGAGGTCCAAGACGGCAATCTTCATCTCTTCACTGTAAACGCCGGCACCCAATCGATTCGTTTCATGATCATCAAGAAGCCCAACGGAAAGAAGCCCGATGAATGGGGCACCGCCCTCGACGCTTGCCGCATCTGCGGCGCCGAAGGCTACCGCCAGGACGGCCAAAACGTAATCTGTCGCCACTGCGCCTCCGCCATCTACGTCCCCACCATAGGCGAAGCCGGCGGCTGCAATCCAGTAGGCGTCCCTTCCCACACCGACGGCCCCGACCTGGTCCTCGACCTCTCCACCCTAACCCAAGCCCTAACCGAGGTCCCCCAATGATCCTTTGGAGTGCGGAAGCTCGCTTCCGCTTTTCCGCCATTCGCAGCGCATCCGGGCTCTCCATCGTCCCGTCGCCGCACTTTGTAGTGGCGCAGCATACCGCGGCGGTCCGCAGCAAACTGTTCCCAATGCAAGACTTGCTCTTCACCAGTCACCAATCACCAGTCACCAGTCACTAGTTACTGAAAACCATGTTCCTCCGCCTCGTCTCCGACTCTTTCACCCGCCGCCCCCGCCGCAAACTCTTCACCGGCGCCGCCCTAGCCTTGGGTATGGCCGTAGCCACCGCGGCCCTAAGCGTCTCCCTCGACGTAGGCGACCGCCTGGCCCGCGAATTCCGCAGCCTCGGCGCCAATCTAATCGTCACTCCACAAGCCGACTCCCTTCCGCTAGAAATCGGCGGCGTCGACTATCGCCCCGTCAACTCCGGCGCTTACCTCCCCGAATCCGACCTCCCCAAAATCAAATCCGTCTTCTGGCACAACAACATTATCGCCTTCGCTCCGTTGCTCGAAATTCCGGTACAAGTCTGGTCGCCCGCCTCCAAAAATTGGTCATCGCCCGGAATCGTGGCCGGCGTTTCGCTCATGGGAACTTGGGCCAACCGTCCCGTGTATCTGAACGACGGCTCAACCTTCGTCACCGGCATCGACAAAACCAATCCATGGTTTCAGATCGAAGGGAAGTGGTTCGCCCCGGACGCCGGCACCACCAAGCGCGTCAATGTTCCACTTCCGCCAGGCGCTGGCGCCGGCCACACCTATGTTCCTGTCCCGAACGAGTGCGTCGTCGGTGCCAAACTTGCAACGCGAATTGGCGTTCATATCGGTAATCAGCTCAACGTCACCCTCCCGGATCGCGAACAAATGCAAGCCTACTCTGGCACTCAGAATATGAGCTGCGCCATTACGGGCATTCTCTCCACCGGCGGCCCGGAAGAAGACGCCGTGCTCATGCCGATTGGCCCGGTGCAATGGCTTGCCCGCAAACCCGGCCAATACCGCAAACTCTACGTCTCCGCCCTAACCAAACCCGAAGACGATTTCGCCCGCCGCAACATCAAAACGATGTCGCGCGACGAATTCGAGCGCTGGTCCTGCTCCCCCTACGTTTCCTCCATCGCCTATTCCATCCAGCAAGTTCTTCCCGGCTCGGACGTCCGCGTAATTCGCCGCGTCGCCGAAGGCGAAGGCGCCATCCTGACCCGTGTCCGCATCCTGCTCTGGCTAGTAACAGCGGCGTCGCTCCTCGCCGCCGCGTTAGCCGTAGGCGCATCCTCCGCCGCCTCCGTAATCGAACGCCGCACCGAAATCGGCCTCATGAAAGCTCTCGGCGCAGCCTCCGCCAAAGTAGGTTTCCTCCTAGCTGCCGAACAACTCCTCCTCGCCTTCGTAGGTGGCGGCGTAGGCTACGCCATCGGCATTCTCCTAGCCCGCATCCTCGGCCAAACCGTCTTCGGCATCGCCCCCCAGCCCTCCCTCCTGGTCCTCTTCCTCGTGCTCGCCCTAGCCGCCACCGTCACCCTGCTCGGCAGCGCCATCCCCCTCCGCCGCGCCTCCCGCTACGAACCCGCACCCATCCTCCGAGGCGAATGACATGTCCTCGCCACCGACTCGCGCGCCGCTCACCTCCAATCGCACCATGTTTTGGCGCATCGTCCGCCGCCTGATCACCGCCCACCGGGGCCGCCTCTTCGTAATCCTGCTGGCCCTAAGCGCCGGCGCCACCATCACCGCCGCCCTCCTCAACCTCCAAGTCGACGCCAAACGCCGTCTAACCACCGAATTCCGCGCCTTCGGTGCCAACGTGATCGTCAGCGCGAAAGCTAGCCCTGCCTCCCCGAATTCTCCAGCAACGCCAAGGCTAGACGACGAAATACCCCCTTCAAACGACGGCGCCGAAGTTACTCACGTCGCTTTTCTCTATCTGTCCGTCACGGTGAATCGCTACGACGAAGCATCTCCTGCCAGCAATCCCATTCGCGTCATCCTGGCTGGAGTGGGCGGTAGAAACATTCAACACATTCTGCCGGCGCGCATTCTCGATGTCTCTCCGTACCCGACTTCTTCGCCGACGATTTTGGAACTCCTACCCACTTCCGAGGTTGCCGGCAGGGCCGCATACATGGGCAATTGTCGAGTCGGCGAAAAAGTCGCGGCCCTTTTGCAGATCCATGCCGGCGACCGCATACAATTGACTAACCGTACTAATCGCATGCTCTGCTTTGTGTCGACGGTCGAGGAGTTCGGTGGTCCGGAAGACAATCAAATCCTCACAAGCTTCTTCGCGGTGCAGGAACTCACCTGGATTCGCGGCGAAACCACCTCGAACAACGCATCACTGCTTCTATTGAACGTTCCTGACACGCCGCAGAACATCGAGCGTTACGCCTCCAATCTGCAAAAGCAGTTTCCCGACCTCGACGTCCACCCGATCCGCCCATTCACCCAAGCCCAGGCCAAAATCTACTCCCGCATCTCCGGTCTCCTCAATTTCACCGTAGCGCTAGTCCTCATCCTCACCGGCCTCTGCGTCATGGCCGCCATGACTAACGTCGCCATGGAGCGCCGCAACGATGTTGGCCTGATGAAAGCCATCGGCGGAGCCAAGCGCCGCGTCCTTCGCCTCTTCCTGGCCGAAGCCACACTACTCGGCCTGGCCGGCGGCATCATCGGCGCAGCCGCAGGCATCGCCCTTTCCATCTTTCTTGGCAAAGCCGTCTTCGGCCTCGCAGCGCGTCCCCGCCTGATTGTGTATCCTATTTCTGTGGCTCTCACCCTGATCGTCGCCATCCTCAGCGCCTTCCCGCTGCGCCGCCTCGCCAGCATTCGCCCCGCCTCCGTTTTCCGGGGTGAAGCATGACCACCTCGCCGCAAGTCCTAATCGACTCCCTCGCCAAACACTACGGCTCCCTCCGCGCCCTCAATGGCGTCTCCTTCACCGTCTCCCCCGGCGAATGGGTCGCGCTGATGGGCCCCTCCGGCTCCGGCAAGACCACGCTAATCAATATCCTCGGCGGCCTCGACACGCTAACCTCCGGCACCGTAGTGGTCGACGGCATCGACCTAGCCAAACTCCGCGAAAATCAGCTCACCCGTTACCGCGCCGAAAAAGTTGGCTTCGTCTTCCAACAATTCCATCTTGTCCCGTACCTCAACGCACTGGAAAACGTAATGCTCGCGCAATATTTCCATTCCATGACCAACGAGCAACAAGCCGCCGAAGCCCTCAAGCGCGTAGGCCTCGCCGATCGCCTCACCCATCTCCCCGCCGCACTCTCCGGCGGCGAACAGCAACGCGTAGCCATAGCCCGCGCGCTGATTAATCAGCCCAAGCTCATCCTCGCCGACGAGCCCACCGGCAATCTCGACGAAGCCAACGAAACCATCGTCCTAGAAATTTTTCGCGAACTCCACAGAGCCGGCCACACCATCCTGATGGTCACTCACGACCCCGACATCGCCCGCCAAGCCGACCGCCGCATCGAACTAGCCCACGGCCATCTCCATTTTGACACCGCGCAGCACGGCCCCGGCCATCCGCTAGCCTGCCCGCTAGCCGACACCGCCGACTGCTGCACCTCCAACGCCGGCCCCGGTAAGGGGCCAACCTCTGACGACCAAATCCGATTCGATCATTTGCTCGAGCAAATCTGGATCTGCGGCGAAGAAGGCAAGCCCGCGCTCAGCGCCTCCCTCCGCGCCGAAGGCCCCGCCGGAGCCGGCCACCTCCCGCTGATCACGCAAGAGCCCCCCACTCGCATCCTCTCCCGCATGGCCGATCTCCGCCTCGTCGAAGTCAACAACGGCGACGTCCACCTCACCCCATCCGGCAGCAGCCGCGCCCGCGACGTTGTCCGCCGTCATCGTCTAGCCGAGCGCCTCTTCAAGGACACTTTCGCCATCGACGATTCCGAAGCCCGCACACAAGCCTGCAAATTCGAGCACATCATCTCCCCCGAACTCGACCACCGCATCTGCACCTTCCTC